>CAIYRB010000085.1 GCA_903928445.1 uncultured Pseudomonadota bacterium | reverse complement strand
AAGACATCATAAACTAAATGATTTCTAATTCTTTTTTGATTACAATATGACTACAAAATAATTCCCACCAAAGCCTTTACCAACAACGGTTTCAAGGTCTTGGCTTTTTCAAAGCAAGTCTATAGACAGCTTGCGGCGTGAGCTGTCAGCCCAGCGTTGAAGCTGGCTATATTTGTGATTGTGAGAGCTTCGTCACGTGGCAAATGGACATCCTCAGTCCAGGAGCTCAGAGTCGATAAGGAGGAAGCTACTTTTCTTATAATGGATAATTTGGTTAAAGCCGTGGCGGGCCCGTGGCCCACCACGGTCTGTACAAAGGTAAGCAAAAGGCTCGATCAATTTTTTCGCCGTCAATTAATCCGCCTACTCGAATCAAGGCATAGGACTCAGTTCAATCAAACTCGGATCTCTAAGCAAGGAGGGACTAAAAAATGGGTCACAGATAGGAGTCGCGAGTGTTAATTCACACTTTTGGCCTTAAGAACGGAGCCATAATAGGAGAAGCAGATTGGAATTACCTTCACAAAAATAAGCATATCTCAATTTATAATCAGTTACTTAATGCGTAAAATGAACCTCTGCACAGGGCTCTAAGTGTGAATTAACACTAGGCCTCTTATCGGCTATACTCGAAGGATGACAAATCAACTCTCTTCACCATCTAATCCTTTCGGCCGCCAGAATGTGGCTCTCCATAATATCGACCGGACCATACGCAGAAAGGCCACAGCCTATACCCCGCTACAGCTCCTCGAAATTGCTGAACACGTGGCCCAGACGCTAAAAACCTCTGTGGTGCGCAAGGTACCTGAAGCAGCCAAACGTTGGCGAATACCGAAGCGGCAAGTTTATTCGTACCTAGCGATTGCAAGGTGGCCAGAAGAAGCAAAGAGCTATGTACGGGCGAACGCCTCTGCCTTCAACACCAGCACTCTTATCATCAGTTTTGCTAATCGGCGGTGGAAGTCCGACGCCCTCCTGGTCTCGGCACTCAAAGCATATGTAGAGACCGGCAAGCTTCCAAAGTCCAAACGGGGACGTGCGGGCGCTGAAGGCAAAGGAGCGTCAGAGGCGAAGGCGGCGACTGATCCGGACGTCATAGCGGTGGCCGACCAAGTGCGCGAACACCTGCGCACCCGCGTCACCATCACCGGCGACGGCAGACGAGGCGAGCTGCGAATATCGTACATGTCGCCTGAGCAGCTAGAGGACGTGCTGGCCAGGATCGGCGTGACATAGTGGAGACGATTGCCCGCAGCTTAGCCGTTCCTTGCTCCTGCGCGGCCAGGTTGTGCGCCTCCATCCTATTGCGGCACCGCCGTCATCACGCTTGAGCCGGACCGCGAGCCTTGAATTGCGGTGGCTTCACCCTATGCTTGCGCCAAACTCAGTGAAACAGAACCTCGTTCAGACGGCATAGGGCATGAAGCGCAACACCCGGTCAACTATGCGTCCACAAACCGAGGCGTGAAGGATTTTGGCGACCGGTATCGTGGCTAAATCCGAGGCGTAGGTTGCCAATATTTATTAAGAATCGACACCATTTCCCCAAGGTGACCTCGGGTTACACCGGCAGCACCAAACAGGACTTCTGCGCAACGCAGGGAGGCAAAGAGAGGAAATTGCCAATATTGGGGGTCATAAAAAATGAATCCCCGGCCTGTTGTCCCCACATGACATTCCAGTCGCCGATAACCTATGTACAGGACGGAAGTATGTACTCCTTCAACGGAGATGATCCATGTGTTTTTTTGGCTTTAGGTTGCGCGAGTACATCCGGATTGCCGGGCGGCACTATGGTATCAACGCGGTTGCAAGCGTCCAGCCGGATCAAAGGACACTATTCGACGCCGACTCGCTGCCGTTGAATTCGTGCTATCCGATTTTTTTAGAGGCCAATTTCGCGGTCACAGACGTGCAGCAGCGGTTGGTGCTGGAATCGATTGACAGTAACCATGAAGAATTGTCGCTCATGCGTCCGTCTGGGGAGATCGCATTCTCGGGAAGACTTTTTTTGTCTGATGACATTGGTGTTGCCGATGCGCGGTTTGAGCGTGGGAGATTGATCGATCTAATCGATAACGACGCGCTGCATCGGCAGGATGTGGAGTCAATCTTAGGGCGGTGCGGCACGGATTCAGGATCATATTTGCTTCTGAAGCAGGCCGAGCGCGCTCTTCGCCAGAAGGATCCCACGATGTTGAGCGTCCAAGACCATAAGGATCTCGCGCTCGCCGCCGACCTCATCGGACGATGGCATTCTCTCCAGGCGGAGAGCAACCGGGCCCGGGAGCTGAGGTGGGTTAAATTCTGGACTGGGACTAGGCATGGGCTCGGCAGTTTAACGGTTGCGCAGCGTGACAGGGAAGCTGTCATGCGCGCAGCGATCGATTACACGTCCGCCGACGTGCAGAAGGACATGCGCCACTTCGCGAAGCTTGGCCGGCAAATGCGCGCCTTAGAACGTGAGGTCACCGGAGTTAGCGAGCCGATGAGGCGTAGGGTGACTGGTATTTCACGTGGATCATTTAGTGAATGGGCCGGCTAATGATCGAGATCATATCGCGCAAGCGCGGCGGCCTTTACAACATCCAACCCCTGCCGTCGACGTGATGCTTTGGGGGACCCAGGTAACCTCTATCGGCAGCGCTGACGTCGGATTTGACGACAGGCGGTTTACGGCGTCCCATGATACGCTGAACCAGAGTATAACGTGCTTCTTGATTAGCTTCATGGAAGACAATCTATGCGGCTGATCAGCGGAAATTTAGGGCAACTGGGCCACAAGTTGTGGTCGGCCTTTTTCTTGCATCAGCGCTGGTTTCCTCTGGACCGACCGTCCATCGGCAAAAGGTCGGCATTTTATGGCCCCTGCCGGCAGTCGGCAATAATAGCTGGGACTTGACTTGATGCATATGATTCGAAAATGTCATGACGCCCATAAAATCGCAACAGCTAGGTGTCGTCGAGTGACCTCGTTAAAAGGAGAGTTCAAGCAGTAGGCGACCAGATTCGAACGACACGCGCAGCCCGGTAGGGGCAGCGCCCAATACTGGCTGAATAACATCGAGAACTCTGGGGAAGTCCGGCGCTGACCGCCGTCGACTCTGCCGCCAGACGCTAATCTGCCCTGTGGTCACGCCGAACTCCTTCTTGAGAAGCGCCAACGCCATGCCGGCCGCGACCGCTTTGAGAATGGCCTCTCGAAGATGCTCGGGGATCCTGGCATGGGGGCGGCACCCGGCGCGGAAGGCCGCGAAATCAGCGCGGAGGGCTTGAAAGGCAGACTGGGACTTGGGGGACTTTTTCATGGGACGTCGATCTCCATCGTGATCAGTCAGCGATGGGGCAATTTAGCCGGGGGCGGAAACGACGTCCCTATGCGGTGGTGAACGGCTTACCAGATTTGTGCCGACTCCCCCTGTGGACGTCAATGCTAGCGCAGACAACTTTTCTTGCGCATGTGATCTTCCCCTTTCCCCCTTTTCCCCTTTTCCCGTTTTGCCCTTGCGCCCTTGCGGAGGTTTCGTGAACCTGATGGTTCACGAAAAGAGTTACTAATTTCCGTTGCGGACCCGGAGCCCCCGAGCAGATTCAACCTTGACTGACCGTGGGTACTAAAAATGACAACTTCATTCTCGGATGATTAGTTGACTAACATACTGCTTGCTATATATACTGGTCATATAATATCGCTATTAAAATATTTTTTTCCTCGCTAACGCTAGAGACTAAACAGATCGTTTGGAGGGAATCAATGGATATGTATTCGCTAAAAGAAGCAAGGCGCAAGTCTCTTAGTTTAGTTTTATTTAACGGATGGAACAGCGGAATCACGGGTATTTGGGAAAATGTGATCACGCTGGTGGCATATTACGGTCCAAATCCTCTGCCGGGAGAGATAGGAAACGGGGTTGCAAAGTTGCAGTGTAAGCTGCAAACACTGCGGATGTTCCAAAGTCTGCTCCATGCGCAGGAGCGGCGACATACCCATGATTTCAGGTGGGATCCTCACTTGAGAGAGAACGGCGACGCGTCAATCAATCTCAGCCCTACTTTTTCGATACACGGCGTTGATGACTCGAAGTTAATCTCAGAAATTGATAAACTTCGAATCGATCTAGAAAGAGAACC
Organism: uncultured Pseudomonadota bacterium; assembly: GCA_903928445.1. Classification (GTDB taxonomy): domain Bacteria; phylum Bdellovibrionota_B; class Oligoflexia; order Oligoflexales; family CAIYRB01; genus CAIYRB01. Next base: position 11,996 of record CAIYRB010000085.1, on the reverse strand, counting down.
AGTTGACCTCGTCCCACTGATTCATTTTATAAAAACGCGCGCGCATGAATCTGGTGATCTTAGCGAAAACGGTTCAAGGAAGGTAAAATAAACCTCCTAATGGCGGCATGGGTCCAGCAGCTAGGCATCGCCTCAGGAAATCACGCAACGTTTAATAACCACCGGGGCCTGTTGGAATTTTACCGCAACTATAAAAACGCACGTTGTTTATATAGCGAATTTTGAACATATGCCGTGCCTAGGACGTCCGCGGAGCGAATGTTTTCAATAGAAGTGGGACAGGCCGAGGACAGTTGATGTGGCGATACTCTACGCTTGGCGTCTAGTTTCCGCGCAGTTCGACTAGGTTTCCGTTCATGTTGGTCATGATCAGGGAGCTATGGCTGTTGTAGTAATAGAGTCGGTGCAAGGCTTGGCCGCTTTGAGGCACCGCAGTTGTTGCCGTCTCGGTTGTCCAGCTATTTCCGCCCCCTCTCGTCGACACGGAAATGACTTGGCTGCCATTAATTGTCTGGACGCAGCTCGCCACTGGCTGGCCAGAAATTGAATTTACGGTAAGGGATATTGACAGATTCTGGCAATTGCTCAACGCAACTTCGCTAGCCTGCGTTAGGTTGTCAAGACGCAACCAAGATACTGAATAACTGCCTGGGGCGACTTGGCTCAGGTAGGCAAAGTGGATAGCGCTACCGCTGGCCGCGATGGCCATGTTGGTTGCCGCGGTAGCGGTGATATCTTTGATGTCGAATGTATTTGCGGCACCCACCACACGCGAAATCGTCTGTCGAATAGGGTCAGAGTACGCCATGTAGATATTGGTACCGGAGGTAGCTATGACACAGGGCTGGTCAAGAACAGGTACACTAGCAATGGACTCAGGTGTCGTCCAAGATGTGCCGTTGTACATGACATATAAAAGGGCTGTGGAGCCGTTATGGTAGCAAACGTGCGTATTACTTGCGGAGTCGATTGCGGAATTGATGTAGGCGGGAACTGTGGGAACGCTTGCCGACGAAGAGAAGGCGCCCCAGGCCCCAGGGTTACTGTCAGCCCACTGCAAGGTTCCAGGTGTAGGCGCAAAGGTAAGAGCCCGCATCAGGTTGGATGACAATGGCAGACCGGCGGCATAGTTTCCTGTTGAGGTCACAGATTTCACCAGCTCCGTGCTCCATGATCCAGCAGAGGTTCTGTAGGAATGAATGATGCCGTTGTATGCGCCGCTTTGATCATTAGTCGCCACCAGCTGAAGGGTTCCATTGGGCGTGGTTGAGGTCGTTAGGAATTGAGTCGGAGCGACTACATTAGTGCCGGAGACTAAATTGCTAAAAGGAACTGGCGACTGCCAGGCACCGTTGACTTTCGTAATTAATGAAAAAATCTGATTTGTTGTATTATAGCCCAAGGCATAGAAGTTGCCTGATGAATCCGCAGTTGCGGATATTTGTGCCATGGCGCTGTAAGATGTCGAGGCCGAGGCGGAGGTCCAGCTCCAAACGGTCCCATTGTAGTAGGCCTCGCTTAGGTAGGAAGCATTCCAGCCACCACATATTATTGATGGATTTGCGACGCCTAAGACAAGCTGAGGTCGATTAACTGATGCCACAGCGTTGGAGGAGATTGCAGCCGTGACGGCCCAGGAGCCACTGGAGAACGTCGCGTATCCTAGGTTTGTTGAATTCTGGTAGGCGAATGCTACTGCCGGTGTGCCGTCAGATTTGAGTGCCAAGCTAGAGTAATAGCCGGCGCCGCCAGTCGTTGTTACATTGCCAAAATTCCAAGCTCCAGCGCCAACTTTGGCGCCATAGCGCAGAGCCCGATTTGATGAGTCAAAATAGGTGACGAGCAGCGTGTTTTTTGCTGACGAATAAATTGCAACCGGGTTCGTGCCGACGTCAGATGAAGATGAATCGAGCCTGGTTTCAGTCCAGGACCCCGAGGACTGAACCGAAACAAAGAAACCGGGCACTGATTCATCATAGTAAAAGACATTTAAGTTTCCGGAGCCGTCTATGGTGACAGCGCTGGCGACTGGATTTGTAAGGGAGCGCGCCAGGACTTGAATCGACCAAGTGTTGGCTCCAGTACGCGTAGCCACCTTGATTTTTCCGGTCGTAGCTGAATAATAGGAAATGACCGGCTGGTTTGACGCGTTAAGGGTCAGACTGGGGTACCAGCCACCGGATCCGGACGATTCAATGTTTTCGAAGATGATCCCCGCAGAGTTCTTCTGGGCGTATCTAGGAAGCGCTCCCGTAGCCCCAAAGTAGGCCACGTGCAGGTTACCCGACGAATCAACTTTCATCTGTGCATCCGGTCCAGCGGCCATGTTGGGCAATGTCGCCGGTGCAAGGCCAGGGTCGGCAACCAATATGCCCTGCCAATTGCTATCGACCGTTAAGGTAAATGTTGTCGACGCGGATCCAGAGGAGTTCGATGCAGAGCACTGGGCGGTATACGTACCCTGGAGATCTGGGATGAAGTTGGCCGCAGCGGCGCTGGAATTCAGTGCGGAGGTGGATCCGGCCGGTTTAGAACTAAGTGACCACGAGTAGGTGTCTGCCTCGCCACTCGGGTCGTTGGCGACGCAATTAAAGAAATTTTTGACACCACGACTGCCGACCTGTGTCGTCCCTGGCACCAATGCAGGCGGCATGGTGGCGGTGCCCGCCGGTGCAGCAGCACTGTTGGCTGGGCCTACTACGGTAACATTATAGGTGGCTACCATCGGCGCTGCCGTGGTGAAGTTGGTGCCATCAGTGCATGTTACCTGTAATCGGTGCAGTCCAGGTGAGTTGAAGGTAACCATATCGCCCCAATAAGTGGAGGCGTACAACCCTGGAGTTGCGAATGTGGGAGGAGTCCCCATTTGGGGTAAACTCAAAACAGATGGGGTGCAGGTGAGTTTTACCCCGGGGTCTGCGCTATAACCTGTGGACGACGTGGAGTCAATAAGGGTCGGCAACAGATATAGCTGCACCGCAGTGCCGACAATGGCTGGTCCAGTGAGAGTCAAAGAGTTTAGAGTGGTACCTACAGTAACGCTATTGACTACGTTCAGTGTTAGTTTGGCTGTTAGACTGCTTAAGGAACCATCAGATGCCACAAGACTGAATGTATAGGCACCAGGTATATTCAATGTGACTGGAAATTTGCAACCAGTGGCGGCACTCGCGTTGAGATTACTGCCACTCGGCTGAGTGACGACGCCCCAGGAGCATGTCGGGGTGTTGCCCGACGGCACAATTGAATACGCTCCGTTGAGCGTCAAGTACATGCCTTTGGGAAACGTGTTGTCCGTGGTATAGCCTGCGAAGCCAGTATAAATCGACGCTGTAGGCGTATTGAGACTCACTCCAGATGAACCCTGTGGTCCCGTCGCCCCCTGTGCCCCGGTTGAGCCTTGTGCCCCTACGGAGCCCTGTGCTCCGGTTGATCCAGGTGCGCCTGAGATATTAACGACAGCCCAATTAGCCCCATCGCATGCCTGGAATTGCTGACTGCTGGCGACGTAGTAAAGCTGATTCGCGTGGCCCGCATCACAACTCGGCAGAGCGCTAGGGCTGGTGAGGTATAGCACATTGCCGCCCTTAATGGCGGCAATACTAACGCTTGTCCCACTCGCTGCCGAGGTATTCGCAGCCGAAGTTGGAGCCGCAGCGGCCGCTCCGGAGGTCCCGCTACTCTGCGCAGTCGTCGTCTGCGTACTCGGATCTGTGGCGCCACCTCCTGCTGCAGTTTGGGCCGCCGTGACTGTGATCACGGGCTTACCCGCAGGTGCAGCGGCTCCGCCGCCCGAGCCCGCGGTGCAGGCTGTTGCTACGATAAGGACAAGTAGAAGCCAAAACTTTTGGCAACCATAGACGCCGGTATTGGAGGTCAGGTTAAGGCGTCTTCCGCTGACTGACCTGTTTTGCACTTTGTAGCTTGCGTTCATAAAATCCCCCAAGACTGGTTGCACTTAGCTCTTCCCATAGATATTTTTTATATCAGTGCGGGGTACAAGGCGTTGAATGGTGATCTTGGCATATCCATCGAATACCGTATCGCCATCCGAAAATACCGAAGTTAACGACGGGACTATGCTATCAACGGATTGATCATGGGTGCCGGTGAGTAGGTAACTAAAGCCAATTCCGAGGGCTTCAGAGAGGCGCTTTACGGCCAGGTAGTTGTCAGGACTCGACCCGGTTTGCCAATCGATAATGGTCGAATGCGAAACGCCTGCGATCTTTGCCGCCTGTCGAGCGCTGACGCGTCGTTCCGCCATGACGGAGCGTAAAATGTTGGCAAAGGGATTGCTTTTCTTAGATCGTCTCGTCATGCGTATTCCTCCCCAGTTTAACAACAAGTTCTGTTCGGTATAAGGCTACTAGAATCTTTAAACAATTTCGAAGGTGGGACCGCCGGTCGACTTGCCGTCCAGCCGCGCGCTTCAATTCTCAATAGATGCGTTTGGAAAACGGTATATCTTCGGGACATTCTGTCGCAAGTAAATGCGGAATCTACTAGGTTTCCGCGCTATGCGTTATGTCCCGCTGCTATCATCAAAATATTTCATTTATCCCAAATCAAAGTGGCAAAGGTTGACTGCAGTTCATATCTAAGCCATTGCATTTATTAAATCTGGTGCGGCAATCTATCTATATATAGAGTCGGAAGGTCATCTAGAGTCGGAAGGTCATCGTGACCAATAGTGGTTTCGTCTTGTTTTTTTTCAAAATAATTGACGATATTCACGATATAGCCGAGACGATTACGAATCTCCCTCATTGAATAATTGATGCTGTCCTGAAGAGTGAATTCGCCCCGGTATTTGTATTGACCAGCCTCCATTTCCCGTTCATCATCCGCCTCAGCCCATTCGTAATCCGTCGCCCTACTTTCGGCGTCATCCCGTAGTTCAAGACAGGATTGAATAAAATCTAAGTTGTTCTTACAGAACGATTCTTTGTCATTGAACGCATCTGAGGCGATATTGAAGTGATCGAGGACGATCTGGCATAGAGCAACGTCGACTAGTGGTTGGTCTGAACCTTCATCGAACGCTAAGGCCTTCGTCAGTCGATTGGCATCGTAGTTGATTTCTGGGAACCAAGTTTCTAGAACTTTTATAGCACCAATAACCCCAGAGCTTTCCCGTGCAAATGTAAGGAAGACTGGAATTGCAGAACCATGACAGAGATCAAAACCCAGATTTCTTGCGTCATCTTCCATCAGGCGATCCTGACGTGCGATGGACAGAGCCATAATACCTGTACAAAGGCTTTTTATTTCGTCAGGATTTATCGAGAACCGAAAATCGAATTCCTTTACCTCGATGTCAGCCAGATCCTTGTTGATTTCAAGGATGACACACTCCCCATTTTGACCCTGATCTGTCCAAGCCACTCCGGAAACAGTTTCCGCTCCAGACGAGACCTTGAACGGACGAACCTGCGTTTTTATGTAGTCATAGCCAATGCCAAGTCCTGCCTTTATGTCCCAAATACAGTAGTTCAGTTCATAAGTGAGACATTCCGTTCCGTCTGCGCCGATGGCGATCATTTCGACTCTTTCTTCGATGCTCCACAGGCATTTTTTGAAAATTATTTTCTGACATATCCCCTTGACCAGCAAACCAGGTGCCAGGAAGCGCAACCTTAAGTAGGAATTTGGATCGGATATACGGGCTGTAAAGACTTTATCCATCATTTTGTTTCTTCCTTCTCAAAAATGTACACCTATTTTTCGATCAGAAAAAGTTCGTCACATTATTTGGTGGTCTTCGTAGGGGAATGGCTACGAACCCATAAGACAAACGTCATTCTAGGAATTTTTAGTCACTATACGCCTTATTCGTGGAGGATAGATAAAAAAGTTCTCCTCCCCCTCTGCCGTATAATATTCGTATCCATCATCTAACTTGCTATGGGAAATCAACTCGTACCATCTTTTGCATTCATCGCATGAACAATCGTCATCCATATTACGCAGGTATTCAGCGTCTAACTGGTCTTGAGTATCTTGTAGTTTAGTCAATGCTCAACCCCATTGTTCTGCCTATTTTTACTCTAAGATCTAAAGACAAGTTGGATATCGCCTGACCCAAAAATCCTCATCTAAATGCCTCGCGCAACCGCGCAAACCGTCCTGTGACGCCGCCGCATAGCTGATTTCCTTAAACCCATCGACGCGAGCTGTCTGCCATCCACCCCCAGCTTTGGCGAGTGCGTTTGGCGCTTACTTTCGTAGCCCATAAGACACCTCATATAGATATTACCGAAAAAATAAATGCCACCATATTGAAGAAGCCAACTCATTTTCCAAAATTATGTAAGACACGTTAATACAAATATCTAAAACAATCTTAAGACAAGGTTGTTCCAGGAAATCAAAGATGATGAACTAGATTTTGTCGCTGAAAATCACCCATCGGTATAACTTTGTGTCTGCGTACCATCGCCACAACCATCCACCCAGGTATTAAGGCATCAAATGCTTCTTTGTGGCTCGCATAGAGCTTGCTGGCTCTTTCCCCGGTATCGATATCTTCAAGTCCCCACCACCCATATTCATCCACGTAGTCTTCAAAGAGTGCGACGATATCGAAGTCATGATCTTCGATGCCGACCCGCCCATCTATTTGCCAGCAAAATACTGCCGGTCCGATATAGCCCAGGACGGCACTTTTAGATGCTTCAGAGGTGAATGGATTGCCTAGAATGATACAGTCTACGTAAACCCTCTGGCCGTTGCGGCAGGTATAATATGTTTGTGCCATCAGATCCATTGCGTCACTCCTACAAATCGGAGAAAAAATAAATAGTATGACAATTGTGCTGGCCTAAACAAGCGCCGGTCTTACCATGCATGTTGCTTGGTCCAACAGTATTAACGGCATTGCCCCTGTCATCTGGGGACACAGGGTAGGTTTCCTAAATTGACCATCCAATTAATGGCTAGATAGGCATCGCAGTCAGAGTTCCAACTTGCCATAATGACGCACTATTTTTGTTTCTCAAAGCAATTGTCTCATGGATATATTTGGCGGACCGATAATTTAGAATTAGCCCTAATGTGGCGGCTCAAATGGCACGTATGTTTCCCGAAATCTTTCTCTCTCAGCCTCCGAGCGACGCCGGCGCCGTAAGCGGTCAGGCGTTCGAAAAGTCGATATATGAATGGCTACGTAAATCGCTACCCTCTTCGGCTCTAGTGTTCCATTCCCTACGAGTCCCGCAAATTCACCGACCTGACACTGTACGGATTAACGATGGTGCCGATGGGAGCGTCTATACTGAGGTTGACTTCTTAATCGCCAATCAAGGATGGCCACTCATCGTAATCGAGGCCAAGTCTGGTCGCATGGCCAACACGCAAGGACGGCTAGAGCAGATCTTTGGTAATGGCACCGGGGCAAAAGACGTCGGAATGCAGATAGCGAGGTCGATGCGTGGGCTGACCGCGTTCCTTCACGAACAATTGGACTGCGCACCGAGCTTTATTCCAGCATTCTGCTGCATTGATGGCGAGCGTAATGCCACACTAGGCGCTGGGATGGAGATTCCAGTGCTGCTTTTTGACAGACAAACGGGTTCAGGTCCTATATTAAACCGTAGTTTACTGGAGAGTTTGGTCATCGCCGCGGGAAAGCATTTGCCACCAGATCTTACAAAAACTGATTTGGCGCAATATGAAAGGCTTTTTATCAGCCACTGTGATCGACAACACCAACGTACGGCCTTACAAATAATGGGAGATGCCAGTGCCATTGGTGTGCAAACGTCTCAGCGCATTGAAGAGATCCTAGGCCATGGCATAAAGACTAAGTCTCGCCTCCTTGTGAATGGTTGTGCAGGTAGCGGCAAAACCCAGCTACTAAAGGCTGCAGCTCTACGCGCCTTTGCAAGCGACCAGGGCCGTACCGTGCTGATCTGCTACAATGACCTACTAGCAGCTGAATTGGAACGCAACCTCTCTAGCACTACAGTTGAGGTCATGACCTTTCACCACCTTTGTGAACGGCTCGTCGATGATCTTGGTGCAGCTAAAAGTAAGGATCATATCCCTACCACTGCCATGACTAAGGATTCTCCATATTATAACGTCTGGCTACCGGAAACGGTCGCAGCACTGATTATTGACGGTGTTCCACCTAGGTGGCAATTTGACGTTCTATTAATTGACGAAGTTCAGGATCTTTCGCCTGACTGGCTGGATATTCTGCGTATTCTAGCCACTAAGAAGGCCTCATGGATGATTTGCATTGACTGTGCACAGCAGTGGCGGACCCATGCACATCCTTTGACGTTGAGTTCGCCAGCCTTCATTGATTTTGAAGTGCTAAACCTTACGGTTAATCTTCGCAATACGATTAAGATCGCAACATTTGCCGAGGAAAGCAGGGATCTTCCAGCTCAAACAGGACCTAGAGTAGAGCCTAACTCGCACCAAGGTCCTTGGCCCGCAGGCACTCCGGTTGAATTAGTGATGGCCTCCGGCAAAAAGCAAATGCGCTCTGAACTCCAGCGACTCATCAAAGACCTAGTGACCGTCAACGGTATTGCGGAACATGACGTAGTCATTTTGTCTTCAGAGTCGTTTAGTAAAATCCAAGCGAATGCCAAGGGAGCGATGTTGAAGATCGGCGACCGCATTGATAGTTTTAGGCTTATAACAGCCGATGAACAAGTGAAGGGGATACGCCTAGACACCATACGGCGCTTCAAGGGTCTTGAGAGTCCCGTGATCATCGTCGTTGAACATGCTGATACAACCGCTAAATTGCGGTTTCTTGCCTACACTCGGGCACAGGCCCACCTAATCGTGATCCGTGTGGCTCGAACGCCTAGTAGCAAGCGGGCTGCCTAACACATCTCCCGTAGGATGCGCAGGACCACGCGACCGCCGGTAAATCCGTCCCATGATACGAACGACCGAATGCAGCGGGTCGCGCATGGGCCTGCCCCGATTTACAGCAGCTGTCTGCAGCTGCACGATCAGAACAAATATATTGTAGGCGATCATAATGTTCCCATAAATCGCTCTCGTGACCCCATCGCTGATAAAATACAAATAGAGACTACTACAAACGGAAATAACGTAGATGGCGCCCACAACGACCATACCCACGATCAGTCCTAACCGACGAAAGAGCATACGAGCAAATACGTTGCCTTCTAGCGAAATGCTGCCACTTCGTTTTATTGCTCGGTATGTCGTAACGAAATCCGGGACTTTGCTTAGGCAAAGAAACACACAAGAAGCCAACACTAGATAGTCGAGCATATGGTGCATCCTTTGAACAAAAGGTTTTGATCTTACGTTATACTTCAGTCTTTCGGCGGTGGTCATTTTTTGGGTACTAGCCAACTCTCCTAGAAACCTTCGTTTCCTTGCCATAGTAATCTACCTCCTTAGGGGCCAAATCGACCTGTACACCAGTAAGGAGACGCTGGAACAAGAGTACGCCCATCCACTCAGAATTCGTATGTCCAGTTTCAATTACGGCCTTAAAGCCGCTGCGCTCGGCCGACATGATTTGCTCACCAAGGATGTAGCAATCTGCCTTCGTCGCGAGCGCCAAATCATTGACCATACCGCCCAATCCAGAACAAATTACAACACTGTTTATAATCAGATCAGGAGACTCGCTCCAGCATTCTCCGTCTAGGCTCCTAGATAGGACTTTAACTAAACGGCAGAGTTCCAAAAAAGGCGTCGGCGTGATACGACCGTACCAACCTAGTGTGCCGTCGAAGTGTTGTTGCGGCGGCAAAATACTGAGGTGATCGCGCCACTGATCGTTCAGACCACCATCGCAACAGTCCAATGCGGTATGGAAAATCAGCTGGGGCACATCCACGACAAATGGGTGATGGCTGATGATAAGATCATATTTGTGCTTACGGAAATAGTCGACTACCTCCTTGGTAGGGGTGACACAGTATAGCACCTTCTTAACGTCACGTTTGTAATCACCGATATTGAAATCACCGTATGGTTCTCGCTCAAGCCAGGAAACGCTGTCTGGACAGGAGGATTTGCATGCCTGAATTAGGTCGGTCATTTTCATGTTGAACACCTCGGATGTGAAAATGTTAGCAACTGGACCATTGTGGCCGTGGTGCGAAAAACATCGATTTTCCTTCGCTTAGGAATTCTTGGCTCGACCTGCAGCACTTTTAGGCTTGTTTGCCGTCTTAAATTCAATTATTTTAGCATCGGTCTTTCGCTCAAAATGGCTCATTTTATGAGACGCAACCATGCCTTGATGCTTAGTTTCATCAATTGTGTCCGTTTCAATACCCTTTTGAAACCAGTAGTCACCAAGATGCTGATCCACCGCGATGCCTTCGCCATGGTAGAATTGTTTGGCCAGATTTTTCTGGGCGATACTGTCTCCGGCCACTGCCGAAAATTCGTTGATGGTTGCGGCATAGGTGTGATTTGTAATGAGGCCACTGCTCAGGTTAAAGTGGTACGCCAGCCTGGTGGCTGCAGTGGAACGGCCGAGGGATGCGGCTGTGTTAAATAGCGCTACGGCCGATGCTGGGTCACGGCGGCAGCGATTACCGCGCATTAATTCCTCGGCCATACACTCCATAGAATAATCATCACCTTCCGCAACGCAGGCTTCCAGCCAAAAAATACCCTTCCATTGATCTGAAATCTCACCGGACGCATCAGCGGAATTAAAATATTTGCATACCAATATAAACATTCCTTGGGATCCTGAAGCCCAGGCATGCTTTTTAAGCCATGTTTGTACCATCGAGGATTGCTCGTGACTAATCAAGTATTCGCGGATACCAGGGGACATGGTCTTGGCCTCTTGGAAGCCTGATGACAGTGCTGATTCAATCAACGTCAGGATTGTATCTAGGTCAATTGCGCCGCGGGTGCGAGCTATCTCAGCTTCAGCTTTATACCAATTGGCACCGGGATATCCGCTTGCCATAGCTCGCTCGTAGAAGGTAATTGCCAATGAATAATTAGGATATTCGCCATTTGCATGAAAGTGGCCTAACTCAACGAGTGCCTCGGGGTGGCCATTTAGTGCGGCATTAGTTAACAACTGAATTCCAGCAGATTGGTATTGCGCTGTATCGCTCCTATGGAGCAATTGACTGCCCAGGTAGGCTTCTGCTTCGATATAACCGGCTGACGCCGCCTTTTTGACTAGATCAAGGCCCAAGGCGACCTCCGGGCCCGAGCGCCCCCAACCAGAAACTGCGATTAGCCCCAGAGCAAATATCGATTTTGAATCACCGGCCTGATGTCCTTCTTCCAAAGCCTGAGACACCACCCATGGACTTTCACAAGCAGGGCTATTTAGAGCGACCAAAATTGCTAAAAGCATTCTCGCGTTGTCCTGATGATTCCATGCAGCAAGTTGCAGGTAGTGCTTGGCCTTGATAAGGTCTGGTTGCACGCCAATTCCAAAAAAATGGGCTCGACCCACGTGCAATTGGGCCGCGCTATCGGCGTTGTCCGCTGCCTGTACCCAGGCTGCAAATGCCCGTCCACTTCTATTTGAACTAAGTTTCCCATCAAGGAGTGCCGCAAGTGAGCGCTGAGCGATGCTGAGTCCACTTTTAGATGCCTCTTTAAAGAGGATCTCAGCTTGTTTCAAATCCTTAATTAGGCCGCCAGTACCCATCATATAGTGATTGCCAAGAAGCCACTGCGCATAGGGAATGCCATTTTTCGCAGCGACTTCAATTCTTGCGACACCATTCGGCAAACCATGCTTTGGTATAAATTTTTCCATTGCAGACCTCTTTTTGAAAGATGTGATTCACAAGTATATGGAGCTGACCTATAAAATTTCACATGACCTTTCCCGCTCTACCTGAAAGACGCCACAAGGCAGAGTAAGCGATCAGCTAAGCACAGGTTGACGACTACTGACACCGAGGCGTGGGCCACAGATCGGGGCACCGCCTAGGCAAACCGTGCCGGTCAGCACCGTTCACCAAATACCCGCTCGATTTGGCAAATGTATGGTGCGTGTT
>CAIYRB010000084.1 GCA_903928445.1 uncultured Pseudomonadota bacterium | reverse complement strand
TCAAAAGCCGATTACGACCAAGGCTAAGAAGAGCATCGCGACGTTCAAGCTGCGTGAGGGCATGCCCATTGGGGCTGCGGTTACTTTGCGCGGTGACAGGATGTACGAGTTTCTCGATCGGTTCATTAATATCACGGTTCCACGCATCCGTGACTTCCGTGGTTTTTCCGCCAAGGCCTTCGACGGCCGCGGTAACTACAACGTCGGCATTAAGGAACAGATCATCTTTCCCGAAATCGATTACGACAAGGTCGACCGGGTACGTGGTCTTGGTATTACGATCGTAACATCCGCGAAGTCCGACGTTGAAGCGAAAGCGCTACTAGATAAGTTCAATTTCCCATTCAGGAAGACCTGATTAGGGTATCGATAGGAGTCTGATTGAATGGCTAAGCAAGCCCTCATTGAGAAGTGCAACAATGTCAACCGCAAGGTCACCGTGCGGAAGGAAGCATTGCGCACTGAAATGAAGGAAAAGAAGCTCAAATGGCGTGATGTCAAGAGCGGGCTTCAATTCTCAACACGTGCCTACACCCGGTGCAATAACTGCGGCCGTCCAAAGGCGGTTTATCGTAAGTTTGGTATTTGCCGGATCTGCTTCCGCTTGATGGCACTTAAGGGCTTGCTGCCAGGTGTAACCAAGGCTTCCTGGTAATTTGACGATATATTGATAACCGGAGTTTCTGTTCGATGAACATCACCGATCCTATCGCCGACCTTTTGACCCGAGTCCGTAATGCCCAGCATGCTGGCCTCGAAGTTGTCAACGTTCCGGCCTCGAAGATGAAAATCGGCTTGACGCACCTTCTTAAAGAAGAAGGCTACATCCGCGCTTACAAGTGCGTTCGCGACGACAAGCAGGGTATCCTGAAAATCGCGCTGAAGTACACCGACGAGGGTAAGGGCGTGATTGCGGGGTTAGAGCGCAAGAGCCGTCCAGGCCGACGCTTCTATGTTGGCGCCGATAAGATCCCCTTTGTTAAGAACGGGTTTGGTTTCGGAATTTTGTCGACTTCCAAGGGGCTCCTTACCGATCGGCAGGCACGTGAAGCCCGCATCGGTGGTGAGTATATTTGCTCGATCTACTAAGTTAAGTGTAGGCGGATTTAAGAATGTCACGCATTGGAAAACAGCCGATCAACCTGCCAAAAGGGGTTGAGATTAAAGTTAGCGGGTCGACTATCAACGTCAAAGGACCAAAGGGCGCTTTGTCCCGTCAGTTCAATGAGCACGTCGATGTCAAGGTTGAGGGTCAAGTCCTCACGGTCGTTCCTAAAAGTGACGCCATTGAACTGCGTCGCTTTCATGGACTGACCCGGACCTTGCTGAGCAATATGGTCACCGGGGTGACCGAAGGTTTTAGTCGTAGGCTGAAATTGGTTGGGGTTGGTTACCGGGCAGCCCCTCAGGGGAAGGGGCTGACGATGAGCTTAGGCTATAGTCACCCGGTTTTATTTGATGCTCCTGCTGGCATCGAGCTCAAGGTTGAAGCCCAGACCACGATCGTGGTAAGTGGGGCGGACAAAGAAATGGTCGGCCAAGTGTCGGCTAAGATCCGAGGATTCCGTCCGCCCGAGCCTTACCATGGCAAGGGTGTTCGTTACGAAGATGAGAAGATTGCGACTAAAGTCGGTAAGGCCGCTGGCAAGAAGTAACGGCTAACCAGAATCAGGAACGAATCATGGCAAAGACCTCAGCAAAAGCAGTGCTGCGCGAGCGGCGTAAGAAGCGGATCAGAAAGAAGATCTCTGGGACAACGGAGCGTCCTCGTCTATCGGTATTCCGGTCGGATCGGCACGTTTACGCTCAGGTGATCGATGACATTAAGGGTGAGACTCTCGCCTGTGTTAGCTCCTTTGAAAAGGGCCAACACCGCAGGGCCAATATTGGCGTCTGTCTGGAGTTGGGTAAGGCGTTGGCTGATCGCTGTAAGGCGAAGAATATCGGTTCTGTTGTTTTCGATAAAAACGGGTTCACCTACCACGGGCGCGTTAAGGCGCTCGCAGAAGGCGCCCGCGAAGGCGGGCTCCAGTTCTAGAACTTAGTAGTCGACTCAATTTAGTGGGGATATAAAGTGGCACGCGAACAAAGAGCGGAATCCGATCCATTACAGGACCGAGTCATCCATATAGCCCGGGTGGCGAAGGTCGTGAAGGGCGGTCGCCGCTTCAGCTTTAGCGCTTTGGTCGTCGTCGGGGACGGCAAGGAGCGCGTTGGGTACGGACTAGGAAAAGCGGGTGAAGTTCCTGATGCAATTCGCAAGGCATCGGAGCAGGCTAAGAAGAACATGGTGAAGATCCCTAACTTTGAGGGCACGATCCCCTACGAAGTCGTTGGGCGCTATGGTGCCTGCAGCGTGCAAATGCACCCTGCCCAAAAAGGTAAGGGCATTATCGCCGGTGGCGCGGTTCGAGTGCTCACCGAGCTGGCTGGAATTAGGGATATCGTTTGTAAGGTCCATGGTACAAAGAACGCTGGGAGCGTGGTTCGGGCCACGATTAATGGTCTTCTTCAATTGCAGACAATTGAAGAGTACGCCGCAGCCCGCGGTGTCGATCCTGCCCATGCGCAACAAAAGCGCGATGAGTTCGATACAAAGAAGCGGTCTAAGACCGAGAAGGCCAAAGCTAAAGCTGAGGCATCAGTCCAGTAAGGAGCAATGGCATGGCAGAGATTCATGTTACCCAGACTCGCAGTTTGATCAGCGAGCCAGAGAAACTCCGTAAGGTAGTTAAGGCCCTCGGCCTTGGCCGCATCGGCTTGGTGGTTGTCCACAAGGACAACAACTGTATCCGCGGGATGATTAACAAAGTAAAGCACCTAGTCAGCTACGAGCTGAAGAGCTGAGGATTTGGACATGGCTAAGGATAAAGAATTGGGCGAGTTGGCTTCGCTTGGAAATCTCAGCCCGGGCGCCGGCTCGCACCGGACCCGTAAGCGTCTCGGCCGTGGTATTGGCTCGGGTCTTGGCAAAACAGCCGGTAAGGGCCACAAGGGTCAGCGGGCACGCAAGAGCGGCAACGTTCGTCCCGGGTTTGAGGGCGGCCAGATGAAGCTCTATATGCGTTTGCCAAAGCGCGGCTTCACCAACAACTTCCGCACCGAATATAACGTGATAAATCTTGAGGCGCTGGCATCTTTTGCCGATGGCTCTAAGGTCGATGTAAAGGCTCTGCACCAGGCTGGCCTGGTACGCAACGCCGATTTGCCAATTAAGCTACTCGGACGTGGCGAATTGACCAAGCGTTTGGATATTTTTGTCGATCGGGCGAGCGCTTCTGCCCAAGCAGCTGTTGAAAAAGCCGGTGGATCCCTTAAGCTTACGGGACAAGTCCGTTAAGGAATTGCAACGGTCGCAAAAGGGGATGGGCGTGGGTCAAAGGATTGCGAAACTGCCTGAAGGCACACTCAATCATTTACAGAAGAAGATTCTGTTTACGTTGGGGTTTCTAGCACTTTACCGGATCGGGGTTCATATACCGATCCCCGGGGTAGACACAGCGGCGTTGTCTGATTTTTTCAAGAATCAGGGAGCAAACCTTTTTGGCATGTTCAACATGTTTTCTGGCGGCGCGCTGCAGCGCTTCAGTGTGTGCGCTCTTGGGATTATGCCGTATATTTCTGCGTCAATCATCGCTCAGCTGCTGACGGTTGTGGTTCCGCACCTCGAGCAGCTTTCTAAGGAGGGTGATGCGGGGCGCAAAAAGATTACACAGTACACTCGCTATGGCGCTGTAGTGTTGGCCATTGTGCAGGGAGTAATGATTGCGAACACGCTTGAGAGCTCGGCTCTTGGCGGTCGCGGAATGGTGCTTAATCCTGGACTTGTATGGAAATTCGTGACCGTTTTGTCCCTCGCTGCGGGTACGGCGTTCATCATGTGGTTGGGCGAGCAGATCACCGAGCGCGGCGTCGGTAATGGTATGTCTCTGATTATTTTTGCCGGCATTGTGGCGACTATTCCCAACGTAATTACCAGCACTTATAAGCAGTATGCGAATGCTGAAATGGATGCCGGCAGAGTACTTTTGATACTCGGTGTGTGTCTGGCGGTGACCGCTGGGGTCGTGTTCATCGAGCAGGGCGCTCGGCAAATTCCTATTCAGTACGCCAAGCGGCAGGTTGGTAAGAAGGTTTATGGGGGTCAAAACTCCCACCTACCGGTGCGTGTCAACAGCGCTGGTGTCATTCCACCAATCTTTGCTAGCTCTCTTTTGCAGTTCCCGGTCACTATCCAGGGACTTTGGCCCGACACGCCGATAGGCAGCGCTTTGAGCTTGCTGTTTCATCCAGGCGGTTGGTTTTACAACTTGGTATACGTCGTGATGATAGTATTTTTCGCCTTCTTCTACACTTCGATCACCTTCAAGGCGGACGATATTGCGGAGAATCTGAAGAAGCATGGCGGGTTTATACCTGGTATTCGTCCAGGTGCGAGGACCTCAGAGTTTCTCGACAAGGTGGTTAGCCGTTTGACCCTGACCGGAGGGCTTTACTTAGCTGCACTTTGTGTTCTTCCCGCTTTGTTGACGAGCCAATTCAATATCCAATTTTATTTTGGTGGTACTAGCCTACTGATCGTAGTGGGTGTGGCGCTTGAGACATTTCGCCAAATCGATGCCCACCGCCAGTCACTGCGTTATGATGCGTTCCTAAAGGGAACTGCGATTCGGAGCAGAACCGGAGGCAGCAGGATATGATCATCGTACTGACAGGAGCTCCCGGAGCGGGTAAGGGTACCCAAGCGGAGCTGTTAGCTAAGCGTGAGGGGTATCGCAAGGTATCGACGGGCGATGCTTTACGCAAGCACGTAAAGCTCGGCACCCAGATCGGCAAGGTAGCTCATTCGATTATGGAGCGTGGCGAGCTTGTCTCTGATGAGATTCTCTTTAAGGTGCTGAAGGAGGAGCTTCTGACCTCGGCTCCTGAAGATGTTGTGTTGCTCGACGGCTATCCGAGAAATATAGATCAGGCCAGGACGTTGGATTCGCTTGGGGATGCCCAACGCGTCAAGGCGGTGGTGCAATTGGAAGTGCCTCGGGCTGAGCTGATAGCTAGACTGAGTGGCCGAAGGGTTTGCGGTGGCTGTGGGGCGACGTATCATCAGACAGAAAACCCTCCCACTCGGGCTGGCATCTGTGATAAGTGCGGTGGCACGGTAGCGCAGCGGGTTGATGATCGACCTGAAGCGGTAGCGGTTCGCTTGGATGTTTATGTCCGCAGTACAGCCCCAGTTGTCCAGTATTATAGGGAAAAAGGCCTGGTGAAGCAGGTTTCCGGGGTCGGTGAGCTAGAGTCGATTTATAAGGATCTCAGGGGGGTAATCGGGGCCCTTTGAGGTATCCTAGGGCTCAGGTCTGCAAGTCCTTGCCGATCTGAGTTAGTTAGGGTAGGTTGCTGCAACATTTTTAAACCCGATTAAGGGACTGTGGTTACGCATGGCAAAGGAAGACGTTATTGAAGTCGAGGGCACCGTAAAGGAGCCACTCCCAAATGCCATGTTCATGGTGCAATTAGAGAATGGACATGAGGTTCTGGCGCATATTAGCGGCAAGATGAGAATGCATTTCATCAGAATCTTGCCTGGCGATAAAGTGAAATTGGAGATCTCGCCGTACGATCTGACCCGTGGGCGAATTGTTTACAGGACCAAGTAAGAGCGTAATAGAGGGTAGTCATGAAAGTTCGCGCGAGCGTGAAGCCGATGTGTGATAAATGCAAAGTGATCCGTCGGTCCGGTGTTGTACGCATCATTTGCGAAGTTAAGAAGCACAAGCAACGTCAGGGATAATTTTGCCTGACTGATAGGAGTTCTAGAAATGGCACGGATAGCTGGTGTCGACCTTCCGAACAATAAGCGTATCGATATCGCCCTGCAGGCCATCTATGGCGTGGGACGGCTCGTTAGTCGGAAGATCGTTGAGACTGCGGGTCTCGATCCGAACATGAAGGCTGGAGATCTCGACCCGAATCAGGTTAATGAGATCCGCAAGGCTCTTGATGCCTTTACTGTTGAGGGTGACCTTCGTCGTGAAGTCGCTCTGAATATTAAGCGCTTGGTTGATCTCGGTTGTTATCGTGGGATCCGGCATCGTCGCGGTCTTCCGGTGCGCGGACAGCGTTCCAAGACGAATGCTAGGACCCGTAAAGGCCCGCGCAAGACTGTTGCAGGCAAGAAGAAGGCACCGACTTCTAAGTAATAGAGCGTCTAGTTTTGGTTTGAGAATTTCTGAGAGGATTGCTGCCCATGAAGGCACCGGTTAAAAAGAAGAAGATTAAGCGCAACGTTCCAAACGGGGTTGCTCATATCAAGGCCACGTTCAATAATACGATTATCACTATCACTGATGTGAATGGCGACGTCGTTGCTTGGTCTACCTCCGGTGCCAAGGGTTTCAAAGGGTCTCGTAAGAGTACTCCATTTGCGGCTCAGGTAGCGGCTGAAGAGGCGGCCCGTCGCGCAATGGACTCAGGCATGAGGTCGGTTGCGGTGCTTGTAAACGGTCCTGGGGCGGGTCGGGAGAGTGCAGTCCGGGCAATTGCTGCCGCAGGTATGAAGGTCACGCTCTTGAAGGACGTGACACCGATCCCACATAATGGATGCCGGCCGCCAAAAAGGCGCCGTGTTTAATTTCTGTTCGATGTAATATTCGTTTCAGTTCGTAACTGGAGGATTGGCTTTGGCCAGGTACACAGGTCCCGTTTGTAGATTTTGCCGCCGTGAGGGTATGAAACTGTTCCTCAAGGGCGAGCGTTGTATGACTGACAAGTGCGCCTTCGAGCGCAAGGGTTACGCTCCTGGCCAGCACGGCCAGCGTCGTGCGAAGGTTTCCGAGTACGGCAGTCAGCTTCGTGAGAAGCAGAAGGTCAAGCGCGTATATGGTCTCCTTGAACGGCAGTTTCGCCTGACCTTCGAGCATTCCGTGCTCGAGCGTGGCGTGACGAGCGAGATTTTCTTCAGGAATCTTGAGCTGCGTCTGGACAACGTCGTGTTTCGCATGGGCTTCTCGCGAAGCCGCAATGAGGGACGGCAAGTTGTGCGGCACAATCATGTCTTGGTCAATGGCAAGCGCTGCAACATCCCGAGTGCCCGCCTCAAAGTCGGGGACGTCGTTACGGTCGCCGAAAAGAGCCAGTCTAAATCGCAGTTTAGGTCGTCTGGCGAGCTGTTCGCACGACGCTTGGCGTTGCCTTGGGTTCAGGTTGACCATGGCAAGGCAACGGGTAAGGTTGTCGCTCAACCTACACGTGACGATATAGGGTTGCCTGTTAAAGAGCGTCTGATCGTTGAGCTCTACTCGAAGTAAGGCAGTGCTACTCCTTGGTCTGTTACCGCTTTTGCGTATTAACGGGGATTCTATGCATCGTAACTGGCAAGATCTAATTCGTCCTAAGAGCCTTGAAGCAGATGTCCTGAGCGAGACTTATGGCAAGTTTGTTGCCCGTCCCTTGGAGCGGGGCTATGGATTGACGCTTGGTAACAGTCTGCGGCGCGTCTTGCTGTCCAGTATTAATGGCGCGGCGATAGTGGCTGTTCGTATCCAAGGTGTCGATCATGAGTTCTCGACGGTGCCTGGCATCAAGGAGGACGTGACTGATATCATCCTTAATCTGAAGCAGGTGAACCTGCGCTACCTTGGCGACGATGATGCAACTCTTAAGCTAGAGGCGTCGGGTCCTAGGGTTGTGAAGGCCGGAGATATTCAGACGGACGGCGATGTTGAGGTCTTGAATCCAGATCAGGTGATTGCGACCATCGACGATGGCGGCAAGCTGAGTATGGAGATGATTGTTCGTCACGGTCGGGGTTATGTTTCGGCCGATGCCAATCGGACTGACGACTTACCGACCGGAGTGATCGCTATCGATTCGATTTTCGCGCCGGTTCGGCGAGTCGCATACAACGTGTCTAATGCACGCGTTGGGCAAATGACGGACTACGATAAATTGACAGTCGAAGTCTGGACTAACGGTGCGGTGCGCCCAGATGATGCGGTCGCGTATGCTGCGAAGATTCTTAAAGAGCAGCTGACGATCTTTGTTAATTTTGACGAGGCTGAAGAGGAGGAGGTTAAGTCCTTCGACGACGGTTCCGGCAAGGCTAGCTTGAACGAGAATCTTTTTAAGACGGTTGATTCCCTTGAGCTTAGCGTTCGGGCGGCGAACTGCCTTGAAAATGCGAATATTAAGTATATTGGCGAGCTAGTGACGAAGTCCGAGGCAGAGATGCTTAAGACGAAGAATTTCGGTCGCAAGTCGCTGAATGAGATCAAAGATATACTGAGTGAGATGGGCTTGTCGCTCGGTATGAAAATCGACGGGTTTGATCCGTCGACGCTACGTAAACAAGATGAAGATCAGAAGCAATAAGAGGCAGATATGCGCCACCTTAAGGGCTACCGGAAATTAGGTCGAGTTACATCCCACCGCTTGGCTATGTTGCGAAACATGGCGACCTCGCTGGTGTTGCATGAGCGAATCGAAACGACAGTGCCGAAGGCTAAAGAGCTTCGCGGAATTGTTGATCGGATGATCACTTTGGGCAAGCGTGGTGACCTTCATGCGCGTCGCCAAGCGCTTAGTTATCTCTACGATGATGCTGCCGTGAGTAAAGTTTTCAGTGATCTGGCTGAGCGCTTCAAGACCCGTCCAGGTGGTTACACGCGAATTTTGAAAAAGGGCTTCCGGTTCGGAGATGGGGCAGACATGGCCTTCTTAGAGCTGGTTGATTATCAAGGCGCGAAGCAGGTTGCTGCTACACCAGAGGTTAAAGCCCCTGTCGGCAAGAAGAAGGCTAAGTCCTAGGCAGCCTTCTAGTAGTCCCCGAGTCCAAGCTTTATGAACCCGCTTATCGGCTAATGCCGTGAGCGGGTTTCGCTTTTCGGTGTTTCGTTGGGCTGTGATAGACTGGGACTTTATGGCGGGGGGCTCATGAACAGATGGGCAGGTCTTGTAGGCCTGGTGGGGTTATTGGGAGGCTGTAATCGTAGCCTGTCCTCTCAGGTGGATGATGCGCTCTTTCACCGCTGGGGTAGGACTGTGCTTTCCCACCCAGAGACCTTGACTTTAAAAGAGATTCATCTCGGATCCGGAGCCTATACTGGTCGCGATGTGATTGCGGTTGGCAAGGTGGTGCAGTTGAGCGAGCACGGTACGTATGCTGTAATCAGCGACGATGAGGCGCGGATGTTGGTCGTGTTGACCGAGCTGGAGGGTGAAGCGGCTGGTTTCGCTTCGGGTGAGACCACGTTTGTGCGTGTTTTGGGAAGGTTAGAGCGTGGAAGAAAGGGGTTGCCAGTGCTGCGGGCGCATGCGGTGAGCGTTCGGGAGACGTCTGTTCGGCTTGGATTAGACGGTAAGGCATGAAGTTTTTCCTCTATATTCTTAAAGAATATTTAAAATATGTTTTGGGGACAGTGACTTTAACGGTTTTTTTATTCGTTTTGTTTGATTTTATTGGAAAGTCGTCGAGGGAGTTTGCGGAGTACGCCCCGGCACCACAGGATATTTTTCGCTACTACCTTTTTCAAATCCCTGGGCAAGTGATTCAGGCGTTGCCGATTGCAGGACTTTTAGCCTCGGTCATTGCGATGATCCTTCTTAGTCGTACCAACGAGATTACGGCGATGAGGTCTGCTGGGATGGGGCCGTGGCAGATAGGTGCGCCGCTTGCTTGTGGTGGCTTGTTGATGAGTCTAGTGTCCTTGGGTCTCGGTGAATTCTGGATTCCTAGCCTGGCGCAGAAGGTCCATTATATTCACGAAGTACAGATGCGCAAAGAACGCGATGATCAGATTTCTGGTGATACGAGGTGGCTGCGGCAAGGGCAGACGCTGATTAATTTTCAGGATTTCGAGCCTCTTACCAGCACTTTGAATCATGTTAAAATGGTCGAGGTGCGGGCTAATTTTCGGCCGCTGCAGTCGACAGAAGCTGACTCTGCAACTTACGCTGCTGATACCAAGACGTGGTACCTGAAGGGGATCAAAATCCTCCACTTTAAGCGCAACGGCACCCTGGATCATTTGGATTATGCTGACACTCTTGCCGTAGCTTTGCCGATTGAACCAAAGAAGTTGAAGAAGGATCGGCGTAATCCTAACGAATTGAGCATCGGTGAGCTGGCTGAAAAGGTTGAGCGTGGCGAGCAGCAGGGTATGGACACGATTAAATATAAGGTCGAGTTGCATGGCAAATTGGCCTATCCATTTGCCGCTTTCGTGGTCAGTCTCATTGGACTCAAGTTTGGGTACAAATCTGAGCGCGCAACGGAAACTACTAAAGGCGTGCTAGTCGCCTTTTTTATAGGCATTAGTTAGTGGTTTATTATGAGTGCCGGGAGGGCTTTGGGCCTGCGTGGCACGATACCTCCCGTGGTTTCAGCTTGGATGGCGAATTGTGTCATCTTGGGGATCATTAGTTTTGACGCTTGGATGAGTCGAAAACTCTGAGAGTTGACCGGGTACTGGCAGTCACTTAGGATTAGTAGCGTTAGTCCGTGGTCAATATATTTTGATGTTTTGGAGGCCTTCTAAATGGTTTTGCGACTTGGGGCGGCTTTGGCTTTAGTGATGGTCTGGTCTTGCGCTGGGGAGGGTGAGGTTGTTGGCTCCGAGCCTGTCGGTGCAGTGCATGAGGCGGCGAAGATTCCCGACGCACCCGGGAGTGACACTGGCGAGGCTCCGGCACAGGCTTCGGTTGGACAGGTTGCACCGACTCCGGCCGCAACGCCGGAGGCGACGCCACCGGCCGACGCCGAGAGATCAGTTCAAGCGACTGGCGGGCAGGGGCTTTTGGTAAAGGCGACAAAATTAAATGTGCGGCAGGGACCTGGGCCCGATCACCCCGTGACACGTACGTTGAAGAAGGGTGACCTGGTGACGCCTGTCGGATGTGAGCGGCAATGGTGTAAACTGAGCGACGGTGGGTTTGTCGCTCAGAAGTATTTAGGTAAGGCGCCTTGACGCTTCCGGGGCCTATAAGGTCTCGGAAGTATTTGGAAAATGGTGTGGGGCTCAAGGTTTCCTCTGGCTTGCCGAAAGGCTTGAAGCAGTTGGAGGCAGGTCATGAGCACGACATCGACAGCACCCATGGTGACCAAGGAATATTCTTTTTACGGGGTTGAGCGGCTAGTTGATAATTCGGTGACGGATTTCGACCTGTTTATCAGCCTTGAACGCCATTTTATTCTTTACAGCGGCTCGGGTTATAAGTGGAATCGCATGGAGCTCAATGAGCTTCTCAGGGCTGGCCACGATCAGCTTTATATACGTAGTCAGGACTTGGCCAAGGCAGCGATGTACGAGGCGGTCGTAAAGTTGCCAATGATTAATCGTGAGCTGGCGCCGCCAGAGCGTATCCAGCATCTTGAGCAAGTTGGGGCGAAGTTCACCCAGTGTTTGTATGAGGGTGATCTGACAGAGGCTTGTGTGGAGAAGGCACGTAGCCTGGCCACTGCTATGACCGACTGTATCAGCGAAGATCGACGCTGCATTCAAAATCTGAGTGGTCTTGCTGATCATGACTACTATACTTATTTTCATAGCGTCCGCGTGTCGGCTTACTCTGTGGCCATTGCTATAAGCCTCGGCCTTAGCGATGCAGCACTCCTTAACCAAATTGCGTTGGGAGCATTGTTCCATGACGTTGGTAAAAAGGACGTGCCGCAGAGCCTATTAAATAAGTCTGGGCCTCTGACCGACGCAGAATGGAAGATTATGCGCGGCCATCCTGAGGCTGGGTTTGGTCGCCTTGCTGAGAGCGTACTCTCACATGTTCCTAGGGAAATTGTCCTGCACCATCATGAACGTCGCAACGGACTTGGTTATCCTCATGGGCTGGATAAGGGGAGCCTGCTTCCCGAGGTGCAGATTGCGACCTTAGCCGACATCTTTGATGCCCTAACCTCCGCTCGATCCTACCAGTCGAAGCGCAGCCGCTACGAAGCTTTGGATTTTATCCGGCACAAGCTGTTGAAAGAGGAAGTTTGCCCCGATTCGTACCGGGCCTTGATCAGCTGTCTCGCAGCTTAGCTTTGGCTTCAGGTGTTTACTAAATGTTGGCAAGATTCTACAATAACTCTCAATGGGTATACGATTTGGAGCGCATTGCCTTCAGGCTTTGGGATTCGCGCTGGTCTTGACGTTGAGTCTGACCTTGGTGCCCCTTGTCTGTTTTCCTGCGGCAAGCTTTCTGGGTAAAGATGTGTCCCAGCTGGCGGTAGGGGTGGTTTCGTTTTATCCCTGGATCGCATTAGGTGAGCTGCTTAAAATCTTCGCTCTTGCTTTTGTCCTGGCCTTTTTTGTGGGAGTCGGAGCTGCAGGGGCGGCAGATGGTCTGCGGCGACTGCGGTGGGTGGTCTTCCCAGTGGCCCCATTATTCGCCTATGGGTGCTGGCTGATCGGGTCCATGCTGAAGTACCCGGCACTGTTTGAGGGCAGGCTGCCGGCCTGGGTGCAGCGCCTGCTCTTCCATATTGGCTTTAAAGTCACCCCTCAAAGCCTTTTCGCGTTAGCAATCATTGTCGCCACGGTGCCTTTTCTGCGAAACGCCATGCACTTGGTTCGCAGTGTGCATCGAGCACGCGCTTACCGAATGGTGATCGCAATGGTGCTGCTCCCGTTGCTGCTGCTACTGGTAACGGAACTCAGCTGGCCTGTTAGGGTGGAGCCTCGACCGGCAGGCGCAAATATATTGTTTGTCGGCATCGATTCGTTGCGGACCGATCGGCTCCAGAAGAGCGAAGTCACCCCGTCTCTACATGAGTTGCTAGTGGATCCGCAGACGATTGTCTGGCGTGACCATTATGTTGGAATACCGCGTACGTTTCCCTCGTGGATTGAGATGCTCCAGGGGCTTCCTGCGGCAAGTACAGGCATTCGGCATATGTTTCCCGGGTTCGCCGAGCGGTCGAGGCCTTTTGCCGGCTGGGTATCGCAGCTTAATGGGCGCGGTTACGAGACGACCGTTCGTTCAGATTTTGCAGGGGATATCTTCCCAAGATTTCAGGCTGGGTTCGATCATGTTTATGCACCTAGCTTAACACTTATGACTATGATCAGGCTAAATACCGATCAGGCGTGCGTTGCGCTTTTGCCGATGATGATCACGGGCCCGTTCAAATT
Organism: uncultured Pseudomonadota bacterium; assembly: GCA_903928445.1. Taxonomy (GTDB): domain Bacteria; phylum Bdellovibrionota_B; class Oligoflexia; order Oligoflexales; family CAIYRB01; genus CAIYRB01. Next base: position 76,832 of record CAIYRB010000084.1, on the reverse strand, counting down.
CTTGTTTTCTGCGCTAAAAGAGAGCCCAGCATATGCTGATCCGGAACATTTAGGTCTAGAGTTTCGTCGGCAGTTGCCGCAAAAATCAAGTGCTGGCAAACCATGGCTTGAGACCCTGTTTTTTTCGACCGCGCATTTTCCCTATGCCGCGCCGTACCCGTATTATTCGTTGTTTTCGACGACCGCTTATAGTGGCCCCTATCGGTTTCAAAAGAATCCTGAACTTAGTGCTGGGAATGATGCAGCAGATGGTGAGGAGGTAGCGCAAGTCAGGGCGCTCTATGATGGGTCAATTCGTGCTGTCGATGCTGAACTAGGGCGAGTATTCCAGCAGCTAAAGGCACAAGGTCTGTGGGACAATACATTGGTCATCGTCACCGCCGACCATGGTGAGGATCTATTTGAGAGGGACCACTTGCAGGGGCACGGAGAGCACTTGCGAGGGGAAAACGTCCTCAAAGTTCCGCTATTGATCAAGCTGCCCAAGGGACTCGTGCCGACGGTGAAGGATCTTGATTTCACCACTCGCTCTATTGATATCGGAGCCACCATTATGGCCGCTGTAGGGTTGCCCGCCGCGGTCGGTGAGGGGGTCAATCTGTTGCCCTGGATGATTGGTCGGCCGCAAGATACACCAAAGTTGCTGGCCTACGCAGAGACAGGTTTGTGGTTCGCTCGTACCGGCACAGCTTACTTTCAGAAGTATCGTCTAGACTACCCGGGAATTTCGGGCCTGTTAAACTTCGATCAAGGATATTCAGGCGAAATTGTACTGAACCCGTTATATCAGCAGATCATGGTTACGGCTAAGCATCGGATGATGCTTGATGGGGATTATAAGCTCATCTACATGCCGACTCCACAAGGACTACGCTATGAGCTATATAATCGCCGTACGGACCCCGAAAATTTCTATGATTTAAGTGACAAGGAGCCGAAGATACTAGCCGCCTTGCAGCAAAAACTGTTCGCTTTTGTTGCTGCGCACGAGTCGCACTCCAGCCAATTGGTTGATCAATTTGTGGTGCCTAAATGAAATATGTGAAGCAAGCCGCCGCCCGGATTGGGCGCGTTCTTGCGACTCTTGCCGCTGTGGTCTTGGTCGTCTACGCTGCCTTAGTCATGCCCAACGACGCACGGATGGATCTTCGACTCGGCCCCCAAGAGCCGTTTCATCGGTTTTTTAAGCTCAAAGGCAGTTTATTTCAGTCTGGTATGGAACATCACGAGAATATCGTGCCTGCGGCCTTTAACGCCGAGCGAAGTAAATTGGTAAAGGCGCTCCCTGACTACGTGTTGCCAGCGTCAGCACGTTTCAGTAGCCATTATCAAGTTTACGTGCCGGTCGGTACCTATCCACTAAAATTGGATGCTCAAGACGGGCTGTACGTGCCTAACGGCACGACATTGACACTGAAGCCTGGCCTTGAAGGTAAGTTTTCGCTGCGCTTTGCCGTGTTTTCCCCTCAAAGCGCGGCGTCATTAAGCTACCTGGTTGATGGGACGAGTCAGGCATACACACTCGATCTGGCCCCACCTCCTACCCTACCTTTCGATCTGAACGGTCAATTCTACAAGGGCTTTTGGCGGTTTATTCAAGTAGACCCAGGATCTAAGCTCGCAGCATGGACCGAGGTGAGGCAAGACGTCACCCTTGAAGAGGGTGCTACGCTGCAGTTCACCTGCAACGGCGCAGCTTTTGGTTGCATCCTAGGCGACGTTCAGTTTTACGTCGAACAACCCACGCCGCCGCGTAGTGTTCTAGTTGTGCTTGTCGATACGCTAAGAGCTGACGCCGTCAACGCAGGACATGCGCCACAGATGGAAGCACTCAGCGCAGAGTCGATCAACTTTGTGCATGCCTTGGCTCCAGGCAACATGACGAGTCCTTCGACCAACGCGCTGCTTTCTTGCCGAAGACCTAGTCAACTGGGTGAGCTGGCGTTTTCCTACGGCATGTCCAGTGATGTTCGCGAAAAATATTATTTGAAACGTCAGCAGTCGTTTCCCGAGCGCTTTCTTAGGGCTGGCTACGAAACCGCGATGATTGGCAATATTTCGGTGATTTCCGAAATTTATGGGGTGGGGATCAACCACGGCTTCGCTCGGCAGATCTCACTAGAGACCGATGGCTACGATACCCCTGCCATAGCTCGCGATGCGGTGAAATGGCTTGGTCAACACGGTGACCACGGTTTCTTGCTGTACGTGCATTTCAATGGACCGCATGCACCGTACCGTGCGCCCTTGCGAGATATCCTGAGCACTTTTCCCGGATTTGGTAAGCTGCGTTCGTATGCTGAGATACTAAAATGGCTATATCAGGGTGAGGTTGCCTATACCGATCGATATTTGGACATGGTCCTGCGTTCTTTGAAGGAGCTGGGACTTGAAAACACGACAACAGTGGTGCTGACGGCCGACCATGGAGATCAACATACAGAACATCGATTTCTAGGTAACGAGGCAGGGCCTGATTTTACTGGTGCCTACTTCGACCACGGCGCGACTTTGCTCAACGATGAAATCCAGGTGCCGTTAATGATTCGTGAGCCGGGGGCGTCGCCGCGGCGGATCGCTGAGTATGTCAGCACTCTAGATTTAGGTCCTACCCTCCTAGATATGGTCGCCCACGTAAGTCCCGGAGACTGCGCAACGGAGTCTTTTGCATCCATCATCCATGGTCAAGATCCCAAAGTGCTTGAGCGTCGGGTCCTCGGTAGCGAGGGATTCAACGGGCGTGCTATTCTATTTGAAAACCGTTTTAAATATATTCGTAGCTACGAGCCAACCGATAAACGCATCTATGAGTCGATGCGCTGGACTGGGGACAAGACCCTCTACATGGTTGCGGAGGAATTGTTCGATCTCGAGATTGACCCCCGCGAGGAGCGTAACCTAGCGGCTAGTGACCCAGAAAGGCTGTCCACGGCGCGAAACGCCTATCGTCAGCTGTTTTCAATCGGCGAAAGTTTTGAACTAGTGATTGAGACGCCAAACGAGGAGCCTATTGAGATAGATATTGGAGAGGCAGTTAAGGCAGAATTTGAGGAAGGCAACGGTCAAATCATGGCCGTAGGCTCTGGCATGCGGATCTCTGCACCCGGCCGAAAGCGTCACCTGTTGGAGATCAAGGGTGCATTGAGCCAGATGCCAAAGGTTTTCATCAATGGTCATCTGGTTGACGTAAAGGCGACATCGATGCGCTTGCCCTTGGCGGTTAAGCCCGAAGGTCTCCCTGCTGAAGTAGGTGGTCGATTTACCCTGCTTGAACCGACTAACGAGGCTGTCGCCTACCTGCGGAAAGTTGAAGAGGACGGGCAGAGAAATCGCCATATCATGACCGGAAATCCGGCGTTCGAAAAGGTACTACGCGAGTGGGGATATTTGAACGACAAATGACCGTAGGCGCATTGGTCCGGCTAGGATGCATGACGTTTGGCATACTGCTGCAGCAGCAGCTGGTGGCGCCTTTGGCTCTGGCTGGGGCATTGATGATCGGCGGGGAGTGCCAGCCCAGTCGCGATCCTATGGCAGGAGATGGGCCGCTCGGGCTGACGCCAGCGGCTTGCTTGCAGGCTGACGTTGGTGCCGAAGCTGTTGGCAACGCGGAAACAGGTGCCGACAATCTTTGGCTGGACTATGGTGACCTCTATGGCGGTTTGTTTATTACACCGTGGTTTTCAGCGCAGGCTCGCGGGCGTTGGCGCGATATAAAAGGCTTTCACCACGGTTTGCCGGAAGATCGGTCGCTCTACACCGACTTTGCGGTGGTGCAAGTCGGTAGTCCTGTCCTCAGTCGGCTTCGACTGACGGCGGGGCGCTTGCGTTTGCCGTTTGGAATCGATCATAGCGAAGCACCTCAGTTCTACCAAGCGCTGGAAAACCGCCTCCTCTGGCACTCGCCGGACCTTGGTGGATATCTGACTTATGATGATTTACGTCGCTGGCGATTTGACATTGGCTTTGCTGAAAACGACCGCTCTGGGTTGCAACGTGGGCAGGATGGTGTCGCCAAAGGCGGGGTCATCGATCGTGCACTCAGTGTTCGAGCGATGTTGGATATCTCGGCGCTTGAGGGTACCCGCCTTTTGCTCTCGGGTTACGGCGCCGAGCGTGGGGAGCGCAGATTTGGCTTTGGCATGGTCAACGTGAACCATAAGGGCGATGCCACTGAATTCGAATTTGTCCGTAGGTTAACCACTCCAAGCGGCCGATTGCAGCCTTTTCAGCAAGTGCTTCGCCTAGGATATGTCCAAGCCTGGCAGGGGCCGAGAAGGTGGGTGATACAATTTGACGATGAGCGCCTACGGTTTAGGCGGATCGTCGTCGATTTTGACTACCAAATACTGAGCCACCTGACTCTGCGCACGGCGGTTGGTTACCGGCAGAGAAGTGATGGCATGAGTCGTGCTTCGCGCACGACTTTGTCCCTGGGTCTGGAGGCGAAGCTATGAGGCGACTATTTGCTGCGGTGGCGCTTTACGCGCAATTGGTCCAGCCAGGATTCGCCGTCGAGGCTAAGGGCACGGAAAAGAATGCTGCGGCAAAGACGCCGTTAGCTGTTGATAAGTCCTCTAGCAACGACCCGTTGGTGCAGATTGATTTTGCTGGGCCGGAGGTCGAAAAGGAGGAACAGGAGAAGGCGTTAAAGGAGAACGAAGGCGACATTTTCTATGCACCACCGATCGAGCTTTTCTTTCAAAACCCTGCAATGCAAGCGAACCTGGCGGGGGGTATTGACGAGTTAAATCGCTCGGTGGAGACCTTGATGGATTCACTCTTTTATGCCCTCATGGATAATCAATCCAAGCTGCATATCAATGATTTTGCCTGGTTTAATATGGCCTTGACGCGCAAGCTATACTCGACTCCGGCAGGTGCTTACGTCGTTATCGACAGGTTTAACTTTGGTCCGCGTTATGAACGCCCATTGTGGCATATGCAGGATGTACCGGTGACCTTGGGGGTCGATGGCTCGATAGAAGCCGAGCAAATCTACCTACGTACCGATGGTATGCGTGTCGCTCAGGAACGAGAGATGAGCACGATGCGCCGTCTTGCAAACAATTGGTTCGGTTTGGTCCCAGCTCTAACTGCGATCCTACCCCCATCGTTTAATCAAAATCATTTGTACGATCCAATCAAAGAGTTACAGACTCCGTTTTCATTTCCTCTAAGTGTCGACGGGTTTCGTACGATGCCGGTTGGGTCTATCCGCACCTATGCTCTGTCTGGTGGCGTTCGAGTGACACCAGACATCGGTGGCTTTGTCGATAAATCATCGCTTGACCTGTTGTCGCGGATTGGCGGTGTTACAGAAGGGCTTCCCTACTCTGTGTTCAAAACTGGGGAGCATCGTATCAACGTGCTGCGGCGCGACGAAGACACCGCTTGGGTTGGCGTTAACAATATCGACCGTACTGGGCATGGTATTTCGGCGTTTCTTGGTCAGCGCTATTTGTTGCTGCACGGAGCGCTTGCCGCCCAGGCTTTTGGTAAGACCTTTCAATGGATCGGAGTCCCAGCTCCGATTCTACCGATCAATATCCAGATCGAGCATGCGCTAGCTAGGTTGTTCGATCAGGTTTACGAATTCGACTTAAAGCAGCCAGCCGCACAAGAAGCCTATCGCGCAGCTGTCCGAGGTGATTTCGCCCCGGCGCACGAGCGCTATTTGGACCAGAAGGAGAAGAAGCTAGTTACTGGTGTCAACTTTCTTTTTAATCGCGAACAGAATCGTCGCGAGGATATTTCAACTAACGGCCCAAATTTGGCTTTTTATCGTAACGAGCGGCGGCGTACTCTTGACGATTCGGCGATTGAAATCACTGACCAAGAGGGTAAGTTCCACATTCTTGAATCAACACTAAACGTTGAAGATAAGGATTGGAACCTACTGGTTGGCGAGCGTCAGGTCAGAACACAGCAAACCGTCGAAATGAAGGTGTCTAAAGTCCTGAGCAAGGCAGATGAATCGGGAAAGTCCATTAATTATGCCTTTGAGTTGGGTCCAAACCCTTACCATTTGCAGCTCACCTTAAACATTCAGGATCGCTACGTTGATACTCTAAGCTTGGTTGCTTATCTCGATACCCTACGGTTTTTCACTGCGCTGCCGATGGATGGGCTTCCCGTTTTTCCCGAGCGGGAGGCGAGCAAAGAGGCGAGCTGGCGACAAGAAAATTTCTTTACTTCGCCCCGCGAGCAAGTATCGCGGATACATGTGACTCCGACCTATCTAGGTACATTTTCAGCGCAGGCGGGTCTGTATTTTACTAAAGATCAGCTGCAGACGATGATTCACTCCAGTGATGATCAGATGTGGACAGCCTTCGCCCTTGCATTTGGCATGGATAAGGACGTTTGGGGAAACGCCGAGGGTAGGTCGAGTTACGGCTTTCAGGCAAACTGGTATAAAGCATTTTTTTCTTACCCACTTCGATTGATAAACGTCCGCTATCCTGAGTGGGACGGCGTTCATGCAGCGGCCAACGCGATCGCCGCATTGCGAGCATTAAAGATCCTGGATACGCCCGAAGAGCTGCTACAAGGGTTTCGCGATCTGCTGGATACCGATCATCCTGAGCAGTTGACGGCCGCGCTCCTGCATCTGGTCGACCGTGATGAAGTGTCGCGCAAAGTCACCCTTTCGGCTCAGCCACAAAGTAAGGCAAGTCTGAAAGTAAAGGCTGCCTATGGTCTTATGAACAACAAGACATTTAAGGCCGGTCCGCACTTCCCTCCTGGGGATCGTTATGCGCGTGCGAAAGCGACCCTGTCAAAATTCTATCTAAACCAGCCTAAGGAATTCGAGACCAAACCAAAGATCATGAAGATTCAGGTCACAACGCGGGAGGTTCCCCAAGCCATTTGGTCACTGGAGACCGACGTGATCAGCGCTGCCGGGTCTCCCCCAATGGATCATTCGAGTAAACATGTCTTCGTTAATTTCAATGCGATCAATGTGTCTGGGAAGTTACCCTTGCAGGTCTATGTGCGCATCGAAGAGGCGGGTAAACTTAAGCTCGGAAAGCTGTCTCTCGCGGAAAATGTGATCGAGTTGCCGCCACTTGAGAAGCAAAAGCTAGGACACAATGAGCAGGCCTATGAATTCTTTTTAACCGGTCCGCTGAGTCCGCTTAGCAACGAGGCGCTGAATGAAGAAGTTGCTAGCGGGGATGATTTCCAGGTGATTATGGCAATCTCCGTCGATGGAGTCATTTGGAGCGATGAGCGTAGTCTATCGTTCAGCTTTCAAAACGGGCACCTGTTCCCGGTCAAGTAGCCCGTTGCAGGGGTCAAGAGGCGGTAATTAAAGGGGAAAGCTCTGATTGACAGGACGCGCTTGGTAGGACACACTGGGGCCCTCTCGCGATAGTATGGTGGCTGTGGCGAAGTGGTTAACGCACCGGATTGTGATTCCGGCATACGCGGGTTCAATCCCCGTCAGCCACCCCATCTTTCCTGTCCCTTCTGTAGTCTTCGTGCCCGGCTTTGACGGTCAAACAGCATCATTGGATGGTTGTTTTGAGTTGCGACACCCAGGATGGATGAACTCGTTTAATATTGAGAAGTCCTGCTATCCCTGCCTGTGAGGCAGAGATAAGTTTATCCATGCTGCGTGATTGCACTGCGGAGGCTTACAATCTATGAGCATTGGCAACGATTTATCGGTAGGGAGCGTTTCTAGCGACGCCCCATATCAATGTGTTGATACAGTCGAGCACCGCGAACTGAAATCGCTACGCACCGGTGAGCTTTACTCCCATGCTGCGGTCATATCCGAACTCATTGGTATGAAGAATTTATTCGTGCACCACGAAATCATCCCGCCAGGACGCCGTGCATCTGCGCCGCACATCCATTCTGAGCAGGAAGAGATGATTTTTGTCTTGGAAGGAACTCCGATAGCTCGTCTTGGGGACCAGGCGATCCAGCTAAAAGCAGGGGCATTCATGGGATTTAAGCCTGGCGGTCCAGATGCCCATTTCGTCGAAAACAAGAGCGCGGAAGATGTACGGTTGTTGGTTATTTCTCCTAAGAGAAATGCCGATCGGGTGATATTTCCCGGCGTTTAACGGTGGGACGAGAGCTATTTATTCTGTAGTACCCGCTTCACATGCCTGATTATTGGAACGTGTGGGACAGCTGGCCATCGATAAACAGTTGCGCAAGACCGTGCACGCCGGCCCAAGCTACCGTGGCGACTAGGGTAAAGATGGTAGGAATTTCGTCGAATTGCTTCCTGTTCACTTTTGACAATGCTATTGTAGAAGTGGAAGCGATTTCTACAATAGCATTGGAGAATCTGTATATCGATGAAATTCCAAAGATTTTTGCAGCCCCCTCAGGACTCCTTCCTACTCCTAGGGCCCCGCGGCACGGGGAAGTCGACCTGGATCCAGGAAAGAATCGCGGCCGATCTGACTCTTGATCTTCTAGAAAGCGACCGCTTTCTGGAACTGTCGCGCGATCCGAGTCTGCTTCGCAAGCTCTGCGAGCCACTCAAAGTGGGCAACTGGGTTGTTATCGACGAGATCCAGAAGGTCCCGGGCCTCCTCGACGAGGTGCAAATCTTGTATCGCAAAAAGCAGTTACGTTTCGCGATCACTGGTTCCAGTGCCCGCAAACTCAAGAAAACCCACGCCAACCTACTTGGCGGTCGCCTCCTAGATTTGCAGTTCTTTCCGTTTACGGCTTGTGAGCTGGCCGACCAATTCAGTTTGGATCAATGCCTGCAATATGGCTCTCTCCCGGCGATAGCAATGGACTATGCTCAAGCCGTGCCAAAGCTCGCCAGCTACTTGACCACCTACCTCCGCCAGGAACTGCTGGAAGAGGCGGTAGTACGCAACCTCGACCCGTTTCGCCGCTTTCTTGACATTGTAGGACTCACCAACGGGCAACTACTCAATAAAGAGGCGATTGCCAGGGAAAGCCAAGTCAAACGGACGACCGTCGATCACTACTTTGGTATCCTGGAAGATACGCTCATTGGCCACATGGTGCGTCCGTGGACAGCGGGTTTAAAGACCAAGGAAAGTCATCACCCTAAGTTCTATCTGTTCGACCCCGGCGTCGTGCGCGCCAGCGCCGGACTGCTGAATCAGCCTCTGGAAAGCGAGTTCCTTGGTTTTCAGCTAGAAACCTTTGTGCTTGCGCAATTGCGGGCCTATTTGAGCCAGACTTTTAAGTTCTTCCCATTGTGTCATTATACCATCAGCGGCTCCTACGACATCGACTTCGTGGTGCAGACGCGCAAGGCGGTCATGGGCCGACGCGGCGAGCTTGTCTGTTTCGAGGTGAAATACGGGAAAAAGTACCGATCCAACTGGGCTGACGGCATGCGGGACTTCGCTACTGTCAGCAAGGATTCGGTGCGCGGCATGCACATCGTCTACTGTGGTCGCGACCGTCTGCACGATGACGGCATCGAGGTCTGGCCGATTGGCGAATTTTGTGCCGCGTTGTTTCGCGGAGAGGTTTTGTAATTACGCGGAATCCCGTTGCGGATCTGCCTGGCGGTTGCACCGAGCTTTACACAACTTTCGGCCGTTCGGCAACACGCCTGTCATCAAACAGAATTTTCACAGATGTTGACACCAAAGAAAAACTGCAGGTATTTGACCAAAATCCTGCAGTTTTTCTTTGGTGTCAACATGGGTTGAATGTCGTTGTTACTCGAGTGATAGCTAATCGTGACCACGCCGCTTTTTGAAGGGTGCGCCAACTGCATGTGGCTCCCTTTCGGCCTCAACAAAACCCAATTCCCTGCAGGACAGCAAGCGCCAGTCTCGGGCTTTGACGCAGGGATGCCTGGGCAGCCAAGGTGGGCGTAAATACATCTCCATGCGTCGTTCCATGTCTAATTCTCACCAAGCAGGGTCTACGATCGACCTTTAACGTAAATTGGAGTGTCATCTAATGAGGATCTTTCGCTGCATAACTGGTTCAATTGCTGTATTGCTCGCCACGTCTGCTCTTGCCAAGGATCCTCCAAAGCCACCGCATATGGTGACTCAGGCCGAGGCAAAAGAAGCGGCTTTAATAGCCTACAAGGGGACCGTGAAGAGCTGTGAGCTTGAATTCGAAGGGGGTCGCTGGATCTACTCTTTTGACATCGCCGATGCAAACGGTGGATCATCGACCCATGAAATTAACATAGACGCTATCACTGGTAAGTTGGTCTCACAGCAAATTGAGAACGCCCAGGATGAAAAGAAAGAACAAGCGCAAAAGCGCAAGGACGGGAAATGAGCGCATAATCACTGGCCTAGACCATTTTGGACTGGCGTCACCCGGAGGCGCCGGTATTCGACTGTAAAGAAGATCGCTTCCTGATCGCGCTGGTTAGGCTTTCCTAGGGTGACCATTTCAGGCCACAGATTACTGTGCGCTTATCAAGGCGCAACCCTCCTTAGAACGGAGCATGCGGAATTACCGCACTCCGCTCCCGATCCGGCGTTAGGCCTTTGCCTGGTTCGGCGCGGGAAATAGAGACGTGACATTGGGGACTTTGGGATAGTTGATCCGGTCCAGGAGCCGCTCGTGGCGTTTCCAGGTCCAAGGTTTCCTGCCTGTTGGAGCCGACACCAGTATAGCGAGCTAGTCTTTGACCAAAAGGTGCCGACGTGGCTAGCCTGCCACCGCCGCGCCTTTGAGCTTTTTGGCGGCGTACCTCGCCGGGTCATCATCGACAATCTCAAGAGTAGAATTACTAGAGCTTGCGCTAAAGAGCCGGCGCTAAACGGGCTGTAACCTGTTGATCCAGGCTTTGACTCAAAAGGTCTGCGCGGGGGATAGCACGTCGGCGGGTAGACCCCCCAAGAATCATGCCACAGCCCACAGATGCACGAAGAGTGCGTACTTTAAGACGTCCACACATTTGGCGGACGTTCCTAAAGTTTTTTAACAAAAATGCCGATAAGCCGTCATCTATTAGAAACCAGAGTAACAGGAAGGCAAAACCCTTGAGCCACCCTCTGAAAATCCGGCTTATTACATTCTGTTGGGCCGCCTTGCTTACAAACGTGGGCTGCGGCAAACCTGCGGCTAGCGCGTTAAACGATGAATGTTTACTTCTGGCGAATAAAATTACGGATGCATATAGGGTGCTGGCCGACTTGCCTGAGTTTCAAGATGCTCTAGGCAACCATTTGAAAACAGCTCCCGTGTCACTACTGGGCAGCAAGAGAGATAAAGTGACCATCATGGGCACCACATTTAATGGCGTGGCAAGTATCTTCGTCAACAATGCACAGCGGAAAACCAGTTTCTTTGGTAACAAACGTTCACTCCGCGAATTTTTGGCAGCTAATAACGTTAGTAATTCTCCAGTTAGATTACAAGATTTTCAGCGGACAATCTTGATGACCACTACCTACCTGCGTAGTGGTGGTAAACATAGCGAGGCCACAGCACAGTTCAAAAAATACACTCAAAAAGAGATCGTTCAAGCCATCCATGCTGCGGTGGTTCTTGAGACTATAGGAACAAATATCCGTCAGATGCAAACTCAAGCTTTGGGCCTCTGGGGCCCGAAAGAACCAGAAATTGGCGGGCGGGGCGGCGGCGGACGCGGTTCTAGCGGAGTTTTCAGCCAATCTAATAAGACATTTGAAAAGTTGAGAGCAACCTTTAAAAATTTAGATGACGCTTACAGTGAAGGTGTCCTATCCACCGTGACTGTTATAGCCGAACAGGCTGCCGTTGATGACAGCAGCTCTAAATCAAAAAAAGATAGCCAAAACCAGACCAGCCCGACCTCAGTACCAGAAGAGACTGAGGACCATGTAGCACCTCCCGCTCCTCATGTATGGAAAGAACCAGCACCGTCGCCTCGCGGGATGCAGTAAAAAAAGACCATGAATAGGTCCGGATACTGATCGTAGGACTGCGCCAAGAGATTGGGGACCGATGGATTAGGTGAAAAGCGCATGGCAAAGTAGGCTTCCGCTTGCAGCCGGGCAGGCGCATCGACTGGCAGCGCCTTCAGCGCCGCTAGATCTTTAGGCCCAAGATTACCTAGTGCAGCTAATGCGTCGTAACGCTCCGCGTCGGTGGATGCAGCTTTCAACCACTGACTAAAGCGGTCTTCCAATACCGCAGCTCGTTTCTGATCATCCGATTCACTTGACTGACGCAAACGGCTACCCATAATTCCTGTCGCTAACTTGGCCCTTTGAACAACCGAGAGATCGCTTCCATGCTCGGATAAAGCGACCAACGCCGCTGTCGCCGCTGGAGTCGGATGCTCGACAAAGCCAAGAGTGGTTACTAAACGCACTGCGAATTCAGGTCTGCCTGCATAATCGCGAATCATACCGATCGCCTTAGGCTCGGCCACGTTGCGGCGTTCCTGCCCAAGCCAGCGCAAAGACAATTCTGTATGGGCGACAAATTTTTGATTGGCGCCCGACAGGACCTCCCGCGCATTCACTCGCAGGGTACCTAGCCCCTGGCATCCCGGACGCAGTTGTCCCTCTTGACTGCCTTGCAACTGGCGACCCGAGACTGAGTCACCGCTTGTAGTAATTTCGATGGGGTCAACTTGAGCAGCCTGCCTCTAGCGCCCCCTCAAGCTGGGTCGTTTTGGCCATGATGCACCATCTGTCCTGACCTAATGCTGGCGTTTTATATGGAGCCCCGCTCAATTTCGCGCAGATCTAGGGATCTCTTGGTCGTACCTGTACCGCGTGCTTATAATTTGGACAGGTGCGTTAACTCGGCACAATCGTCGGCGAAGCCGACGCTGAGTCTACCTTTGATCTCGTTTCGACGCGCACTCGGTCTAAGATCTGTTGAACGGATCTTGCGCGCCAAGCACCCTTACGGGTCTTTGTTGGAATCTGCATTGTGTTTAAAATGGAGGCGATCTTCCAGTAGGAGTAGCCCTGGTGCCGCAGGTCCTTCATCTTCTCAATCGTCTCAAGCTCCCGCTTGTGATCGACCTCGTAGCGGCTGGCCAACCGGCGGCCATAGGCGAGGCTGAGCTTCTGCCGCAAGTTTTCACCTGGTCGCCGTATCGGTATCTCGTAGTGTTTGAGGTACTTGCGTATGGTGGTCCTGGCGGAACTTGTGAGCGTCGAAATCTCGTCAATTGAGAGCCTTTCATCGACATATTTTTGCCGGAGGAACGCCTCGTCCATGTAGGGTTGATGCAGATTAAAGGTAATAGTATCAGTTAGTTCTATTGGCGGAAGGCGAGTTCGGTTTCCAGGTGCGCAGGGCACCCCATCTTTCTTTTCCCTTCTGCAGTCTTCGTGCATAGATGGGTTGATGGTGTGCCCCTGACCCCATTAGCCCCTGACGCTATTGATGTTCTCAGCCGCACATTCTTTGAAATGTCTGAGATGGCTGGATGCAAAAACATGGCGAGGCGAAGGCACGTAATATGATTTTTAACGCCAGCCTCACCGCGAAGATCAACTTGCGGTTCCTCGAGGGCCAAGAAAAGGGTTGGTGGAGGCGGAGGGAATCGAACGCAACTGTTAAGGCACTAATTATTCTATATTTATTTTAAATTTTTTGGAAGTTTGTACCCCCAAATATGCCCCTATAAAGCGGAGGCTTGGCACCCTGGCCTAAAGTTTTCTCCCAAAAATGCCGATTAGCGTTCAGTGCTAGCGCTTGTCGTGGATGCTATAATTCTGTATAGGGGAGGCTGCGGCATTAGGAGGGCTAAGTGGGTGAGCTAGGGACTACACAGTCTATGAACGACCGGCGCCTCGAAAAGTTCGTGAACCAGGTCCGCGATATCTGCAGGTCCCCTAAGTCGTTCAAGAGTCGGATGGACGTTGACGTTGGGCACATAGCATGGCGGGCGCAGGCCGCAGGTCAGGACATCAGAAATGCCATTGACCAAGAAAAGATGGCGTCATTGATCATCAACGGAACTCTACGCAGCCAGAACTGCAGAACCACGCCACCCATCGAGGCGGTATTCGACGGTCGTTTTGCAGACCTGGTCGAAACACTCTTCAACCCCATTCGCGAGTTGAAGCATCAAAATATCGGCGTCCGCATTGTGGTCCGAGAAGGATCAGCTAAACACCTGGTGGTGACGATCCACCCGCTCGGCAGTTCGCCCGCGGACCTCATGACTCTTCCGGAGGTGCCCCATGACATCTGGTGATAAGAAAATCGCGGTATCCTTGGCCGGCGAGGTGCGGCAAGAGGACTTTATTCATCACCATCAGGATCCAAGCTGCGACGGGACATGGGGTCTTTTGGTGCAGAACAATGTGCCGTTCCCCCTGAGTGGCCTAGGGGCTGTGCTTCTCCCCACTGCCTCCTTCGTCGCGTGCCCGAAATGCAAGGCAGCTTTTTTCCTGCCCGGCTTTCAAGGGCTCGTGGAACATATCTTGGCAACTAACCTTGTGGTCAATGAGCGCATTCTAGCGCCTAAAGAGATTAAATTTCTCCGCCTGATGTTTGGCCTGACCCAGCAGGAGGTCATCGACGAGATCGAGATGGAGTCGGTGTCTTACTATTCGAAATGCGAGACTGGCAAAACTGGCTTTGCCTTTAGTCCCGATAAGCAGGTCCGGCTAAAACTTCTGTATGCGACCAAGCTAGGCATTAGCTCCGCCGAAGACTATCACAGGATTAACCTTACGAGCGGCAAGCGTGAGCAGCCAGAGGGTGGTGGACTCCTGGTAGATTTACAGGCGCGCCTGGAGCCGAATGTTGCAAAGCTGGCGGCAGCGTTCAAATCTCAGCACCGCATTGAAGACTTGAAGCCGGTCAAGCAGGGTTGAGACGCCTTATTCGACTTACTTGCTGATAAGCTATAGGTAACCAATCATGGCAAACGATAAAGTATTTATGTCTTCGTAGGTCCAGCCTTCTCTTCGCACAGTGGTTTCTCTTTGCAATACCACTAATGACCAGCAGGCAACAAACCGAACGCCCACTTTTGGCTCCGATGTGGTTGGTCGGACGTAGCTGGAGGATGAGGTGGTGGAGGCGGAGGGAATCGAACCCTCGTCCGAATACGAGATGAAAAGAGCGACTACATGCTTATTCCGTAAATTTTCCTCTTACCGATCGAGCCAGCGGACAGGCTTGACTGGTCGCAGTCTGATTGTCGTCATGCCAAGGCCTACAGATGGAAAGCCCGGACACCAAGTCGATGTTATGGCGCCTCCCTAAAGGTATCGACACCCTTTAGTTCGACGGCAGCTTAATTAAGCTGCGAGTGCGTAATCGTTGCCGACTAAGCGTTGTAACGCATTGTTAACGAGGTCACGTTACCACCCTCGGCATGCTCTCAAATTCAGCTAGCGTACCCGTCGAAACCAGGACGCCCCCCAAATCCAATGACAGCGTGGACAGTAGCCTAACTGGGCCCAGGGTGTCCAACTTTCCTGCGTTTGTTGTGTACTGGACCTCCTGGCTTAACGCCTGCCAATCGATGACTCTGGCCAGTCGGGCCGGCCCAAGCTATACTTGGGGTAGGAATACCAATGAATAGCTATCCTCTGGTTTGAACCGCAATTCTATCGTAACTATCTGATATCTTTGTCTCAAGGCACCCCAGATGAGCGAAGCACTGGCGTCGTCGGAAACCACACAGGTGGCTTCGGAAGCGCCGCCTAATCCTTTTACATCCCCGATGGTTATGCCTGGCACCGAGGAGATCATCACCTCGGTGCCCGTCGATCATGTCGGGACGCTTTTATATGTCAAAGTCTTGCGGCACCTGGTGTCAACACGACCACCGATGATCCTAGTGCATGATATCAGTGAGCATGCGGACTTCTATCTGGCCGCGGCTCATGGGCTGCTGGATGCGGGCTATTCGGTCTACCTGTTTGACCTGCGCGGCCACGGCAGGTCTGGTCGGCAGCTCGGGCATGCGCCAAATTTTGCGGCCCTTGTGAAGGACCTACTACAGGTTGCGGCCTGGGTTCGCTTTGAGGAAGGAGGCAAGGCGCCGGTCGTCGTTGGGCATGGGGTCGGAGCACTCATTGCGATGGACTTCAGCAAAGCCTACCCGTCCTTCTGCAAGGCAGCAGTGCTAAGCGCGCCGTGCTTTGAGCTAGCGACCCCGGTGAGTTTGGTTCGGCGCATGATGATCAAGTTCTTAGCCGACGTCTTTCCCATGGCGCGCATTCCGCTCCTGTTAAAACCCAAATTGGCGCGAGAAAAGCGTGGGCTAAAGTTGGGACTGCTTCCTGACCCCTTCGGCCTGCCGCGCTTTCCTGGACTGACCGCCATTTTTACTCAGGAGCTACTGACCGCCATCAAGGGCGCCGAGGCGCGCTTTGTCGACTATCGTGGCACCGCCTTGGTTCTTTGCCCGGAGCAAGACAGCGTCTGTACCTTTCAGCATCTAAGAAAGCTAGCTGCGGTGCATCAGGAGGTGAATCTTGAAGTCGTGTCGCTTAGCGACACCACGCACCGGGTGTTTACCGGTGAGGAGGCCGCCTGCACTCAGGCGGTGGAGAAGA
Source organism: uncultured Pseudomonadota bacterium (assembly GCA_903928445.1). GTDB lineage: Bacteria > Bdellovibrionota_B > Oligoflexia > Oligoflexales > CAIYRB01 > CAIYRB01. Next base: position 60,375 of record CAIYRB010000084.1, on the reverse strand, counting down.
TTATTAGCTGGTTGGCTCTCAAAGAGGGGCAGGTCGGACCCCGACCACAGGCAGCTCGTGCGGATCAAAACGCACCAACCTGACGCCACCTGTGATAAAACCAAGTTTATGACCACTTCTCTTCAATCCACCGTCGATCGCCTTAATCGCATCATTAGTGCGGCGGCCAACACCACCTCGTGCTTGCACGGACTGCGCGTAGTGATTTTGGGGCTGTTGGCGACTGCAGCCTGGTCCTTGGTCCAGCCCGAGGACCAGGCTTGGCAGCTTGGCCTCGGTGCCATGACGATTTTGCTTGGGGCCTTACTAGGACGGGGCCAGCGACCACCACATCACATCAGCCCAAGTGATCTAGCCCTCGCTTTTGAGATGGAGCATGGCGGTGACGTTGCCGAGTCCCTGACGTCCGTTGATCCGCAGGCCGATTTGAGCCAGGGTTGGAGTGCGGTAGCCCAGGGCCATATCCAGGCGCAAAAAGACTTTGAGCGTGGCCGTGTGCTTGGTTTTGCCAGCACGCTTGTGCTGCCCTGTCTGCTGTGTGCGGCGGCTTTTCCAAGCGCGGCGCCGTCCCTTAAGCACGCCTTTAACGAGGTGTCCAAGGCGGTCGCTCAACTCAACCGCGGCGCCACACTTGAGGTCATTCAAGGAGGCAGCGACGGGACCCAAGCTAAACCCTTGGCGCTTAGTGGTAAAAGGCCACTGGAAGTGGAGCTTCTCGCCCAGAACTTGATTGCTGTCAGGGTCAACGGCGCCGCAATACGCAGCGGCGTCCCAGTCGTCGAGCTTCGTCGCAGGAAGGATCCCGGCGACCACTCGTCTTCGATCTTTCAAAGCTTTCAGATGTCGCCCGTGGCAGCTGATGGGCCACAAGGGGATGACGAGGCGGTCCGACTGCATGAGATTTCGTTTGCCGTCACGGAAGACGTCGATTTGTTCATCCCCCAGCTAGGTGACGCGATGCTCGCGCGTTTAAAAGTGCGTCAGCTGCCTATCCCCAAAGTCAGCCTGTCGACCACGGCACCACCTGGTGGGGTCTGGCCAGATGATCAACCGCTGCCACTGCACATTGAGGTCCATGCTGAAAACTCGTTGCAGACGGTGCGCTTGATCATCAAATCAGATCAGAAAGTCTCCAAGGAATTGGTTGCCAACGTCATGGCCGAAAACAAGCCGGAGCTGGTGACGGACTACCGACTGATGCTCGAGGCCTACGTCGAGAACGACCTTGCTGAGGTGGAGATCACGGCGGAGGCCGTCGATCGCGCTGTGCCGACGCCGCTTACTGGCGTCAGCGCTCCCCTGCACCTCACCACGGCTAGTGCCTATGGTCGCTATCGGCAGTCGCTGCAGACACTGCGCGAGGTGAAGCCCTTCCTTGATACAGCCATCGCCGACAATGTGCCTCGCTTGCCTCAAGCCGCCGCCGACCTTGCGGTTAAAGCCGCTGAGCAATCAGACGCGTCGCCGTTCTTCGATGGTTTGGACCGGATGCAGATACGGAACTTTGCCAGTCAGGCGGGTGACCTGACGACTGGTGTGCGCGATGAGGCCTTACACGAGCTTAGCCAGGCACTCAATGACTTTCTGTTTGAACACGAAGTGCTCGATGACAGGGAACGCGACCGCGACTTCTTTGTCGCGGCACGCGCCCTTTCGCGGCTGTTGGAGCAAGACCAAAGCAGGCGCCCGGCACCATTGAATATCGTCACCCAGCGCATGATAAACTTCCTCAATGTCCGCCATGAACGCTGGACCAAGCGAGTCGCACGACTCAAGGCTGACGCGCGCCCTGCGGGCTGGACGCAGGTGCAGCGCCGACCGTTCCATGAACAAATCGAGAGAATCGGGGCACTAGAGGTGGAAAAGGGCAAAGCAGCAAGCAACCAAGAGGCGCAGTTGACGACCCTGGCTAAGGCTGTAGTGCAGTATCGTGCCTGGATCTCTGACCTCGAAGCGGCCGAGGACAAGGCGCGCGAAGAGGAGGATCAGCAGCGCCAGCAGGGATTAGCTTCAGCTCGTGATACCTTGAAGGAGCTGCAAAAGCGTCAGGGGGAGATCTCTGCCGAGCTGGACAGGGCGGATCAACGGCCCAAGGACCAGCTGGCAGGGCAATGGCCCACGACCAAGTTGAAGCAAAACACCAATATCAAGGACACTCGCCACCTCGAAGGGCAGATGCGCGGTCTGTCGCAAAACGCTGCGGCGCGGATCCAAGCAGCGGCCAAAGCCATGGAGGCGGCGGTCGAGTCGGGTAACAGCGAGGACTATGTCACAGCTGAGTCTGCCGCCGACCTCGCCGGGCGCCTGCTTCGGCAAGCCGACAGCGCCGCGCAACAGTCCCAGCAAAAAAGGCGCAGCCGGGGTCGCCGGCGCCGCGTTACGGGTGACAATTACTACGGCCAGTCGGTAGTAGGTGGTGATGTTGAGATCAAGCGCGAATACCAGGTCGACCGGCGCTACCGCGAGGACATCCTTGATGAGGTGCAATCCTCCAGTTATGATGAGGAAAATCGAACTCTACTGGAGACCTACCTGCGCCGCGTGATACGCTAGACGATCTTTATTGTGGGTCTGACATGCAGCGCGACATCGCCAGTGAGCACTTACCACGCCTGATCGCCCGTTGCGGCGCCGACGCTCTTAATCGGCGCCAGATCGCTAAAAGGCTGCAGGCGTTGCTGCCGACTCGTTATCTTGAAATCAAACTCGATCACCGACGGCGTGGTTTAGCCCCGGCTGCGGCCGATCGTCAGGCCTTGATCGACCAGCGCTATACCGACTTCGTTCAAGAGCTCAGCGACATGACCTTTGCTGCCCACCAAGCCCGCATTGAGTACGAGACCCACGCGATGCTATACAAGGCCCGGCAAAGCTTGCGGTATCTGCATCAGCTGCGCCATCCCCGCCCTCCCAGGTGACAGCAACGCTTGTAAGCAACCGGCCTCAGTGACCAAGCGCCAGATCGAAGTCCTCCAGCGTTGCCAAGCGCTTGATGGATCGCCGTTGCCGCGACGACTGAAACAACGGGGCAACCGTGCTTCCTAGCCAAAGTGCACAGCTAGGCGGTAATAGGTGATCGAGCTCTTTAAGGTAATCAAGCTCTCCTGGTTGCAAATCCCCTTCGGCAAATGCCGTACAACCGATTAGCACCTGGTCGGCTTTAAAGGCGATGGCGGCTTCGGCTAATGCTGCAGCCGGAATATTTGGCCCTAAATAGTAGACCATGGCGCCATGTGTTGCGGCTACGACACCAGCGATCATGATGCCGATCTCGTGATGGTTACCCACCATGGTCGCCATCACAAACGCCATTCCACGCGGATAATCGCCCTGAGAGGCAGGCACCATGCTGAGGGTGATTGACGCCAAATGTGCTTTGACGATCGACGTAAGACCATGCATCTGGCCGATGCTGACCAGGCCGGTGGCGCTTTGGGCGCGGACTTGCTGCATCAACGGCGCGATTAATTCGATGGCGAAACTTCGCGCGCCTAGAAGGTTGCGTGCCGCCTGCAACTCGGCATGGATGGACGCTAAGTCGTGTCGGCTCAAGGCGCCTTGGATTTGGCGGCTAAACTCGGCAATTCTTGGTCCTCCAGCGCCTAGCGCTGCGGGTAAGGTGACTTTACTAGCCGGTTGATCAAAAGAAAGATTATCGGCAAGCAGCTCAGCAAGCTCGACATCACCGAGTGTGGCAATGCGACCGATCGAGAAGCCCCGTTCGACCAAAGTCGTCATCGTTCTCAAGCGTTCTACATCATGACGCGAATAGACCCGCCGTCCGTTGTCGCCGCGCTTAGGCCGCACCGCTCCATAACGTCGTTCCCACGCCCTGAGCGTGTGCTCATTGAGGCCTGTAAGTTGGGTCATCGTCTTAACGCTAAGGTTGTCACCGTTCATAGCTCCAACGTGCTATGCTCTCGCTCTTTTGTCAAAGGAAGTCTGTATCCATTGGCCAATACTACCTAATTGAATAGGCCATTATCTTAGGACCTTATACGTCCTTGCTGAGAGCAGGGTCGACGCTGTTGGCACGTCGCTCACCCCTGCCTACAGCCATTTCGTCGAGATTAACCCATGCAACTCACTTAGCTATCGTGCTAACGTGCGGTTTGACCACGCTTTTAGCTCAGGATGCCCGCTACTAGGAGTTGCCCGTGACGATCATTGCAAGCATCGTGTTTGCCGTCCTTGCGTTAGGAACCTTTGGCTTTACGGCCTTTAACTTGTCGAAGATCTGGCGGACCATCCAAATCGGTGTCGGCGCTGACGATGTCCGCACCGATCGCCCAGTGGAACGGCTTTTGGGTATGCTCAAAGGCGGAATCCTGCAGCCAAAAATGCTTAAGGACCTTTGGCCGGCGATCATGCATTACATGATTTTCTATGGCTTTCTCGCCGTCACTGTCGGTACTGGGGAGACGCTGATCCACGGGATCTTCGACACCTTTTCGTACCAGGTGGTGCTTGGCACCGGCAGTTTCTACCATGCCTTTTTGCTGATGCAAGACCTCGGTAATTTTGTCGTCGTGATAGCCATTGTCTGGGCCTTCACCCGGCGCTTGTTGTTCAAGCCCTGGCGTCTTTCGCAGTTGGAGAAAACCTCCAAGATTGATGCTTACTGGGTGCTCGGCTTTATCCTGGCCCTAGTACTCACAGCTCATCTGTACATGGGGGCCAAGACCTTTATCGAAGGAGATACCGGCTTGCCAGCGGCGCCGCTGGTGTTCTCCCGTGCGATTGCTGGCGGCGTTGGTCTGCTCTTCGGCATTGACACCAGCGTTGGCTGGACGATCTTTAGCAAGACGCTGTGGTGGGCTCATTGCTTGGTTCTTTTCTCTTTCACGACCTTTATCCCTTACTCGAAGCACCAGCACTTTATCTGGGTCTGGCCCAATATGTTTCTGCGCAGCCTAAAGGCACGCGGCCGTTTAAAAGCGATGGAGTTTGATGAAAATGCTGAATCCTTCGGCATCGGCAAGGTACAGGACTTTGCCACCAAGCAGCTGCTTGACGGCATAACCTGCGTTGAGTGTGGTCGCTGCACGGAACAGTGTCCTGCCACCGCCACTGGTAAACCGCTCGACCCACGTATGATCATGAAGCACCTGAAAGCTGCTGTACATGATGCTTCCTTGCCCGAAGACCAGCGCCGGACGCTGATTGGAGCGGAAAACGCCATTGTTACACCAGATGAACTTTGGTCGTGCACGACCTGCGGTGCTTGTATGGAGGCATGTCCTCTGTACATCGAACATATTCCCTCGATTGTTGGGATGCGCCGCTACCTGACACTGACCGAGGGGGCTTTTCCAGAAGAACTAGGCAATACCTTTAAGAGTCTGGAGACCAATGGTGCGCCGTGGGCCATGGATCCCTCGACCCGCGCCGACTGGGCCAAAGGCCTTAACGTCACCACCATGGCGGAAAAGCCTGATGTCGATTATTTGTTCTGGGTGGGCTGCGCCGGCTCGTTTGACGAGCGCTACAAGAAGGTGTCGCGCTCGATGGTAAAGATCATGCAGACTGCTGGCGTTAACTTCTCCATTCTTGGCACCGAAGAGTCCTGCAACGGCGATACCGCCCGCCGCCTCGGCAATGAGTACTTAGCTAGAGCTCAGATCGAAGGCAACGTCGAGACCTTCAAGCGCTACAATGTTAAAAAAGTCGTTACCGGCTGCCCGCACTGTTTCAATACCCTGAAAAACGAGTACCCGGACTTCGGTCTCGACCTTGAGGTGGTGCATCATAGTGAAATGATTGCGGAACTCACCAAGAATGGGAAGATCAAGCCAGATGTCGTGCCAGCAGAGGTGTCCGAGGTCACGTACCACGACTCCTGTTACTTGGGGCGTCACAATGAGGTCTACGAAGAGCCGCGGGCAACCCTGGCCGCTCTACCAAAGGTCAAGCTGACGGAAATGCCTCGGAGTCGAGAAACCGGCTTCTGCTGCGGCGCCGGCGGCGGACGCATGTGGCTCGAGGAAAAGATCGGCAGCCGAATCAATGAGAACCGTGCCAAAGAAGCGATTGCTACGGGGGCTAAAACCGTCGCAACCGCATGCCCATTCTGCATGACGATGCTGACCGATGGCGTCAAGGCGCAAGGTGCTGCCGGGGTCCAAGTAAAAGACATAGCGGAGTTGGTTGCGGATTCATTAGACTAAGAACCTATTCCTCCTTTGCATGTTACGGAGACGCCTATGCTGCGCCGATGGATCTGTCCGTTGCTCTTGTGGTTTAGCGTTCCGGCTAGCGCCGTTGAGCAGCCTAAGCCCTACTTTACCGAGACACTCGACAACGGCCTTACAGTCATTGCGATGGAGTCGCATAAAGTCCCGCTGGTGACGATCGTCCTCGCCGCCAAGGCCGGCGCTATGACTGAAACGCCAGACAGCAATGGTCTGACTCACCTTTGGGAGCACATGTTCTTTAAAGGCAACGCACGGCTGCCCGATCAAGAGGCATTCAACCGCCGCATTCGACAGCTTGGTATTAGTTACAATGGAGATACGGCTGCGGAGAAGGTGCGCTATTTCTTCACTTTGCCATCGGCATTTCTACAAGATGGCTTACAGTTCATGGCTGACGCGATCTCAACGCCGCTGTTAGAGCAGAAGGAACTTGAACGCGAGCGTCGCGTGGTCCTCAACGAATACGAGCGTAACGCAGCACAACCTTCGTTTGACTACGCAAACCTCCAACGCAGCATGATCTACGGCGATCAGCAGCATCAGCGCGATCCACTTGGCCTTCGTCCCATCATTGAGAAGGCAACTCGCGATCAACTCCTGACGATTCGTGATCAGGTCTTTGTCCCATCCAATTGCGCCCTCCTGGTGGCCGGCGACTTCACCCCGGATCAGCTAAAGCGGATCGTCAAACAATACTTCACCGCCTGGAAAAACCCACCCGCATGGACGGCCTTAAAACCCAAACCTTTCCCGACCTTTCCGGCAACAACCAGCTTCATCATGACGCGGCCAAACGTGCAAAACGCGCATGTGGAAAGTGTCTTTTATGGCCCAAAAGCCCGCACTCAGCCCAAAGACACCTACGCTTTAGATGTCCTAGTCCACCTTTTGCAACACCGATCAGGAACGTTTTATAAGAAGTTTATCGATTCTGGTCTAACCTATGAAGCTTCGCTCGGTTATTACACACAATCTCAGGCTGGTGAAATCGAGGTTTCAGCGACGACCGAACCAAAACAAGCCCTGCAGGTGCAAAAGCTGTTACTTGACGAGATCCCGAAGTGGGCCAGGCCTGGGTATTTCACGGCGACCCAGCTCGAGGATGTCCAACGAAAAATGCTGATTGCCCAAAAGCACGAGCTAAACCAGCCAACAGAGTTTATCAAGGAGATGGCTTTCTGGTGGGCTGTTACGGGTCTTGACTACAGGGAGGGCTACCTTCCGATGATCGCTAAGGTGACCCTTAGCGATGTTCAGGCTGCTGCGACGAAATGGCTGGTCGGAAAGCCGCACCTCGATGGTATCCTGCTATCGCCAGAAGATGCCGCCAAGGTCGGGCTTCACGACACCTCTGCGGCGCTCGTTAGTAAATTCCTGAAAGACTATCAAAGCAAAGACGAAAGCAGTGGCCAGCCGGAGTCCCCTACGCCTGTTAGCATCCCAAATCCAGGTTAAACCCACAGCCTAAGGAGCCTTGATGATGGTGTTACGTCATGCGGTCAAGCTAGCGATCCTGGTGGGCTTAGCCCTGCCGGCTGTCGCCTTTGGTCAACAAGCACCTAGCCCTAAAGTTGAGTTGGTTAGCGACGCGACCATACAGCTCCAAAGGCAGCTGACTTCCGTTCATCGGTTGAAAAATGGCATTCCGGTCATCGTTCGAGAGATCCCCAATTCAGATATCCTGCAGGTAAATATTACCTTTGGCACCGGTCTAAAGGATTTGCCGCCAGGACGCAAAGCTCTCAATGAATGGCTGTGGTCGGTGATGCCTATGGCCGCCACCGGCTACCCCAAAGCCGCGGTGAATACCACGAGCGAAAAGTATGGTCTAGAAATCGGCTGTTCCGGCGGGATCGAGTACTCTATATGTGCCCTTGGCACGCTTAACGACTACTGGAATAAGGCTCTACCCCTATTTGCTGCGATCGTCACCAAGCCGGCGATCACTGCGGAAGACACCCGTCTAACTAAAGACCGATTGGTCGCGACGCTTATAGACATCCCGAGCGATCCTGGTACTTATGTAAACGAAATCATCAACCAGATTTTTTATCCCGTCGGGCATCCTTATCGTCTCAATCACGATGAGGCTATCAAGGAGCTGCAGCACCTGGATCGCAACGATCTGCTGGCATACCATAAGACGGCTATCAATGCAGATGGCATGAGCATCGTCGTGGTGACCTCGATACCCGCGGCCAAGGTCATCGCCGATTTAAATAAGGCCTTTGGTGGTATCAAGGCAGCTAAACGGACAAACGTGGTTGCCGTGGCGCCGACTTTTGACGATACGCGCGCCTTTCAGTTCGATAGTCGTAATTTACCTACGGCCTACATACGCATCAAGCTTAACGCACCGTCTGTCCACGATAAGGACAGCATTGCCATGCGTTTAGTCTACGAGATGCTAAGCGAGGAGCTGGGCGAGGAGATTCGCACGAAGCGGTCGCTGTCCTACGCCGTACACTCTTACGTCATTGAATATTCTCTGGGCATTGGTGTCATCAGCGCGTCGACGTCCAAGCCGCAAGAGACCTTGGCCGCAATCAATGACGTGCTGCAGAGTTTTCGTGCCAAAAACTATAGCGACGAAGAGCTCGTGGAGTACAAACACGGGTTCGCCACAAACTATTACCTCAGTCAGGAGACGCACTCGTCGTTGGCGGCGGCTCTATCCAATGCTTGGTTCTTCTACGGTGACCCGAATCAATACTATGAGTTGCCGAGACAGTTGGATAAGGTGACACCGGCTGACGTCAAGCGTCTGGCAAATACTTGGCTCACCGATCTGCGCGTTGGCGTCATTTACGGACGTAATCAGTTCAAGGACGAATGGGCCCTTGAACTCATCAAGAAGAACCTCAAGGGTGCTCCGCCTGAACCACCCGTGGAAGCAAAACCAATCCCAAGCGCGGATGATGCAGATAAGTCGCATTGAGACCTTGGACGGGTCCCTGACGGGTCGAGCGGCTACCGGTCATTAAGGTAGCTAAGAAAGTAGAAGTAGTCGAAGTCGTCAAGCTCCTGCTCGCCCTTGCAGGTCGGGCAGGCTGGTGGCTTCATTTCTTGGTCGCCTTTGGGGAACTGGCGAGCTTCCATAATAAGCGAGTTGACCTTATTGCATGCCTCGCAAAAATAAGGGACGTAGATCGACGTTACTTTTGCCTGTTGTACAAAGCTAGGCAGCATATTCATTTGGCTGACGATGACGGGAGGACACTCTTCAAGTTGCACCTCGTGGTCGTTGACGAAATCGCGCAAAAACATCGTCCAGACCTGCAAACCCTGGCTGTTGATGCTGATCACGTTGCGAAAGTTGAACGTGCATTTAGGGCTGATTCCGTCATACAGCTTGATGAACTCCAAGCCAGCATCGCCGGTGATCGCACCTTCAAGGCGAAGGATCTCGCGATCACCCTTCTTTTCCCTCTTCAATGAAAACAAACCCATGTGCAATCCTCCCCGGTCCTGAGCCTTCAATCATGGCAATTCCGACCTTAAAACATGGTTCGGCTATTGCGGCCAGAAGTCTGAGCACTTTCGTGATTACCCTTAGAGTACGGAGGGTTGTGCCGTCAGAAAAAGCGAACACCTGGCAAAATGAGGCGATCCCGACTAGAACTCACCGGGTAAGGCGGCCTCGCCTACATCAGGTCCTGGATACCTTTGATACCCAGCTTAAGGTCGTCGGTTCCGAGGATTTTTGCCTCTTTCGCCAAGCACCGGCGCGCCAATCCAGCCAAAACTTTGCCTGGGCCCACTTCAAGATAGAGCTCGCAACCATGCTCACTAGCGGCCGACATCGTCTGGGTCCAGCGCACTGGGCTATTGATCTGCTCGATCAAAAATTGCGGACCATACTCATCGACCACGTTGGCGGTCAGGTTCGGTATGATTTTCGCTTTGGTCTTCGTGAAGCAAGAATCTTCCAGCAACGGCGCCATGACGTCCCGCGCCGGCCCCATGAGCGAGGAGTGAAACGGTGCGCTCACCGGCAGCGATACAAAGCGAATCCTCTCCGCCTCGAGGACCTTGCATAGGCGATCGACCGCGGTCTGATGGCCAGCGACGACCAACTGTTGCGGCGAGTTGTAGTTTGCAACCTCGACCACAGAGTCCTTGCGGGAAAGATCACGGCAGCGTGCCTCTAGGTCTTCGGCCGCCATGTTCAATACTGCGGCCATGGCGCCTAAACCCGCCGGTACGGCTTCCTGCATCGCCTCGCCGCGTCGCCGCACCAAGGCGACCGCACGACTAAACGGCAATACCCCGGCCGCAACCACCGCTGAATACTCGCCAAGACTGTGGCCTGCGAACATCGTCGGGACGAGGCCGGTTTCATTGACGAGGACTCGCCACATCGCCACGCTAACTGTAAGGATACAGGGCTGGGTATTGGCGGTGAGCTTAAGCTCGTCCTCGGGGCCATCGAGGCAAAGCTTGCGAATATTTAACTTGGCCGCATCTTCTGCTTCTTCGAAAAGGGAGCGTGAAGACGGAAATTCTGACAGCAAAGCCCGGGCCATGCCGACATATTGCGAGCCTTGCCCGGGAAACATTGCTAGGAGCTTAAACGCTGAGGCCATAACTCTTAGCCCTCGACGTTGAAGTCCTCGCCGCCGAAATCACCCTTGGACTTAGGCTGCATCACAACCTTGCCATTGTAGCTACCGCAGTTCTTGCAAACTGTGTGCGAGAGCTTGGCCTCGCCGCAAGAGGAGCAGTAAGCCATGCTACGCGCTACAAGCGCGTGGTGCGAACGGCGCATGTCGCGCTTAGATGCCGAGATGCGAAACTTTGGAACAGCCATCGCCCTAACTCCAAATAGTCGGAAACGAAAAATCGAGTCCCGTTCATAGCGGCTCTGTTCGAGAAAGGCAAGTCCCGAGAGACAGCTTTCCATGTCGTCGATTAGTTGCCCCTGGGCAAAGCATCAGACTTAGGCTTTGCATCCTGCCACCGCGCATGCACGCGCGATTTTGCTGCGGGTCGCTGCCGCACATGGAGCTTGTTCTTATGTGTTTTTGTCCTGGGCTTGGCCTCGGCCGCTGGGACTACTGGTTCAGGCGTCACGGCGGCGGGCCCATCTGCCGCAATAAACGCTGCCTGTACTGCCGCTTGTGTCTCGGCAGCCGAACCCGGGGGGGCGGCGGATGGATTGGTTGGTGGTGGCGCAGGCATGCCTTGGTTGGCCTCTGGCAGCGGCTGCGAAGCGGTCTTTGTAGGGGGCTTACGGCGTGTATTTTGGTTGCCGGTCTTACCGACAGGAGTAGCGGTCGTTGAGCGATGGGTCATTTTATCGGCAAGAGCTGAAAGCTTGCCAGTTTTGTGCTCAATCAGCAGTAGGCCGGAGGCGAGAAACAGCGTGAACGCGGCGATCAGTGCCATCGCAACCATTGGCTGCAAGCCAAAGGGGCTGGTGCTGAAAATCATCCGCTGTCGATTCGGTCCGAGGAGTCCCTGGATCCCAGAGACTGGATGCGCTCCTTGCATCTGGGCCTTAGAGCTGCGATTGCCTGATAATACCGATATGAACCGGCTCAGTTTTATCTTCGCCTCCGAGCCAGGCCGCATGACAACGACATCATTGGCAAGCACTCCGCGAAAGTACAGTGACTGGACCTCAGTCGCGCTCATGGGACCGAGCACTCTGCCGACGCTATTCATCAAGAGAAAGTGCTTTGGATTGCGCTGCCTTCGCACCGGTATGGGGCGGGGGGAGCTCGCTAGGGATGGCGCGGTGGCTCCCTGGTCGGCCAAGGCCAGGTGGCCTTGGCCCAGCATCGGGGAGGCGGCGCGAGGCTCCTGCGTTTTGAGGTGGTCAGCAGACTTTGGTGTCACGCCGATCTTCGACGGCTGAAAACCGAAAACCGGTGCCTTGCTTTTTGACAACTCCTGCGTGTCGTCCTGCATCTGGGCAGTCGACGAGGCCACATCATTACCGTAGATTACTTGGCTAGTGAAGAACAGCTCGTCAACTTCAACCAGCTCACGACGTAAGTTTGAACCCTCGCGTGCGACGAGATCAAAGGGATCGAATTCGCCTTCGCGTAGACCACGGCGTATATCGCCCGCTGTCAGCGGTCCGATTTGGCGCCCGTCCTTAAAGATGTTCCAAAGCTCGCTCAAGTCTCGACTCTTTTTATTCCATACGACAGCCAGTTGCCGGTGGTCTCATGCGCCCCAGCGCTACTCGGCGTATCGGTCAAATAATGAGGAATATTAGAATCTTGCCTGAAATCTTTTGGCCGGATGGACGAAGCCAGCAAAAATACCCATTAGTTGCTAAAGAGCCCAAACGCCAGCCAGTCGAGGCGCCAGCAAACTTGCCGAGGCGATCAGGATCGGCAAAATCTCCTTGCATGTGGGGCCTTAAGAGTTTAATAAGAGGCGCAGCAACGGCCCCCTTGGATCATCATAAGGCGCTAATTTAAAGGCATATTTTATGCGGGTTCAGTTAAGAGATATGACTCCACGCCTGCATGTGCGGATTGACGGCCATGAGCCTTGGTTGGCCAGTCTTTATTCTGATTTCCCAGAGCATCTAAGCGATGCCCACGGCAAGGCCTCGGAACGGCCGCAGCTGAAGGCCGAGTTCGACCTCTTGCTGGAAGAGGCGGGAAGTGTACAGGTCACAGGGACAGTGTGTTATGCGCCGGTGGTTCACTGCAGCCGTTGCGATCGACCTATTGCATGGCCGCTTTCCATTCCGCTAAGCGTGCGCTTTTTTCCTGCTGCCTTCAACAGTGCGGCTAAGGAGACCAATCTGAGTCTTGCCGATCTCGACGCCTACTACCTGGACGGCGATGAGCTCGACTTGGAAACCTTGATCAACGATACCGTGCAGACGGCGATGCCCAGCCGCCTGGTCCCCGAGGATACCGGTACCAATGCCTGTACAGCATGTCTGGAGCCAACTGCTAGCGGCCAGGTCTACGGCCAGGGTAGCGCTGATGCCTCGCCATTTGCAGCGCTTAAAGGGTTGAAGTTGCCGAACTAGACGAGTAGGTTACTGAGGCTTCCGCGGACCCATCTGCGGTGAGCTTTAAAATACGCGGGTCAGCCGAAATCGAGGGTGTGCCACAACACTTTGGCTGACCGAGGATCAACCCTCGAAGGAGCAAGAAGCTATGTCCGTGACGATCAACATGAAAGACCTGCTGGAAGCAGGCGCCCACTACGGCCACCAGGCCCGTCGCTGGAATCCAAAGATGAAGCCTTACATCTTTGGCGAGCGCAATGGCGTTCACATCATCGACCTACAGAAGACCGTGCGGCTTTTCAAAAGCGCCTGTGACTTCCTCGAGAAGACCACGCAAAAGGGCGGCCATGTTCTGTTTGTTGGCACTAAGCGCATGGCTCGGGACCTTGTCGCCGAAGAGGCCGCGCGCTCTGGGCAATTCTACATCAATCACCGCTGGCTCGGTGGCACGTTGACCAACTTGACCACCCTGCGTCAATCGATTCACCACCTGAAGCGCATCGAAAAGATGGAAGCAGATGGTACCTTTGAGAAGCTGGTCAAGAAAGAAATCCTTGGTCTGCACCGCGAGCGCGAGAAGCTGATGCGCAACTTAGGCGGCATTAAAGACATGCCAGGCCTACCCAGGGCTTTGTTCGTGGTCGATGCGCACAAAGAAGTCATCGCACTGACAGAGGCTAAGCGCCTTGGCATTCCAGTCGTCGCCATTGCCGATACCAACGCTAATCCGGATGGCATCGATTTCCTGATTCCCGGCAACGACGACAGCTTGAAGTCGATTCAATTGTTCATTCGTACCGCGGCCGAAGCCTGCATCGCTGGCAAGCAGCGTTCGCGCGACAAGTCTGAGCCAGACGAGAAGTTCGGTTCAGTCGAGGCCGGCAAATTCCATGACGATCAAGGACACACGGTCGCCGTCGAGAAGGCCCGCAAATTTGACCGTGATGAGTCGGGCGACGGATCCGTTCACTAAGATTTTTATAGCCGGAGGGTTTGGATATGGCGATCACCGCAGGGATGGTCAAAGAGCTGAGAGAGAAAACCGGCGTCGGCATGATGGAGTGCAAAAAGGCGCTCACGGAAACCGATGGCGATCTGGATAAAGCTATCGTCTGGCTGCGCGAGCACGGCATGGCCCGCGCGCAAAAGAAGGAAGGCCGCGTCGCGTCTGAAGGCCTCGTTGAGGTGTTTGTCAGTCCTGATCATGCCTCTGGCGTTCTCGTTGAGCTTAACTGCGAAACTGATTTCGTTAGTAAAAACGAAGAGTTCAAAACGTTGGCTCACGACATTGCGCAATTGGCGCTGAAGCACAAGGCCAAGCACCAAGAAGAGCTACTGGACCTCAAGATCGGTGGGCACACCGTCAAGGAGCATCTGACGCAGTTGATCGCCAAGATCGGCGAGAACATGCAGGTGCGTCGAGTTCACGTGGCTCATGCGAACAACGGCGTGGTTGTTGGCTACTCGCACATGGGTGGCAAGATCGGCACGCTGGTTGTGCTCGAAGGCGCCAAGGGTCCCGAAGTGTTGGAAGTAGGTAAAGAAGTCGCCATGCACGTCGCCGCGGCGTCGCCACGTTTCTTGGTCGAAACCGAAGTGAATGCGGAAGAGCTCGGGCAGGAAAAAGAGATCGCCCGCAAGAAGCTCGAAGACGAAGGTAAGCCGGCCGACTTGGTCGAGAAGATCTTGGTTGGTCAGATGAAGAAGTTCTTCAAGGAAGTCTGCCTGCTGGAACAGCCGTTCATCAAAGACGACAAGATCACGGTGGCCAAGCATGTTGATAACGTCAAGAAGGGGCTGAAAATCTCCGCCTTTGGTCGTTTTCAATTGGGTGAAGGCATCGAGAAAAAGAAAGAAGACTTTGCCGCCGAGGTCGCTGCGGCGGCCAATATAGGCAAATAAATCAGTCCTAATGAAACCCCAATCCGACGACGAGGATTGGGGTTTTTTCTACCAGGCCTAAGGATGGAGCCGCCTCATGACCGATTTCTCGCACCGCCACATCATGCTGAAGCTATCCGGAGAAATGCTCGGCGGCCAGCAAGGATACGGTATCGACGGCGACGCCCTGGAGATGATTGCGGGCGAGATTGCCGACACCCGCAAGCTCGGCTGTAAGGTCTCCGTAGTGATCGGAGGTGGTAACATCTTCCGCGGCTCAGCGGCTGCCAAATGGGGCATCGAGCGGGCTTCGGCTGACTACATGGGGATGCTGGCAACGATCATCAATGGTCTTGCCCTGCAGGCGACGCTAGAGAACAAATACCAAATTCAGACCCGAGTGATGACTGCCATCACCATGCCCGAAGTAGCGGAGCCGTATATTCGGCGCAAGGCCATCAAACACCTGGACTCAGGTCGGGTCGTGATCTTTGCTGGGGGGACCGGCAATCCATTATTCACGACAGACACCGCCGCCAGCCTCAGGGCTCGCGAGGTAGGTGCCGACATTATCTTGAAGGCGACCAAGGTAGATGGGATCTATGATTCAGACCCGATGAAGAACCCCGCTGCGAAAAAGTTCGCTAACCTGTCATACCTTGACGTCATCTCAAAGAAGTTGGATGTCATGGATGCCACGGCGATTACCATGTGTATGGAAGCCAACCTGCCGATCATGGTATTTAAATTAGGGGCGCCCGGCTCGGTGCGTACGGCCGTGCTCAATCCCCAAGTTGGAACGATGGTTACGTAACGAACCCAGATAGCGGTGCATTTGGAGGCAACAGCGATGAGCGTCAAGCCAGTAGATAGCTGCAAGCAAAACATGGAAAAGCGCATTAAGGCGTTTGAAACCGATCTCCTTAAGGTGCGCACCGGTCGTGCCTCGATCTCGCTTCTCGACGGCATTAAAGTCGACCACTACGGCACGCCGACTCCACTGAACCAAGTGGCGACTCTAACGACTCCGGATGCTCGAACCATCACCGTGGCTCCTTACGAAAAAAAGTCGATCCAGGACATCGAAAAGGCCATCATGCGGGCTGACATCGGCATCCAACCAACCAATGATGGGAATGTCGTGCGCATCCCCATTCCTGCGTTGACTGAGGAGCGGCGCAAAGACATCGTCAAGAACCTGAAGAAAATGGCTGAGGAAGCCAAGGTTGCGATCCGTAATATCCGCCGCGAGGCCAACGATGCGGTCAAAAAGCAAGCTAAAGATAAGGTGATCAGCGACGACGATGCCAAGCGCTTTGAGGCCGACATCCAAAAGCAGACCGATTCTTCGATCAAGGCCCTAGACGACCGCCTAAGCAAAAAAGAACAAGAGGTTCTGAAGATTTAGGCGATGTTAACCGCCAATCTATCAGCGCTACAGCTAGCCGCCGCGATCAAGACCAAGCAGGTGAGTCCGGTCGAGGTCGTCAAGCATTACTTAGCTGTCGTGGACCGCGTCAACCCAATCATCAATGCCATCATCTGGCGACGCGACGCCGAGCTGTTAAATGAGGCTAGGGCTGCGGAGAACGCAGTGATGCGCGGAGATGTGTTGGCGCCATTTCACGGCGTGCCTCTGCCTATCAAGGATCTTACCGAGGTCAAGGGCGAACGCACCACGCACGGGACTGTGGCGGCTAAAGCGAAGATTGGCCGCTATGATACGACTCCTGTTCGCTTACTGCGCGAAGCCGGCTTTTTGTTTATGGGGCGTACCAACACGCCCGAATTCGGTTCTCTCCCAGTCACTGAGAACATCCTTTACGGTGCCACTCGCAATCCGTGGAATACCGACCACACGCCGGGAGGCTCCAGCGGCGGCGCTAGTGCGGCAGTGGCGTCCGGTATGGCGCCCATCGCGCACGGTAGCGACGGCGGCGGCTCTCTGCGTATCCCAGCGTCGTGTTGCGGTTTGGTTGGTCTGAAGCCGAGCCGCGGTCGGATACCCAAAGGCCCTCTCGTCAGCGAAGTCATGCACGGCTTTACCACCGACGGCTGTCAGTCGATGACGGTCGCTGACACCGCGGCTTATCTGGATGCCCTTGCAAAGTATGATCCGACCGGCTGGAATAGCGTGCAGGAACCCAGCGAACCGTATTTGCGTAGTGCGCTTCGCGGCGCTAGCGGTAAAGGTAAACGGCTGCGTATAGGCTTTACGTGTGCGGGGCCATACAAGGTCAACGTCGCACAAAGTTGTGTTGATGCGGTCACTAAAACAGCCACGATCCTGGCTAGCCTTGGCCACGAGGTTAGTGCTGTCACGCCGGTCTGGCCTGGCGCCGGAAGCGACCAGTTGGCTGAGGACTTTGTCGCGATCTGGTGCACCTCCGCTGCTTATCAGGATGTCAGCGACTGGTCACTGGTCGAACCGCTAAGCGCCAGCTTACGACAGATGTCGCTAGAACTAAGCAGCCATGACTACATCAAAGCCGTGCTGCGCCTGCAGGTATTCTCAAGGCAAATCGTCCGCGAATGGGGCAAGGACTATGATTTGTTGCTAACGCCGACCATGGCGATGGAGCCCCCTCGCATCGGTTGGCTGCACGAGACGGGCGAGACCGATGCCAAGACTCTGCTCTGGCGGTGCACGGAAATGGTGCCATATTCAGGCTGGTGTAATGTGACGGGTCAGCCTGCTATCTCGTTGCCGATGCACGTTGCGGCATCAGGACTTCCGATCGGTATCCAGCTGGCTGGACCTCCGTACCGGGAAGACTTGCTGCTTGAGGTCGGAGCTGAATTGGAAGTGGCTGTCGCTTGGCGCGACTCATTGCCGGTACAGCCAGTTCAATCAGCACGTACCTAATTCGACTTAAAGCTGGCTGGGCTTTGTTAAAGTTCCTTCGACGGTGCATTGAGTGTGGTCAAATGCCGCTTCTTGATTCGCTCGACCAAAGTTGTCCGGTTGAGACCAAGCAATTTGGCGGCCTGGTTGCGGTTGTTGCCAGTTCGTTCTAAGGCCTGGCGAATCAGGTCATTCTCCAGGGCCTCGATATATTGGGTTAAATCCAATCCTTGTTCCGGTAAAGAGGTAAAATCCTGGGGTACTCGCACTCCAGCCGCATGCTGCACCATAGGCAAGGGCATCGCCGTGGTCGGCCGCATGAGCGGCTGTGACGAGGCCACTGGTGGGTTGGTGAGGCGCAGTTCTTCTGGTCTTGCAAACATCTCGGCAGGTAAATCTTCAATCTCTATCACTCCCGCGCCCCGCATCACGACGAGTCTGGAGATTAAATTTTGTAACTGACGGATGTTGCCGGGCCAGTCATAGGCGGAAAGACGAGCGACGAGCGCGTCGCTCAAATAGCAAGGAGTTTGGCTATTGTGAATGCGGTTGGCTTGCTCCATAAAGTGTTCCAGCAAGTTGGGGATATCGCCCGTCCGTTCGCGCAGGGGCGGCAGGTGGATCGGCAGGACATTGAGGCGGTAGTACAAATCCTGGCGAAAGGTTTGTTCACGGATCGCCTGACCTAGATCCATATTGGTGGCGGCAACTATCCGCACATCGGCGTCCATAAGAACGTTGCTGCCAAGTGGTGTAAATTTTTTATCTTGCAGGACGCGCAGCAGCTTGGCCTGAAGATTCGCAGGCATGTCGCCGATCTCGTCAAGGAAGATCGAGCCACCCTGAGCATACTCAAACTTGCCAATGGCCTTACCATCGGCCCCCGTAAAGGCGCCTTTGACATGGCCAAAGAGTTGGCTCTCCAGGAGATTATCGGGAATGGCGCTACAGTTGAGAGGAACATAGTGCCCTCCTGAACGCGGGGAAAGGCGGTGAATGGCTGCCGCAATCAGGTCCTTGCCCGTACCGCTTTCCCCTAGGATAAGCACCGCGCCATCTGAACGCGCGACTTTCCAAACTGTTTCCAGGACTTTTTCCATCGGCGGGCTGCGCCCAACTATCTCGGGGAAACACGAACGCCAGTGTTCACTCGAGCCCTTAGGCGTCTCGTCGAGGAGCATGGACTGGGCCATGGCCCTCGTATCACCTAAGGAACGGGGATCAGTTGCACGCATGAATGGGGAGTCCTCCGGTGTCGGTCCGAACGTCGAGAACACAGGGATACTGGCAACGGCTGCTGCCGGTACAGATGCATAGCTGGAGACGAAGAGGAAGAGGGTTGCCTTCGGTGGGGCCGTGAGACCTAAAGACGTCGCGGTAGCTAGGATAGCGCTGAAGCCTGATCTCACTATCTTACCAAAGGCTTAGATTAAGGTGCAAATCCTGCCGATAGACAAGTCGCCTCCGGCGCTGCTTAAGGAGCGTTAAGCCACCCAGCTTTCTAAGATTTGTGGTATCAATGGAAGGGACCTAAAGCGCCGTTGGGGGCGCAGCCGAACAACCTCCTTTTTGGTAGGAAATCCGCCCGTGCGCGTCGCCTTTGTTCATGACTGGCTGACCACCTACCGCGGCGGCGAAAAGGTTCTGGAGGCCCTCATAGACCTCTACCCTGAGGCGCCTATCTACACCTTGTTCTATGACCGGCTTGCCATGCCAGAGTCTATTAGTCGTCGCGAGGTGCATTGCTTGCAGCGCACCAATCTGTTTAAACGTGGGCGCAAGTTGCTGCTACCGCTACTACCGTCGGCGATCGAAGCGTTGGCGCTGCAGGACTACGACCTCATCATCAGCACGTCCTCCTGCGTGGCGAAAGGTGCCATCAAGGGTCCCAACGCCCGGCACCTTTGCTATATCCATTCCCCCATGCGCTACATCTGGGATCAACAGGAGGAATATATCGCGGGTGTCAGGCACATACCCGGCGCCGGTGCCGCCATTCGTGCCATGACCCCGCGACTACGGCGCTGGGACATCAGCAGCGCGCAGCGCGTCGACCGATTCGTGGCGAATTCCAGTTTCGTCGCTTCCAGAGTCAAGCATTTGTACGGGAGAGAGGCGAAGATTATTCACCCCCCGATCGAACTAGATCGTTTCAAGCCCTACTCTGCTGCGCAAGGACGCGGCGGCTACCTGCTCGGTGCTGGAGCTCTGGTATCCTACAAGCGCTTTGACCTGGCTATTGCCGCATGCGCTCAGCTTAGGCGGCGTTTGGTGATTGCCGGCGCTGGACCGATGGAGCGGACGCTGCGGGCTCAGGCGGAACGCTTGCGGGCCGACGTTGAGTTTATCATTAATCCGGATAATCATCGCTTCGTTCAGCTTTTGGCGCAAGCCGATGCCCTGCTGTTTCCTGGGGTCGAGGACTTCGGTATGATCGCCATCGAAGCCATGGCATGCGGCACTCCAGTGATTGCCTTGGGCGCCGGGGGTGCCCTCGATTTTATCAAGCCTGGTGAAACTGGACTATTTTTTCTGGCGGGCACCGCGCAGTCCCTGGCCGAGACCTTGAGTATCTTCAAACCAGCTGATTTTGCTGTAGAAAACCTGGTCGCCCAGGCTAAAGGGTATGGCCGAGCCGCATTTCTTACTAAGATGGAAGCGGAAATAAGCTCCCTCTTGAAGGAGCCGACTCTGTGAATCGCCGCAATCAAGACGCGTTGATGGTCATCCGCGCTTCATCGGACGTGGTCATGGTGACGATCGGTTGGATCATCGCTTATGAACTGCGCTTTTCTGGGCTTTTTCCCATCACCAAAGGCATTCCTGCCCCGTTACTCTATTACAAGCTAGCGCCCTTCGTCGCCGGCATCTGGTTTCTTTCCTTTGTCGCATCTGGCTTCTACCGTCGCACAGGGCGCCATCGTTCCGCTTTTGTTGAAGCTCTCGATACTTTGCAAAGCTGCGTCGTCGCGACTTTTGCCTTTATTGCCTTTACCTACCTCTACGAAGAGTACCGCTACTCTCGCGTCGTGATGGGGCTGTTTTTGGCCATCCATCCGTGGCTGATCATCGCTGGACGCAGCGCTGTGCGCAAAGCGCTGCGTCTTTACCGCCTTCGCGCCGCGCCGCGCCGCACTCTGATCATCGGCGGTGGAGACACCTTGAAGCATGCTATTAAAATGGCTAAAGACGGTGACCTGACCAGAAGCGAGATCTATGGCGTCATCCTCGCTGGGGGACCGGAGCAAATAGCCGCGAGCGAGGCCCTGTGCCGACAAAGTGGATTGCATCGACTCGACGTGCCAAGCAACTGGCCAGATTTTTTTTCCGCCAATCCCACAGAGAGCGTGGTCTTTGCTCTGCCGCATCAAGCTTATGACTTCGTTGACCGGCACTTGGAACGCATTGCCGATCAGGTCACTGATGTGCGGTTGATTCCTGATTTGTTCCGCTTTACACGCTTCGCCGCAGGAGTCGATATCGTCGCTGGAACGCCAGTGGTCTCAATCAATGAGAGCCCGCTGGCCGGCATCGGTAGCATGATCAAGCGGGTCGTCGATATTCTCGGGTCCTGCTGTGCTCTGCTCCTCTTTGGTCCGCTCATGCTCTTGATTGCCGCATTGGTGGCGGCGACTTCGCGCGGGCCGGTGTTCTACCGGCAAGAACGTATGGGACTTGATGGTAAGACCTTCGCAATCCTGAAGTTTAGATCGATGCGGAGCGACGCAGAGGCCAAAAGCGGTGCGGTCTGGGCCAAAGCGGGTGACGATCGGACAACGCCGATCGGTAAATGGCTGCGGCGAACCAGCCTCGATGAGCTTCCGCAGTTGTTCAACGTGCTTGGGGGCTCGATGAGCCTGGTCGGACCTAGACCCGAAAGGCCGGTATTTGTCGAGCAATTTCGAAGAGATGTGCCGGGATATTACCTGCGACACAAGATCAAGGCCGGGATCACCGGGTGGGCTCAGGCCAATGGCTGGCGCGGTAACACCAGCATCGAAAAGCGCATCGAATACGACCTTTACTACATTCAAAACTGGAGCTTATGGCTCGACGCGAGGATTATTTTCCTAACGATTCTAAGGGGCTTTATAAATAGAAACGCCTACTGATATTATTTTTATATTTTTTATAGAACTATATTGACTCGTGTTGTCATGGATGATACATTCTCATTTGTCACCAGCCCACACCGGCTGGCGGCACGCTGCCCCTCCCCGCTGCTCTCTTTCCTGCCCACTCCCCGCTGCTTAAGGTGACCCGCCATGCTCGACCTAGCTCAGTCAAGGCTTTGCCGTCTGTTTTGCCTCTTTATCTTATCCGCCCTTGGCACTACCGGTTGCGGCAATTCTTATAAGGTCAGCAAATTAAAACAGTACCGCTTAGCTATCGCGGCCGGTTCAACCCCCGAGTTTGTTACTGGCTTTCAAACTCTGATCAAGGACTACAATGGCTTCGCTGGCTCGACCGTGCTCACCTTTGAAAGTAGTCCCGCCGACGCTAATTCCAGCATTATCATCACGAAGGGTCTAGTGACTTCGAATGCTGAGGGCCTCGGTACCGGAAAAGTCGGGCTCGGCCAATGGCTGTCAGAAACCAACGTCGAAAATCCTGTGACCGTGATTCCCGGTCAAAGCGCGAAAGAGACCATTCGCTACTCGATGCGCGTTGAATTCGACTATGACTATATGACGACCAAAACCCACTATGAGCTGCAGAAACTGTTTTTCCATGAAGTCGGCCACGGCCTCGAACTCAACCATAATCTGACCGATGTCCACGACGTGATGTACCCCGATGTCGGCGTTGGTGAGACCAAGGACTTCGACGCCTACTTTACCTATGTTCGCAACTATATGGCCGACCAATAATCAAGCGTAGGGAAACCTAGCCGCCACTTGGCGGCTTTGCTATATTTGGGAGCATGACGTCTCCATTGCACATTTTGCGGCCGCAGATCAACCGGCTTCCAATCATCATCAGCTGCCCGCATAGCGGCGTTGACATACCGCCGGACATTGCCAAGGATATGTGTCCGGAAGTGGTTGAAGGCCTAGCCGACACAGACTGGTTTGTGCACGAGCTCTACAAGTTCGCGCCAAAAATGGGCATCACTTTGGTTCACGCCCACTACAGCCGCTATGTCATCGACCTAAACCGAGATCCTGCAGGGCGCGCTCTCTATAATGACCAAAGGCAGGAAACTGCCTTGATTCCGTTACAGACGTTTGCCGGCACCCCAATTTATGCGGTGGGACCTCCTGATAAAGAAGAGACCAAGCGTCGCTTGGATATCTATTACGCGCCTTACCACGGACAGATCGGCAAATTGATCGGCGAGATGCGCAAGACGTCGCCTCACGTTCTTTTTTTCGATGCTCACTCTATCAAGCGATCGGTACCAAGCATCCGCGCGCAACCTTTTGCCGACATGATCCTCGGCAACCAAAAGGGCAAGACCGCGGCTCCTGAGCTGAGCTTGGCGGCTCTTACCGCTTTACGCGCTACCGGCACCTATGATGTCGCCGATAACGAGCCTTTTATGGGGGGCTACCTCACCCGCCGTTTTGGCCAGCCTGCGGCGGGCGTCCATGCTCTGCAGCTGGAGATGGCACAAGACATCTACATGGATGAAGCCAGTGTGAGCAGGACTCCGAATAAAGAGGATGCGGTACGCTCAGCCTTGACGGCGATGTTTGACAGTCTGATTGACGCGTTAAAGCGTCTGACGGCGATTTCATGAGTGCAGGAGCGCCGCAGACTCGCCATCTGCGCTGTGACGCCCTTCTCCAGCGCAGCGGTTGGATGAGTCCGGCCTATGTCGTACTCGACGGACAAGGATTAATTATCGACGTGAGTGCCGCTGCAGCTCCTGCTGCCAGCTCCTGGGAGGACGTGCCAGGATACGTCATTCCAGGCTTTCAAAATGCTCATTCCCACGCATTCCAATATCTAATGGCCGGACTTGCCGAACACCGCCCGAACAACGCGTCAGGAGATGATTTCTGGGCATGGCGCGACGCTATGTACCGCTGCGCCTTGCAGCTTAGACCTGAGCAGATGCAGGCAGTAGCGACCATGGCATACGCTGAGATGGTTCGGCATGGCTATACGGCAGTTGCGGAATTCCACTATCTCCACCACGATGAACATGGTGTGCCCTATAGTGACCCAGCAGAGATGAGCCGCCGCTTGATGGCTGCAGCCGAGGCCGCAGGAATTCACCTCACATTGCTGCCGGTGCTGTATCAGAAGGGTGGTTTCACGACGGCACCAAGTCCAAAGCAGCGACGCTTTATCCATGGCAGTGTCGATGACTATTTGGATTTGCTCGTCCTGGCTGAACGTGCTGCCGGTCACGCGCAAGATGTTCAAGTCGGACGTGGCATACACTCGCTGAGGGCTGTCGCTGCGGCAGAAATACTTCAGGTTCTTGGTCAACCGTTTAACGGGCCGGCCCATATCCATGTCGCGGAGCAGATCGGCGAGGTCGAACAGTGCTTAAAGGCCACAGGGATGCGGCCGGTTGACTGGTTGTTGACGCATCTACCGCTAGATCAGCGCTTCAGTTTGATCCATGCCACGCATATGGACCAACTGGAGATCAAAAACCTCGCTGCCAGCAATGCCACCGTGGTCGTCGCTCCGTCCACGGAGGCCAACCTCGGTGATGGCTTGTTCTCGCTTCGAGAATATTGGCAGCTAGGCGGACGATTCGCCATTGGCAGTGATAGTCAAGTGACCTTAAGTCCGATCGAAGAGCTGCGCTGGCTCGATTACGGTCAAAGGCTGCGGTCCAAGAAGCGTCAGATTTTGACTGCCCAACCTGGTGACGAGTATGGCACCGAGGTGTTTACGTCGGCATGGACCAGAGGTCGTCTGGCCATGGGACAAAGTGCCGATGATTTCTTCAGCATCGGTACGGCCTTTGATGCTGTGGTCCTCGACCCTGAGCACCCAGCGATCTACGGGAAATCCGCAAACAGTCGATTGTCGGCGTTGATCTATGCAGGTAGCAGCGATTGCCTTCTAGGCACGATAAGGCGCGGCCATTGGCTGGCAAAACATGGCCGTCATTTAGGGCAAGCCGCCATACGCCGCGAATACCAGCAAGCCATCGATACCATAAGGTCGCAAGCCCAATCCTAGTTCAGGCCACTTGCGGTGAATGACCGGCTTAGTGGATTAAGGCCTTTACTGCAGATTTAGAATCACGAAGCTCGCTGCGAAACTTTGACCGCAGTTTAACCATCTGTGACATCGATTGGGAATTGCGTCCTTGCAAAAAGAAGCCAGAAGGGGCCTGCATCTTGCCGTCGATGTTGGCAGCGGAAAAATCGATATTGGTGGCGTCTTTACTGACAAAGGTCGTGGTGTTCGACACGTCCTTTGCTGGCGCCGGTTGCGCGGGATCGGCCAGGACCGGGGCGCTGGAAAATCCGGCAAATCCGAAGGATAATAGGCAAAAAATGCGCGCAATAGTCATCGAAACCCCTCCCTACACTGTGGCATCACGGTTTATTGCAAGGCCTTCTCGAGGTCGCCAATTTCGTCTGATGAGGTGGGCTCTTGAGCGTTGTCAGGAATCACTAGTTCCTTTTCGGCTGGCCTCTCTTGCGTTGCGGCGGCGACCGGCTTGGACGTGGCTTTCGGAGCTGCCTTTGCAGCCTGGACCGGGCCTGCATTCCTCTTCTTCACCGCCCCCTTAGGATCAGTAGCAGTTGCAACCTTTTTCGGCGCTTCGTCGCCGTCGCTACTCTCGGATGCAACCATACTTTGCAGATCTTCGTCTGAAACCTTTTCTCCCTTAGCAGCCTGTTGACGTTGGATCGACCCGATCAGAGCAAACACCTGATCGTTGTCGCTGGCCTTGCTGTGTGTATTCTTTACATAGAGCTTCAAATGATCCAGCGCATCGTCCAACTTGCCAATATTACGTTCGACGACGGCTAGGTTATATAGCACCAAAGGATTATTTTCATCGGACTTTAGCGTGTCGTTGAGCATGCTCAAGGCTTCTTCATTTTGACCCCGACTTGATTTTATAATCGCTAGATGAAGCTTGGCATCCGAGTGATTCGGAACACTTTTTAGAATCCTTTCAAATTCAATTGAGGCCTGATCGAGCTGGCGGAACTTGAGCAAGAGGACCCCAAGGTTCATGCGTACGGCTAGGTCATCCGAATTAACCT
Source organism: uncultured Pseudomonadota bacterium (assembly GCA_903928445.1). Lineage (GTDB taxonomy): Bacteria > Bdellovibrionota_B > Oligoflexia > Oligoflexales > CAIYRB01 > CAIYRB01. The sequence goes on along the minus strand of CAIYRB010000084.1, from coordinate 34,281 downwards.
TCAGAGCCTGTTTGAAGAGGGCCATGGCCGCTGAATTATTGCTATTATGCAGCTCGATCATAGCGCGCATGTTGAGGATGCTGCTGTCCTTGTTCGCCGCTGCTCCGATTGAGTTAATAAAGATGGATGCCATGTCATAGTTGCCTCGACGCATGGCGATTTCGGCTAGGATCTTACGTGCCTCTTTATTGCCTTGGTCCTTGCGCAGGATGGAGTGACAATTCTTTTCGGCTGCGTCTAGTTGCTTTAGCGATACCTCAACCTCGGCTAAAGATATCAGCGATGGGATATCATCGCGCTGATCGTGCAGCTCTTGCTTCAGAGTAGACTCGATTTTTGTGGCTTGTTCCTGCTTTTGTGCACCGGTCAAAGTCGTTCGTTGATCACCAGAAGAGTACAGGGAGAGTTGGCCACGGTTTTGGTCGACATTGACCACACTAGATGCCGTCGTTTTGCAGCCGACTAAACTACTGATGAAGGCCAGTAAGCCCAGTTGAACCAAGTTACATTTTATTTCTCTAGACATATTCTTACTCCTTGCAAATTGATGACATTCAGGGCGTAACCAAGGCCGCTACGGGCTTGCTGAGTTTGACTTCATGAGCCATATAGCTCGGCTCGGCAGACAGCTCATCGACGTCTGGATGCTTATCTGGAGCTAGTTCAACCATCTTTTGATAGGTGCGACGGGTCCACACCGTAAATGTTTCTACTTCGCGCGACCGCTTGTAAGCGGTTTCAAAGAATTTGTACGCCTCTTCCTTGAGCGGAAACGCAACCTTTTCCAGTTCGGTCTTTATCTTGTCGATGTCCCCCTGTGAGGCCCCAGGAGGAGCAGGAGCCTTAAACAATGCAGATGCAAAGTTTTCATGGGCCTCTCCTAGGCGGTAGAGGGATGCGACGCTATATTCAGCGCTACCAAGGTCGATAATCTGCTCGTAGTTGGCTGCAAGCTTTACCAGCTTTACCTGCTTGTCTCCAACCTGCTTCTCAATCTTGCTACCATCATTAAGCGGAGCAGCAGCAAACTCAGAGTAGAGGGGCTCATTCAACTTAAAGACTGTTCCAGCGACGGTTGCCCGTGCGTCGAAGGCGGCTGGAGATCCCTTAGCAAGCAGGGCCCTTTTAATCCTTTCCAAATCCTTGAGACCAGTCGTGCGATCGGTGTTGGTGATTTCAATGCTGGCAGCCTTCGCTGCGGCATACAAGGCCCGTTCTTGATCGCTTGGATAGCGGGATGCGAACAGTTTGTAGTGCTGGACGGCCTCGGTAAAGTGACCCGATTTTTCTAGCAAACTTGCCAGCTCAAGGGTGGCGTCCGGAGCCGCTGGTTGATCCGCGTAGCGCTGCGAAAACAGCGTTAACATAGAGATCGCCTGATCGATGTTCTTGACGCCCTTGTAGAGAACTGCGGCATTATATAATGCGTTGGGAGCACGTTTGTCCTGCACAAATCCAGTTGCCAAGCGCTGGTAAAAGCCGGCCGCTTCAGCGAATTTGCCCAAGGTCTCATGCGTGCTGCCGATACTCGCGAGCACGTCAGGAACGAGAGAGGATTTCGGATATTTTTCGAGCAAAAGCTTGCCCGATGTGATCGCTGTCTCGATGCGACCGACCTTGTAGTAGTTGTTCATTGCATTAAATAATGCGCGGTCAGCGTTGGGATCGACGGGGAATTGCTTTTGGAACTCGAGGAATCCTACCGCCGCGAAGTCGAACTTGCCCGCTTTCTCTGCAGCCAATGCGCGCTTGAACATGCCGCTACGCAGCAAATCAGTCACATACTTGCGTAGATCAGCATCCATCAGCTTGTCTTGCTTAGAAAAGGCCTGACCCCAGCTGATGACTTTGTTCCAGTCCTCCTTGTCTGCATAATAGCCAAGGATCACTTTTGCTGATGCTTTGGCCTGCTTGCTCTCGGGGATCACCTTGGTGATTTTGTCGAAGCGAGCGATTGCGTCGGGATAGTGACCATACTCAAACAGTGTCTGTGCTGCGGTAAAGCGCATTGGATCACCGTCCTTCTCCTTGGGCAGTAAGGAAACGTACTGGTCCATAGTTTCTATTAGCTTAACTTTGACCCGAGGAATTTCTAGTGGGTGCGCCACCTGTCCAGGGGGTGGCAACTGTGGCCACTTGGAGTCTTGGACCAGCTGGTTAATGGCAGCCACAGCATTTAGCGCCGCTGGCTTCATGTACTTGCCGTTTGGCTGTGACTTCGCAACGATAAAGTAGTGCCCAGAGGCCGTCTCATATTGTTTGAAGTCGAACAGGATCTCAGCTAGGTAGTAACGGATATCGTATGCATTGACGCTGTTTGGAAAAGAGGCGAGGTAAAGCGTGTAAATCTCGGCAGACTGGTTTAGGTATATTTCGCTCTTCGCCTTTTGGCCGCGCTGGTGATAAATAGCCCCGTAGCGGTGGGTCGATAATTCGCAGAGGTGGACGGCTTCAGCGCTAGCTTCTTTGTCCTGCACATTGGCTGTCGTCCATGCTGTCTTTCCCAGATAAATTGAGTGCATTCGCTTCAGCTCTGCAACAACGGCAACGGGGTTGTTGGTCAAGTCATAGAGATCTAAAAGCTTGGCATGAATCACTGGATTGTTTGGGCGCGACGGTGAATCCTTTAAAAGACGCTGAAACACAGCGATTGCCTGTGGATTCTTCCCTTGATCGACGTAGATATTGCCGAGTCGCTCCAGCATTTTGTAAAATGACGACTCTTCTCCGATGGTTTTAAAGTACTTCCAGGCGGAGGCCACGTCTTCTGCATCAGCCCAAACCATGACGAGGTCATTGATGGCCTCTTCACGTAGGTTCATGTTGTTCTTAGCCGACCCGCCGTCAGCCGATTTTTCTGAAAGCTTGACCACTAACTTGAAGGCTGCGGTCGCCTTTTTGTAGGAATCCAGGGTTTCCTTTTCATTGCGGGCTGGCGCATTATAGTAGGCCCAACCCAACTTATACACTGCATATGGATAAGCCTTGTTGTCTTTGAATTCCATCACTTTTTTGTAGTAGGTGATGGCGTTAGGAATATCATGCTTATCAAAATAGTATTCGCCTAGTGACAGGTAGGCATCAGGGATGAGCGGTGACTTTGGAAATGAATTGATCATCTGCTTATAGTAATCGACGGAAGTATCCTTGCCCATACGAGCAAGTACCCGAGCAAGCGAATACAAAGCTGCATCGGTTCGAGGGTGGCGGGGGAATTCGTTTGCCAGCTTGCGAAATGAATTCGCCGCCAGGACCATTTCTGCTTCAGATGCTGCGTTGTTTAGCTTAGGTTCATCACCCTTCTTGTCCTTGCGCCAAGCATCCCATGCTTTTTCGTAACTGAACATTTCTCCGTCGCGAAGAAAATCATGGCGCTCGACATGCAGCTCACCGACACGAAGCAGTAGCTCAAACCGCCGCACACTCTTCTTCTTTGTGGTCAGAAGCTCTTCGATCGAGGCGATGGTCTTCAGTCGTAAAGCGTCGGCCTTTTTTAAGTCAGAAAGCGGGATATCGTGGCGATTTTCCGAGAAATAATTGGCATTGTCCTCGAGATTAGGTGCCATGTCCTTCGACGACTGTTTGCCACTGGAGTGCTGCGCGGTACGCGCTTGTGCCGATTTTACGCCTATGCCGAGCAAGGTTGTCGTAGTTAGTCCAATAACGACAAAGACTCTAGCCTGATACTGGATTCCTCTAAGCATATGATCCTCCCTCATTTAGTCGCTTTACTTTGGACTGCACACATGGACTCAACGGGTTCGATGTAATAACCCAGTTCATCCCACCAGTACTCACCGTTTCGAGCGTCCTTCCAAGATTGAGTTTGTTTATCCCAACTGGTCACCTGCATACGCTTACTGACATGAGTGATCTTTGACGATGCATGCAACTCCTTGCCAAGTAGCTGATCCTTTTCACTCATCAGTAACTCAACGTAGAGAAACTCGGCCTGAGCAAATAGGCGATCATAATCCTTTTTCATCTCCTGCAACTCTGTCAGGAAATGCTTGCCGACGTCTTTGCGCAAAGCTTGAGCCCAGCGGTCCATATAGTCCATAGACTGGTTCGAGCGACTCTTATTGCCAAATATTCCCTTGGCTTCAAGGCGACTTTTTTCTTCGAGAATCGACGCATATTGGTCGCGAATCAGTAGCATACTGTCCTTTTCAGCGGCAGTTTTTAGGATCGACCGAGAGATGCCTAAAGACTGTTCGGAGACCCCACTCACCAAATTTTCGAACAAGCCGTAAGCAGTTTCAGGATCCAAATGCTTTCTGTCGAGGTATTCGGTTAGCTTCTCGACGTCTGGTTGATAGCGCTCCATAAAGTCAGCAAGGGCATTGCGACTTGCGTCATAGCGACACAGCCAGTAGTGGACCATAGCGCGCAGGAGGGGGGCTTCGGGATTAAATACCTCTTTATAAAACGGACTTTCGACAGCGTAGAGGCCCCCTAGGGCATGCATGGGGTAGCCGGCCATGAAAAAGGACCAGCTTTGTTCATAGAGCGCATCGTAAAAATTCTGGCCGTCGCGGCCTACCATTCGGTACATCTTGGTCGACTCGCTAAAGCGCTGCCTCTCATAGTAGAGGCGACCAAGTGCCAAATAAGCATAGTCCGCCATGTCGCGGCGCTGCTTTTCATTTAGCGGCGACATTTTCTGTGCTGCGGGGAAAAGGATTGCCTTTAATGCATCCTCCGCCGCCGCCGGCTTTTCTGACTCGATGTACAGCATGGCTTGCTGATACTTCGCTGGAAAGAAGTACCTACCTTCGATATTTATCTGCCCGTATAGCTGCAATGCCTTTTCTGTTTGACCATTGTGGGCCGCAGAATTGCCGGCAAAGTAATTCCAATCACTGCCAAATGTCGGGACCTTTCGTCCCTGTAGATCGATGCTGCCTGCAACGATCTCCAAGACGTTTTGAATCGGACGCTTTTCCGATACCCGGTGGAGGATTGACCAAGCTGGTTCGAGTTCTGAGATCAAGGGGTCTGGCGCTAGCTTGATGGCCTGTGAAGCATAGATCGAAGCAAGAATAGGATAGCCGGCCTCGGTCAGTAATGAAGCCTGTGACGACAGTAGGGAGACGCGATCGTTTATCGCCATTTTTGCGCTGTAATCGTGGAGATCGGTCAGCTTGGTCCAAGTCGCAGAGCGACTGGTTTCTCCGCCCAAATAAGCTCGTTTAACAGCCATCAGCTGTTTGTGTAGTGCAGCGGGACTGGAGGGGTCCACAACTTGAGTCTTGGCTTTGGCAGAATTTTTCGCAAAGGCCGCCGAACTCATCCCAAGACTTGCCATGGTAGCGGTGAATAGCAGCGATGTGGTTAACCTAAACCGCATAAAACTCCGTTTCAATTGAAGAAATATCCAACTCCGAAGTCGATACTCTTCGCATTGCGCCGCGACGTCGCGCCGGCTCTAGTCTCATTGAAGATGCGATCTTTGAAATCAACCCGTACCGACCACGCCTTGCCGATGTAAAAGCGTTCCCCAGCTCCAAGCGAGACAGCTGTTTTGGCGCCTTGGTCGGTGTCAAGCATGGCTATCCCACCAGTCGCGTATATGTCCGTATAGATGATCGCAAGGTTGAGGACGTTAAGTTTACCGTAAAAAGGGGCGACGATGGCATTGACATCGATAACCTGGTGAATGGCATTAACCTCTGGATCCGGCGTCACGATAATCGTGTTGTCGATCGGTCCGTTTGGGTTGTATGGCCGAAATCGAAGTTTGTTTAGGGCCTTGCGATCTGTTGAGCTCGTGACTGTAGTCCTTTGGGTCTGTGCTTCCGCACCTAGCCATTCATTAAAAAATAGCCCCAACCTAAGTCCCGTGATGCGAGTGCTGATATAGGCCTCGTCGAGCATGGTGCCTGCGATTAAGCCTAGTTCTGGCCGCCAGGACTTGAGAAAGTAGCGATTCTGCAGCACGTCGACTGGCTCTTTGCTCGATTTTCCGCGGATTTCTCCCGGATCAAGATCGAGACTATAAGCGGCGCTTGCCCACAGCACGGCTGCAGATGCGGCTAATAGACGAAGAAGGTGCATAGCGTTTGGTCCTCTATAGATCATGCCACCGGTGTGGCGAGACGCCCGGCCGATAATTTGCCGACATATATATCTTCGGCCGCGTCCGAAAAAAGTTTAGCCGGCGGCAAAAAATCCCCACGTCAGTATTGATTATCTTAAATAGGAGCGTTAAGTCGGGTGGTTAAGTGGCTCCGTTAAATATTGCCAGATCAGCTTACGGCCGTCCTTAGGCATCAAGGTCAGGAGCATCGCCGCTGCCTTGCCGCTTCGCGGCAACTTCGTTTTGGCCCTCAACATGGACTAAGGCTTCAATGAATCAGCCATTTCCGCTATGATTGCTGGCAAACCAGATTGGGTGAGGTTCTTAGGTGTCAAATGAAAGCCGCGCGACGTTAGACGCTTTGAAACCAGTGACGCGTTTGGATGAAGTCGGCACGTCCAGAATGGACGATGAGATCTTCACTAGGCGTCCTGTCTATGCCATAGCACTGTTCGCGCTGATGGGGGTTCTTCTGCTTGCAGGAGCCACGAATCTGTATAGCGCCTCTGGTGGTGATTCGATGTTTTACTCGCATATGAAGCAGATGAGCGTTGGCCTTGCTCTGTTTTCCGTGCTGGCCTTTTTGGTGCAGCCAAAGCATTTAAATGCATCGGCTTACTGGCTCTATGCAGCTATTTGCGCGGGACTTGTCGCTGTACTAGTGATGGGTCATATTGGCTGGGGTGCTCGCCGCTGGATCACGATCGGCCCGATCAACGGCCAGCCGTCGGAAGTGGCTAAAATCATTGTCGCCATTGTCGCGGCAAGATTCTTTACCGAAGTTCAACAAACGACTGCTTTTCGCCTTCGTGATCTTTGGTTACTTGCCGTGCTCGTAGGAATTATGTTTGTATTGATCTTTCCCCAGCCGGATTTGGGCACAGCTAGCTTTCTTGTCCTAATCGTTTGCACCCAGATTTGTTTCATTCAAATCGACTGGCGCAGTATTGTCATGCTTGGCTCAGCCGCTGCGGTAACATTGCCGCTCGGGTGGCGCTTTCTTCTTCTTGACTACCAAAAGACAAGAATTCTTAGCTTTCTCGATCCTAATTACGATACGCAGGGCAAAGGCTACAATGTTCTGCAGTCATTGATCGCCGTTGGTAGCGGAGGGGTTTACGGCAAGGGCTTCATGAATGGAACACAAACGCACCTGAAGTTTTTGCCGATGAGCCATTCCGACTTTATTTTTTCGGTTTTCGCCGAAGAGCATGGATTCATTGGTAGCAGCCTGCTGCTGCTCAGTTTCGCCTCGCTTGGCTGCTTCGCCTTGTTGATAGGGCGCCAATCGAAGAATACCTTTAGCGCTCTCCTTGCTGTTGGTCTTGGTGCCTTTTTATTTATCGAGTTTGCGATCAATGTCGCCATGGTTCTGCGGATGTTTCCTGTCAAGGGGCTGCCGCTTCCATTCTTTTCTGCAGGTGGGTCCAATCTTATCGTATCGTGCGCGGCAATCGGCATTCTGATTTCGATCGACCGAGATAACCGCGGCAAGTTCCGCAATCGGCATATGCACGTCTATAAGAACTGAAGCAGGTGCACCCACAGTCTGCCTGCGGGCGCCCTGGCCAATTCGGTGGGTGTAGTGTAGGCTAACAGTTTGGCTAAACATGCGGCTTATGCTGCCTTAACCTTGGTGAATTCATGGACCTTGCCGATACTCATGGCGGTGCAGTTGCGGTTCGCTCCCAAATGCGTCCCGCTAAGCCGAACGACTACGCGGCAATGGTCGACCTTTGTGCAAGTTCAAAGGTGTTCAACGACGCTGAGCTAGATTCGTTGTTGCTTGATTTTGCCGCGTGCGACCCTCTGTCCGGCGATCGCCTGATCGTACATCAGCAGGGGAGGATGGCTGTTTCGGGCTTTATCCAATATAGTCCGGCGCCAATCACCGATGGCAGCTGGTATATCTATTGGATTGCGGTGGCCAAGACGGCCCAAGGAGCCGGTATCGGCGCGGCCCTGATCGCATACGCCGAGGCGGATCTTCGGGCGAGTAGGGCGCGCCAGATCCTGATAGAGACTTCGGCCAAACCAGACTTTACCACTGCTCGGAATTTCTACCTCGGTCGGGGCTATCAACTCGTTGCCTGCATCCCCGACTACTATGCAATGGGCGACGATAAATGCGTATTTTGCAAAAAGCTATAGGTCCTCGGTAGCGCTTGTTGAGCCTCGTCAGCTCCAGGGAGTATCCCGGCGCCTCGGTAAATGATCGAAGCAGCGAACCTTGCAGCGAGTTGGGTCTGGGGGCAGGGGGGTGGATGCGGGCGGGGTGATTAAGGCGCTGATATTATAGGGGCCTTTTTCCCGGCCGAGGCCGTGGCTGCGACACTGGACAGGCGCCGAATACAACTTATGATATAACGGTGTACGGTAAGCCTAGTTGCAGGGGGCCAGTTGTTGGCCCGAGGCGAGCGCCTAACCCCGGTTCCCCATACCATGTAAAGGATTGATCATGCAGAACGCGTCTAGCCTTCGAGTCAGCGTCCGCGACGACGTCGATGTCCGCGCCAGCAAATATATCAGCGGCGTATATACGCAGATGATGCTCGGCGTGCTGGTGACAGCCCTCACCGCATACACACTTGTCACGACCGGGATCATGCTAGACGTGGCCATGGCGGGAGGATCCATGGTCATGTGGGGGATCTTTATCCTGCAGATGGGCACGGTCATGATGTTTCGCCCTATGGCGCAGACGGCGAGCCCAGCCAAGCTGCAGGGCTTGTTTTACTTTTATACGGTGGTCACTGGAGTGACCGTCGGCTACGTTGGGTTGATCTACACCGCGGCAAGTATCATGAATGTGTTCGTTGCCGCATCTTTAGCATTTGGCGGACTGGCGGCGTTTGGTCATGTCACTAAAAGGAATCTGGGTGTCGTCGGCACGTTCTGTTTGCAAGGACTATGGATGACGATTGGACTGTCACTCCTCTACGCAGTCTCCGGGATGGTTCCCTTCCTGCGTCCATTCACCCAAACCTTAAACCTGACCACAGGCCTCCTTGGCGTGCTGGTCTTTTCTGGGTTGACTGCCTACGAATCGCAGCGTCTCAAGGAGAATGCGTACAGCCTAGCTCGGGGTAGCATCGATGAACGCAGCCTCTCGGTGTACACCACCTCAGGTGCGTTGATGATGTACCTAAACTTCGTCAACTTGTTCTTCAGCTTGTTGCGCCTGTTCGGCGGTCGCCGCCGCTAACACTGCAGCGACCACCAGGGAGACGGGTTTAGCCGTTGGTCAGGAGAGCGGGTATGTAAGGGGTCGTACCAAGATCGATCCCTGCCGCCTTGGCGACCGTGGCCATTACATGCGCTTGATTGGGAGCGGGCCTGGTGCCGTCCGAAAGGGACGCAGGCATCGGGTTGCTGCCGAAGGCCGCAGAATCATTTCGTGAGTCAGCGTTAACGAAGGTCGTTTTGATCAGGCTGCTTGGCCCAAAAATGAACGCCTCATAGTTCTCGCTGTCGCCGCCTTCCGGGCTGCGGCCACCGTCCGAGGTGATCGAGACCAGAGCATTTGGGTAGCGCGCGAAGATCTTCGCCACGGCTTGGGCCACACAGGACTTCACTTCATTGGGGCTGCGCGCACCATAAGCGACGTTACTGCCGCCCCGCCCAGCATGGTCTCCTCCGGCGTTGGGATCGCTATTGGAAATCGATAGCGTCGCCGCATGAATGAGTCCGAGATCGATCAGTGCGCCGGCTGCAGAGATCTGCGGCAGCAGCGGGTTATTTGTTGCGAGTACTGCTTCGTCAAGCTGTGTTGCGGCAGTTAATTGCATCGGTGTTGACTTAGCGTCGCCGAGAGCCTTATTTAGTGGATCCGTCGCAGCATGCAAGCGCCCGGCTAAATCCTCTAGCCCTTTGCGAAACCGCTCGTCCTTTGTCACGCGGTCATTGAGTAGCGAGAGTAGGTGCTGGCTCTCTGCTGGCAGGTTCTGCAGGGGGCCAAGCGCATTGAGTAAACTGCTTACGGCACTGTCGATAGTCGGGTACGAGATTAATGGGACGCCGCCCTTGTCAAAGCAGGCGGTCGCTCCATCCGCGGTTCCAACACTTGAAAAGTGCAGCGACATCAGGCTGGCTTTGGCCGTATTGATGTAGGCCGGCAAACATCCAGTGGTGGTCATCGTCGCGCGTAGGCCATCGTAGACATGGTTGCCGCTGGTGGTGCTAACCGGGATAATGGCCATTCCGACATTACCGTTTAATGGTGCTAAATAGTCACCAAACATCTTGGTTAGCCCAAAGCCAGTATAGGCTGCGGAGACGTCGGCCAAGGGGTTGCCAATGATGCCGTTGGCCTTTGGGTTTGGCCGATTTAGCCAGCCCGCGCTCTCCCATTTCGCTTGGACGGTCAATATAAACATGGGGTTTTTTGCTACGGTAAAGGCATCATCAGCTAATGCTCGGCCATCGCCATCGAAAATGGCTCGCTGTAAACGACCCATCCCCACTGTGTGGGCTAAGGGCGCGCAAAATAGCCGTGCTCCGGCCTCTACAGCAACGGCTGCGGCAGCTGTCCCGAACAGAGATCTACGCGAAAAAGTTTGTTGCGACATAAATCCTCCAAAATTGGCCGAAGCCGGGATCATTAGAGCGTGCTTTTCAATGCCGTCGAATAGCTCTGCACGACCGCTGAAACAGCAGCTGCAGGACTAGCAGTACAGGCGGTCACGAGGGCGGCGGCGATCGAACCTGCATCTGCGGCCGTCATGGTCGGGGCAATTGCCACCAGGATGGCTGCAGCGCCATCTTGCTGGCGGCAGTCATTGATCCGCGCATGTTGCCCAAGCGCGGCATTGTAATTGTCGCCGACCACTTGCGCGAGTCCAGCTAGTGCCATGAAGTAGCCGATGCTAAATGAAGAAGCATAGCGGTTGCTTGGGTCGTTGCTGACTGAGCCAACAAAGTTGGACTGGTTTAGTAATAAGTAGTCGACCTGGTTCTTGCCCTGGGTAGTCTGGGTCATGCCTGGACCAAAGGCAGCATAGATTTTGCTGGCGAGGGCTCCAGGTGACAATACCTCTAAGTTGCTTACATCCGTTGCGCCACTTTGGTTTGCACTAGAGGCCGATGCATTTTGAGACTGGCTCTGGCCTTTTTTGTGCTCGAAGCGGCCGCATGCTTGATTAGAAAGGAACAGTAGTATGATTGCTGCTCCGCGGTAACCGGTGATGTGTTGCATAATTACCCTCCGTTTTTGTGGGCACACTGATACGGTGCGGAAAGAAAGAAGCCGCGCAATGCTGCCTGCAGTGATTCGCCGTTAGCGCTATAACTAGCCATAATCGCATCTGAGGTGGCGCTGTCAGGTGACTTATTTACAAGATTCTGTTGAATCTGCACCGCCAAGGCATTGGCCAGCTTATCCGAACCGCCAATGAGCCGGCCTAAGCCTGGGAGCCCGGTATACTCTTGTGCCGGTTGAGCCTGACCCTCTGGCGACCAGCAGGACTTGTTGCCGTATTGCATGATATCCCGCAGCGTGTTTCGATCGACTCCCTGAATCATCGCATTAGGAAATTTGTCGACATCGGCTAGCTGCAACAGCTCACCTTTCGTGCCAAAGCGCAGGAAGGCGGGCTCTAGCGGGGCAAGGTAAGGCGTGTGGCAGCTGGCGCACACAGGTCCAATTTTCGGTACCGCAGCCGTACCAAAGATCGCACCCCCTTTGGCCACACGAGTGTCGATTTCCGGCACGCAGCTTGCTAGGGGGGCTGGGCGTCCGTCACCAACAGGACCGTCAGTTTTTGCCGCCAGCTGCAATCCTTGGCCCAAATAAAGCGCCAATGCAACTCGGTGACGATTGTTGTTGGTCGTATAATAGGCGCTCGGAAAGGCTCGCAGCACGCTGACAAGGCTGAGAATCCCGGCTCGTTCTGCCGGCATCTTACAGCCGACAAACCCAGAGATATTCGGGTCGACTGGAAAGCTGTACAAGGGAGCAGTTCGCGCGCTGCAAAAGAAGTCCTGCGTGGTAAACAGTGCCGGCCAGGACTTATTGCGGTTGCGCTGGACTAAAAGGACTGGCTCCTGTTTGAGGTCGGCAAGCAAAGCGGCGTCGGCCGTATCGCGACTGGCGGGATCGACGGCGAGATTTTGCTCCAGGCGCAGGAGGTTTGAGACAAAATAGGCGATCCCAGTATCATAGTCAGGCTGGGTGAAAGCCCAGTCGACTAGGCTTTCTGGAGAATATCCTGGATCGCTCGTACGTTTCAGCTCGTCGCTGGTAGGGCCGCGGCGGAATAGATCTTGAGTTAGTGTTGTGACGAACTCAGAGGGGGTCTTCTCCGTAGCACAGTCAAAAGCCTTCACGTCGCCCGAGGTTGTCTGGGCCTGGTTTGACGCCCCAGCATTGGCCTTTGCGGAGGAGCTTTTTTTCTGCCAAGGCATATGTTCCGGGCTATGCGACCCACAGGCGCCAAGCACTAGGATGCAAGCCATAGGTAGACAAGCGGAGATTGGTCCGGGCTTAATCATGACTTTTTCCTCTAGGTTTATTTAGGCATCGCTGTGGGAACCGCTGGATCGCCTGGATCGGTGCTTATGACTGGAGCCGAGGTAGCATCCACATTTGCCTGAATGGTATACGTTTGTCCATTTGGTATGAGCGTCGATACCTGGATTTGGCGCGTTCCTGCCACGTAGCTGAAGTCCTTCACAGGCGATCCGTCCGCCATGAAGATTTTGATCGATGAAGCCTGAACTGTTGATGGAAGGTCCACTGGGAAGTATTGACTGCCCGTCCCCTTCTGGACAAAATCATCCATAAACAAGCTGTAGGTTTCAGCGCAGACGGAACCAAAGATACCGTTAGTCATCTCTTGTAATTTGACCTCGAGGTTGCGCTGCGGCAAGTTTTTATCATTGGCTTGCTGCGGCTTATTAGTGCCGGCAAAGGAGCAGCCCGCCTTGTCGATGGTTAAAGCCGATATTTGATACCCGGCGGTGTGATCCTTCAGAGCTGAAGCGATATCTGTCTGATCCAAGGGATCATCCGGGTTTAGTTCGGTGCCGATGTAAAGGATCGACCAAAATGCATCGGGGCGCATCAGGCTTCCCATGTCACCGCCGTTGGGCGTTCTTGACTCATCATAGGCCGCTTTGAGCACCGATGCCGGTCTTGCATTGCCGCCTCGGGTTCCGGCTATATCTACTCGCGCCAGCATTGCAGCCGAAAAATCTACCGCCGAAGTACTTTCTGCCCACAGCACCTGGGCGGATCTATTCGGATCGATGATTGGCTTGGCGGTTTTAATCTGGGGCTTGGTTGGATCTTGGTTATCCGGTCCGAAGTAGTGATCAAGGACCGCCACATGCAAAGTGCTTACAGTCGTCGCCAGGTTCCAGAGGCGGGCCGATAGGACTGGCAAGGCCGACTGGATGCGACTGTCCATGGGCTGGCCGTGGCTGGAACCGTCGCGCACAACCAGTACGTCCACGGGACGGACTTTATAGCTCGCAGTCAACTTGAGGCTCAGCGATGGACCAGAAGTCTGGGCCGCATCACCTCCGGGCGACGGGGCTTTGGTAGCGCTTGCAGAGTCGCCACCACCTTTTTTATGCTTCAGCGAGGTCACCGCACCACAACCGACAAGGCTGGTAAGCGCAACGCCACTGACGACCCTCTTCAATCGAGTTAATTTCATATGGTACCTCTAAGGAGCTTTGAGCCGTCGCTGGGGCACAGCCGTTCATTCACACAAAAGGTCTTTCGGCGCCGCCATGGAAAGCTTGAGAGCTTTATTTTTTCGTATAAATTATGGGCTCTTATCGTTGATATTCAGCGGCCTAACGGGGTGACTAACAGCGTGGTCCGACAAAAGCCAGTTAGACCGGTGACTTTGGCCTTTATCGGAACGACAGGCCGCAACTAACAAGAGTCACCGACAGTCGTCCAATGATAGGATTCGATGGACTTCGCTATTTTTGTCACGGCGCAACTTAGAGGAACACATGCCCTACCAGCTGCTCGGCTCCTTGACCTCACCCTATGTCAGACGGTTACGCTTATACATGACGGGTATCCCCTATGAACTGAACCAAGTTAACTACTTGGATCCAGAGCAAGACGCGACCTTGTCGGCCGTCAATCCGCTGAAGCGGATCCCAGTGCTGTTGATCGATGGTCAACCTTTATGGGAATCAAGAGTCATCTTTAATTTCTTGCAGCGGACCCATCAACGGCGAGCTCTTTCGTTGTCCGAAGAAAATGCCGTCAGTGCCGTCGACACCTTACAAGATCAGTTGATCCAGCATTTTCTGCACGTCCGCTTTGGCCATACCGTAGATGCGGCAAACCCCTATTATATGCGTGGCGCTGAACGGCAGAAGCTCATTTTGGCATATCTTGGTAAGCAAGCCAGCGAAGGGCTTTTTACCACCTGGGATTACCCGGCGATTGCCCTTTACACCATGCTCGATTGGAGCCTTTTTCGCGGCTCTCTAAAAGCAGAAGATCTTAGTCCCGAGCTGTTGGAGTTCCACCATAGGCATCGCGCCGCTCCGGAAGTTGTGGCAACTGATCCGCGTTCGGCTTAAGCGGAATTAAAATCGCCTGATCTTTTTCGCGCCTTTATTCGATATTTTTGTTTTGTCCGTCATAATGGGAGCAGTTCTCGCTTGCGCTGCAGGGGAGCTGGCTCCCAAGTCAGCCACCTCCTGGACGTCGCAGCGGCCATCCCGCGGGGGTCATTTTTATGACGGATCCGAAAAAAGAGATTGCCCCAACTCAGGTAGATCGTAGACAAGCCATCACCCTAGGCTCAGGCCTAGCGCTTGCTGCTGCGGGTTTTGGCTCGTCCAGGGGGTTTGGCGCAACTGGTCTGAATGCGTTTCAAGGGATCGACACAGTCGTCGTTTTGATGATGGAAAACCGATCCTTTGACCACGTCTTTGGTGAGATTCGCAACGATCCCACCTATTCGAACGCCACTCGAATCGATGCTCTGCGCGGTGGCGAATCCAATGTCTCACTCTTAGGTCAGAACGTTCCATCGTATCATTTAAGCTGCTTGGTCCAGTCCGATCCACCACATGAATGGGAGGAGTGCCGCGTCCAATGGAACGGCGGAAAAAACGACGGCTTTGTCCGGGCGCATAACGGGTTGTGGGAACGCGAAGCCATGGGCTTTTATCGACGTGAAGACATGCCTGTCACTTATTGGCTTGCTGATCATTATACAGTCTGCGACCGCTGGTTCTCTTCGGTGCTTGGTCCGACTTGGCCCAATCGCGCCGTTCTCCATGCCACCAATGCCGCTGGCTTAAAGAACAATAGACCCTATCTGAAGCCGCCGACGACCATTTGGGAAACCCTAGCACCGCTTGGGAAAAGTGCAAAAAACTACGTGGGAGGAGCCGTTCCGTTTTACGCCGGGGCTTTCCTTGTTAAGCTACTGGCCGGCATCAATCCGCTGGCCTCGCTTAACCAATTTTTTGACGATGCAAAAAATGGCTGCCTACCTAACTTCGCCATCGTCGACCCGGACTTTAGCCTTAACGACGACCACCCAAGCCACAACGTCCACCTTGGCCAAGCCCTTATCAGCAGCGTCTATCAGGCCATGGCGGCGAGTCCACAGTGGGAACGTTCGCTCCTCGTTGTCACCTATGACGAACACGGCGGCTTCTATGATCACGTTCCACCGCCCACTTGCAGCGATGATGATCCAGAGTTTCGTCAGCTTGGGTTTCGGGTTCCAGCTCTGGTGATTGGCCCCACGGTGCGACGCGGTGCGGTGTGTTCGGAGCAATTTGAGCACTCTTCTGTCGCAGCTACCTTGGCCGCAGTTCACGGTCTGCCGAATCTGACCAACCGCATGGCCCGCACCGCGAATTTATCTGCATGCATCGATCCCGCCGCCGTCGGAGCGCCTCGGCAGCCAGCTCCTGGCGCTCCCGTGGTGACATTGGACCCCTTGGACATGCTTCTTGCCTCCCCGTCGGCTAGTAGCCAGCCAGAACTGGAAGCCATGTTGGCCAGCGGCCAGATCCCGGCCAACCTCATCGACGGCCGCAGCCGAGAGGCACGCACCGCTGATTGGCTCGAAACGGCGGCCTCGCTGGGCACCGTAAGCTTCAGGTAAAGCGGGCTATTACGCCATTTATGCAGGATGAGCGAGCGCTGCCGGGAGGGCCCAAGGCTTGGCAAATATGCCTGCGTGAGGCGGCTTTAGTTGCCGCCTTGCTTATTTTCCTCCATTCTTATCTTGCCCCTTAGTGGGGTTGATAGGGATGCCACGACTCGGCGCGGAGGCCGTGAGGACCTAGGCTTTGACCACTGCTGCCCCACAACCTAATGCTGGTTCCGATCACTCCAAAGACGTCAGCTACCTGATCGACGGCGGCTCTCCGGACTCCAAGCTGTCGTTGTTAGCATTTCACCAGCTAGCTGGACACATGGCTGGCTGCCCCTTCGTCAAGGTTGTTGTTGAGCGTAGTAACAACCGCTTGCATTTTATCAACGCGCGCGAATACCAGTTTCACGCGGACTATATCGGTGAGCGGATCATGGGCTTACCAGTAGGTGAGATCCGCGGTCAAATCGACGACTTCAATAAGCAGGTTTATTTGCGCGACGATCGCCCTTACGTGCTTGGCATCGTCGCCTTGCAGAAACGTGATGGTGAACAGTTCTTTACCCTTGAGACCGTCGAAATCGACACCATGGGTAAGGCGATTCTAGTTGCCTTCTATGAGCTGCTAAAACAAAGCCTGGACCCGACCCTGCCGTTGTTTTTTAAACCGGCAAATCATCATCAGGAGAGCATCGTGCGGGGTCTGGACAGCCAGATTCTACCGCGCCTTTACAACCATGAGCTGTATGCGACCCAGGATTTTGTCCTACTCAATGCCGGTGAGGCACAGGGGCGACTCCGACTTTTCACGGCGGAGACCTATCGCCGCGATGGCCACACCTTGAAGTGGTACGACATTATTTGTATGGACCGTGTTCCAGATGACATTCCCCGCGTCTCGGGCCTTATCAACTCGGCACACACCACACCATTATCGCACACCAACGTATTGGCATGTGGCTGGGGGATCCCTAACGCCGTCCAAGTCAACGCACGCGCCATGATCATGGATCAGGGCTTAGACGGTCAATGGGTGCGCTACGCAGTCGAAAGCAAAGCTTCAAGTATCCTTCTTGAAAAGGCAGCAGCTCCAGCATCGCCACCCGAGCGTCCGGCGTGGAGTGTGCACCGGGTCCGCCTCGAACTACCAGAGACAGAAAACACTGCAATCATGCCCCTTAGTCGTTTGCGGATGACCGACCGCTACCGCTTTGGCACAAAGGCAGCGAATCTCGGCGAATTGGTCCATGTCCTTGACCAGGGGTCGGCGCGCCTGACGGGCTTCTACCGGGTGCCGCGCACCGCTCGCGCCGACCTGCTGCCATACCTCAGCGCCGAAGTCGAAGGCAAAAGCGGTCATAATCTAGGCGAGAAGGCGTGGCAGTACTTGGTCTCGTATCTTCAGGTGCCTCGGGGCATTGCCCTACCGTTTTCCTTGCAGGTTGAATTTCTGCAATCTTCCTGGCGAATTCAACAGGCCATCGGCCGACTGAAGATGGCATTGGAGCTAGGTGCCAAAGAGATCGATTCTTTATGCCTCGAATTGCAGCGCCTGATTCGTACTACCCGCATGAGCGATAAATTGCGCGAATGCATCGACGAGCAAATTGCAAACTATCTGGCCGGAGTGCGCAGCTTTGTTGTCCGCAGCTCATCAAATGCCGAGGACTTAAAGGACTTCTCAGCCGCCGGCATCTACGAATCATTCAACCACGTTACGACTGCCGACAAAATATTTGAGAGCATCAAAGAAGTTTGGGGCTCATTGGTGTCGCCTCGCAGCGTTCGCTTGCGCCAAGAAGTTGGTATTTCTCTCGATGACTGCTACATGGGTGTCATCATCCAAGAAGAAGTGCAGGGCAATATGGGCGGCGTGATGGTTACCACCAACCCTGCCGATCCAACGTCTGACTTTCGCAACGTCTATATCAATGTCTCTGCAAAGTCGGCAACCGAGGTGGTGGCAGGGAAGAGCATGCCAAGCCAGTACCTATATAATACCGTCGAAGGTGGCGGGCGAACCCTTGCCAAGAGCGAAGGGAATGAACTTAGCGAGATGCAAGAACAGCTGCTACAGCGCTTAGCGTTCTGCGGTCGTCTGCTGCAGTCGCATTTCTCGCAAGACTACGCTTTTTCTACGCCAGTCGATATCGAGTGGTCAGCCCAAGGCAACCAGCTCTACTTGCTGCAGCTACGCCCGTATAAGGTCTAGTCTGATGCCACGTGTCGTCCGGCTCTATATCGCCTTTCAATTTTTCTTCAACCTGCTGCTGTGGGTGCCGATATTTTACACGTTTCAACGGCAAATGGGCCTCAGCGACCCGCAGATCTTCGGTATCCAAAGCATCTACTACGTGGCTTTTTGCCTATTTGAAATCCCCACAGGATACATTGCCGATCGGTTTGGCTACCGCTGTAGCATGCTGCTTGGAGCCGCCATGCTCACGGCGGCGAACCTCTTACCGATCATCGACGCCGGCTACACCAGTTTTCTCTACCACTTCCTCGCGATAGCCTTGGCTAGATCACTGATTTCAGGTGCGTCTAGCGCCTATCTCTATGAATATCTGAAGGCCGAGAACGCCAGCGAAATTTACAAAAAAGTCGAAGCTGACGCGCGATTTTATTCTTTAATTGGTCGGATCGCCGCCTGGGCTGCGGTCGGCTGGCTGATGGCCTGGCAGATTACATCCCCGTACTGGATTTCCGCCATCAACGCCGGCTTTTCCTTAGTCATCGCGGTGTTCATGCCTAGCGTAAGCATTCCTGTGACGACCAGCAAAAGGTCGCTGCGAGCATGGGCCTCGTGTCTCAATAGTCAACTCGCCTTGCTGATGCTGCAGGGAGTCGGTATTTTTGTCATGGTTCGGGTGTTGCAGGTCAATCTGTACCAACCCATCCTGACGGCCAAAGCATTTGATGTGACGGCGTTTGGTTGGAGCATGTCGTTGATGACGGTTTTTGAAGCGGTGGGCGCAAAAATCGCACCATATTTGCGCCGTCACTTCACTGATCTGACCGTGGTCACGTTGGCGACGATCACATTAAGTGCCGCGCTCACGATCGTTGCGGCTTCGGGTCAAATTGGCACCCTTGCCGCGTTCTGCCTCTTTTCGCTGGCCGCTGGCGTGGCCTTCCCGGTGCAAAAGCAGCTGCTCAACGACGCCATTAGCGACTCCCGCCAGCGAGCCACACTGCTGTCACTCGAGTCGATCCTCGATAGGGCCCTGTGTGCCCTTGCCGTCCTGCCATTGGGAGGGCTCGTCGCCCAAGGTCACCTTGGCTTGGTGCTTTGCGTCACCGGTGGGGTCGCTGCGGTTGCGGTGTTGATGATCCAGGTTGGCTATCGCTATATGCGCCATTAAGTTATGTAGTGGCAGGTAGTTACCGTATTCAAAGAGGGTCTGACGGTTGCGGCAATGGTCGCCTCGTGCTATCTGCTTGGTCGCCGCCCACGCCGAACAAGGCGTCGGCCCTAGCAGACCCCAATGCTCTTACCTAAAGGACCCTGCTCATGTCAGAGATCGTGCATATCGGCGAGCGTGGAATCACTTTAGCTCAAGCCTTGAAGGTAGCAGGACTGGCCGACACTGGTGGCGAGGCCAAGCTGTTGATCGGTGCCGCCAAGGTTCTGGTGAACGGAGACATCGAACTGCGCAAAAGAAAGCAGCTGTCGATTGGCGACCGCATTGAGATCATCGATGGCGGTAGCGCGGTCATCCAGGCATGATCAGTGGTTGGAGAGTCGAGAACGATGCGGATGTCACCCACCCATCCATCCTTCCATCTATGTGCATGCTAAGAGGTGATGATGAAAACTAGAGCTGCGGTAGCTTGGGCTGCGGGTCAACCCCTCGCCATTGAGACCATCGATGTGGCCGGCCCGAAAGCCGGCGAGGTGATGGTGCGGATCAAGGCTACAGGCGTCTGCCATACCGATGCGTTTACCTTATCGGGCCAGGACCCTGAGGGAATCTTTCCCTGTGTTCTAGGCCATGAGGGTGCCGGTGAAGTCGTCGAGCTGGGGGTGGGTGTTAGCTCGGTCGCGGTTGGCGATCACGTCATTCCGCTGTACACGGCGGAATGTCGCAAATGCAAGTTTTGTCTTTCCGGAAAAACCAATCTTTGCCAGGCGGTGCGCGCCACTCAAGGCAAGGGGCTGATGCCCGATGGAACGACCCGTTTTAGCCAAAACGGCCGTCCGATCTTTCACTATATGGGCACCTCCACGTTTGCCGAATACACCGTCTTGCCGGAAATCTCGGTCGCCAAAGTCAGTAAACTTGCACCACTCAACAAGATTTGTCTGCTTGGCTGCGGTATCACGACTGGCATCGGAGCTGTGCTCAATTCGGCTAAGGTCACTCCCGGGTCCAGCGTGGCGGTTTTTGGCTTAGGCAGCATTGGTCTTAGTGTGATCCAAGGCGCTGTGTTAGCCAAGGCCGCACGGATTATCGCCGTCGATATCAACAGCGATAAGTTTACCTTTGCCAAATCCCTGGGCGCGACCGACTGTGTCAACCCAAGAGATCACAAGGCGTTGATTCAAGAGGTCATCATCGGCATGACCGATGGTGGCGTCGACTATTCATTTGAATGTGTCGGTAATGTTGATGTCATGCGCGCGGCTTTGGAATGCTGTCACAAGGGATGGGGGGAATCGACGATTATCGGCGTTGCGGGCGCCGGCCAGGAGATTCACACGCGACCCTTTCAGCTGGTGACCGGACGCGTATGGCGAGGCTCCGCTTTTGGTGGCGTCAAAGGCCGTAGCGAGCTGCCGGGCTACGTTGAGCGCTACCTCAAAGGCGAGATCAAGGTGGACGAGTACGTCACCCATGAAATGCCGCTGTCTGATATCAATAGGGCGTTTGATTTGATGCACGATGGCAAAAGCGTACGCTCCATCGTGCAGTTTTAGTTGCGAACCTTCACAGGAGTATTGCGATGTCTTCAGTCACTAAGTTTCTTCAAATGACGTTGTCATGGGGCCTGCTCGGCGCCCTACTCATGACCTTGATCGCCCCGTCGGTGAGCCGACTGTTGATCAGTGCGCCGATTAGCTTTGGCACGAACTGCGAGCCAGCCGCCAACTGGTCGATGCAGGCCTTGATCAAATCCCAGACGATCGGTCTTATCCTGGGCATCCTTGTCGGCGGTGGACTGACCGTTTATCTGAAGGCCAAACATAGCAAAGATGCAACGCGAGCCGTGCCGAAGGGCGTCTAGAATTCAGCAGACGACCAGGGGGGCAAGCGCCCTTCCCAATCAGGTTGAAATCAGAAGGCGACTGGCGAGGTATACCTCTGAGCCAATCGCCTTCTGTTCGCTATCGCACGTTCTAACCACTTCCTTTTCAGGAAGAATGGTGGAGGTAAACGGTCTCGAACCGATGACCTTCGCAATGCCATTGCGACGCTCTACCAACTGAGCTATACCCCCAAGAACCCGAAACGTCGGAAGTATATGCCTCCTGAAGTGGCGGCATGTCAACATCAATTGCTCCTCGCCTGAGGCCAAGATGACGCAAAATCAATTTCAGCAGCCAAATTCGCCCATTTCTACCGGTTCACGCCGTCCATGGTTGTTCGCAAGCTTGGTTTTAGCGGTCCTCGGCATTGCTTTAAGCATCTATTCAACGCTTCATCACCTCCAGGTCCATGCTGCAGGCCACACCGATGCTGGATGCAATATCAATGCGACCTTCTCTTGTGATGAGACGGCCCTCAGTAAATATAGCGAGGTCCTGGGCATTCCTCTCGGGGTCTTCGGCATGAGTTACTTTGCGGCGTTGGCCTTGCTGCTGCTGGTAGCTTTAGCGGGTAACAAAGCCGCTGCGGAGCACCTGCATGGTTACAGCGTCCTGGTGATCATTGGGGTTTTGACCTCAGTCGGGCTCGGAGGGATTAGTTTCGTCGCCCTTGGGACCTATTGCCTCGTCTGCATTGGCGTCTACGTCGTGACGTTTTTACAGCTCGGGGTCCTTGTCGCTGGACGCCGCGAGTTAGTCCCGCCGGGTATCACTAGCAAATCCGCATTCAATGGCCTGACGACTGCGGGAGTAGCCTGCGGCATCGTCATCGCTGGTTACAATTTCCTAAAGCCCGCACATCAACCCGAACACCTCGATGTGCCGCAGTCGGCGACCAGCTTTAAACCGGCAGACTTGAGGCTGGCACCCAAAGCCGAGGACATCCCGCTGAGCAAGTCAGCCTACGCCGGTCTTGGTGAGGATTATCGCAAGGGGGGCGACGGCGCCCCCGTTGTGGTTCAAGAGTTCGCCGACTTCCAGTGCCCGGCCTGTAGGGCGCTGTCCAAAGACACCGAGCAGCTGCACAAGGAATTCGGCGATCGAGTACTCTTTGTCTTTCGCAACTACGCTCTGGATAACTCCTGCAACAGCGCCATCCAGCAGAAAATGCACGAATTCTCGTGCAAGGCGGCAGTGATGGCGCGTTGTGCCGGTCAATACGGGAAATTCTGGCCCTATCATGACCTGGTCTATGGCAATCAAATGGATATCAACAACCTTCGCCTGAAGGAGTGGGCTCAGAAGATTGGCCTAACCTCGGACCAGATCGAAGCCTGTTGGACCAACAAGGATCTGCTACTTAAAATTCAAGACGACATCGCCGTTGGTAACCGACTTGGCCTGGACTCCACGCCGACCATCTATATCAACGGTCACAAGGTCGTCGGGGGTCATGCAATCGACGATCTGCGCTCAGATATCAACGACGCCCTGCGCTGATGCGGGGGGTGTCAACAAGATCACGGTCGCTATACACTAGAGTTTCAAGATGCCCATCATCGTTCAGTTCGAGCACGACTATCAGCACAAGCTGATGAGCCAATCCTTTCCCGAACCGACTCATTTAGCCACCAAGGCCGACGTACAGGCATGGCGTAGCGCCTGGATGGGGGCTTTGAGTTCCTGGCATTCGCCTTATAAAGTGCTTGTCGATTGCCGCAACCTGGAGATCGGCGATGCTCCCGAGGTGCGTCAGGCCCTAGACCTTATGGTCAAGTTTTTTCATGGCTTTTTTCTTCGAAAGATCGTTGGATTCGGGGGCGCGGTGGATCGCGGCTATGACCAGCTTCCGTTTCCTGTTCTTGGCAGCGCCGAAGACGCGGCCCTGGACCTCGGCGTGCGGACACCGAAAGATCGGGCACCAAGCGACTTCCGTTCCACCATCCAGCTGCAAAATCATTTTCAACAGCACGTCATTGAACTCAACTTCTCTGAACCTGTGGTCCTGGTAACCAAGGAGCAGCTGCAGATCTTGCGTTCCAAGTTGATGAACAATCTGATGCAGTGGCACTCCAAATGGAGTTTGATCATCGACTGCACCAACCTTGAAGTTGCTCCCGAAGCTAGCGCAGACCTAGCTAAGCTGCTCACAGTACTCAAGGGCTTTTTTATGAAAAAGGCGATTGGCTACAGCCCGAAAGGGATCAAAGAGTCCTATCCCTTTGAGGTCTTTCGCGCCAGGCACCGGGCGGCTGCGGCTCTGGAGGCGGAGGGCGCTTTTTCCGGCGATGCCGCTGACTGCAAGTCGCGCAAGGCTTAATGGCGTCCCATGTTGCACTGGCCTTTACTGGCTAAGGTCGGTATGATTTCGTTCTGTATCCCCAGACTCATCCAGGTCTCAGGTCGAGTTCGCGAGTCGGGGCCAATGAAAGCAGCTTCAGGTTGAGGTAAGGCCACGTGTTACCAGTCGAGATTCTCGCGGACCATGAAACCATCGTATTGCGCGCCCGTGGCTCAGAACTTCTGATTCTGCCGCATCACGTACACCAGCTCAAAGCGCTGACTAAACCCGTCGATTTCAGCGCCTACTTTCGCTCCGAGGCCTTGGTCAACCGACCCGCGCGTAAACTCTTTGAGGCCTGGCTGCGAAAGGATACGTCGGTTTGGACCCGGCTCTATCGGACCGTCCATCATGAAATGGATCTAGCAGCTAAAGACGGCGACGGTGCGGATCCTAAATCTGCTCCTGCGGTCAAGGCGCCAGTCAAGCCTGCGGCTGAAGTTAAGACCACTAAGGGTGAACTTAAAGCTTCTGGTACGAAAGCTAAGCCGACGAAGGCGCAGGAGGTCGCTGACGAAGCCGACACCGTCGCGCCGAAAGCGGCTAAAGCACCCGCCAAGGCTAAGGAATCCAAGGAAAAAGTAGACAGCGAGGACGTCGCGCCAAGCAAAGCTAAAGCTAAAACGACCGCGGCTAAAGAGACGACTGCAAAGCCTAAGGCCAAGGAAGCCGCAGCGAAGCCTAAGGTTAAGGAGGCTGCCGCAAACTCCAAGGCCAAGGCAACTGCTCCTAAGGCCAAGGCGAAATCGAAGGGGTAGTGCTGTGATCCGCAAATTCCTCGTTTGTGGAAAACAGATGTTCCTCGCGTCAAAAAAACTCGAGGGCACTAACACCAAGGGTGGCGATTTAAGCTTTGAATGCCTACTGCCCCTTGATGTTTACTGGGCCATGGAGAAGCTCTTCAAGGACCTTGAGTACTTGACGGCGTCCGGAGAGGACCAAGTCCAGGCGCTCGAATTAACGCACAAGATTATGAAAAAGATTGCCACCTATGTAGTCGGTGAAAAAGAACGCGTTGTCCTCAAGGAACTGATCGATGGCAAGTCTGCCTAAAGGACAGCCACCCAACTTGCAGCGTCCAGCTGTGTTTCTCGATCGTGACGGGGTCCTTAACGAAGACTCTGGCTATACCTTTGAGGTGGCTAAACTACGGCTCATTTCCGGCGCTGCATGGGCATTGAAGCTCCTAAAGCAGCGCGGTTTTTTGTTGATCGTAGTCAGTAATCAATCTGGCGTAGCCCGCGGGCTGTTCTCAACGCAGCAGGTTGACGACTTCAATCACGCCTTGGATCAGCGCTTACGCGAGGAGCACGGGACCGGGATCGATGCTTTCTATTATTGTCCATACCACCCTGAAGGCACGGTGGCGTCGTTCACCAAGGTCTCGTCTTGGCGCAAACCTGAACCCGGTATGGTGCTCCAGGCACAGTTTGATTATGGCATACAGCTGGAGGGTAGCTACCTGGTTGGCGACCGTTATGACGACATAGAGTGCGCCGTTCGTGCTGGTGTCAAAGGGATCCAGGTTCTTGCCCCAGGCCTAGTCAAGCATCCATTGGCCCTATCGTGGGTTAGCAGCCTAGCCGAAGTGCCGGCGCTTATCCCTGCGCCTTAGCTTCCTTCATCTTCTTCAGCAGCATTTTGATGCGTGGGCCACAGCGTTCGCCCTGGCAGCCGCCGCTGCCGGTGCCAACGCAGCGATTGACGTCGGCGACTGTTTCCGCCCCCTGCAGTCCTTTCAGCACCCGGCCTAAGGTGATGCCTTTGCAGATACATACGACCTTGGCCATGGCCCTTATCCGCTCCTCGGCCAGTTCAGCGGGGGTTTTTCCAGGCTCATCACTCATCGCTCAATCCTTAAGAATACAGAAAATCTAGCCACCGAAGCCACCGCTCATCGACGGTTTGGAAAACCACCACCGTAGCATTACAGGCCGCGTGCAGCAAAATTGCTGGTAGGATACTGCCGCTCCATGCGACCAATGCCTCGCAACATAAGGCAAGCAAAAATGGCCCGGTTGCCAACCCCACCTCACCAGCTATGACATGCGCAAGCGTTGGATGAGCGTGGACTAAAGCAAAGATCGCAGCACTGAACCACGCAGCCCACATGCGAGGCGCTTGCAGACGAAGGCTTTGACCGATCCCAGCACGAAACACCACCTCCTCGGCAATAGGCACCCATACGAGCCACGCCCAAGGGACCGTCCCTAGATCAGGCGAGGGACTGACAGCATCGGAGGGTTTTAGGACATAGCGACTAGTCCATGCCACCAATAGGCACAGCAACAGGACCGTAGCTGCCGGGGCATACCAGCGCGCAGCGACCGGCAAAAAGAGGCGGTTGGCGCCTTGTTTTAGCCGCCAAGTGGCAACGACGATTCCGAGCAGCAGATTGACCCCTAGTGCCGCGAGCCAGGGTGGATGGATCAGGGTTGCCGCCGATGCGTAGGCTTCGCCAAATAGGATCGCAATGCCAATGGTGAGGGCGACCAGCGCCACCCCTTCCCTGACGCCTAACCTAGGAAGCTCACCCCCCACCTCATGCGCTGAGAGCATGCTCGCTGCTTTCCATGACTTCGGTCATCATCGCGAGCAGGGTCAACATATCGTTTTTGACAACGTATCCGTTGGCGCCAATGCTCATCCCTGCCGCCTGGTTGGATCTACCAGACAGCGAGGTGTGCAATACGATTGGTAAGGTGCTGAGGCCTGGATGTTCGCGGACCTTTCGAGTCAGAGTCAATCCATCCATTCGGGGCATCTCGACATCGCTGACCATGATGTCAAAACGTTGGGCGGTGCCAAGGCTTCTGTCTAGGGCTGCTAGGGCTTCTGCACCATCACCCGCCTCGGTGACATGATAGCCTTCGCGAAGGAGTACCTGACGCACCCCATTGCGGATGAACTTCGAATCATCCACCAGCAGCACCCTCTTGCCGCGACCGCTTTGTTTGCCGTCCGTGTATGATTCACGTTCCCGAGATGCCGATCCCTGGGAGGTGGGTGGTGCATCACCGAACTCCAGCATTATCAGAACCCGCTCAAGATCCAATATAAACAGGAAGTTATTCTGTTCGATCAGCGTCATGCCGTTGATACAAGTTCCCGCATCTGCCGATGGCGGCATAACCTTGTCCCACGCCACGCGGCGGATACGGCGCGTACTGTCGACGATAAATCCAGCGCGCTTTTGACTAAATTCGGTGACGATAATCTGCTGCGATGCCAATGGTTCAGCGTGATCGTCGCCCAAGGCGACGGCGAGATTGACCGCTGGAATCGGGATGCCGCGCAATTCGAAAACCCCTGCCACCCCTTTTACCCGGGACGACAACGGATTGATCAATGGCATCCGTACGACCTCTCGTACTTTAGCTACATTGACACCGTAGACGCCTTTGACTGGCTTGCCGCGGATCATCCTGGTCAACGAGAACTCGATGAGCTCAAAGACACTCCCACCGAGCTCCATCTGTCGTTGCTTGTCACTTAAGTCGCCCATCCGCTATGCCTCTTAGATTGTATGCGCGTGGCGCAGGAGCTCTTCAAGTCCCTTGCGTTGTGGATCGGTGAGGCGATTGAAACGCACCCCAGTTCGGCCACCCTTGGTGTCCACCCATGCCACCACACATTTGATTCTGGCACCGGAAGCGGCCTCGTCTTCCTCCTTGGCCGCCACAGCCGCAGCACGGCTAACGACCTTCTTAACGCCCTTGCTGGCGATGGCAGGCGGAAGGTCTAGAGCCAGCATCATCTCGTCTCCACCGGCCGCCTTGAGCGGGCCATCAAGCTGAATGCAAGCACCCCCCAAGCTTAGGTTGACAATATGCCCGGACACCTTCGGAGCCCGCTTACCGCGGCCAGCACCCTTGCCGACGATCATCGTGTTCATGCGCGTGGAGAAGCGCTTGCCGAGGCGGAACTTATCGAGCAAAAACTGGTCGATTTTAGCACTAAGGATATCGAACTTGACGGGTTTTGCGATCCACGCCCCAGCGTCGTTAAAGGCAAAGAGGTCAGCCTTGACCGCTTCTTCGACGATTTTGTCAGGATAAGCGGTAAGTAGTATCGGCCCCTGATAGGTTTTGCGCATCATGTGAATCAAGGTCACGCCGTCGACGTCCGGTAGATCAAAGTCGACGACGCACATGTCAGGCACAGTGTTGGCGATGATCTCCAAAGCTTGCTTACCTGTTCCTGCGACCAAAATATTGGCGCCCCCGATCTTATCCTTAAAGACCTCTGAACTCATCACCAGGCTTGGCTTACAGGCATCGACGATCATGATTGACGGCATAGGTTGTTCCTCTAAAAAAAGGTCTAAGACTCGTAGCGGATTGAGCTTGGTGGAATTGGCCGAAAACCTGGTGGGATGAATTGATTATACCCCTGGATCATCGGGCAAGTCGAACGCGGCCACAAGGTCCGCCTACAGATATTTCTTCGGCTTCTTCTCAAGGTTTCCCGCAACATTCCGAAAAGATGTTAAGTCACGCGCATTTCGCCGCTGCTATCGAGTCTGAACTCGCGAGGAAGGTATGATTTTCGGGCGGTACTTACGGTTTAACCTAATGCATGTCTGCTGCGCCGTCGCCAGTCTGTGCTCCAGACCGAGTTATGCGGTTATTCAGTTTAAGGCCGACATCAAGCCGTTTTCCTATAAAATATCTAGTTTTAGCAGCGCGTTACGACTCTCAATCAAGGATGAGGTCGAGACCGTCAAAATGCCGCTTTCCGTCATGCAACAGCGCCTGGTGGAGTCGACGACGGACGAGACCGTGGAGCCCATTACCGTCATGCTGGGCTCCACCGAAGCTCAGATCTCGGCCATGGCCGAAAAGCTTGCGATCAAGGGCAAGGAGGACGACCTTGCCGTCTATATCCGCCGCCAGATTAAAAAGTCCCCGGAGATTAGGGTCCTGCCGTCAGCACGAACGGTCGCGATCAACCGCGAAGCCTTCGGTTTTATCGATCATGAAGCGCTGGCTGACCTTTATGCCAAACCGCAACACAATCTAACCATCGACGGTGCCGGGCTCAAGGGAGACCGAGCCGCGCGTAGAAAGCTGTTGCATGAAGTTAGCCCGTTTCTCTCTGTGGCTGAGCGCAAGGCCATTCAGGTTAAGATTAATAAAGGTGATGACCTGAACGTCAATACCGACCTTCTGCCAGAGTTCGCCCGCAGCATGGTTAAAAAATTCATCATTTACCGGGGGCCAAACTGCTTCCACGCGGCACTAGCCTTTCAAAGTCCTCTGCTGACTAGCTCTTCACAGATCAACGTGAAGCATGAGGTTGGTTATCATCGAGCCATGATCAACTACGACGAGCTGTGGCGGGTGTTGAACCAGGAATTCTATGAAGTCGAGCCGGAGAAGCAACCGATCAAATTCGGCGATATGCTGGTGCTATTTGATGTCCCCGATGCTTTTGTCCAGCACCCAGATGGACCTGCCGATTTTCACTGGATTCGGCACACTGCGACCTATTTGTTTGAAGGCTATACCTTTTCCAAAGGGTCGAAGTCACCCAACACGCCCTACAGCGTGCGGACCTTGGAAGAAGAGTGGAAGACGTGGAAGCACTTCACCAAAAACCTCGGCGTTAAGGTCTTCCGCCGCTCGCTTAAAGCTATCCGTCCACACCCGCCTGTCGATCAATCGGACTGGATTTATTAGCCATATCATGGCGTTGCGTAGGCCTTGGTGACATGGGAGGACGCGCGTGGTACAACGCAGCCCTTCTTATGTCAATGCCTGATGGGCACCTCCAGGACGGCTTTACCGATGAAACGCCCCGGCTTACGCAAACCCCGGACCCAAGGCACGTTGCCTCGCAACATCTACCGTCGTCAACCTTTGCTTAGACGGCCGGGAGTCGTGCAGCCGGAGCATTTGACGACCGAGCCGGTCTGCGGCATCAAGGCCCTTTGCGGTGCATGTAAATACGTCAATCAGGATTACAAAGACGGGTTGCATGGCAAGTTTCAAGCTGGGCTTAAGGTCCTTGAAGAGAGCGGGCTGCAGCATTTAGCTAGGATCCTGCAGCCGGTGCCATCGCCGCGTCAGCTCGGTTATCGCAGTTTGTTCAAACTGGCGGTCAGGCCCGCGACCACGTCGCAGAACCAGGCTACTAGTGCCAATCATCGTGTTGCTAGCACGCCTAGCGACGAGCCTTTGCCGGTTCTGCCAGAGCGTTTTGCTGTAGGACTCTTTGCTGCGGGAAGTCACGACGTCGTTGATATGGATCGTTGCCCACTTCATACGCCACCACTTGAGGCGCTGCTCAGGGATCTGCGCGTTGAGCTGAACATGTCCACTCTGACACCATATGATGAAGCGACCAAGACTGGTCAGCTACGCTATATCACTGCGAGATCGGCGCATTTAACCGGCGAGCTGATGGTGACTTTCGTCGTCACGGAAGCTCTGAAGGTTGAGTTGCGTCAATTGGTAGCGAACCTCCAGCGTCGCGGGCACCGTATCAACTCGGCCCATATGAACCTCAACACCGACTCCGGCAACGCCATCTTTGGCGCAGAGTCTGTGCGCTTGTCGGGGGCTGACCGCCTGCGCGAACGGCTGTGCGATCTCGACTTCGAGATCGGGCCGACCGCATTTTTTCAAATCAACCCATGGCAAGCCATCAATCTTTATCGGCGCATCGAGAGCATCGCCGGACGGCCATCGACCCCCGGCCAGGTCGCCTGGGACCTTTACAGTGGGACGGGCCAGATCTCATTGATGCTGGCACGCCAGGGATACCGCGTCCTTGGCATCGAAGAAAATCCTGGCGCTGTTGCTGACGCCCGGCTGAATGCCAAGCGCAATCACCTTGAACCCTCTGCCGCGTTTATCGCCGCCAGGGTCGAGGATGCGGCCCAGCTCGTTCCGGCGTGGGCGACAAGCCCCAACCTGATCATCGCCAATCCTTCGCGCCGCGGCATGGCCGACAGCACGCGCCGTCACATTGCTCTTCTGCTCGCCAACAATCCAGGCGCTCGCTTCATCTATGTCTCCTGCGAGATCGCATCGATGGCCCGTGACATCAAGATTCTGAGTGAGCTGTCTGGCTTTCAGCTGCGGCAAGTCGAGCCTTTCGATATGTTTCCTCAGACCGACAATATGGAATGGCTCGCCGTGCTCAGCCGACCCTAGGATGCTAGTGTCGCCACCGCGGTCCGAATGAACACAGGTGGAGATGAATCGATGGCGGAGCATCAAGCAGAGGCGCTGATCCAACCAGCCGCGCAGGCGGTAACCTATGGGTCGTACTTGAAGGTCCATGAGCTGCTGGCACTGCAGCAGCCATTGACCATGCCGCGTCAGCACGACGAAATGCTCTTCATCTTGATCCACCAGGTCTATGAGCTCTGGTTCAAGCAAATTCTCCACGAGGTTGGCAAAGCAACCGATGCCGTGGAGACCGGTCAGCTCATGGGATTTGGCCGGATTGCCAACCGCATCAGCAAGATTCAGGCCGTGCTGACGAGCCAGGTGGATATCCTGGAAACGATGACACCGGTCGATTTTAACGCATTTCGCGACCAGCTGAATCCCGCCAGTGGCTTTCAGTCCTTTCAGTTCCGCGTTCTCGAATTCCGCCTCGGCGCCAAAGACCCCAACTATCAGCGCTTTCATCTCCATGACCCACTGGCACGAGCCGCCCTGGGCGAAGCGCTAGCGCAGCCGAGCCTGTATGACGTCTTCTTGCGCTTGTTGAAAAGGCGTGGGTTTGCCATTCCTCTGGCGGTGACTGAACGAGACCTCACCCAGCCATATGTCGCCAGTGCGGAGGTTCTTGCAGCGATTGTGCAGATTTACCGGGAACCTGAGCGCTACTATGATCTATACTCAACTCTGGAATCGCTCATGGATTTGGATGAAGGACTGCTGCTCTGGCGCCAGCGCCATGTAGTCATGGTCCAACGGATGATCGGCAACCGTATGGGCACCGGCGGTTCCAGCGGTGTGAAGTATCTGACGATGACGTTAGCGAAGCGCTTTTTTCCCGAGATTTGGGATGCCCGAAATGGGCTTGGAGACCCTCGCAATGAGTATGGCAAAGACGCCAACCCGCGATCAGATGAAGGTCAACAAGATCACGGCTGATCTTGAAGAGTACCCAATGGAGGAGTTAGCCAGGATCCGCAAGGAGCTGGTGGCCAAAGGCAAAGCGGTCTTCGACTTCGGCACTGGCGACCCGAAGATTGCCACCTGGGAGCCCATTCGAGCGGCCTGTAGTGAGGCTATCCAAGCCATTAGTCAATATCCGAGCGTTAAGGGCATCGACGCCTTAAAAAAGGCCCAGCAGGGTTACTTAGAACGCCGCTTCGGCGTGGATCCTAGTGCTTATGACATCATCCCCTCGTCGGGTAGCAAGGAGGCGATCTTCCACATTGCCCTTTGTTTAATCGGCCGCTCGGGCGGTAAAAAGCATGTGATATATCCGGATCCGGGTTATCCAGTTTACCGTTCTTCGATCAAATTTGCCGGCGGTGTGCCCTATCCGGTCAAGCTGGTACCGGACAATCATTTTTTGCTAGAACCGTGGAACCTACCGCCATATATCCAGCGCGACTGTGCTGCAATCTGGCTCAATTACCCGCACAACCCGACCGGAGCCACAGCGACGCAGTCATACTGGGAGCAGGTCGTCGACTGGTGCCACAAGACGGACACCGTGCTACTGTCGGATGATTGCTATATCGATATCTATGATGCGGCGATCGATCTCCAGCCACTGGGCGAAGGCGGCGGCGTCGACCATCGACCTATGTGCCCCTTGCAGCTATCAAGCGACCGCGTCTTGACCTTTATGAGCCTGTCCAAGCGCTCGGGTATGACCGGTTACCGCGCCGGGTTCGTCGCTGGCGACCAAGACATCATTAAGGCCTTTTTGCGGGCTCGCGCCAACTTTGGCGTCGGTCAACCAGAGTTCGTACAAAAAGCCGCTGTTGTTGCTTGGGATGATGACGAACATGTGCGCGAGCGCCGCAAAATCTTCACCAGCCGAATCAAGGCCGCGGCGCCGGTATTTCAAGACCTGGGGATGCTCAGTGAGGTGCCCAAGGCCGCATTCTATCTATGGGTCAAGATTCCCAGGGCCTTTGGCGCTGGCGACGTCCAATTTGCTTTGGGCTTGGCCGAGCGCGGTGTCATCTGCAGCCCAAGTTCGTGGCTAAGTGAGAGTATCAAGGGTTATGCCCGCTTTGCGCTGGTACCAGACGTCGAGCCAACTCTTGCGGCCCTCGACATCATCAAGGACTATATCAACAACTAATGCCTACACTGCGTTTCCTTCCAACTGAACAAAACATCGTCGTCGAGGCAAACACCAAGATTCTCGTGGGTGCGAAGCGGCAAAAGGTGGACATTCGCTTTGGCTGTGCCGCTTGTCGCTGCGGAACCTGCGCTGTTGCTGTGAGTCTGGCGCCACCCTCTGCGGCAGCCTCAAGCCCAGAAGAGGCAGGTGTAGAAGGCGCCCTAACCGATATGAGGCCTGAGGAAAAGGCACTGCTCAAACAAATGGGCCTAGCCGTCGATGGCACGGTCCGCCTAGCATGCCAGGCCCGCATTGTGTCCGGTACTGTGACCGTTGATGTCGGCTTTCAACAGTCCTACTCCCCAGACGAAACCGAGTAGCCGGGCCGCATCGGAGCAGGCCCAGCATCGCTCGACCTATTTCTTAGTAAACGCTAGATCTTTGTTGCGCTCGGTAGGACGGGCCTGGCCGGATGAACCGTCGGCAAAGAAGGACGTTTTGCCCATGGTCAGTTGCTTGTTCTCAACTCGGAAGATATCAAACACGACATCGCCGTTCTTAAACTGCTGCAACGCACAGGTTTTATTGGTCACTTCCTTGGCTTGATTCAAGGCCCAGTCCTTTACGCCGCAATAAGATACCACATTCAATGCGTCCACTGCTGCGGCTGTCTGGGGATTGATGGTTGCCTTGGTGAGCGTATAGTTGATGGGACGACCGCCGTCGATGTCAGGCCCATCTCCGATGACCGTGTAACCACCCTCGATGGTTTCAGTAAAGCCTGGCTTTGAGCAGGCTGCGTCGCTGTAAACCGATAAAGTGCGGGTAAAGCGATTTTGTAGTAGACCGAATTCATAGCGGTCCTGGGCAAAGCCCGTTTTTAACACATCTGCCAAGCGATTTGGTGCGTGGCAGGCGTCGGTCCAGGTGCCTTGGAGTTCGGTGCGAGCTGATGCATCGTCGACCACGTCCTTTGAGCTGTTGGATGAGCCACAGGCTGGTAGCGCCAAAAGAAGGGGCAGTGAGGCGGTTAGTAGGGAACGCATGTGAGACTCCGTATAGATGAGTTGCGGCCTCGAGTATTGTAGGTCCGCTTAGACGAAGAACTATACAGCCGCTACAGGCAACACTGACAAATCTGCTCAGGCATGCTGAGCCGACTCGCTAGGGTTTTGTCGTTGCACTGTATTTGACGTCACGGCGCCTCGCGGCATCCGCTTCCTGCTTCGCCGACTCGGTTTGCCTACGGGGCCCG
>CAIYRB010000083.1 GCA_903928445.1 uncultured Pseudomonadota bacterium | reverse complement strand
TATGAACCTCCCGCCCGAGCACCGCCGCGGTATCAGCAGGGGGAGTTCGACTTTGATGATAGTCAGTATCATCCCGCTGAAGGTCCTCTGAGTACCTAACCTCACCGTTCCATGAAGCATAGCTACAAGCGTAGGTGACCGCCACCAAAGCGGCTTAGGTCCCTGCGCGCAAAAGATCAGGCAAGCTAATGCCGTGCCGGCCTTTACCCGCTTATGCGCATGGAAATGACTGCGTGTTGAAATACCCCAGTTCTGATTTGAAGCTCTACCAGCAACTTCTCGCCCCTTAAAAAAATCCTGCTCAACAAGCCGCACGCTAAGCAAACTAAATTTCATTTATACTGAAAACGTTACATTCATCAGCTTGCTCTCGAATTAAAGAATAGGACATATTCGCCATATAGTTCAAACATATTCGTAGTTAGTCGTTGGAAGTCACGCAAAGTTATCGCCGCTAATGTGCGCGACCGCATGGTACATCGCTTCACCTACGATGGCATGGCAGCGTACTGACAAAAACGCTTCGTACGGTTCAATTATGAACCGTCACCGCGCAGCTCCTTGGTGAAGCCCTGACAACCTCTTGGCCTCCGCCCTGGGCCTAGAGATCTCGCGCCAAAAGGAACCCCCAACCAATCGGTTATGAGCCGACTGCTCTACCCATTGAGCTATAGGCCCGTGGGGATATTGGGGCCCTAAAAATTTTACCACTTGCGCCGGACGTCAATTTTTCCTGCAGACCGCCACTTAGGGACTGTTAAACAATAACTGACAGGTTTTCTACTTGTGTGGACTTATTTTATAGTTCCATTCACCGTGGAATTTATCTCGCTTTAAATTGATGGAGGCAAACTCTTCATCGGTTACTTTCTCTCCGGTGGGATACGATCCTCGGTCTACTTCGCATCTTACGCGCAAGCCCGTTCGAGTGCGAGTAGCAGATATGAGATTCACAATCACGGCGATGCTTTTTAAAGGTCTCCCACGCCAGTTTTGGCTGATAAAAGAGAACAGGCGGTGTTCTATCTTGTTCCATTTACTCGTTCCTGGAGGCAAATGACGGACATAAATATTGAGCTTCGTTTCATCTGCAAATTTCTGTAACTCCCATTTCCATAAACGGGATCTAGAATTATTACTGCCGCCAGAGTCAGCAGTAATCATCAACGACGTCGCTGTTCGGTAGCCGGGACGGCCCATTTTTTTCCACCATTGCCTGATACTGTTAACAGCGAATGCAGCATTGTCATGATCGATGCCGACGCTCACCCATCCAGCGTTCTTTGTCAGATCGTAAACGCCGTAGGGTATTGCCTTCCCCTTTGAGGGTATGGCAAAATCGTGAACACGCACACGTTGAGGCTTGCCGCTGCGTCGCCATTCCGATCCGCTATTTTTGAAGTCGCCAACAAGTTCTTTCTTCTTTGTGTCAACTGAAATGACAGGGTTTTTGCCGCTTTGATGTTTATAAATTTGACGATAGATATATTCAAATTGAGCATTGCGATCAGGGTGCTGACTGCCTTCCTTGGATTTGCTATTAGCCTGTAGGCTGTAGCCAGCCTCAACCAATATCCGAGCAACAGTTGGATAACTGATGGAGTGTCCCATTGCCTGCAACTGTGAGGCCAACATTCTTACACTCCGGCAAGTCCATCTTAAGGGAGATTCTGGATCTCCACGCGCAGATGGTTCTACAAGCCGATCAAGATCGGCAATAATCCTTGGTTCGACAGTCTCAACTGATCTTCGGCCACCACCGACTTTGCGGATTTTCTCGACATCCATCTTTCGCCCGGGCTTTGAAAGCTCCTTGAGGCCTCGGCGAATAGTTGATTCAGATATGCCAGAGGCTTTGGCAACTCTTGCAATGCCGCCATGACCTATCGATCGTGCTTCAGCTGCTAGAGCAAGGCGTCGCCCACGCTCGTTCAGGACGGGCAGTAAGGACGCAAATTTTTTCTTTAAATGATCGATCCAAGTAGGTTAACCTCAAGTGAAAAACCTGTCAGTTATTTTTTAACAGGCCCTTAGGGCGAGTTAGCTGTGCGCAGCCGTGGGTCTTCAAGCGGCGTGCCGGCGAAGACTTTGTGTTGCACGGTACACCTGTAAGGTGTACTATCGGCTTACTGTAGTCCAACTACGGAGTGGTCGTGGCAATCTTTCGCGTCGAATTGTCAAGAGCTGCGCAGAAGCAGCTAAAAAAGATCCCATCTTATATTGTCGTAAAATTGCAGGAATGGGTACTTGCGGTAGGCGAGTTTTCGTTAGAAGAGGTGCGTAAGCGCCCGGGGTTTCATGACGAGCTATTAAAGGGCAATAGAGCGGGACTGCGGTCGATTCGACTTTCAAGGGGGTATCGTGCGATCTACATCATTAAAGCGCAGGGGGCGGTCGAATTTGTCAGCATTGAAGAAGTCCACCTCCACGACTATTAGGGAAAGTGAAGAAAAAGGTGCGGAGGCAAGTCAATTTATCGAGAAGCTGGTTGGCAAACTGACGTTTGCGAAAGTATTGCATGCAACTCGTTTATCCGCTGGATTTAACCAGCAGCAGTTCGCAAAGAAGCTGGGAATTTCTAAACAACATTTGTGTGACATCGAAAAGGGCCGGAAAACAGTAAGTCCAGCGCGCGCCTGGGCGTGGGCAAAAAAGCTTGGGTTCCATCCTAAGCAATGGGCGGAACTGGCATTACAGGATTTGCTAGCGAATGAAGGTTTAAAGGGAGTCAGGGTTCGTTTAGAGGTAGCCTAGTAGGCATAACTCCTAAAACACTCAGAAGCATCATGTTCTATGCCTCCGCCCCGGGCCTAGAGATCTCGCGCCAAAACTGAAGCGGCGATTACAGGCGCGCATTGCAGAGATGAGTTTGCGCCGCGACGCCGACGAAGTGTCAGCTTACGATTTTGTCTATTGCGCCTCGCGATTTCGACCCTAGCTGCGATATGTGAGCATATCGAAGACTAGGCGAACTCAGATCGAATCGCACAGGTGGACTTCTTTGCAGCGATGACAAAGGAGCTCGATAGTGCTTTGCTTCTGCTGAAATCCAATTGCCCTAAGGGGCCCCCGCAGCCAGGGGTCACCGGTCCAAACTGACTTCGACTAGCGCCTCATTTGTCTTCAAAAACGGAATTACAAACGGTGCATCGTATTGTGCCCAGTAGATTTCGCCGACCGCTTTGCAGCTAGGGTGCGCCTTGAGCCAAGCCTCGAGCTTCAGGCGGTTCACCGCCATTTTCCTCTCGGTATTGTTGCCTTTGTAGCGGCAAGCCACGAGCGTCTGCGCCGCGACATTCTTCAGTGTGATGGAAGGGTCTACCGGCGTCGGTGGGCTCTTTGTCACGAACTCCTTGGGCAATACGAAGCTCATGGTCCATTGGATGCCGCTGCCTGCTTGAAGAGCCGGCGAGGTCATCGCGATCCTCTCGCCTGCGACCTGCCGCTGTAGGACGGGAGAGGTCATGGCGATCTCCTTGCCGCCTTCGTTCTCACCGAAGATGTACGCAGCAAGTCTTTTGAATGCCTCGTTGCGGAAGTCCTCGAACGATTTCGAAACCGTAACTGACGCCACTACCGTAGGCTCGTAGCGTCGAACCTTTATGTTGCCGTCAGACTCGATCACATCGTAGGACGGCTCCTCGTTTAGTCGAATGCCAAAGATTTCAGGAAGCGACTTGAGCACTTCGGCTGCGGGGAGCTTGATCGACCTGCCCGTGTGCGGGGAGAGCATGTGGTCCTCCAGCGGTAGACGACGACGCCCTTGCCCTGGCCACCGCCAGCTCCATCCAGGGGCGCGTCGCCTTCGGCCCCAACGCCGGTCGCAAGCCACTCGCCAAAGGCGAGCGTTGCTACTCCGTCAACGGCTTCAGCCTCCATGCCAACACGGCTGTCAATACCCACGCTCGCGACCGTCTCTATAAACTGATCGAATACATCGCACGCGGCCCTCTATCCAATGAGCGCCTC
>CAIYRB010000082.1 GCA_903928445.1 uncultured Pseudomonadota bacterium | reverse complement strand
GCCACAACGTCAATGGACCAGCGTGGCCAGCTAAAGACAATCCCTTCCTATGCCGAAAATTGGAGGGAGGGGACAAAGTCCCTTGGAAGTTAGCGGGACAAAGTCGATCATTCCTTACAAATCGCACCATTTGCCACGGCACTTAGGCACTTGGCCAAAGTCGTACCTGAACCTAGGCTCACACCATCTTCAATGCGGGTGGGGAAGTATTGACCGTTATTATAGGTACAAACCATAGCCCGTTGAATTGCTGAGGTCGCGTCGGTGCACGACTCTACCGGCATCGGCTGCCCCATAGTGTAGCCATCTCTAATCCTTGTCGGAGCGTAGCCACCGCCACTGACTTGAGAGCAGACGACTTGAGAGTTGGCTGCCCCGACCAAATGGAGGCAATGATCAAGACTGTCACCGACGTTGCCTAGAGTCGCCCCCGAGTTTAATCCCGTCGGGAAAAACAGCGCATTATGGCGCGTACACAAAGCATCCTCCCGGATCCCTTGCGTGATCTTCTTACAATCAGCCAGCGGCATCGAACCACCCAACTCCCGGCCATCGCCCCCCCTAGCCACAACCCACTGGTTGTTTCGCCCAATGCACACCGAGTGAGAGGAAGCGTTGCTATTTGCATCGAAGCAATCACCCTTACTGCGCCCCTCTCCGTAGGCCTGCCCGGTGAGGATATTAGTAATATAAAACTGATTATTCTGCATCGAACACAACGTCTCGTATTTAACCGAGCTCAGCGACTCCAAACAGTCCGACGTGGTTAGGCGATCACCATAGGTGCGACCGGAGGTGATATCTTTAAGGAAAACCTGCCCCCCGGTCCCAGTGCAGATGACACCACGCCGTGCTCCGCTAGTCGCCTCAGTGCAGCTACTAATAGAAGGCCCCTGCCCTAATTGCACTCCATCGGCGATGCGAAATGGGCCGTACCCCCCCGAGTAACCACAGACGGCCCCGTACCTAGCGGCATTTGTCGCTAAATTGCAATCCGACTCAGCCATAGGTGTGCCAAAAGTCCTACCCGTTTTCGTCGACGTCGGCACGAAGCCACCCGAGGTCGAGATACAAACGACTTCCTGCATGGTGCCATTGCCATTGCAGATATCATCGCGCAAGACCTTTTCCGCCTCATCAAACTCCGTGGTCCCGTCACGACAGAGGACCTGATAGTCGCCCTGAGGTTGTCTGAGCGTCATTTTTTGGATGTCCTGCACGCTCTCGGTCTTGGCAGACTCACCCCCAATGTGGTTGCAAGCGCCAAGGGTCGCCACGAGGATAAGCAAATGAAGCCGCATATTCTGTTGCCTCTCAGGCGTTACGTCTCGCATGGTGCAGGTCGGTCTTGTACTGGCTCCAAGCGAAACGATGAAATATACCCGGCAAAATACCGCAGGTGGTTGATTCGATCCGTGCTTTTGATGACGACACAGGGGCCCTCCCCATTCACATGCTGAAACAACCGCACCTGCCAGCCGGAGACGAGCGTGGCGTTATAATCAGAGGCCGCATCGTTGAAGTTCAAATCTGTGAGATTATAGATCTTATTAGGCTCATAGCGGGCTTTGTTGGAGCCATAGGAGTTGAAATCCAAGGTCACTGCGGTGTGCTTGGTCGAAGAATTAAGCACGACGATCCCGCGGTCCGCTGAGCCTAGCTCTTGATGCAATGCGTCGAGGTTAACCTGAGAAGGATCACAGTCAGGCCAGTCTTCTTGGACCGCGCATTTTTTAATTTGTCCGGCCAACACTGTTCTTACTTTTGCGCACGATGGATATTGAAAGATGCCGCAGGCATTATTGACCTCGACCTCCTTTTGCAGCAGATCATGCACGACATTGAGCTGGGGATTGAAGTCAAAGAAGACATCGAATTTCTTCTTGTCGATGGCAGTGGATGGCTTCGGATATTCCTTAAATTGTTCGTCGACAGCGACGAGCAAATTCGGATTGGAATCAATGCTTGCCGCTACCGATAACTTTGCCTTGTTGAGAAAGTCGATGATCGAGCCTAGGTCGTCAGCATTTACGGCAATAATCGGTTGGGCGCAGGCATCCGACGTCGTCCCAACCGAGCTGCAACTCATGGTGATGGAATAATTGGCCAAGGTCTTTTGCGTATCCTTGGATACCGTTGCCGTCGTGGATGCCGTGATGAGGTTGCTAAAAGCTGCTTTAATTTCGTTTTCCGTACCAACATGATCAGTCACATTACTGGACTTCGCGTCAGCATTAACCGCTATATATAATGCGGCTCCGGTCGTGGCCGAGCGGGTGTACTCGTCACCGCAGCGAAGCCGAAAGGCCTTTGGATCCGTTGCCAACAACTCCGCCATCTTCGCATTCAAAATGTCGCCGTCGCTTTCGACTTCGAGCATCTGCGCACGATGCGATAGGGTCACCAGTCCCATCACCGAGTGATCGCTAAATGACGACTTTTTGAGGATATTGACCTTTGCCGTGGTCGAACCAGTGACCGTTCCATAACTTGCCGATGCCTCGGCATTAACCTGAATATTCAGTTCGTTAGCGAGATCTTCCTTGCTGTTAATCAGGGCGAAGTGCATATCGGTGGTGCGCACGTTGCGACCGACAAGACTGTAAGTGGTCGAATCTAAACAGCTCGTATGCCGTGTCCCAGCGATATCATCGTAACCGTATCCCATACGAAAGGACTGGCCATTGTCCAGAGGCCGCGTCGAGGTCACCGACGTTTCTGTGGTCAGGGGCGTTCCTGTGTCCATGATAAAACTGCCCGAATCGCTTGTTCTACAGCGCACAGAGGCCACAGTGATGAAGACTATTGCAGCGAGAGAGACCCCCCCAAAGCCACGCCCCGATGCGACCATAACACTGCGCTTTTTCCACCTGTACATGTCAGACTCCATATCTACCAAGGAATTAAATGCGGATGGAAGACACGAGTCTCACTCGCCTATGCAGCCTAGAGGACCGGCTAAGGCGCAGAAGAATGCCGAGCGCACCATATCGATCAGTTCATCACCCTTTTTTCCTGATGCCTCGGCGGTGGCCGAAGCTTTGTCGCCACTGCCATGAATTGCAGCGAGGTCCAGAGTCTCAGGACTAAACAATTGATAGCCAACCGGCGGCAGAAATAAGGACTTGGCAAATTCCTCCTCGCTAACTTTTGTCGTCGTCAGCTTAAGCGTTGCGGTACTTTTTTTACCATTGCCCGACACTCGCTCATGCTGGACGCTCCCTTGCAGCTGCAAGCCGAGAATTCCAGCGTCGTCCTGCTTTAGCTGCTTCAACAGATTCCTGCCGCCTGGTTGACGCATCACCACCTTGGCCACTTCCGGCCAAAGGCCCGGTCGCCAGGCGATGTCCTCGCTCGTACACGAGGTTTCATCGAGGGTGCTGGTCCGCGACTTGCCACCAGGTGCCGAGCTGGCCTTATCCATGACAAAATGCCTGGAGTAGCCGGAACAAGAGCGGCCGCCGCTGGGCGTCGTCTTGCCTGCTTTAAGCGTATAGTCCTTCAGGCTGAGGGTGAGGTTTAAACCATCGGCCGCCTCTACGGATTCGACGGCGAGCATCGGCGACAGAAAAAAGCGGACCAGAAAGTTACTCGGCACGACCTGACAGACACCTTTGCGGTAACGATCAAAAGAGCTGGTTTGGCCCGCTGTCGCCTTTGCAAGTACCTTGAGCTGAGCCTCATCAAGCTGGCCGCAAACATAGAGAGTACGACTATTATAGATGTAATTAGTCTCATCCTTACCGCTACGGACGGTTAGATTAAAACGCGGCGGCTCAATACGCCACGTATGCACCGATCGGTAGCTGCTTGATTTCACATCCTGAGCGTTCCCTGATGCGGTCGCCTCAATCGTTTGCGTGACAAGAACCCCGGCCTCTGCCGCCCTGCCGCCGCAAATGGCGAGCGATGCGCCTGCCAAGGTGAGGTTGCGGGTCAGGGCGCAGCGGCGCACCCGAAGGGCAACTGCCAAAGAGGCGACGGCGTCCACCCCGTACTTGACGATCTGCCATGGGGGTTCGTGCATGAAGCCTCCGCGTCCTTAATAAGGGAAGTCTTTATCATAAGTCCATTCAGAGTAAACATATGAGCATTTTGCCTAAGGCATGTGCGAATGTGCCCTTAGCGCACCGCTGGCGCAGCTTGTGACAAAACAGAAAGGTCTTATATTTATGTCATGTTTTGGATAGTTAGTCGCTGGCGTGAAACGCGCCAGCGACTGGCTATCTGCCATCCTCAAGGTCCACACGCATGGCCCAGGCAATGGTCAACTGTTGGCATATCTGCCAAATCGCCGGCAAATTACCGGTAAACGAGCGCCGAGTCTGGGGTTGGATTCAGCACCGACTTGCATTAGTATCTCGCGATGGACTTTTTAAAAATATTTCTTCGTGTCCTTCGCCTTGGGCACTCCGAACGCCGCCTGATGATGTTCTTCGGAGTGGCGGCCTTCGGCGTGGCGATTGCGCAAATCC
Organism: uncultured Pseudomonadota bacterium; assembly: GCA_903928445.1. Taxonomy (GTDB): domain Bacteria; phylum Bdellovibrionota_B; class Oligoflexia; order Oligoflexales; family CAIYRB01; genus CAIYRB01. The sequence continues at coordinate 7,688 of CAIYRB010000082.1, read as the reverse complement.
TCGAACCCATGCTCTTTGGCGACGTGATCGATGCCCTAGCAAAAGAAGGCCAATTTAGCCATTTTGTCGGGCTCTGGGTTTTGCTTGGCAGCTTCAACGCGGTACTGAGCATCTTTTTGTCCATCGCCACCGACCGCTTCGCGCACCGGCAGCGCCTTCGCGCCATGGAGCTGGCCTTTGCCCGAACGATCTCACTACCCTATCGCTTCCACTCGCTAAACGGTTCGGGCCGCGCCGTGCGCACGATTCAATCCGGAACCGACCAGGTGTTCCACATCTCCTTGTCGTTCTTACGTGAGAACCTGATTGCAGTCGGTAGCGTCGTGGCGATGGTACCGATGGCCTTCTCGCTCGATCCACGCATGGCGACTGCCCTTTTTGCCCTTGCCGTGGTGTATTGCGCCTGCAACTGGGCAATCATTCGCAAGACGCATGTGCGCCAGGCCTTAGTCGAGCTCCAGCACCAGGACCTGACCTCGCGGCTTGTCGATGTCATGGGCAATGTCACCGTGGTGCGCAGTTTCACTCGGGTTAAGGATGAAGTTGAGCTGTTTCGCGTGATGATCCACAACGTCCTTCGAGCGCAATACCCGGTTTTAAACTGGTGGGGTACCTTAAACGTCATCACCCGCCTGGCATCGATGATTGCCATGGTGACGATCGTGGCCATCGGCTCGACCCTGGTGCACGGCGGGCAGGCGACAGGGGGACAGGTCGTGACCTTTGTCGGCTTCTCCACCCTCCTCATTAGCCGATTGGATCAGCTGTCTTCATTTATCAACCGCATCGTTGGCCAGATGCCAATCGTCAAGAACCTCTTTGATCTCATCGATCACGTCGATGCTGAAGACCTACAAGGGGATCACTTTCTCGAACCAGCACTGCAGGGGCGAGTCGAGTTTGACAACGTCACGTTTGCATATGGCCAACGTGGCGCCAAAGCCCAGGGGGTCAAAAGCCTCAGTTTTACTGTTAACCCTGGTCAGACCATCGCCCTGGTCGGACCGACTGGATCCGGCAAGAGTACCTGCCTGACGCTGCTGCAGCGACTCTACTCACCGGACCATGGCCGGATCCTGATCGATGGTCAAGACATCAGCACGCTCGAAGTCAATACGCTTTGCAGCAGCATCGCCACCGTGTTTCAAGAGCCTGGACTCTTCAACCGGTCGATCTATGACAATATCCTAGTCGGGAAACCCCTGGCGACGCGGCTAGAAGTCGAGGAGGCAGCTCGCCGCGCCGATGCACATGAATTCATTTGCGCCCGCCCCGGAGGCTATGACTTTATCGTCGGAGAGCGGGGCCTCGCACTATCCGGCGGCGAGCGCCAACGCCTGGCGATCGCGCGAGCGATTCTCAAGGATGCCCCGATACTATTGCTTGATGAAGCGACCAGCGCCTTGGATAACGAGACGGAGCGCCGGGTTCAAGCGACGATGGAGCGACTCAGCGCCGGTAAAACCACCTTTGTTATCGCCCATCGCCTGTCGACCATACTCGGGGCAGACCGTATCCTGGTGCTGTCTGATGGCCGGATCATCCAAGCCGGCACCTTCCACGAGCTACGCCACGCTGAGGGTTTATTCGCCAGGTTGCTGCAGGCCGGAGGACTCGCTGAGGGCTCCGCCTGGGCAAATGTGCGCCCTGACACGGCACAAACGTCGAAGGCCGTCTATAGCAGCGGCCTCGTCAGCTAAACTAGGTCCTACGGATCGATGATGAAATCAGCATGAGTTTGCCGTTTAGGGTGGGGACCAATGGCTTTAAGCGCCTGATTCAATTCGTCAAGGTGGGAAGCGCGCAATTCTAGTACATGCTCGTTCGGCTGATAGGTCGAGCCGACCGGATAATCAACACCCGCCTGGCGCGACATCTCGATATGCCCCCCTAAGATGTAGTCTAAGGGCCTAACGGCGATAACCCGCTGTAGGCGGCCGATACTGGCACGGAATGCACCCCAGTCGTCGATGTACAGACGACCTGGGTATAGGCTGTCACCAGACATCAGCAGGGCATGATTGCGATCATAAACAGCGATATGATCGACGAAATGCCCCGGTATAGGCAGGACGTCGAGCAGGCGATCACCGAGATCAAAGACGACGCCGGGTCCCGTCATGCTGCTAAAGCCCCAAAAGGCCAACACGCTGCGGACGCCTGGGTCGACCACGTGGGTCCTTGCTCGCTTGTGGAACAAGGGATCGCCGGCGACGTGATCGCCGTGTCCGTGACTATGCGCGACGAGCAAAGGCAGATCCTTGATGTGCTGAGCGGCAGCATAGTCGTCCATGATCCGGTCTACGACCTGGCGCAAGGGGCTGAGCTGCGCGTCGGTTTCGGCAGTATCAGTGGGGATCTCGACAGAACCGGTGTCGAGCAGCAAGGCCCGCTGCCTGCCGAGCAGTAGATAGAGAAATGGAGCCTCGTACTCAAGGCACTTATCTTGCCGCAGGATATAAGTATCGTCATTTAGTTTAAACGCCTGGTAGGCGCTTTCCTGCCCGCGCGAGCAATCAGCTCGACCATGGATCCAACTCACTGCAAGTGGCGGTGCCTCAGCTAGGGCATGAGCTGAACCAAGGGTCAGTAGCGAGGCAAGGTAAACAGCTGTTGTTCGCTTAATCGGCATCGCCGTGATCCTCCTATGGTCCGTCAATCGCTGTTTACCTTGTGCTCACCAGCAGGTAGCGAGGCGCAGGACTGTTGCTGCGCCCAGAACTCGATTTGCCTGAGTTCCTGCGGCGGCAACATCAAACCCGGCGGCATGTGCAGCGTATCCAGCGGCCCGCTATGGACGCGGGCATCGATGCGGCAAGCTAATCGTTTGGCGGTGGCCTCGAGCTGTAGGTCTGGTCCGCGCTTAAACCCGTGACAATAGCCACAGCGCGTCACCAGCAATGAGTCGATACTCTCGGCCGCAAATGCCGCCGGACTAGACCATGCTTGTGCCTCGGCCTGGCCAGCCGCAGTCCCGTCCACGGCTTTCGGCTGCCACCGACCCGCAGCATAATCGTTGAACAGCCGCGCTAGGCTGGTCGCCTCATGCAAGGAACGTCGACTAACACCAAAGGTAAGCCCTGGGCCGTAGCCAAATTGGCGCAGATTATTGCCGTTACGCTGGTCGATCGTGGCACGAAAAGGCTCCCATATCGGCACCGAGGTATGGGCAACCCTGGCCAGTTGCGCCAACGCCGGCAAGTCCAGATCATTCGCTTCGCGCACGCTGCGTTCGACAAAATCACGTGCATGACAGCTAGCACAGGATCCGCCAAGCTTGCCGCCAAGATTAAAACTGGTCTTCTCAGGATTGGCGAGGTTGATCAACTCCCCCAGCGCGGCCCGTCCCGCTGGACTGCTCAGCTCCTCTAGGCTGCGTTCGCCAGGGTAGAAGTAGTTCAGCGTGTTTAGGCGCAAGTCTAGGGGCGAAAACGGCAAACCATCTTGGAGAGCTGCGGCGCTAAAGCTTTCAACTTTAAACGGCTCCAACCTTCGCAGCGCTCTTGCGCCCGCGGTTGGTTGCAGTACGCGCAAACCAAAGCTCCAATTGCCGCCGCTATTATCGCTGAGCGCCCAGGCGACCTTAAATAAACGACTGGATTTGCCATAAGTGGTCAGCAATTGACGCCAGGCTTTGCCCACCGGTCCCAAAGCAGCCGGTCCGCCGTCGCCCAGCGGAAAGCCGCCGCAGTCCATTTCCTCGGTCAAGCCGGGATGTGGCTGCAGGATGTCTGCGGGTGGCGGCAACTTGCCGGCAGCAGCCAAAGCCTGCCGCGTCACCTGTTTAAAATCGCGCAAACTGGCCACTGCGGCAGCCAGGTCCGGGACCTGAAAAAACAGGTGCAGCGCCATATCGATGGCGTGATAACCACGCTTCCCGTCCACAGCAAATGGTTGCACGACCAGGCGCAACTCGCCGTCGCCGCAGGCGGCAGCAGGAAACTCGCGTCCCCCAGTCGGCGTCAAAGCCAAAGGATCATCCAACAGGACCTTCGCCTGAAACGGACAAGGATCAAAGCGAGCACTAACCACGCGCCAGGCCCGGTAGTTGCAAACCCCTCGCGGCAACGACTGGTGCGTCGCGACGTTCGTACCCGCTGCGCGCAGCGCCGCGACATCCTGTACGAGCAGATCAGCAGCGATAGGATCCGGGCAGTCGCCCATGGTATCGACATCCGGCAACGCCTGCATCTGCTGGTACAGCTGGCTAAAAGCAGGCTTTTTTCCGCTCCACAGCGAGTCACTATCTGGCAATGGCAGCACAGCAAGGAGCACATCCTTGGCCCAGGCCTGCCACTGTTCTCGGCTCATCAGCGGATCGTTGTCACCCAGGTCCAGAGTCGGCGCATGGCAAAAGCCCGTGCCGCTGTGACCAAATGGCGATTCGCTTGGTCGAGACGTCGCTGATGCCTGCAGCGGCACCAGCAGCGACAGGTCGCTTAGATCAAAAGCCTCCGCCGACTGCTGCTTCGGCGCCGCAGCGACAGCCGGATGATCGCCTAGGTAGAAGCGGTCGCGAATCCAGACGGATGCTGCACAAGCAATAGCCAGGAGCAGCAGGATCCAGCGCATCACAGGCGGTCTTTGACTCCAATTCATCGTCGTGCCTAGCCTTCGTCGTACAGATCTATTTGCCCGCAGTCGGCCCCTCGCCAAGCGCTGGCTTTGGCAGCGTCGTCAGCACGCGCACGCCAACACGCAGCTGCCCGCTGAGTGAAAAGCAGCTGGTGCCCGCCGGCACGCTGCAGTTGACCTCGGTATGATCCGCTTGTGAAAACGTGCAATTCTTAGGTAAGGCAGTCAGCAGACCCAGTCGCATCAGTGGCATGGTCGTATGCTCGACGTTATCCGGCGGCATTTGGTCGATACTAAAATCAAGCTCTCGGTGGTATTTCTCGCCGACGACAAAGCGGACTTTGTCACAGATCTCCGGATCTGAATTGCGCTCTGGGACGCAGCCACCGCCATGTTGCGAGATCTCGGCGCAGTTATGGCCTACCCCTTTGCCCGCCTTGAGGCGCTTTAACGCCACACTTGAGCAATCGTCTCGCAGCATCTGCGCAGCGCTCACTGAGTTGATGTCGGTCTGACCGCGACTGTTGAGATAGAACTCGCGGTGGTCGTCAAAGCTGGTGGTAAACTGACAGACATCTCCTGCGGCGCCTTTACGCACAAGACGCCACTCGCAATACTCCTCCTGCTGATCGACGTAGACCTCAGCGGAGCTACCAAAGCGCTTGGGTTCACAAGCCCAGTCGATCACATAAGTCCGAGAGCCATCCGGTGCGGCGGCACCTTGCCAATCCGAGGATAATTTTGATTCTCGACCTCGCCCATCCGCGCAGCCGGTCAAAGCGGTGACCAGGATCGCCAAGGCAAAGGCAAAGGCAAAGGTGCACGGCCCAAGACGCAAGGTCATTGCGAGCTCCACGATGGCTGATTGGATGGAAAGAGTGCGAACGGGGGGCTGAGCGGCAGGACCTGCCAGCAAGAAAGCAGCGGCTACCCTTTAATGGTAGGCCATTTGCCGCCTCGGGTCCAGATCACCGATGGCGCAACAATGTAACAAAAATGCGCAAACAGCTCCCCCATCACGTCTAACACGAATCAATTGCGCATGTTAGCGTGGGCGCTTGTTTGACTCTGAAGCAGATGAGCCGGGTTGCCATAGTCCTGTATATGTGCGTTTACGGCCTGGAAAGCCCAGGCGGCTATCAACTGGTTGGCCGTACGGTACCCGGCTGGATAGCCTATTTAGCTAGGAAAGATGAGACCTCCCAGCGTCGTGATGCAGCGATCACAACGGAAAAATAGCTTGACTTTAGAGGTCTAGAGATGGAGCTTAAGGACATCGAAACGGAATTGATTTTAGTGGAGGCACGGTCCTTGACCGGCGAGATGCATGATACCCGCAGCGATCGATGGCTCCCTGGCACCACTAAGAATGGTCGTGGGTTCGAGCTCTGTTGCAGCGGCTGTTGATCGTTGATGACTCCATTGCCGCTGTCCTTCCGGTCGTCCCAAGGTGCAGTAACGGCGAATCAGTCGCCATTTGATGAGTTAAGTGTCGTGCTGTAATCATGTTGATTGCAGTTTTATTGTTCCCAAGTTGTTTTCAGGAGATCTCATGAAACTCGTAGCCACTTTGTTCTCTGCCAGCCTGCTCTTCGCCTCCGTCAGCCACGCTGAAGAAGCAGCAGCACCTGCTCCTGCTGCTGAAGCTCCTGCCGTCGCTCCTGCTGCTGCTGAAGCCGCTAAGCCAGCCGACGACAAAAAAGCCGGCAAGCCTGCTCACGCCAAAAAGAAAGGCAAGCACGCTAAAGGCAAAGACGCCGCTGCTCCTGCCGCTGGCGAGCCTGCGAAGTAAGACCTTCGTTCGCGACTGTGAGACGTGGATACTCGCTGGCAGAACTTGCCCGGTGAGTATCCACTTTTTTGCGCTGATTCGGGCCCGGGCAGCCCATGCTATCGCGCCACGCCTGGCCATCCGTCGCCCTCTCCCAGGCCCAGTGGTTACGCCGCGCGCAGAGCGACACGAAGCCGCTCCGCACAGACCTAGCAAAAACACCCAACCATCCGCACTAATTCAATTTCCTGACGCTGGTTGAACTTCCTGCGTGCGCAACCTATCCTTACAGTACCGGAGGTCAATTTATGGGTGTTGCAAGGAGTGTGATCCTTTTCGGATTAGTATTTGGCGCCGCCGTCAACTGCCGACCCACCATGAGAGGTAGCGAAACGAAAGTGGTCGGCGGCGAAGAGGTTGAGAAGAGCGCCGATAAGCGCGCCTTCAATAGCACCGTCGCCTTGTATATTCTCGCTGGCACAGAAAAGAGCACCTGTACGGGGACACTGATTGGTCCATCGCACATAGTCACCGCTGCCCACTGCCTAAAGGGTGCTAGCGCGGTCTATATCGGTTGGGGCGCTCATTTTACTGGGCCAGAGGCCGCTGTTACCGTCACTGGATTCACTGGCCACCCCCAATGGGTGGGAGATACTAGTAACCGTGCTTTCGATATCGGCATTGTTTCATTTAAGGGGGCCTTGCCATCAAATATGCGCCCCGTAGCGCTCGCTGGTCGCGACGAGGTCAAGGTCGGTAGTGAATTGCTGCTCGCCGGCTATGGGCTGGCGGCGCAGGAGGATCCTGAGACGGCGGGCACCCTGCGCCAGGTGAAGGTCAAGGCGGCAACCGTTGACTCCCAAGCTCGCACCCTCACCATTGAAGCAGGCACTAAACGTGGCGGCTGCAACGGTGACTCGGGTGGCCCGGCCTATATCGACGTTGGTGGATCCTTAAAGGTCGTTGGGGCCACGAGCGGCCCCGCAGCAGGAATGGAAAACGTCAGGTGCGACGAGGGTCACGGCACCTGGACGATGGTTAATCTGTACCAGGGGTGGATGAAGTGCACCTTTGCCGCGCAGGGCAATCCACTTGCGAGCCTTGCGGACGATCATTCCGGCAGTGAGTGCGCCAAAGCGAGTCCGAGTGCCAGCCCGAGTGCCAGCCCGAGTGCCAGCCCGAGTGCCAGTCCGAGTGCCAGCAAAGATCAGTGGTGCGACTCGTACAAGCCAGACCGATGTTTCCCTTACTGCACCAATGGCAGCAATACGGGCGGCGGATTTGGCTACCAACAAGACCTCGGTGGGTCGTGCAAAGTGAAGTAGTCGGCCATCGTCCTTGC
>CAIYRB010000081.1 GCA_903928445.1 uncultured Pseudomonadota bacterium | reverse complement strand
GCGGGCGGGGATGCCGCACTTGAGGTAGGCATCGAACTCCGCGCTGATATAGTCGGGGAGCGGTCGTCCCTCCGCCTCGCGGGCGGCGATGAAGGTGCCGAGATGCTCCTGGATGATCCGGTAGCAGGGTGTGAGCTCGGGCTAGCCATATCACCTGTCAGGGAGTTGACGCGCAACACCATTGCATAATATCATGATAATACGCAACAGAGTTGCTAGGAGTAATAATTCTTGTATAATCGGGTCCTTAAAATCGACGAGTTGCTCAGTTTGAAGAGCTTTTTTCTCTTTGGTCCGCGCGCCACAGGTAAAAGCACTTTGATTCAAGCTCGGCTGCCCGATGCCCAAGTCTTTGACCTTCTCGATCGGTCGACGTTTCGACGCTTGCTCTCAGACCCATCCCTGATCGGACAGTCCGGAGGGAAAGGTCCGATTGTCATCGACGAGATTCAAAAAATCCCAACTCTGCTCGACGAAGTGCATCGCCAAATTGAAAAGCACCACCGCACATTTCTTCTCACCGGTAGCAGCGCCAGAAAGCTTAGACGCGGCGCCGCAAACCTGCTGGGTGGTAGGGCATGGACCGCGGAGCTGATGCCTCTCTCTTACACCGAGATTGACGACTTTGAATTGAATCGTTACCTGACGCGGGGAGGCCTGCCCGTTGCCTATCAGAGCGAGCACTGGTTCGAGGAGTTGGACGCCTATGTCGGCAATTATCTGCAAGACGAGATTCTAGCCGAATCGTTGACGCGAAATATCGAGGCATTTTCTGAATTCTTGACCATCGCGGCAAAATCCAACGGCCAAGAGGTCAACCTCCAAAGCTTTGCTTCGGACTGCGGAGTCAGCCAAAACACCATCAAAAACTATTTCCAAATCTTGACCGACACGCTGATTGGGTTTTCGCTTCCAGCGTACACAAAATCGACTCGTCGCAAAGCCATCACCAGGGAAAAATACTATCTTTTTGATGTCGGTGTGCGCAATCGGCTTTGTGATATTGCCAGCGTTTCGCCGAAAACTGATTCCTTTGGTTTGGCATTTGAGCATTTCATTGTTATGGAGCTGCGGGCCTACAATTCATATTTCCGACGCAAGCTGAAGCTCCAGTATTGGCGGTCAACCTCGCAATTTGAAGTTGATGTCGTCATTGACGACAGGATGGCGATCGAAATTAAGGGCGTTAGTCAGATTATGAATAAGCATTTGAAGGGTCTGCGAGCCCTTAAAGAAGAGGGGAAATTCGCCTCCTACTGGGTAATCTCTTGCGATCCCGAGGTCCGCGAGACGGACGATGGAATCAAAATATATCCGTGGGCGCAATTTTTGACCGAACTATGGTCGGAAACCTTACCCATATAGTCGCCCCGCCCTTGATCAGGAAAGCCACCCAATGAACTCCATTGAAACACCATTGAAACACCATTGCTCCCTAGCGAGCCGGCTCAGCATGCCTGAGCAGATTTGTCATTGTTGCCTGTAGCGGCGGCTGATCATAGCAGGACTGGTGATGGTCGCTGTCAGCCCCGCGAGAGCAAAGGATTTGTCGGTCAAATCGATCCGGTTGGTTTATGATGTAACCTTTACTCCCCCCGAATAGGAGCGCCCCTTTGTCACCTCATTGCCTGTCGCCGATGAAGTCCCGGACATGGTTGTTGATGATCCCATGCACCGCCTTGGCGCTAGCCGTCGCCTCTTGCCGCACGGGGGATCATAGCCAGCTCCAGTCGCCCATGGACCCTCACTTCAAAGCCAAGGGCCCATGGTTTGAAGGCTGGTACACGCATGTCATCGACGAGACGCAGCAGCGCGATTATGCCGTGGTGGTCGGGTCCTTCGTGCGTCAAGGTGCAGACTTCGCAGGTAGCCCACGCGAAGGCTACGCGGCGCTGGTGACGCATGACCAGAAGACCGGTGCCACGGCAACCTACGAAGCCTTTCCCGCAACCACGACGCTGACCGTTGCGGGTGGGCCAATCCTCAAGGATCCGAGCGATGGCACCGCGGCGGATTTTAAGTGGGAGGCAGCTGGCCTTGGCGCCATGACGCAGGACCACGCGGACCTCACCTTTCCCGGTGGAGTCGCCTTTCACGCGACCTTCGGCCCGCCAGCACCGATTAACCCGGCGCTACCTTGGGTCGGGCCGGAGGGAGCAGCGGCGCATCTGCCGTTCATTTGGAGTCACTGGTTTATTTATAGTATCGCCAGCAAAGTGGATTACTCCGTCCAAACCGCCGGTGCGTCGACCACCGGCCAGGGCGTTGCGCACCTAGAAAAAAACTACGGGTCGAGCTTTCCGACGGCCTGGATGTGGATCCATGCCTTACAAGACGGTGGCAAAAGCCGTCTGAGTTTAGCCGGCGGACCAGCACCGGTCGATGTATTGCATCCAGAGGTTTGGACCGTGGCCTTTGCCACGACCGGCCTAAACTGGCTATTTCTACCTGGGATTAAAGACCTGACCGTCCAGCGTGTCATGGACCCATGCGCTGGGACCATGCAGATGACTCTGTGGAATCCGCAGCGCCGGATCAAGGTCCAAGGCAGCACCGATCCAACGACCTTCGTCCCTATCGCCAGCCCAAGTCTAGACGGGTGGGTACGAGCTGGCGTGCACGAAAGCTATAACGCCCACTTTCAAGTCGATGCCTACGATCTGGATCTGTTCGGTCACGAGACGCTGCGCCAGCACGTGGTGTTCGACCACGGCGTCTTAGAGTTTGGCGGTACGTTTCGCTGTCCGGCTAAGAGTCACTAAATGGGTGGCTCTTAGCACGTCGTTGGTTCAGAGCGTCTTGACGAATTCCATGACCGCCTGGCGATCTTGGTCGGAAAGCTGATCGCCATAGGTATGGCCTTGGTTGCCATAGCCATCAAGGGTCGTATCGTAGACGTAGCGCTTTAGCAGGGGCAGCGTTTGGGCTTGGCCATAGGACTCTTGGCTGTATTTAACTGCGGCGTGTTGGGTGTCGTAGTCGGTGCCTTCGACAACCCCCAGCTTGCGCCAATACTTCGGCCGTATCTTCGAATTGAGCACCGCCTCAAGGCTAGGGACGGAGCCATTGTGAAAATACGGGGCCGTCGCCCAAACACCCGTCAGCGGTGGCGCAATGTAGCCCTGATGCAGCTCAACGCTCATGCCTTCGTGGTACATATTCAAAAAGGCCTTTTCACCCCAAGCGCGAAAGCGTTGGTGCGCGGCACCCGTTTGCTGCACCATCAACCAGCGATCAGTGCCGATGTCGCCAATCGGGATGATGGTCTTCACATAATCGATCGTACCATCTGGATTAGCGGCGCCGTGACAGCCGGCGCAGGCTCTGCCATAAACCGCTTGTCCCGCGTGCACCAGATCTGGATTGGTCGGCAGGGGGAACTTGGGACTGGGCAGGGCTCTGATATAGGCTTCGACATCGCGAAAGGGTGCATCCAAGGCTTTGATGGCGTCCCCATCGTCCATACACAGACCGGCGGCTAGAGTCATGATGCGGTTGTGATGCTTAGAAAACTCGGCGCTGTAAAACATCACATTTTTGTCGCGGAGCAGCCACCAGGCGGGAACGCGGACCGGTGGAAAATCACGATTCGGGGGATCCATGATTTGGCTATCTTGCCACTTTAAATCGTCCGGGCTACGAAACGCAAATAGAGCATAGGTCAGGTTGATGGCCGGATTGACTCCGACGGTCTTGGTTTGCATATAGGGCGCAATTGCGTTCATCGACTTTTGAAAGACCGCCAACTCCTGCCGCTCTTTGTCACTTCGGACCATCAACGGCAGAAGATTGGTAAAAGCCCGGACGTCCTGGGTAAAGTCGCGCGAGCGATTGCCGAGTCCAATGATATAGCGGCCGTCGATCGCCTCACCGTGGCAGGACAAGCAACTGAAATTGACGGCTTTGACCCCCCGCGACGTGACAAACACATTAAACGACGGGACAATCCCGGCATTGTCCTGATTTCGTCCGGGAATGATGCTGGGCTTAAAGACCTTTTCGGCCGCGAGCGGGAAAAAGGCGCCGGCGATGGCTGCAGGAATGATCGACGTCGCTTGTACGGCGCGCTTCATGACTTCAAGCGGAACGCCGCAGCCGACGTAGTTCGAATTGACCAGGGTGTCATAACCTCTGGCAATCTGCGCAGCATCCTCGGTGCTAGCGACCTGACTGCCCTGCCCACTGCTCGGAGTCTTACAGCCAGGCATAAGCAGACCAATGCAGCAAAAAACGCCAATGATACGAACAAAACCGATACCATCACGCCGAGTGGTCAAGATGCACACCCCTTTTCACCTAGACGATGATCAGCCCAGCTTATCCTGCAGCACCATAAGTATACCCTATTCGTCACAACTTAAGCCTGTCGGCATGGAAGTCCTCTCAAGCTCATCTTGCTTGATGATACCCACGGACTCGAAACCAGCGACCAAGGCGGCGAACTCGTCGAAGTTCTTAAGCTTTGCTCCAGCAGGAGCGCGCCCGAGGCAGAACCGTGGTTTATCTTGAATGGGGTGCCAAAGGTCGGCCGCGCTGTCGCTAAAGCCACTCTGGCATTTGCTGCGTTTGCTGGATTTGCTGTAGCCAATAAATGCGACCTCATAGCCTTTGCCGCCGTCACTGCGGGGGCTCAAGCGACTAGAAATGTAGGTGTCGGCGCTAAACGCTGTCGGAGTCGCGCCACTGTAGTGCTGCGTCGTGCTGCGCAGGGTGACGACGCCGGTACTGCTATCTCGCTCCGCCCGCACGCGTTCAGCTAGTCCTGCGCCATTTTCGGCATCCGCATCGGCGTTATCGCTCCAGCTACCGCTGGAAGTAAGATCAAGAGATACGACGCCAGCCGCCGTTTTATTCATGCGCAGGCGCGAGACGACGCCATAATGGGCCTCATCATCACCCTGATCGATCGAAAAATCTCGCCATAATTCAATGGATCCACCAAGATCAGACCAACGCATAAACTGCAGCGGTTTGCCGTCTGCACAGAGCACCGCACTATGGTCAAAACCCGGTGCGTCGCTCGGACCGACATGAGCTGCAATCTTGCCCGCCTTGCCACCATGTTTGACGCGAAGGGTCATACCGTCTGCGGCGAGCTTGGCCTGCTGAGCAAGGAGCGTGTTGATCCGCGTTGCGGTGGCGTCGACCTCACGAACAAGACCATTGAAGCGGCGTCCCAAGGCGTTGAACAAGGTCTTGTCAGCGCTGTCACTGACGAAAGGCTGCAGCTGTAGACCTTGGTCAGCTAGCTGCAGCGATTCGTCGGCCAAGTCAAAGCCAAATCTGGGTAAAGTATAGACGACCGCTTTCGGAGCGTCACCGGTGCTGCCTGAACCAGGTTTGATGGGATTGCCGGCGACCGTGCCGCAGCTGACGGCACCAAGGACAAGTGTGAGGGTTCCTATAAATGCTTTCATGGGCTGCGTCCTCGCTTGGAGGTAAACGGAAAGAATTGGATATTCATCTGAAAGACCTCGGCCTGATCGCTCGAATGAGTCGCCGCATCGGCCTCAAGGGCTAATGCCTCTTGGGTCAAGGCCTGAATCTTCGCCCTTAGGGTGTTGGCGGCAGCCAACGGTAAATTGACTGTCACAGCTTGAATTTGCCGCCTGTCCGCATCGATGCGGGTGATGGATTCACCACCGATTTCGATCATTTTTTGATGATAGCGCACCAGCGCCATGCTGTCTGTCTCAGGACTGGTTGCGACGACAGCGCTGTTAACATAATAACCCGTCTCGGCAGCGCGGGTGATGACCCCCAGCCGTTCAAGCAGGTCTAAACTACGGCGTATTTCATCAAGCCGAAGAGGAAAGGCTAGGCGGTTCTGAATCCACAACGGGTCGCCGACAAAACCAGGCAGCCCAACCATCTCCCGGATCACTGGGTGATACCAATCGCTAAAGTAAGCAGCTTGGGTCGGCGTCAGCGCCTCCGGCTTGGCTTTCGTCTTAAGACTGACGAGCAGTTGAAAGAGGCGCTCACGCTCGGCCGGACGCCTGGCTTCCCCGTACTTCACCAGCGCCGTCCAATAACGTAGGTCCGCTCCATGCAGGCCCAGACCCTTGGCCATCCGACTCGCGGCTTTAGTCGTCAGCGTGCGATCGCCGACGATGATCAAGCGCAGCACATTCGTGGCGGAAAAGCCGAGGTCCTCGGCAAATTTCAGGTAAGAGTATGCCGGCAGTACCGCCTTGATGCGGCGGTAGACCGCGGCGAGGTAGTCACGATGACCGAGGTAATCGGTGACCGCGACTGCGCGCACGACCTCTTTGATGCTGGGGTTAGAGTCCGCCATAATGGTCCTGAGCAAGGGCCTCTGCCCGCATAAGAAATTCATTTCGTGGGTGCAAATCTGCACCGACACCTACCTATCGGTAGCATCCAGTAAAAACTTGAGAACTTTGCCATCCTAGGGACTTAGCAAAAGGCCTGCAGGCGGCTAACTCTGCATCAAATGACTTTTTGCTGTGCCGTCAGCTAGTTACCTCTCAAGATAGGGTGCAGATATCTATGGTTCCACTCCCATCGAAGGATGCTTTATATAATTATTTCATTTAGTTATACGATTGTTCTCAAGTGCAGAAATGGCAATGCCGATAAGCCTTTTGTCAACGGCGACAGCGCTCACCACTGACACCGAACAGAACGGACCTTTTTAGTGAAAACCTCTGACCAAACCCTTTTTCAGGAGAAACACCGTGAAACAACCGCTCAAACTTCTACCCTATGTCCTGATCTTAAACCTCTGGGCTTGTGGCAAAAGCGAATCCACAAAAAACACCCCGACTACAACTGAAGCAGCACCAAACCAGACAGCAGCCCTGCTTGACGACGAACAGATAACAGGGGAACACGTCAGCGGCACGGTCGATGATGCCATCGCCGCCACCGTCCAGGGTGATGACAACACTGCAGCCCAAGGCCTTGGCCTGGACCCCGTGGATCCAAGCAAAACGGTGAAGGCTTCGAACTTTCGCACCTGCAAAGAATCCGACGACGGCAAATCGGCCATCGTCACCTTTAAGCGCAGTGCAGAGCGCGATGTGACGATTAGCAAACTGCAGCGCAGTGGCGAGTCCTCGTTCAAGAACCTAAGCGAAGAAACCCGCACCTGGAGTAAAGACGGAGGCAGCGTCACCTGCGATAGCACTGGCAAACATGTCGCTCTAGCGCGCGCCGATCTCCAAGGGGTCAACCTAAAGATCGACTTCACCGACGAGCACTCGCGGTCGTCTGCTTATAAAAATGGCCGACGCGGGATCGATTTGAAGCGTTCCCGCAGCGTTAAGACAACCGGCACCCGTGATATCACCTGGACAAAAGTCGAAGCCAGCGGAGATAACCTCATCCTTACCAGAAGCATCGCTGATAAATCCGAACACACGGTCACCACGAGCAATAAAAAGAGTGAAGACACCACCTTCACGACTTCAGTGGCTACGACAACAGATGCACCTTTGATCGTCAAGGTCGAGCGCGTTGCAAAAAGCGATAAACTCGTTAGCCGTACTATCGTGTCGGGCAAAAAAATCGCCACCAACAAAGACGGCGGCCGTATCGAGACGACATTTAGCAATGTCAAATACCTGCCAGATGATGGCTGCTACGCGACATCTGGCAGTATCGCTGGCAGCATCTTCACCAAGGATGCGACCACCGCATCGGCATCGTTCACGATCGATTTCTCTGGCGACACCAAGAACGTCGTGATCACCTACAAAGATGGAACAAGCAAAAACGTCGACTACGTCGCCGAGGGTTGCGCGATCGAAGATCGCGACGTCGACAACGTCGCCGGCGCCGCCACCGAGGCAGCGAGTGCCGCAGCGGTTAAACTGGACAAATGACCTCTCCTCTACAAGACCGTGTGTGAGTGCGTGGCAGGATGCTTGGCAAAGCGCGCCGAAGCATCTGCCACCGACGGCACCTGGGAGAAGAACTCGGGCAATGGCAGTGAAGTATCTTAACTCCCGGGTGCCCACGCCCCCTGCTTGGATCCCCAGCTTGGCAAGTTAGTGAACCGCGAACTCACCTGGTGCATGCGTCAGCGCGGTGAGCAACCTTGAAGCCAAAAGGCTAATGCGTGTTCTGCATCGCCAGTAAACAAGCGGTCATCTTGTTCCTGGTCTCAAGCCACTCTTGTTCTGGGACCGAGTCATAGACAAATCCCGCGGATGCTTGGGTTGAAGCCACGCCATGGGCAACGTGGATGGTGCGAATCAACAAGGTCGATTTTAGATTACCGCGGACATCGAAGATACCCAAGCTACCGGCGTAAAACTCGCGGCTGATCTTTTCTAGCTGGTTGATCAGCTGCATCGCCTTGATCTTCGGCGCACCGCTGACGGTGCCGTTGGGAAAGCTGACTTGCATCGCATCGTAGGCATCCTTACCAGCCGGTAAACTCCCGGTCACTTGGCTGACCATGTGAAAGACGTGGCTGTACTCCTCGACCGTCATCAGCTCCTCGACCTGAACCGTCCCCGGCAAAGCCAGTCGGCCGATGTCGTTGCGCGCCAAATCCACCAGCATCACGTGCTCAGCGCGTTCCTTTTCTGATTCCACCAGCTCTTGGCGCATCTGCGCATCCTTCACGCTGTCCCAGGTCCGGCGGCGTGTGCCGGCGATCGGCCGGTGCGTCAGTCGCTGTCCCTGAACGCCGACCATCATCTCCGGCGAGGCGCCAAGAACATGGTGTTCGCCTAGTTTATAAAAGAACATATAGGGTGATGGATTGATCATGCGCAGATGGCGGAAGATGTCAAAGGGACGCGCCTGTGTCGCTAGGCTGAGGCGGTTACCGATCTGGATCTGGAAGATATCACCGGCCTTGACCGCTTCCAGACAACGCTGGCCGCGCTCCATAAATTCAGGTTTGGTCATTGAGGCACTACAAGCATCGAAGTCGACGGGCCGCTCGGTTAGCGCCAAGGGGGCCGGTCCATGCACCGAGGTCAAACGGCGCAACATCGCGCTCAGCTGCTTGATCTCTGCGTCGTAGACTTGACGCAGCTCGGCCGCACCCTGGACGTCTATGAGCACATTGCGACTAACGAAGAGGCGCCGTGACAGGTGATCCAGGACCAAAAAATTGCGTGGAAAAAAGAAAAATGCATCCGGCAGACCGAGGGTCTTTGGCGGCGCGGTCCCGGCACTTGGCTCCAAAGCACTGCCGACGTCAAAGCCAAGAAAACCGCTAGCGCCGACCATCGCCGCCGTGTCGGGTCCACCGAGGCGCGTGCCTGACGGATAGACCGAGACTAAACGCCGCTGCTGCATCAACTCGCGCAGACCGGCCAAGGGATTAGCTGCCGGCATGGTCAGATGCTCACGGCGGGCCCCGGTGACCAACACAGCCTCGCCGGAGCGCGCATCATCGACACGCCAGCTCCACAGCGGATCAAAGCCTAAAAACGAGTGCCGGGCATTGGGGCCACCAGAGGCCGCCGACTCGAGGAGAAACATATGCTCCTCGTGAATAAACCGATCAGCCAAAGTCACCGCCGTTTCGTGGTCAAAGGCCAAGGGCACGCACAAGGCCACCACCTCAGCCGCCGCTGCGGCACTTGCGAACGCAGTAAAATCAGGAAGATTGGTCGACACAGGCAAGAGCCTCCGCAGTCATCTAAGGGGGGGGGTGGAGCTCAGCCTAGTCGAAAAGCACCGCCGCCTCAAGTCGTAGACTTCCCTGGCGCTTTCATGCCATTCTACAAAGAAACTAAAAGTGCTCCCGCTTTTGTCGCGAAGTTAAGGAAGTTCATGAAGGGTCCTGCCTGTTTACGTTGGATAGGAGGTTGGATAGGACCGCTCCTTTTGAGTCTAGGCCTTGGCCTTGGCCTTGGCCTTGGACTTGGACTTGGACTTGGACTTGGCCTTGGACTTGGCCTTGCGGCTCAAGCACTGGCAGCTGCGCCTTCGGGCCTTCCCGTCACCGGACTCGACAAAGCCACCGACGCCTGGGACGCCTTGCTTGCCAAGCACGTGCGGCCAAGCGGGGGCGTCGATTATATTGGCTTTGCCGCCGATATGCCCCAGCTCAAGGAGTTTACCGAGGCCTATAAGAAGATGTCGTTTAAAGACGCCAGCGATGACGTCAAGAAGGCTGCCTACATCAATCTCTATAATGCCGGAATGATCTACAACGTACTGCGCTACGCCGCGGCCCAACACATCGCGGCCACCAGTCCGCAGTTCACCAGCTTCAAAATCGACAGCCTGAAAAGCGGCGCCGGCAACCTCTGGAACGGAGACTTAACGCTGCAAATCGGCGCCGACCACCTCACCCTTGACGACATCGAGCACCACCTCCTACGGGGAGCGGGCGCCAGTTCAAAGCAAACCCTACTCAGGGTCAGTCAACTCGATCCAAGGCTGCATGCCGCCGTCAACTGCGCGGCCTATAGCTGTCCAAGGCTTAGGCCGAGCGCCTACCGCGCCGCCACCATCGACGCCAGCCTGCAAAAGGCGATGCAGGAGTACCTCAGCGACCCAGAGCAATTCCACAAAAATAGCGACGACCAGCTCCGCGCTAACTCGATCGTGTTTTGGTACTATGACGACTTCGATGACTACGGCAAAAAGCTGGGCACAGGCGGTGCTGGCGATTATCTCGCGCAGTTCATCCAAGACAACGCCGAAGATGCCGTCTGGAAGCGCGCCTTCCTCCACGAGCATTTCAATAACCGCAGCAAGTTTGCCTTAAAACTCAGCAGCTCCTTTGATTTTTCCTATCAATGGCTGATCAACGACGTGCGAAATAAACCATGACTGCAAAGCTGCCGCGGCTCGACGCCGCGAAAAAAGTTCCCAAAGGTGACCTGCTGCTATGCGGCCTCACCATGATCCCTGGCGTCGGCCCGGTCCAACGCAATGCCGCCGTCGCGATCAAGTCGGGACGACTTAGCGCCATCGGACCGAGCGCGGAAGTCCGCGCCCGCCACCAAGACTTAAGCGCCTTTGATGCCCACGGCTACACCGCCATTCCTGGCCTGGTCAATGCGCACACGCACGCAGCTATGGGCTTCTTTCGCGGCCTAGGGCACGGCCAGGACGAGATGATCGAGAGCTTCTTTTTTCCTGCTGAGAAGTCACTAACACCCGAGTTACTAGAACCCCTCGCCTACTCCTACCTCTACGGCGGCCTGCTCTCCGGCAGCACCACCTTTGGCGACCACTACTACCATGTCGCCGGCGTCGCCAAGGCGATTGATCGCCTCGGCCTGCGCGGTGTCGTGGGTGAGACCGTGGCCGACCTTGGCGGCGCTTTTCCCGGCCGCAAAGGCTGGGAGGAGTGGCAGCGAACCATCGAGCGCTGGCCGTTCTCGTCAAGGCTCAGTCCGAGTATCGCCCCGCATGCTGCCGATACCGTCTCGCCGTCGCTGCTGCGAGAGCTAGCAACCTTTGCGCACAGCCATCACCTACCGCTGCACTTACACCTATCGCAGAGCAGCGGCGAACGCCTTCGGGTGCTCAAGCGCGAAGGCTGCACGCCGGTGGCCTATGCTGAGCGCTGCGGCGCCTTGACGAGCAAAACCCTAGCCGTGCATCTGGTGACGGTGGATAGCGACGACCTCTATATCCTCGCCCGCTCCGGTGTCACCGCCGGCCACTGCCCAGCCTCGCAGATTGTCTATGAACGCCTGTCACCGATCGACGGCTTCCTCAAGCATGGTATTCCTGTGGCTCTTGGCACCGACTGCGCTGCCAGCAACGACAGCGCCGACTTGCTGGCTGAGATGCGACTCACCGCCCTGTTAGCGGCCGACCGCGGGGTCCCCCTGGCCCAGCGCGGTCCAGCCGAGATACTGCGCATGGGCACGCTGAATGGTGCCGTGGGACTGGGTTTGGGCGACGACCTTGGTTCCCTAGAGGAAGGCAAAGCGGCGGACATGGTGCTCCTAGCGAACGACCTGACCACCGAGCCTGACGAACGGCCCGAGGTCAACGTCTTGTTCAGCCATGCTAGTCGCAACGTTCGGCATGTCTTGGTCGATGGCCGCTTTGTGCTGTTTCACAGCCAACCGACACTTATGTCTGTCAGTGATATGCGTGCGGCATACCTGGAGGCAGTGAGCGCGATCTACCGGAGACTCGGTCGCTAACACTGAGTGTGAAGGAGTAAACGGTGAGACGGAACTCCGGGGGTCTGTCCCCCGGAAGTCTCTAGTGGCGATGTGATGGTAGTTTACAGAGGCTCTTTGAGGTGCTTCCCAAAACATCGGGAAGCTGGCGGAAGATCTGATGAGGAACCGTTAGAGGACATCGCCCTGCGTCTGTCTACCCATAAGCAAAGGCTGTGCCAACTTCGGCAGTAACGCCGTAGTATTATTTATTATTAGCGTTATCAATCAGTTGCACCTAAGGACCAGGTCTGCACGCGGTCCTTGTCCGGGGCGTGGACCGCCCTGCGGGTGGTGTCATTTTGCGAGAAGTGGTTCATTTTTGCTGCATGGACCTGCTTCAGCGGCAGCCGCAAGCAGGTTGTTAGCCGCGCTTAAAGTGGCAATGTTTAAAGACTTTGCCGCTGCCACACGGGCATGGCGCACTAGCCGCGATGCTCACGGGTTTAGCCGACTCATTTTGAAACTCGCCAGAATGGTACAGCCAACGACCGTCCACCAAGTCAAACTGACTGACCTCATGCAAGGTTTCTAGCTTGTTGTCAAAGATCAGTTGGGCCCGAAACTCGACCTCGGCCTCACTGCCTTCCACATCCGCGTCAAGGATCTCTAGACTGATCCAATCGGCTGGCTCATCGGCGGACAGGTCTTCCGGATAGGTTTCCGGGTTCCACGTCGCCTTTAAATAGCTGAGGTCACCCACGCAAAAAGCGGTGTAGCGACTGCGCATCAACGTCACGGGATCCGCAGCCACAGCCTGCTCCCGCAAATAGGCCGAACAGCAATCGCCAAAACTCTTTTGGCTACGGCATGGGCAAGGGGTTTGCAGCCCAGGAAGGATCATCGTCGGCCTCACAGCATTGGTGCAGGGATAGCTTTTAGCAGCCCGCCGTCGCAGCGTCCCGATAAAACCACGCATTTCTAAGATAATCCAATTGAATCATTAGGTTATATTGGGCCCTCCAGGTTGATGAGGCCGCCTCTAGCTTTTACCGGTCGACTTCTGCGATACTGCCGCCTTCATTCAACCGGAATCACGGCAAGGCGAAGCATGATGACAGTGGATACAGCGCTCATGGACAGGGCCAACGGCCAATGCGAACTCTGCACCGCGACTGAGTCTGTGTCGACCTATGTGCTGCCGGGTGCAAACATCCAGGGTTTAGGTGCCAGCGTGCTGCTGTGCTCAACCTGCCTGGGCGCCACCCAGCAACCGTCAGCCGCAGGCCCAAATCATTGGTATGCACTCAAAGACAGCATCTGGAGTGAACACACTCCGGTCAAAGTCCTCGCCTACCGTATTCTCAAAGGACTCAAAGACCAGCCCTGGGCGCAGGATTTGCTGAGTCAAATCTATCTCGACGATGATGCTCTGGCCTGGGCTGATGCGGGTGATCACAGCACCCCAGGCGACGGTGAGACTCTCACCGTGGTCGACAGCAATGGCACGCAGCTACTCGAAGGCGACACCGTCACCTTAATCAAAGACCTGGTGGTGAAGGGCGCAAACTTCACCGCCAAGCGCGGGACCGTCGTCAAGGGCATCAATCTGACGGATGACCCGAAATACATCGAGGGCCGCGTTAACGGCACCCGCATCGTCCTGGTCGCGGCTTATTTAAAAAAGGCCTAGTCGGTCCGCCATACGGTCGACGTCGTTGGATGAATGCATGCACCTGCAATCGTCCACCGGCGAGGCTATGCTACAATCTAACTCAAATCCACGAAGACCTCCCGCGCTGCGCGGCAAGCATAGCCTAGGAATTCCATAAACATGAGATCTATGAGCAGGTTCCTTGCGTCCAACAACCTAGGATTAGTCATTGGTGGGACGCTGCTCTCAACCGTGATGGCGTGCAAAACACCCGAATCTTCCACCGCCAAAAATACCCCGACGACAGCCAGCCGAGCCGCTTCTGGGTCACCCTGCTGGCGCTATCCAGATGCCAGCACAGTCCTAGAACCGGTGGCGCTATATAGCAAAGGCGGCGTCCTCAAGGTGGATCTCGCCTATCAAGCGTCAACGGGCCCGGAGGGAGTTCGCTACTGCTACACATTGGCAGACGGTTCCCTTTCGCCAACGCTGCATATCAATCCGGGCGACCATTTGATCATCAACCTGAGCAATCAAACCCAGGCGGCGGTGAGCAAAGATGACATGCAGATGCAGATACCAGCGTCGCAGGTCTGCGGCGCCGCTATAATGAAGTCGGGCGCTGTCAATCTACACTTCCACGGCACCAATGTGGCGCCTACTTGCCATCAAGACGAGGTCATTTATACCAGTATTAACCCTGGTGAATCCTTTACCTACGATATCACCATACCAAACGACGAGCCGCCGGGTCTGTATTGGTATCACCCGCATATCCATGGTACCGCCGAAGCAGCCGTGCTTGGCGGTGCGTCGGGAGCACTGATCGTTGATGGTTTACAGGATGTCCAGCCGAGCGTCGCCCACCTGCCAGCACGTACTTTGATTGTGCGCGACCAACTATTACCGGACACCTCTGAGCCAAGCGACAGCCTACCTGCCTGGGATTTATCCCTCAACTATGTCCAAGTACCCTATCCGCATTATCCACCGGCGTTGATCTCGATGCAGCCAAATCAGCTTGAACTTTGGCGAGTCCTCAATGCCAGTGCTAACACCATGCTCAATCTTAAACTGCTCTATGACGGCGTCGAGCAATCACTAAGGATCGTCGGTCTCGACGGGGTTCCAACTGGATCTCAAGACGCCCAACGCCAGGGCATCGTGATCACCAAAACCAATATCCTACTGGCGCCAGCTTCGCGGGCAGAGTTTATCGTCCGAGCACCAGATAAGAGTGTGGTGAATCCAGTCCTGTGGACGCTGAGGTACGACACCGGTCCGAATGGCGACCACGACGTCGAGCGACCTCTGGCTCGGATCACGACGTCAGCAACTGGGCAGCAACCCGCAAAAATGCCCGCGGCTAAAACCAGCACTGCTGCCGACCGATTCAAAAATATCGAGTTGCCCAAGCGGACAACGAGCCGAAAACTCTATTTTTCACAAAAGGAGGCGGAAACACTCGAAGGCGATGCAAACTTTTACATCACCGTCGATGGTCAAATTCCGACCTTGTTTAGAATGGGACAAGAGCCATCGATCACCCTGAAGACCGGCTCAGTCGAGGAGTGGCTGGTCGAAAATCGGGCGCCCGAGACCCATGTCTTTCATATTCACCAAATCCACTTTTTGCTCGTTGAGCAAAATGGGGTCCGAGTATCTGGCGATGAACGCCAGTTCCTTGACACAGTGACGCTGCCATATTGGAAGGGCACTGGCCCGTACCCAAGCGTTAAACTCCTTGTCGATTTTCGCCACGTCGTCCCTGGTGATTTCGTCTACCACTGTCATATTCTCAATCATGAAGATCAGGGGATGATGGCAGTGATCCGAGTGACGCCTTAGGCTCAGCCATGCGTTGTCCACCCTTACCACAAGACGAGACGCTGTTTTAGATTCCCATAGCAAGTGCGTGACCAAGACCGACCGCACCGGCGACTCGCACTTTGCGATGCTTCTTCACCAGGATTTCATAACCATCCTGGTCATATTGACGGGCCTGAAATTGGACAAAGTCGGGGCCTCGCTCACGTCTAAAAAGTACCTTGCGGCCATCGGCGCAGTGCACGAGTAGGCGCGCACCGCTAGTTTGTTTAGCGGTCATAAAGCAGCTGTACTTCTCAGATAGTACCCGAACCATGACCCAATAAAGGTGGTGGTCATCGGGCACCATCTTAACTGGGGCGACAAAAGCTTTGGCAGATCCGACCCATCCTAGTTCACCGCCCGCGAATGCTGCGCTGCGGACTAGATGCATTTTGCTCGCCTGTGGCACTACCTGGGATAGGACATGAGCCTTAACCACTGCGGGAACGCCTTGCGGCGTTTTTACCGGGGCGACTTGCTGGTGCAGGTCCGTTCCAAGCTGACTGGTA
The DNA here is from genome assembly GCA_903928445.1 of uncultured Pseudomonadota bacterium. GTDB lineage: Bacteria > Bdellovibrionota_B > Oligoflexia > Oligoflexales > CAIYRB01 > CAIYRB01. The sequence continues at coordinate 4,141 of CAIYRB010000081.1, read as the reverse complement.
AGATCTTCCCAAGGAACGTCCAGCTTCAACTCCTCGTCTTTCAGTTCATCGCCATCGTCCTCCTCGGTAGCGCTGACGCAAGCGCATGCCAGCAGCAAAGCACCGACCACGCCGGCGCGACATAATTTCAACCGGAGATTTAATTTAAGGATCATAGAACGGACTCCTGACTTATGAAGCAACTTCGGTTCTGTTCGCTTCTCGATCTTCTTCGCGCTCAGAGGCAAAGGCGAATTCACACAGCTTCTGCACCAAATACTCTCCCTGCTCCTCGTTGATCTGCGTCAAGTGCAAACCATGAACATACTCCGCACCCTCGGAATACCCCCAGAGGACCTCGCCAACCAATGGATGCAAGCCACGCGCGGCAAGCAGATTTTTAAGCCTACCTTCTTGGGCGTCCAGCTCGACGTGCAAGGAGCTACCAGGGGCCAGTAGCTGCTTGAGCTTGACGCCCAAGCTGCCGTGGGCGAAATTAACCAAGGTACCGGATCCAAAGCTGGTGTTTAGCTGCACCTTAGTCGCATCTTTGATCGGCCAGCGCTGATCCAAGCGGTCGATCTTGGCATACTTTTTAAAGGCTTCCAGGGCTTCCATGCGCATTTGCGGCCTGGCAAAGAATGGATCATATTCAAAAGCTTCGACCAATTCACTATGATGATTGATGCGGATGAGGCGCTTATTAAAACCAGCAGGCGGCAACCCGATCCCTCGCACCAAATCGCTAGTGGTTGCCCCCATCAGTACGGAATGCATGTCGCAAGCACCTTCCAAGCGCTTGGCGAAGTTAACACCGTTGCCAACTACGGTGAAGTCAATGCGATTGCCCGACCCTAGATCGCCGAGATAACAAGACGCGGTATTGACGCCGATGCGCAGCGGATGGATGGCCTCACCGCTGCGGGCAGCTTCAATATTGCGCGCTAGGTTATCCTCTTGGATTTTTATGGCACAGCGTAGCGCCTGCTCGGCATGGTCGGAGACACTGGTATCGCCATCAAAACGGTAACCAAAATAGCAAAGCAGGCCATCACCCAGCGTTTTGTCGATAATACCGCCGTATTCATGGACGCAGTCACCGAGACTTAGCAGCATCTTCTTCAACTGTTCAAAGGCGATACGCGGCAAGATGTTCTCCGCAAGCAGCGAGAAGCCGACGACATCGATAAACATCAGCGTCACGACCCTCTCGCGAGCCTCAAAGTTGACGCTCTCTGGCTTGCGCATAATCGATTTCAGATCATCGGCGGCGATAAGCCCGGCGAGCGAGGCGCGCAGAGCTTGCGCCTTCTTTTCGCCGAGCCGGGTCTTTTCTGCAAAGATTGTCATGGCAACGGCAAAACAGCCGGTCAAAGGCATCAGCCACGGAACGATGATCGCGTGATAAGAAAACATCCACATGCTCAGGCCAAAGCAGCTCCCGACGGCGCCCAGTAGCACCAACCAAAACACCGCAGCGCCAAAGTTCATGCCGATCAGGGCCCCAACCACGGCTAGCAAGGCGATCATGCCCTCTGTACCCGCCAAAGGCTTAAGCCACTGCCCCGTGATTACGCTGTTGACCATGCCGGCGATCACGTAACCGCCAGGAACCTGCCCAAATGGGGTCTGCTTAAAGTCCGTATTACCAGTGTAATATTGCGGCATGATAAAGACGATATCGCCCCTTTTTACCACACTCGAGGCGGCACCCTTTGCGGCCTTTTCGAGCAGCGACCAAATCGGAATGACGCGGTCATGGAGGGCGGCTGGATCCGGGAAATTTACGGCTAAGCTGCCATCGGGACTGATTGGCACGACATGATCGTTTAAGATCAGGCGGTTCTTGACGATCTTACGCTGCTCGGCAACGTAAATCGACATATGCGCCACGGCTGCCTGATGCCGGGTGGGGCCGACGACTGTGCTGCCGGGGGTCTGCAAGCGATCATCCATGCGGATAAAAGCATTGACGCGACCATCACCAACATAGGTAAAGTGGCCGACGTGGGTGAGATAGCGTCCAAGCCTGGAGGCAGGGCCATAAGCCACCCAATCCTTGGTCGGTCGCATGGGCGGTAGGTTGGATTCGAGAATGTCGCCGTTGAGCTCGCGGTCGGCAGGCCGTAGGTCTGGAATCATCGGCGCCAGCTCATATTCACTACGATAGGGCAGCGGGTCGCGAAACGTCACCTCATTTGGATTAAAAAAGGCTCCGACCGTCACACTGATGTTGCGCTGTTGCAGCGCAGCGAGGGCCTGCTCAAACTCCTCAACAAATTCATCCGTCTGGGAAAACATGCCGTCGATGACGATCGCCTCGGCCTCACTCTTAGCCAGTACCGTAAACACCGCCGCCCAGTCGCGACCGTTCAGCGTCGGCCGGTTGATCTTAATCACTGTGGCGTCATCGACAGCGTAAATACGCAAGCGGCTCGAAATCTCCGGGTCACTGCGCAGCAGGTGGCGGAGCTGAAAGTTGATCGGGCTTGCAAAGTTCGATTCTAAGTAGCTGCCGATCAGTGAGTGCGAAAGCAGGATTAATAGCACAAGCCAAACGGCGCAGACCAGAGAGGCAAAGCGCCAACTGACTCGTGCCGAGTGAAACCAAAGCTGCGACGACTGCTTCGACATAAAACTCCTCAATCCACTGATCGGCGCCTAGCCCCGACAACTCAAGTACCTGCCGATCATGGCAACAGTTGGACCAAGTCATTGGTCGAAACGCAACATATTCAAAAAAAGTGTTTACTTTGTCGACGATGTATGAGTGTTAACCAACTTTTCCCTCCCATGGCGACCTTGGGCGAAACCGCCAGGCTGAGTGTAACTATTTGTATTTAAAACAAAATATAATTAGACCCGGCGATAGCCACGCAGGGGGCCTGATTTTGGTCCAAGCTTTGCAAACAGCAACTCAGACCGAGCGTAGCAGCGTCCGGCAGACAGAAAGCAGCAACCTCACACTGATTTGGGATGTTCCACGATGAAGCAGAAGCAAACAACTATCAAATTATCGAGTCTCCTCTGCGCAACCCTCACCATGAGTGCCTGCCACGATGTGGTAGTCCGAGTGCAGAAGAAGCCCAAGGATGCCAACCTAAGCTCCGTACAGAGCACCGACGGCGCCCTCAACCTGACGGGGACCCAGGACTTCCTCGAGCACCTCGACTCCCTCAAAGGATCTGCTGCCGACTTCATCGTCAAGCAGTTGGCTCAGGATGATTATATTTCCAAGGTCCGCACGTCGATCCGCAAGTATCGCGAGTTCATGATCGCACGGGCGACCCACCCGATGCAGATGACCGATTCGTTCTATAGCGGAACAGACAACTGCCGTCCAGCAACGCGCAGCTTTAACATGCATGACACGGACGACTTCCTCGGCGTCATTTTGCAGACCGTAGTCTTGGCAAAAATCGGCGAAGTCAGCGCCGGCAATCTTAGCTCCGATCTGGCTCAACAGATCTCTGCGATCAGCCAATTGATCCTTCTGAACATGGGCATCAATATCAAAGGCACTGTTGATGTTGCTAACATCAACGGCCTCACGACCACCACGGGATCGGTAAGCGTCTCGCTGGCACCTATGCCTGGCGAGAAAATCGACGCCGCGACCCTTGCCGCTGACCATGACGAAGTCCTCACCATGAGCTTCGCACGCGCTCTTGGCGACAAAAAGGTCGGCACCTTCAAAGCGACCATCGATGTCACGCATCGCAATGCAGCCAACAACATCGAGACCCTTGAAGGCCTATTCGCCATCAGCCGCGCACAACAAGACAGCCACTTTGATAACGATTTGAAGTTTAATCTCGGCGCTAAAGGTGGCCCGGCCAACTACTCCCGCGATCTCGATTTTAAACAAGTCAACGGCACTAACTATAAAATCCAAGTCGTCGACACCTTTCACGCAGGAACTGCTAGCCAAGTCGCCTACCCCTCGATCATCGACCTCAAGGCTCTGACGCAGTGCAAAGGCACCGCGCCCGAAGGGACAGGTGGCAAGCAAGGCGCCAGCGACAACGGTGGTATGGATGAAATGCCGCCAATCGGTGCCCCCAATCCTGACGACGATCAAAGCGGTGGCAAGGGTTCAAGCACCACCGGTAACGGCTCTGGCACGACCAGCAACGGCTCTGGCTCAACCAGCAACGGCTCT
>CAIYRB010000080.1 GCA_903928445.1 uncultured Pseudomonadota bacterium | reverse complement strand
CTGCGCCACTTGGAATTCCATTTGCCGCATTAAATGTGGGCGAGGCATCCGTGGGGTGGAAATAAGGGTTGCTATCGGCTACTGACGTCTCATACAGAGTCGGTAGTCGCATCCCCTTGGATGCGCAGGTCTCAATATTTCACTCATACCAAGAGGTTCAAATGCCATTGTCGCCAGCCGAGGTATTCCGCATCCTTTTAAATCATCTCTATGCCCTGCTGCCAAGGCAGACATTTGATCCTTCCAACCGTCATAGGCACGGCAGAAGCCGACAGGCAAAACAGCTCCGCATTTGGAAAATCATTGGCAAAGCGCTGCAGATGTCGCAGCGGCGTCAAGTCGCCGTGCTCGAGGCTTTTCCCTGATTTGATCTCAACGAGAGCCAAGGGCTTTCCTGGTCGCTCAATGACGAGGTCGACTTCAGCTTGATCCTCCGTGCGCAGGAAGGTGAAACGGTAGTCAGTTGCGCCGTATTCGGCGCGACGTCGCAGCTCAAGGATGACCATATGTTCGAAGAGTTCGCCGTAATAGGCTGTGGACGGGATTGGTGGAATCGCGAGATGGCCGGCTAAGGCTCGTGTGACGCCTGTATCAAAAAAATAGAACTTGGGCGCTTGTGTTAGTCTCTTTCGGCGCGATGTATGGAAAGGTTCGAGCATAAAACCGAGTAGAGTATCTTCTAAAATACCGTAGTAGCTCTTTACAGTCTTTGCATCGGCGCCGACATCACGGGCAATTTTTGCGTAGTTTAGCAGCTTGCCGCTGCTTTGCGCCGCCACCTCGAGAAAGCGGCGAAACGGGTTTAGGTTGCGGACAACCTGTTCTGCTTGGATTTCCTCTTTGAGAAAGGTCAGGGCGTAGGAGCGCAGAAACTCCGAACGGTCAGTATCGGATGTGCTGCCCCAAATAGCCGGTAGTCCGCCCCATGCCAAATAGCTTTCGAGGTCGAATCTTTGACCGAGCTCACCGACCGTTAAGGGATAGAGCTGGCGTGTAAACGCCCGCCCGGCGAGAAGATTGGCTTGCCCATGGCGCAGCTTGCGAGCACTGGACCCAGTCATGATAAATTGTCGGGTGCTGGCGCGCTCCTCTAGCAGGTAATGAACCAAGTCGAGAAGCTTAGGCACTTTTTGCACTTCATCAATCACGATGTGCTGAATCGCTTGCGGCAGGGCTTCGACGACGTCGATGAGAAGGTCTGGGTTGCGGACAAATCGGTCTTCCTCTTGCGCCAATAGCAAATTAATTGTGTGCGTTCGATCCTTATCAAGTCGTAGGCGCAGTAATGTGGTTTTGCCGACGCCGCGTGCGCCAAAAAGAAAAAAAGACTTAGATATCGGAAGCTTAATGTCACGATGGAACATCATCCACATCTCCACCGGAAATCTGGATTATGTTCCATCACTGGATTTAAGTCAATAAATTCAGGTCTATCAAGTAGAGTTTAACAATCTGTCCGAAAAGTCGATTCCACCTAACATAGGTCTCGCAGCATCTGACTGGTTAATAAACAGTCAAGAACAGCCTTACTCGAGGGAGGAGTTGCGTAGGAGGCCAGCCAAAACCGCTTAAATTGAGCGGGACGAGATCACGCTAGGGCGGCAGTTAGGCAGAATAGGGCGTAAGGGTATATTCGCTACCCCCTTCGAGTGGGCTACCATCGGAAATCCTCGTCATTTACTCTTACTAAGGATCGTAGGAGATTCAAGGTAAATTTACCAACTCTGGGAGGCCTCCCGGCTCTGTTGCTAAAATTTAGCTAGGCCACCTGAAGCTTATCGCGCATTCGACGACTTGGCTTTCCTGACGTTGAATGTGAGCGGCTGAAGCTCCTATTTTACGCGGTCTTTAAATGGGATGACACCCAAGCTAGGACCTGTTCGCCGCTTGTAATGGCAACGTCGATGTCTGATTTGTCCAAATGAGTATTTCCAGTCTCGTAACGCCGAATGCCAGCGAATTGCGAGAACGAGACGAGACTGTACCCTTGTGGCGGTAGTTGGTCCATCTTCCCAAGCAGAATGCCCAAATCATGCACCATGGGAAAATCGCCGTGTTTATGGCAGAGATAGGCTTTGAGGCTCTTTTCCACAGATTGCTGGACGAGGAAAAAAATATTTTCAACACGCCCGCGTTGCCAAGCTGCGGCTAGTACTTTAGCTGATTCGAGATCTGCCAAAGCGATATCAAGCAGCTGCGATGCGTAGGTGGGATCAAATTTTGCCATTTGCGTTATCCCATAAAATCTTGCCGTCCGTATTTACGAGATGAAAGACACCATGTCTCTTAGCCGATTTTTCGTCGAACTCATCTTTATTAACCAAAATCCAGTCAACGGGAATCAACTTTGAAATAGGTAGTTTCCCGAAGTAGGATTTCGGTGATGCTGTTGGTACCATCACAACGCAAAGATCCACATCGGAATACTGATGCATAGCTGCGGTCCCGCCCAATGATGACCCAAATTGAATCACCTTTATGAGGTCGCCACCAATAAGCCGAACGATCTCCTGCACCAATCTCTCGACTTCAACGGCGAGATCTTCATTTTTTACTTCTATCGGCTTGAGACGATGCAGAGTCAACGATCGTTTTCCTATGCTTTGAGCAGGTACGCTACCATAATACGCGAATTATATAAATTAATTTTTTAACAGATCCTAAATGGCGATGATCTTCACAGGCGCAGCCAAGGCAGCTGTTTAGCAAGAATCTGCACTAAAAAGTTACTGGAAGAATTCACCGTATCGAGAGATGCAT
>CAIYRB010000079.1 GCA_903928445.1 uncultured Pseudomonadota bacterium | reverse complement strand
GTAACTATTCAGCACGTATCGCACGCGAACGCGCGGCTTGCCTAGGTCGGAAGTAGGCCGTGATCGAGCGATAGTGCGCACCACCTTGATTTGCGATGCTGTGCCACTCGGGCGCAGCCCCATTCCCCGCGCGAAATATCTTCCGGCGATTGCTCCAGCCCATGACCGGTAGCCATTGCCTTACCCATGGCCATAGCCGTTTGCCATGAACATGATCGTGATCGTGATCATCTCCTCACAACATTGCCCGGCCCGTCAAACGCTGGGCTGGCAAAGGGTGTGGCGACGATCACGATCACGCCAACAGCAAAGGCAATGGCTACGGCTACGGCAATAATGCAGTCGCAGCAGGGCGCCTCGGATCAGACCCTCTGTTGAAATTCCTACTCTGGTTGGCGCCATTTTGTGGACCAAAGTCCGCCTAAAGGCGCGTGGTCAAATGGTGGCGTTTGTCCGGCCACGTCGTCGAGGCAAGAATTTTTATTCCAGCTTTGCGAGGAAGTCAGGCAGGCGACCCGAACACAGTATTTCCAGAGCCTTGGTGGGTGCGAGGCCGTGCTTCCTGCAGGTCGATAGGTAGCTCCGCACCCTGCAAAAGATTTGCGCCCCTTCGATGGACCGAAAGCAGCCAGAGATCTTTTGCTGAACCTTCGTCATGCGAATGTCGTTTTCGCCCTGGTTGTTCGTAAACGGCACGATCTTATTAGTCATGAATCTCAACGTCTCGGTTTCAAATTCACGCAGGCGCTCCAGAAGGTTACGCGACTTCGACTTAGCAACGCGACCTCGCTTACTAGGATCGGCCTTAGCTTCTGGAGCTGGGCACTCGCGGTCGCCTCTGGTCAGGATATTGCGATAACGACTGCGGAAGCTCTTCGCGGCCTTCTTGGTTAGGCGGCCGCCGGCTTCGTTGACGGCGTCGTTAATTTCTAGCAACAATGCCTGCATCTTCTTGGCCCACGTCTGGTTGTCTTGTTCCCAGGCCCGTTCGAGCTCACGCACGTGGTGTGCATTGCAGAGCGCATGCAGACATTTGAAACTGAAGTATGGCTTCCAGTGGTCATGGCAAAGTATGCCGCGGAAATGCTTCAGGACTCCGATGGCATCCATCGCCTCGATCCCGCGTTTTTCGTGAGGGAAAAACAGCGTCCAGAGGTCGTTGCCGGCTGTATGCAGCCAAAAGAGTTTGCCGTTAATATTGATGCCGGTCTCATCGACGTTCAAGAGCCCCTGAGCAATCAGGCGTCTTTTGACAATCGCCTCAAAGTTTTCGAGAAGATCATAAGCTTCTCTGTTGAAGTTGAAGATCGTTCCGGCGCTGAGAGGAATCCCACATTGATCGGCAAAGTAGTCCCGGATCCGGTCGTAAGGAAGTAGCTGCTGCTGAGACATATATACTGAATGGGCCTTGATCGATGCGCCATACTGGACGGGTCGGGTGACGCCATCCGGGAACTTTGCGACAAACAGCGTGCCGTCTTCATCTTTCAGCACTTGGGCGCGATACTCGGTGACTTCGGTCGAGATCTTGATATCGATCACCTGCCTGCTCTCAAAGCCGGCTGGCGTGTACTTGCCGGCTGGTATTGTCCGTCTGTCGATCTCTAGCGTCTCGATATGGTCAGGCTTGGCCACCTTTTTCAGAGTCGTTCCTTCATGCCCATCTTGACCACCGGGCTTGCGCTTCTCACCATCAGTCTTCCGCTTAGACCCACGTGCGCGCTTGGGGTCTTTGGATGGGGGAATGCTGCTATTTTTGCTGTTGAGTCCCAGCTTAGCGAGGAGCAGATTGATGACGACAACCAGTAGCTCCATCATCATCCGAACTTGCGGCGATATGGATTTGTCTTCACGCAGAGTTGCCTCTACGCTCTTCAAAGTCTCGGTGACAT
>CAIYRB010000078.1 GCA_903928445.1 uncultured Pseudomonadota bacterium | reverse complement strand
GGTGATCCGGCAAAAGCTGGTGGCCCAAGGCGTCGACCCGGTCACCGGTAGCCCCGAAGAATTCGGCCAATTCATCCGCAAGGAAACCCGCTACTGGGCCGAGTTGATCAAGAAGGCGAAGGTGGAGTTGAACTGATTCAGTCGGGCCGTGCTGGCGGGGCAGCCGACAGGGCGCCAAGCAGGATCAGCAGGGCCGGAGGTCCATCCCCGCTCACCAATTCCCGAGGTGCCAAAGAATCGAAATAAGACTGCGTCCGACCTTCCCTATCATGGATTACAGCGGTAGTACACTGTTCTTTCGAAAATCTTAAACTGGAGACTAGTTGATGATCAAAATTAGTATTATGTACCCCAACAACCCAGGGGCTAGATTCGACCACGACTACTACCGCGATCAACATATGCCTATGGTGAAAACTCTGATGGGCGAAAGTTGTAAGTCGTACACAGTTGACAAGGGGCTGTCGGGTGGCTCGCCAAGAGCGCCCGCCACATATATTGGTATGTGCCACATCTTTTGCCAATCAGTTGAAACCTTTCAGGCCGGCTTTGGTCCAAATGCCAAGGCGATCATGGCTGACATCCCAAACTACACCGACCAAACTCCAGTCGTTCAGATCAGCGAAGTTGTTGTCGGGTAAAAGCTGGCATTGTGCGGTTAAAGCATGCGAGGCTGAATTGAAACGTCTCGATTGATGATGTAAGCATTCCCAGGATTTGAAATGTAGTTCGATCCACCTCTTCGAGACACCATGCAAAACGCACAAAAGTTTTATATCGACGGCCAATGGGTCGAGCCGCACAGCAAGCAGACCCTGGCGGTGCTGAACCCGGCCACCGAAGCGGTGATCGCCAGCATCGCCATCGGTGACGCAGTCGATGCAGATCGAGCGGTCGCAGCGGCCCGGCGCGCCTTTGCCAGTTACTCTCAAACCACAATCGAGGAGCGCACGGCCCTGCTCGAGCGCGTCATTGCCGTTTACAAGACGCGCCTGCCGGAACTCGCCAGCACGGTGTCACAGGAAATGGGAGCGCCGATCGCCCTAGCCACAGCAGCGCAGGCACCAGCAGGACTGGGACACCTGATCCAGGCGCTTAAGGCATTGAAATCCTTTGAGTGGGAAAAGGATGTGGGTCGCAGCCGAATCGTGCACGAACCGATTGGTGTCTGCGCCCTGATCACACCATGGAACTGGCCTCTGAATCAGATCGCCGCCAAGGTCGGCCCGGCGCTGGCGGCGGGCTGCACGATGGTGCTCAAGCCGAGTGAAGTGGCGCCGCTCAACGCCATCTTGTTCGCCGAAATTCTGCACGAGGCCGGTGTGCCGCCAGGCGTTTTCAACCTGGTCAATGGCGACGGTCCGGGTGTTGGCACCAAACTCTCGACGCACCCTGAAGTCGATATGGTGTCGATCACCGGCTCGACCCGGGCCGGCGTGTTGGTGGCACAGAATGCGGCGCCGACTGTCAAGCGCGTGAGTCAAGAACTAGGCGGCAAATCAGCCAACATCGTGCTAGCCGACGCTGACTTCCAGAAGGCGATTTCAGTTGGCGTTTTTTCCTGCACCTCTAACAGCGGCCAGTCCTGCAATGCGCCGACACGCATGCTGGTGCCGCTAGCGCGCATGGATGAGGCCGCCGCGATTGCGCGCAGCACTGCGCTCTCGGTCAAGGTTGGTGACCCGACCCAGGCCGATACCAAGGCGGGGCCGGTCGTCTCCCAACTACAGTGGGACAAGATCCAAGCACTGATAAAAAAAGGCATCGAAGAAGGCGCCAAACTCGAATGCGGCGGCCCCGGCCTGCCCGAGGACCTGAACGTGGGCTATTTCGTCAAGCCCACGGTCTTCTCCCATGTCACAAACCAGATGACGATTGCGCGCGAAGAAATCTTCGGGCCGGTCCTGGTCATCATCGGTTACAGCGATGAAGCCGATGCCATCTGCATCGCCAACGACACACCCTACGGCCTGTCGGGCTACGTGCAATCAGGCGACATCGAACACGCACGTAAGGTAGCGCGGCAAATCCGCGCCGGCAACGTCCACCTGAACGGCGCTGGTGTCGATCCAGCCTCCCCCTTCGGCGGCTTCAAGCAGTCCGGCAATGGTCGCGAGTTCAGCGTCTGGGGGCTTGCAGAGTTTCTGGAGACCAAGGCGATCCTGGGCTATCACAGCGCCTGACGTTCAATTGACCAGGGCCGCGTGGCCCTGGTGAAGTTCATCAGCCCAGAGTAATTTGGGTCTGACGCTGGCCGTCACTTGGGCAACATCTATTCATTGATTGCCGACTGGACCATTCCCAACCCTTCCAGTGCGAGGCCGTATCCAAGCAAGTCGTGCATTCGCTGCTTTAAATCTTGAGTCAGCAACACACGCGTGTAGCGCCGAAGCAGGGGTGGCCGCTGCATCAACTGCCGCGCGAGTTCCCAGGCACGTGGCAACAGGTCTTTTCCTGCCAATACCTCGTTCACCAAACCAAGTTCCTTTGCCTCGCGTGCATTGAGTATCTGCCCGGTAAGGAGAAAATAACGGCCGCGGTTGAGTCCCATCAGCAGCGGAAAGACAACATGCACGCCGTCACCTGGTACCAGACCACCATTGAAATGCGCAGAGTCTTGAATCGTTACTTCTTCTGATGCGAGCACGATGTCGCACATCAGAGGGATCTCGGCGTGACGCACCGCCGGCCCGTTGATTGCTGCAATAACCGGCACCTCGATATTGAGGAGGTTCATCAGGAGATGCTTACCCTCCCAATACCATGTGCGGTCATATTCATCTGGGGTGGACGATTTACTATGTCCGCCCGTCCCGCCGAATTGCACCGCCGGGCCAGCGTACTCGGCCCCGGTGCCGGTTAGGATAATTATTTCGTTTTCGCGGTCGCGGCCAGCATCAAGAAAAGCTTGTTCCTGGTGCATGTGTGCGACTTTGCTCCATCGCAATGGACCACCATCGGTGTGAAACTGCATCTCGAGAATTCCCCCTTCTCGGCGCATGTTTATTGTTTCGTATTTTTTTGAGTACTGGTCGAAGGTAGACATTTATTTTTTCCTGGTTTTTGCTTCATTGCTTATCTAATGCGGTATCCATGTACTTATGTTTTGCACCCGATCCCGAGGCATAAGGTGCCCGGGGAAGTTTAGCTGCGATGTGTGTCCCTGTCCAACTCGCGTCTTGTCCAACGTGGTGAGCGTGGTTTTGGATGACCTCATCGATATTGGTGAATCGGCGTGTTGGGTTGCACCCGCTAGGCAGGCATCCCGTTTAAGGATGCTCTGCATAAATTAACGCGAGTGTGTGCAGGGCGGGCCGGAATGGGATCCAAGGCCGCAAGCCGCCCGAGGCCGCGATAGCACAAGCGGTGAGGGGTTATGCAGAGCATCCTGAAGAGCGCGCGCAAGGCAACGTACCCGATGCGGCTCCATATTCCACCGGGCGTTCGCTGTTGCCAGCACATTGGACAGCAGATGTGCCATTTATCAGCGGCGACTTGCCTGACATTCTGTACGAGCCATAACGGCATGCGCCTGCAGAATCCGGCCGATGAGTTTCGCTATCACTATGGTCGCGCCAAGGTCAGGGTCACCATTATGTGGATGGCACGCACGCTTTTTTCACGGGTCGCGCAAACTGGCCAGTTTCAGTGCCACTGGCGCGCCATGCGTAAAAATCGAGGTGCTCAGAATGGCGGCGTGAGGGCCGGCCAAACAAGACACGGACAATCTACATGCTAACAAACCGGACACCTCGAGTTTCGCCTGACAACTCGAATCATTGACGATGTACCATGCAAACATTCTTGGGTAGCAGATCATTGATTCAGGTTGGAGAGAGTAAATGAATATTGGTATCGCCGGCACTGGGCGCATGGGCAACGCCATCGCAATGCGCCTTTTAAGCTTGGGGCACCAGGTGACTGTCTGGAATCGGACGTTTTCCAAAGTACAAGTGGCGCTTGATGCCGGTGCATCGCTCGCCTCAACCCCAGCGCAACTCGCATCGCGAGTGGACGTAATCATTACGATACTTACCAACGCTGAAGCGATCGAGGCGGTGTACTACGACAGGGACGGCCTCCTCGCCGCAGATGTGACGGGGAAGTTGTTTCTCGAGATGAGCACAGTTCGTCCAGAGACCGAGCGCGCTTTGGCCAAACGCGTGATGGAAAAACATGCCCAGTTGGTCGAATGTCCGGTCGGAGGAACAGTGACCCCGGCCAGAGAGGGGAAACTGTTTAGCTTGGTTGGTGCGGATTCGCAATCATTGGCTCGGGCAATGCCACTGCTCGAACAGATGTGTCGCCGTATCGAGCATGTCGGGCCAGTTGGCGCCGGTTCGGCAATGAAGCTGGCAATCAATCTGCCGTTGATCGTCTTCTGGCAGGCGTTTGGTGAGGCTGTTTCACTCACCAAGCAGCTTGGCATCGAACCTGCGCGATTGGTGGAAATTTTCGCTGATACCGCAGGTGCCGCGGCCGTGCTGAAGAGCCGTAGCGCGGCAGTTATAAAAGCGTTGGTTGGAGAGGACACCGGTCCTGCGGCCTTCGATATGGATGCCATGCGTAAGGATCTGCGAACGATGCTTGAAGAGGGAGACGAATTAGGCGTTCAGTTGCCTGCTGCGTCTGCTGTACTCGAGTCATTCAATCGCTTTTCCGCCGACGGTCAAGGTGGCATTGACGGGGTGCGCATACCAGCCTGGGTGAGCCGTTAGTGCCCGACGATGGCATATCGACTGCCCTAAGTCTTTATGCGTCACAAACGTAGACGTAAGTTCACCGAGTTGCACTGCGGGCAATGTCCCGGTGCGATTGCGAGGGCGGCTCCTGGTTCAAAACGCAATGTTGTGATCGAGTATGTGACGTGGCGCTGCACTCGCAGCGCGGCCCCGAGGGACGTAATCCTTGGCAATGAGAGGCTTGGCGATTTGCGCGGGACGAAGTTTTTACCACCGACATCACTGCCGGGATTGAGTCGCAGTGCCATCGGGATGCCGGAAGCCACAATGCTCGATGTTGCAGGGTGATGAAAGCCACGCCAGCCGTGTCTTTCATGGTGACCCAGTCCCAAATCCTGCTTCAAGTCCTGGCCATCGCGCTCGACGGTCCATCGCATGTGCGCGACATGTGCCAGCTCTTTAAATACTGTCGCCGTTGGCAGTTTGAATAGCTAGTATTTCTCTGGCTCAGCCAAGTCGGCGGACAACTCGATGAGCCGTCATTGCTCAGGAAGCAGCCGGGCATTTCCGCCATTGATTCTTGATCGAACTAGGTGCTGCAATGATGGTGGCGTCCACTACCGGATTGAGCAGCAGCCCTCTTCGAATCGGCAACTCATTGACGACGACCAGAATTTGCATAGCTTTTTTTTTCCACGCCGTGGCAGAAGCTCAGAACGGTCGACTCATCGGGCAGGTGGTCAAACGCATACACCTGGGCAAACTCTCGATAGATCGGCATATCGAAGAAAGCCTCCTCCATGGCCAAGTCACTCAGAGTGAACTATTGCTGAATGAAGTGCGCCCGCAGCATCGCCGCCAGGGAAAACGGCGGCCGACCGGTGCGGAAATTCGCATAAAACAGCCCGCTCATCTCGACGAGCGCCTTCCAAGGAAGATCCAATATTTTTCAGCTCGGATCACGAGCGCGCGATATAGGGTTTCCACGCCTAGGAAAAGATTGCCCCCCCCCTACTATCGGCGCTGACAGGGATCCAGCAGTGGCTCAATGTCTTGAATATAAAAGAGCAAAGGCAAAGGCAGCCATTAAGTAGCAGGAGACTATCTATGTATTTCTTTTATCGAATTGGACATTGGTTCGTCGCGATTTTAGCGATGGTTGGCATTTCGACTTCTGCCATGGCAGAGCCAGGCGTCACGGATACCGAGATCGTCATCGGAATGTTCGCGCCGTTGTCGGGCCCACTTGTATCGTATGGGATCGACCCAGCTGGGCTCGCGCAGTTGCTGTATGAGCAAGTGAATCAAAAGGGCGGAATTCACGGGCGCAAGATTCGGGTTGTCATGGAAGACGACAAGTGTCAGGCGACCCCACTTGTTGCCGCCGTCAAGAAACTAGTTACGGTCGACAACGTATTTATCCTTCATGGGGGTTCATGTACAGCTCCTGTGACAGCCTCGCAAGAGTTCATAACACGCGAGAAGGTTCCCTTGGTCATGCTCGTTGCAGCGGGTGACGCTGGCGTGTTTCCACCGATCCGTTACATGTTTGGGTCGTTCCAGGGTACGCAAAGAGTGTTCGCTGCGGCGCTGACAGAATTTGCGATCAAGGAACTTAAGTCCAAGCGTCTAGCAGTCATCGTTCACGACGATGAATATGGCAATGCCAGCCTGGCTACCATCAAGGCACTAGTAGCGCGCGCCGGTATTGAAATTGTTGCGGTTGAGCGGATTCCGCTGAACATTACTGATGCGACCGCACCGATGCTGAATATTCGCGCGGCAAAGCCTGACGCGATTTTATCGGGCGCATATCCAGCACCAGCGGCTTTGGTTACCCAGAAGTACGGGGAATATGGCATGTCGGCGACACCCATGTTATTGATGGAACAGGGTATTCCAACGGCGTCTGTATTCGCGAAAAATGTCGGTGACGACTCAGCATTACGTAACTTTTATCACTCTTGGCCATACAACGACGTGGGTGACGATGCGCTACGTCTGAAGTGGAACAATATGTACAAGGCGCGCTATCCCGGCCGCGAGCCTGGGGGGTTCATGATTGTCGGTGTTCCGTCAACCGTGGCAATCATTGCGGCGCTTGAAAAGATCGGCAGAAACCTGACACGCGAAAAATTTGTAGAGGCACTGGAAACAGTGGATATCAAGCATGAGGTGATGGTCGGTCAAATAAAATTTGGGCCAGGTCGCCGCGATGCCGTACGCGATAACGTGGTCATCAAATTTGATGGCAAGACGCAAAAGGTGATGCCAGGTATTTACACCTGGAACGGCAAGGATGGTAATTAGCAAATCCCAGGAATTGCGACATCGTCTTCGGACCATAAAAAATGTCACCAGTCATACTGCAAGCTATCGCCAGCGGCTTGGTAAGCGGATGCGTTTACGCGCTCGTCTCCCTGTCGCTGGTGATTGTCTACAAGTCGGTTGACCTGCTGAACTTTGGCGGTGGTGAGTTGGTTATGGCGGGCGCATACATCGGCTTGCTGTTAGCGGTCTACTTCGGTTTGAGTTACACGCTAATCTTCCCTCTTGTGATTCTGTTTGGCTTCGCAGTAGGTGTGCTGTTTGACCGAATCATATTGAACCGCATCCGTATCCGTGGTCATGTCGGCCAAGCTGCTGTTGTGCCTATGGTTGTTGCGACGCTCGGTCTCTCCTCCATGCTGAAAGGTGCTGTGCGCGTTGTCCCATATGCCCAAGAGCCGCGGAGACTTGAGCCGCTCTGGCGCGGTGATCCGCTGTTCATTGGTAACGTATCGCTGCAGTGGCAGGACGTCGGGATTGTGGCAATGACCACGCTGATCATGCTGGGTTTGTGGCTATTTTTTCGCTACACGATGCTTGGCAAGGGTCTGCGAGCTATCAGCCAGAGTCCCCGTGCCGCAGCCTTGGTCGGGATGCCAGTTGCAAAATTTCGAATGGCTGTGTGGGGACTTTCGACGGC
>CAIYRB010000077.1 GCA_903928445.1 uncultured Pseudomonadota bacterium | reverse complement strand
CACTGAGGCGCGGAAGTAGGGAGACACGGAATTTTCGGACATGTTCTTAATGCTGCTCCATGGCTGTGAGCTGAAACGCCGCCGCCGCCGCGGCCGCACTCAAGGTGGTGGCGCCGGTCTGGTGCCACCAGTCGCCGGCGATTTCGGCCGCCGGCACCAGGGCAAAATCGCGCAGCAAAAGCTGCGGATGCGGGATGTGTAGGGCGTCCGCATGCCACTCTTGACTGCGCCAGGCGCCGCCCTCCCATCCTTGCCAGAGTAAGATATCCAGGTCGATCAAGCGGTTGCCCCAGCGCTCGCGGCGGACCCGGCCGAGCCGTGACTCGATACCGAGGAGGGCCTTAAGCATGGCTTCGGGGGCGAGGTCCGTCGTGACGATCAGCGCTGAGTTGATAAACGGCTGATCGGCAGCTCCGATCGGTTTGGTGGCATAGTAGGAGGCATGAGCCGTAACCGTACCGATATCGGCTGCGATTGCGACGCCAGCTTGATGCAGGACCTTTAGGCGTTCGCCTAAATTGCTGCCAAGGGCGACGAGGTAGCGGTGTGCAGGTGAAGACAAGGACGGCCTTTGCTAATGTGAGCCGGTGGAGCCCTGGGTCAGCCATGGCTCGTCTTAAGACCAAGCCCGTTCTTCTTTTAATCGGTTTATACGAGGAATAACAAGCGTGAAGCAACAGCTCCTCGGTGGCCTCAGCGCCGCTGAATTTCTGGCCCAGTATTGGCAAAAAAAGCCGCTGCTCATCCGCGGTGCTTGGCCGGGATTTAAAGATCCGATCAGTGTCGACGAGTTGGCCGGCCTAGCCATGGAGGACGGCGTACGAGCCCGACTGGTGCAAGAAAAGGGAGGCCAAAGGCCCTGGCAGCTCAGCCACGGACCGTTTAAGGAAAAGATCCTGCGCAGCTTGCCGAAAAGCCACTGGACGCTGCTCGTCTCGCAGGCGGAGCTGTGGTCGGAGGCTTGTGCCAAACTGCTGGACGCCTTTACGTTTATTCCGCATTGGCGGGCCGATGACCTGATGATCAGTTTTGCCCCACCGCAGGGGTCGGTCGGGCCGCATGTCGATAGCTATGATGTGTTTTTGCTGCAGGGGCAGGGGCACCGCCATTGGCAGATCCAAAAAGATCCGGATCTGCGCTGGCGCCCTGGCCTCGATCTGCGTTTATTAAAGAGCTTTAAAAGTGAGGAATCGTGGGTCTTAAACCCCGGCGATATGCTCTATCTGCCGCCTGGAGTCGCCCACTACGGCGTCGCCGCCGATGCGTGCTTGACCTATTCCATCGGCTTTCGCGCTCCAGCTAAACAAGATCTGGTGGCTGACCTGTTTCAGCTGCCAGAATCCTTGGCCGGACTGCTGCAGTCTGAGGACCTGTATACTGATCCCGACCTGACGCTGCAGGACAATCCGGGTGAATTGTCCGCAGCCGCAGTGGCCAAGCTCAAAGCCATGGCCCTAGCTCCCTTGCAGCATCCAACCCTACTGCCACGGTGGTTGGGTGCGTATGTGACTAAACCAGGCGATCTGACCGCCGCTCCCGGCGGCGGTCGGCGTCCGACGGCGGCACGCATGGATAAGCTGCTCTCCGGCCATGGAGCCCTGTGGCGCAGTGATGCCCAACGCATGGTCTACCTCGCACCGCTCGGCGATGAACTGTTCTTTTACGTCCATGGTGAGGAGTGGGTGCTGCACTCAGCGCTTTTGCCCTTGGTGCAGCAGCTGTGCGCGAAGCGCTGTCAGCCAGGCCTGGAGTTGGCCAAATCCCTGCCGCGTGGCAAGAGGCGCCAGGACGGCCTCACCTTACTGAGTCGCCTGGTCGCAACCGGCGCCTGTTATTTTGGTCGCGACCTGGCCTAAGCGGTAACAGATCAATTATATTGGTGGGATCACCCACACTGGCGCCTCCTTGGGGGGCGACTTGGTAAAGTTTTTTGCCTAATGTCCGACGAGCAGGACTGGAGCTTAAAACTAGACCGGATCTATCAAGGGCATTGCGCATGAATCAAGCGGCCAGAGCCATCCCTCAAGCCACGACCATTGAGGCCACCGCAGCTAAACCACGTTGGCTCTTGTCCCCTGGTGTCGATGTGATGATGATCGGCGGCGCCTCCTTGCTGCTCTTTCTCTTCGCCTACGTTTTTATCGACAAGAACGCGAATACCACGCAAATCTCCTGGACGATGTTTTACCTGGCGTTTGCCGTCAACAATCCGCACTTTGCCGCATCCTATGTGCTGCTGTACCAAGACAAGCGCCACGAGTTGTTCAAACATCCGCGATTTTTCTGGGCCGGAGTGGTCGCCCCGCTGCTGATCCTTGGTTATATGGGTGCTTGCATCGTCGCTCGTTCGCCGCAGTATTTAAGCTACGCCGTCAATGTCATGTATTTTACGGTCGGCTGGCACTACATCAAGCAGATCTACGGCACCGTCGTCGTCACTGCGGCGAGACGCGGCTGCTATTTCACCAAGACCGAGAGCCTCTGGCTGAAGACCAATCTTTTTTTCGTGTGGTTCATGTCCTTTATCGGCGGCAATCTGAGCATCCGCGAGATTTTGCATTATGGTATCGGCTACCATACCTTTGCTGTTCCGCCGGAAGTCCTGACCGCCAACTACGTCTTGGTCGGCGTGAGTTTGGCTGGCGTGGCCTGGCTGTTTGGCCGTAAATGGTTGCAAACCGGCAAGCTGCCAGGGTGGCCCGCCGCCTGTTCCTTTGTCGCCATCTATGTCTGGTACCTGCCTGGCCTGTACCACGCGCTCTTTTGGTTCACCATTCCGTTTTTTCACTCGCTGCAGTATCTGCTGTTTGTCACCACCCTGAAAAAGAATGAATTCGCGGCGAAAGCGGCGCAGGGTGGTGGCGACGGTGCCAAGGCGCGTCGGCTGTTTGCCACTCAGGCGGTCAAGTTCGTGGCGATCGTTGCGGCCTTTGGCTTTCTTGCCTTCGATGGCCTACCGTATTTTCTCGACACCTACGTCTTGACCTATGACAAGCAGGTGTTTGGTCCGCAGCTAGCGATGTTTGTCTTTATCACGTTTATCAACATCCACCATTACTTCATCGACAACGTGATATGGCGGCATGATAACCCCGCCCTCAAGGCCTATCTTTAGCCGGAGGGGAATCGCACGGGACCTCCCTAGCAGGCGAGCCGGAGATTGCTTTTGCGCCGTCTCCTCCGCTAAGGTAGCGGGGCTAACGCCTGTGGCAAAAGGACGTTCCCATGCTGGTTATCACCCTCGGCGATCCTCATAGCGTCAATATCGAGCTCCTCGCTCCGCTTCTTCGCAAGCCCGGCCTGCTTGAAGCAACTCCGGTGGTGTTGGTTGGCAGCGCCTGGCAATGGCGCGATCAATGCCAGCGCTTGGGCGTTGAGGGCGGCTCGCCACAGTTGATCAAGTCGCCGGCGCAGGTGCATGGCCCTGGCTTGTATGTCGTCGAGGTCGGCCCGCATGAAGGTGCAGCTCCGGCGGAAACCCTGGATCCAGTCGTGCGCGGTGCCATGAGCCTGCGCGCTTTGGCCTGGCTGCGCCAGTGTCCGAAGGGCCTGCAGCGCCTTGCCGTAGTCACCGCTCCCATCGATAAATACGCCTGTGCGCAAGCTGGCTTCACCCACGGCGGCCAGACGGAGTTTTTCGCCGACCTCTGGGGTGGTGAAGCGGTGATGATCCTCGCCGGACCACGCCTGAGGGTCGGCCTAGCGACCAATCACCTGCCGCTGCGCGATGTAGCTGATGCCCTGAGCGAAGACCTCATCGTCACAAAATTAAACCTCTTGATCGCGAGCCTGACCTCGGTGTTCGCCCAGGTCCAGCCGCGCATCGCGGTCTGTGGCCTCAATCCGCACGCCGGCGATAGCGGGCTGTTTGGCGACGAGGAGCGGCTGATCATCACGCCAGCGATTCTTCGCGTTCAAGCGGAGCAAGTGGCTGCTGGGAGCGGTGTGGTCATTTCTGGACCACTGCCCGCGGATACGGCCTTTCACCGTGCCTATCACGGTGAGTTTGCGGCGGTGCTAGCGATGTATCACGATCAGGGACTTGGACCGCTAAAAACGGTCCATTTTGACACCGCCGTCAATGTCTCTGGTGGCTTAAAGCACTTTCGTGCGTCACCCGATCACGGGCCGGCGCGCGATCTATTTCTCCAGCATCGAGCGTCCAGCGCCAGTATGGAGCTGGCTTTGTCGCTCGCGATGAATCACTTGCGCGCATTAGCGCCGTCGGAGTCTTGATCATGGCCTTACCGGCGCCGACCATCGAGGTCCGTGGCGCTTGCGAACACAATTTGCGCAATATCGACGCCAGTATCGACCGCGGTGCAATCACGGTGATCACCGGCGTCAGCGGCTCGGGCAAGAGCTCGCTCGCCTTTGACACCGTGTTGGCGGAGGCGCAACGGCGATTTTTCTATACCTTGTCGCATTATTCCCGGCAATTTCTCGATCTATCGGCCAGGCCCGCGGTGCGGTCCCTGACCGGCTTGTCGCCCGCCGTGGCTCTGGCACAAAATGAAACCCAGGCCTCACGCCGTGCCACCGTCGGCACGCTGACCGATCTGAGCGAACTCCTGGCGGTGCTCCTAGCGCGCCACGGTGAGCAATATTGCCCGACGCACGGTCTGCCGACTTTGGCGCTGACGCCGGACGCGCTGGTCGACCATATCGAGCGGCAATTTGCCGGACAAACCGTCGTGCTGTGCGCTCCCGTCGTCACGGCAAAGCAGGGGATTTTCAAAAAAGAACTGACCGCCTTTGCCGCTCGCGGCTTTCTCAAAGCCCACATCGATGGCGAGGTGGCGGCGTTGATGCCGCTACCGGTCTTGGCCAAAGCCGACAAGCACACCATTAAACTCATCATTGATTATATTCCGATCAAGCCCGCAGCTCTAGCCAGGCTGAAACGCGCCGTCGATACTGCGCTTAGCGAAGGCCAAGGTTTTGTCGAGGTCTTTGCGACCAAGGGTGAGGCCTTTGCTGCCACTAGCGGCGCCATGTACTCCACCAAGGGTGGTTGCCCGCAGTGCGCTTTTAGCTGGCCTCGGCTTGATTCCCGGCACTTTTCCGCCAACTCGCTTGGTCAATGCCCCGAGTGCTTGGGTCTAGGCTTTGACGCTGCCGGACTCGCCGCGGCGCCAGCGGACGACGATGATGAGGGTGCTCTGAGCCTGCGCGAGCGCACGGGACTAAACAGCGCCTGCGTGTCTTGCCAGGGCACGGGATTAGCCGCGACCCTGCGTGGAATTCGCTTGCTGGGGCGCACGCCACAGGATCTGCAGACGCTCCCGCTTGGTGATTTACTCGAGTGGCTGCGACTCCTGGTCAAATCGCCGCTTGCTGGCAATCAAGCCTTGGTGCGCGTCGCGACGGAAGCCGCCGCCACCTTGCAGCGGATCAACGAGGTCGGACTTGGCTATTTAATGCTCGCGCGGCGCATGCGTAGCTTGTC
This sequence comes from uncultured Pseudomonadota bacterium, assembly GCA_903928445.1. Lineage (GTDB taxonomy): Bacteria > Bdellovibrionota_B > Oligoflexia > Oligoflexales > CAIYRB01 > CAIYRB01. Next base: position 2,400 of record CAIYRB010000077.1, on the reverse strand, counting down.
CGGCGGCGAAGCCCAGCGCTTGAAATTGGCCGGTATCCTCGCCGAGAATCTGCGCGGCGTGCTCTACGTTTTAGATGAACCCAGCCAGGGCTTACATCCGCTTGAGCTGGACCTTATGATCGCCTCGCTGCAGCGGCTTAAAGCGGCGGGCAACACCGTCCTGATCGTCGACCACGATGAACAGCTGATGCGGGCCGCCGATTGGATCATCGACCTGGGTCCGGGGGGTGGCGCCCGCGGTGGTCGCTTGATGGCAAAGTTTAAGCCGGCAGAAGCCGCGCAGTTTGTCCAACAATCGGTGACCGCCAAGCACCTCGCCGCACACGCCGAGGGTGCCACCTTGGGGGTGCCTGGACGCCGGCTAAGCGCAACCGCGCCGGCTATCGTGGTGGAAGGGGCAAGGCTGCACAACCTACGCATCGATGCCGTGCGTTTTCCGCTCGGCGCGTTCACCGTTGTTACAGGCGTCTCCGGCGCTGGTAAAAGCAGTCTTGTCATGCAGACGCTCTACCCAAATGCGGCGGCTTTTATCCAGGCGACCGGCGCGGCGAAAGCGCGGCCGGCACCTGAGCCCATCATCCCACGTAGCGCCAAGTCAAAGGCGGCGCCGCGCGCCACACCAGCACCGCGCGGCGCCGCGCCACGTGTGCTGCACTGCCGCGCCGTCAGTGGTCTTGATGCCCTGACCAATGTATCGCTGGTCGACCGCCGCCCGATTGCAAAAAGCAGCGTCAGCATGCCGGTGTCGTATTTAGAGATCTTGGGAGACTTACGCGATCTCTATGCGGCGCAGCCGGATGCGCAGGTGCTTGGCCTGACGGCGCGGGCCTTCTCCTTGTCGGTCGAGGGCGGCCGCTGTCCCGAGTGCAAGGGGCGCGGCGAGCTCAGCTTGACCATGCGCTTTCTCGCCGATGCCCGGGTGCGCTGCCCCGTCTGCAAGGGTGCGCGCTTTCAAAGCGCCGTACTCGGCGTAAGCTATTTAGGACTCTCGCTAAGCGCAGTGTTGGAACTCACCTTGGACGAAGCGCTGGAGCACTTTAAAAATCACCGCAAGATCGTGCAACGCCTCACTCCGGCCGTCGAGCTGGGACTAGGCTACCTTAAGCTTGGGCAACCAAGCGCGAGCTTGTCCGGCGGTGAGGCGCAGCGACTCAAGCTGGTGCCGTTTTTAACCAAGCGCCTCGGTGAAGGCAGTTTGATCATCCTCGATGAACCGACCACCGGCCTGCATTTTGAAGACGTCGAGCGCCTCCTCTTAGTCCTGCGCCGGCTCGTCGAGGCGGGGGCGACCGTGGTGACCAGTGAGCACCACCCCGACGTGATCCAGGCGGCGGATTGGGTGATCGTGCTGGGCCCCGGGTCTGCTGCTGATGGCGGCACATTGATCAAAGAAGGCAGCAACCGCCTAAAAGTTTGACACCTGACTTCGCCAGGACCTTCGCTCTGGCGCCAGGCCAGGTGCTTAGTATCCTGATTTTGTTTAGATAGCGGTGATCATCGCGCACCTATAGGCGCTGGTCTAGAACTTGCTTATTGCTGCGAGACACCAGCGCACCCAGCGTTGGTAAGACCCCAAGTCCCGTTCTCATGCCTTTTTCCCTTCCCCTGTTGATCCTCTTCTTCCCCCTGCTTTTCCAGCTGCTTCTGCCGTGGAGTTCCCCGTGGGTTTGTCGTCTCGCTTTGTGGGCCTAGGCTCACTGTCGTTCCTGTCGAAAGTGGTGTTCACCTTGGGCCTTAGCGGTGCGGTTTTTTATGCCCACGCCGAGGTCGAAGAAAAAAGGGCTTTTGACCGCTCCTTGGTCGACATCCCCGTGGCCGCACCGGCAGGTGTGCCGAGTTTGAACCAAGAAAGTATCGACCTCGCCTTGGTCTTGTTTAGCATCAATGTGCCGCAAGGCGCTGAGCACCCGGTCTTTGATCCCGAACTCCGTGACCGTGGCTTGACCTCGCGGGGAGCCTTTATGGAGAAGGCGCATGTCACCATCGGCCCAGCCGCATTTACCAGCTGGGCGCTGCTTGGGTCGACTCTGGCGCACGAGCTAGAAGTCCACTGCCAACAGAACTTCCTGACGATTTACGTCATGGACTTTCTCGGTATGGACGGAACAGGTGCTGCCGAGCGCCAGGCTTATGTGCACGAGCTGAACAATGCCCAACGCTTTGCCACCAATGCTGTAGATATCGCGATGATCGCCGACACCGTGCAGTTTTATTACCCCGAGCGCCCGACCCTGGGCGCTTCACAGCGTAATTTTCGTAGTTGGTTGTCGGCAACCCTGCTGATCAATCCAAAACGGCTGCTCTAGAACGAGGTGAGATGTTCCAGGTTAGGTCCCACCCCTAAACAGACGCCGGCGCGAAATTCGATTTCGCGCCGGCGTCTGTTGATGGACGAGCCCT
>CAIYRB010000076.1 GCA_903928445.1 uncultured Pseudomonadota bacterium | reverse complement strand
TCCCTGCCTCCCTACTTCCGCGCCTCTGTGCTTAAAATTGGGCGTTTGGGTTTGACCACGGAGGCGCGGAAGTAGGGAGGCAGGGAATTTTTCGGACAGGCTCTTAGCATTCGTCAGCTTGAAGGCGCTCGCAGTGGAAGCCACAAGCAGTCGCTTGTACCCGGAGCTTGCGGAGTTAGACTGGTTGCCGTTGTCGTTACCGCGAATAGCAGCGAGCAGCGCCAAGACTGGAGCGGCCTTGCTTGAGGTGCCAAAGGTCCAGCCATTGTAGTGCAGGCCGATGGCGGCATCAATCTCATTGCCGGGGATGTAGGCTCTTCAATCAGAATTGGTCCAAACGCTGATCTTTCCATAAAAAAACGCATAATCAGGAGCCTGATCCAAAGCCCCGCCGACGCATCGACGCCCTTAATCGGCTCCGTCCTTGACTCCACAACCATTTGTTCCGACTCACTAACACCGATGATGCAAGCGACCTGACTGTTCTGGCCGCAACTGATAGCGTCATACCGTTCCTTAAACCGTAATCTTGCTGGCTCTTAACTTGACCTGATGACGAGAGGAAATAGCTTGGCCAAGGCGCACAGCACGAAGGCGATTTGGCTGCTGGCCGGTGCGACGATGCTGACGTCGGGGATCATGTACTATGTGCAGCCCTTGCTCGAGGAGATCAGTCGCACCTTTGCCACCACGGCCGCGGCGATTGGTAGCATCCCATCGTTTAGCCAGATCGGCTATGTCGCCGGACTGCTGCTCGTGACGCCTTTAGGCGATGTCATGGACAAGCGCCGGTTGATCATCGCGCTGCTAGCTTTGGCGGCATTGGCTCTAGGCGTTGCTGGTTTGGCACCAAGCTTCACCGTGTTCGCCTGTGCCTCGGCCGCGATCGGACTCGCGGGGGTGGTCGTGCAGGTGCAGATTCCCTTCGTGGCCTTACTCAGTCCAATCGAAGAACGCGCCAACAATCTCGGTACCGTGCTGAGCGCCGCCCTGATCGGAATCTTGCTTTCGCGCACCTTCAGCGGCTACCTCGGCCACCAGTTTGGCTGGCGCGTCGTCTACCTAGTCGCAGCGGCGATGATGGTAGTGTTACTGGTGGCTCTGTGGCGCAGCCTGCCAGAAGACCAGGCGACAACCTCGGCGCGCTACCCGACGCTGATCGCCTCGGTGTGGACGTTATTTCGCAGCCTGCCTAAGCTGCGCCAGATCGCCTTGGTCGGGGCCTTGATGTACGCAGCGCTGTGCAGCTTTTGGACGCCTCTAGCCTTTTTCCTGCTTAAGCAGTACGGCTGGGGGCCGTCGGCGGCGGGCTCATTCGGACTACTTGGCGCGACGGGAGCCCTGGCGGCAAAATTGGTGCAGCGGCCGATCGAGCGCCTTGGACCACGGCGCGTGGTGCGTTGGTGCGCCATGCTGATGCTTAGCTCGTTTGCCGTCATGGGTATTTTCGCCGGCCAAATCCTTGGCCTGATTGCCGGAGTGGTGCTGCTCGATCTGGGTGCGCAAGCTGCGACAGTAGCCAATCAGACCGAGCTGTACCAGCTGCACTCCTCCGCCCACACGCGGCTAAATACCATTTACAAAATGCATTATTTCATCGGCGGCGCCGCCGGATCCTATGCCTCTGCGCTAGCATGGCAGCATGCCGGATGGAACGGTGTTTGCTGGACCGGCGCGTTCTTTTTGGGCGCGGCCATGTTGATAGAGGCACGAACCAACGCCTAATCCGAACATTTCAGTGCAATGGGGCAGCGCCTAAACAAGTTACGCAGCGACCTCCCGAATGGACAGACGTAAAGCGGAATCGATGATTCATGGTATCCAAAAAAGGTAAGCCGAGACCGTGACAGACAAGTGACCGAGGTCTCAAGGTCTCAAGGTCAGGTTGGTTAGGCGCGCACATGAATCTCGCCCTAAATCAGATCCGGATCCACCGCCCGAATTTCCAAATGCAAAGCCTTCAGCGACAACCGCATATCAATCAAATACAAACCCATCCCGACGATCAGCAGAACCAAGGCCGTGATGAAGCTAGTCTGAGCCAGCCCGCTCAGGTTGTTGCCAAAAGCTAGGTGGACGTAGATGAGGAATATCGTCAGACCAGTGGAAAAAATCGATCCGATCTCCGCACCGATCGCCCAGCGCATCAGCAAGGCCCGCGTGTACAAGATGCGAATCTGCCGTTTGAAGTGATGGTCGACGTGACTAGCGCCTGTGGCCACTTCTCCAGCACTCCCACCCTCGGTCTCAGCTTCAATGGCTTTTAGTAGTTCCCGGGTCCGGTCAATCGCCCGGGCATAGCGATTAGTCATCGACAAGATGAGTAGCCCAACCCCCGATATCAGCGTCACCGGCGCAATGGATGCCTGCATGATTTGGACAAGTTCGACGGTATTGGGGGTGACATCACCCATGGCTGGCCTCCGTTAGCAGGTTAAACGCGGCCCCCACATGGGAGACATCCGCAGACGAAGCAGGCGTCACTCGGGGCTTAACGAAGCCGCTAACTCCCAGGCGCCCTCGCTGCCAATAGCCTCGGCCCAGCTCTCCGCCTGGATCGACAGAACCACACAATCCGCCGGTGAAAACCGCAGGTCCTGCGCCGTCAAATCACAAGCCAACTCCGAGATGCCGGGATTGTGCCCAACCATCGCCACGACCGGGTGACGGGCAGCATCTACCGGCTCGATGAGCGACTGCAGGTCGCTGACCCTACCGGTATAAATCAAGCGATGGTGTGCCACCACAGTGTCCCGCAGAGCAGTCCCAGCACCAGCCGTAGTTCCGGCCCAGGTCTCCTTCGTGCGTGCCGCATCGCTCACAAGCGCCAAAGTCGGAAGCGACTTGGCTTGGACCAGCTGCACACCGAGACCTAGGCTCTGCTTTTGGCCCCTAGGGGTTAGGATTCGCGCATGATCTTTGTTACCTAAGGCACCGGCATCCACGGCTTCACCGTGCCGGATCAACACTAAATCAAGTCGCATGCCTCCTCCTTTTGGCCGCTGCTCACCTCAATGGTGACGCATATGCGGCGCGTCGGTGGCAATCAGGTCATCCCCATGGGGATGATGATCCGTGGTGAAGTGCTTCTCATTCTCAACCTTGACACTGCTGATGCCGCCGTGCAACTCGCCACGATCAGCCAGATAGTCTTTCGTGTAGATCCATTTGTCACCCGATAAGCCCGACATGGCATATTCCGGTCCAAGGCGGATGGCATCGACTGGGCAAGCTTCTTCGCAAAAGCCGCAGAACACGCAGCGCAGGATGTCGATCTCAAAGCGGACCGGGAACTTCTCGATCTCATTGCTCGGATGCTGTCCCGCGACGATATGGATGCACTCAGCAGGACAGGCGGTGGCACAAAGAAAACAGGCGGTGCAGCGCACCTGCCCATCATCACGGCGGGTCAAAAAATGCTTACCCTTGAAACGGTCGCTATAGGTCGCGGGCTGCTCCGGCCACTCAAGCGTCTCCGTCTTTTCCTTGCCGGTAATCTGCACCCAAAAGATCGCAAAGGTCTTCATCATCCCCGTCAAGATGGTACTGGTGTAGCCAAACGCCATCTGAAACAGATTGGTATCCCGTGGTGGCAGCGCTACTTTAACGACTCCGGCCATATCGCATCACTCCTTCGCCTTTGATCACTAAACCAAGACCGACTTACAAACTGTGCGCGAATAGGTCGCTGAGCGCGGCCACCACTTCGGTGACATCGCGTGCATCTTCGGAGCCAGCAGGAAACGGATCGGCCAGATCTCCAACCTTTGCCTCGAAGTTAAGATAGTGGCCGCGCTTTTCGGCGAAGCCCTTCATCGGCAGCAGGTGCTTCAAGCCAGCGTAGTTGGCAGCGGCGCCATCAATCGTCCACAATGAAACGAAAGGCAACTGTTCCAGCTGCTTAAGTTGGGCAGGCAAGCTAGGAAACTGAAAGGCGACCTCTGGCCCAAGGGCGATCACCAGCGGCGGCGCCTGGCGCACCAGATCGTCAAAGCCATTTTTTACTTCCGACGGCAAACCAGCGGCCTTGAGGGCCTCGCTGAGGCCGCGGGTGTTCGGGTTGTGATCACCGCGGTAGAGTAGGCCGTCAAAGGCCTTCAGGTCTTCGGTCGGTTCGCGCCACTGGTAGACTTTGGACACGCCCAGTTTGACCACGAACAGATCAAACAAGGCCTTGTATTCCTCGCAGGTGTACTGCGCCGACACCAGCAAAGCGACATCTTCCTTGTTGGCCGCCAGCAAGCGACCAACCAGTGCTGCCAGGGCCTCATCGACCGTGGTTTTGCGGCGCGCGGCGGTCCCTTCGGCAACCAAGGGGAAGCGTAGCCGCTGCTCCTGATTCATATGCTTATAGGTGTTGCGCCCCTTATCACACATCCAAAAGCCGTTGACCGCTGACTCACGCGGCTTTAAGCGGAAGTAGCTGCGCACCTGAGGCTTGGCGTAGACGTCGACATGACAGCCGGTGGAGCAGCCGGGGCAAACCGCCGGCTTATCCTTGAGAAACCAGACGCGCTGCTTAAAGCGGAAATCGCGCGAGGTGAACGCTCCGACGGGGCAGATATCGACCAAGTTATCTTGGTAGTTATGCTCGATCTTTTTGTCCGGATAGGTACCCACCACAGCGCGGTCGCCGCGATTAAAGATCCCCAGTGCTCCGGTCTTGGTGACTTCTTCCTCAAACCGCACGCAACGGTCGCAGAGGATACAGCGCTCGGTATCGAGCACTAGCTCGCTGCCGATATCCAGAGCTTTAGGCTTGAGCACCTTGGGCCGGTCCATCTCGCTTTTGTATTTGCCGACTTCCATATAGTAGTCTTGCAACTTGCATTCACCGGCCTGGTCGCAGATGGGACAGTCGAGGGGGTGGTTGACCAGGTGAAATTCCAGCGCCCATTTGTGCGCTTCCTTCACCTCTGGCAGGACCGAGGAGACCTTCATGCCAGGCGTGGCGGTCAGGTTGCAGGCGATCTCTAGTTTCGGCCGGTTGTCGACCTTGACTAAACAAAAACGGCAGACACCAGCGATCTTCAGACCTGGATGCCAGCAAAAATGGGGGATGTAGACATCCTTCAGGCGCGCTGCCGCCATCACCGTCGTACCTTTAGGCACGGTGATCTCGCGGTCGTTGAGCGTAAAGGTGACCGTCTCTACCGACCCTTGCCCTTGCCCTTGCGTTGCTTCACTCACTTGACATGACTCCCTGCTGCTGCGGCCTGCGCCAAGTAGGCTTGCAGCTGACCGCTGAATTTTTGCACGTAGGATGTAACCGGCATAGCGCAGGCATCGGATAAGGCGCAGATGGTCTTGCCACCCATGTGCTTAGCCACCGTCCGCATGCGCTCGACGCTGTCGGGCTTGGCCGTGCCGCCCAAGACGCCGTCCATGATATTGTTGAGCCAACCGGTCCCTTCGCGGCACGGTGTGCACTGCCCGCAGCTCTCGTGGGCAAAAAATTCGATCGTCACCTTAAGTAACTCAGCGAGCACCTGACGATCGTCGATGATCATGATCGCACCGGAGCCTAGCATCGTGCCCCTGGACGCCATCGCCTCGTAGTCGAGGGTCAGGCCCTTCACTTCTTCTGGTGTCAACAGCGGAGCCGAAGCACCGCCGGGGATCAGGGCCTGCAGGCTGCGGCCAGGCAAGTAGCCACCGCACTCTTCTTGCACTAGGCGTTCAAAAGGATATCCGAGCGGAACCTCGTAAACACCCGGCCTAACCAAGGCGCCGGAGATGGAAAACAGCTTGGACCCCGGACTCTTTTCGGTCCCGTACTGACGAAACTCCTTAGCGCCGTGGTTGACGATCCATGGCACGTTGGCCAGGGTCTCGGTGTTGTTGACGATCGTCGGACGGCCCAAATAGCCGGAGACGGCGGGAAACGGCGGCTTCACTTTGGGCTGACCTTTTTTGCCCTCGAGCGAGCTGATCAGGCCGGTCTCTTCGCCGCAGATATAAGCGCCCGCTCCCGAATAGTGATCAAGGTCAAAATCAAAGCCCGAACCGAGGATGTTTTTACCGAGAAACCCGGCGGCGTAGGCCTCTTTGATGGCCTCGACCAAGTAGCCGATCTCTTCTTGAAATTCCCAACGGGTATAGATGTAGCCCTTGTTCGCCTTGATGGCGAAGGCGGCCAGCACCATACCCTCAATCACCTGATGCGGATTGACGGTGCAGATATGGCGATCCTTAAACGTGCCAGGCTCGCTCTCATCGTTATTACAGATGAGGTACTTCGGCCCGGTGTCGCTTTGCGGCACGAAGGTCCACTTCAGGCCCGTGGGAAAGCCGGCCCCGCCGCGTCCGCGCAGACCAGACGCCTTCACTTCTTCAATCAGCTGCTCGCGCGTGACCGCACCACCGAGCACCTTTTTGATTGCGGTGTAGCCTTCCGCGTGCTCGATATAGGTCTTCAACGCGCGCGGGTTGGCAAGGCCTTCCGTGCGCAAAATGATCCGAGGTTTATCCTGGGCCATGGTTCACTCCGTTCAACGCTGGCCCCACCTGCGAGGGGTCCTCGGCGTCTCGTTCAAATAAAGCATCTACCTGAAAACGTCCCGCCGACTAGCGCAGCACCGTTGGAGCGTACTTAGTCAGCAGCTGATCGATCTTGTCGACCGTGGCATGCTCCACGCGCTCCTTATTGACCAGCATCACCGGCGCACCGTCGCATTTGCCCAGGCAAGGGAACTCTTCTAGAGAAAATGCGCCGTCTTCCCCATGGGCCGCGTCCAAGGCGGCGATGTGCTCGCGGATGCGCGCGATCGCCGGGCGAGCGCCCAGCATATGGCACGTGATGTTTTTGCAGTAGCGGATCTGAAACTTGCGCACCGGTTTGTCTTTGTAGATGTCGTAGAAGGTAATGACCTCCTTCACGTGCACCCGGTCTAGACCATAAACGGTATGTAGCTCCTCGATATGCTCCGGTTTGATCCACCCATGCACATCCTGGATCGCATGCAAAACCGGCAAAATCGCGCTGCGCCTGGTTTCATAGCGCTTCAGAAATCCTTCGATCTCGGCCTTTAGTCCATCGCCAAACACACTCATCGGTCCAGCTCTCCCGCGATGATATTAATCGTTCCAAGAGCCGCCACCGCATCCGCGATCTGGCCGCCCACCACCATCTCAGGAAAGGCCTGAAAGATGGCAAAGCACGGTGGCCGGCATTTGACCCGGTAGGGTCTGCCGCTGCCATCGCTGACCACATAGAAGCCGAGCTCACCGTTGCCGCCTTCGTGCGCCCGGTAGATCTCGCCGGCCTTCGGCTTGACGCCGTGGATCACCAGCATGAACTGGTTCATCAGGCCTTCGATATTACCGTAGACATCCTGCTTGCGCGGCAGGCAGATGGTTGGATCGTCGACCGAAATCGGTCCAGCCGGAATATTCGGCAGCAACTGCTTGAGGATGCGGCAGGACTGGCGGATCTCCTCCATGCGCACCATGTAGCGATCGTAGCTATCACCGCGCTCGCCGACGGGGATGTCGAAATCAATTTGATCATACAGATAGTAGGGATCCCACACTCGGGTGTCCACGGCGGCGCCGGTGGCCCTTAGGCACGGTCCAGTAAGCCCCCAATTGATCGCCCGCTCCTGATCAATCGAGGCGACGCCGACCATGCGCCGCACGAAGATGCGATTTTTCGTCAGCAGGACATCCAGCTCGTGGTGCGCCTTCTCAATATCACCAATGGTCTTCAGTGCTTGCTCGACCCACCCAGCAGGCAGATCAAAGCCCATACCGCCGACGCGGGCGAGCGAGACGGTCAAGCGGGCACCGCATAATTTTTCAAACAGGTCATAGACCTTTTCGCGCGGCCGAAAGCCGAGCCAAAAGTTGGTCATGCCGCCAAGGTCGAGGGCATTGGTCGAGATGCAGACGAAGTGGTCGATGATGCGCGAAAACTCGTCGATGATCATGCGCATGACCTGGGCGCGAGGCGGCACCTCGACCCCCAGCATCTTCTCGATGGTCCGGCACCAGGCATGGTTGTTGATCGGCGCCGAGCAATAGTTCAGGCGGTCGGTATACGGAATGATTTGATTGTAATCGTGGCTCTCGCACATCTTCTCGAAGCAGCGATGCAGGTAGCCGATCTCCACATCGACCTTTTCGATCGTCTCGCCCGAGAGCACCGCCATAAAGCGCAGCGTCCCGTGGGTCGAGGGGTGCGCCGGACCGATATTGATCCACACCCGGTCCGACAGGTGATCCTCCTCCTCCGCCTGCATCCTGGCGCGATCCTTGGCAAAGGTGTGATCCATCGGGGTCACCAGGGACTGATTGCGATCGGCCGGATAGTCCTTGCGCAGGGGGTGCCCGACGAAGTCTTCGTGGCAAAGGATGCGGCGCAGATTGGGGTGGCCGTCAAAGCGCACGCCAAACATGTCGAAAGCCTCGCGTTCAAACCAGTTGGCCGAACGGTAGGCGGATGTCACCGATGGCAACGAGCCACCATCACCGATCTTGGCCTTGACCCGCAGTCGTCGCTTATTGATGTGGTCCGCATAGTGGTAGACGACATCGAAGCGATCGGCACGGTCGGGGTAGTCGACAGCGCACACGTCCATCAGGAATGGATAGTGCTTTTTCAGTTCGCGCGCCACCTCGAGCACCGAGCCCGAGTTGACGACAAAGGTGTCCTCGTCGGCATACTGCGGATTGGCGACATACTCCAAGCCCGAGGCAGGAAACCTAGTGGCGATGTCTCGCCCTAGGCCGGCATTAAAAGTCGAAGCGGCTGCCTCTGCAGGTTCCGTCATCTGAGCGGGACTCCCGGTAAGAGCTGGGACTAGTGGGGGATAGTCTAGTCATATTCATTACTTTGCGCGTGGGTACCGTAGCACCCGAGGGCCCTGCAAGCAAGGTGTTTTCCGCCGCATCAGGCGAACTTTCCTTGAACACAAAAGCCCCGCACAGTACATGTGATAAGGCTTTTACCGTTCCGACTCAACAGTCAAAAGGACCTACGATGGGCTCAGCCTCCTCCACCAGCGGCATCGATCAGTTTCTCGCCTATCCCATGGGGCCGCGGCTGCGCGCCTATTTAGGGATCGCTGATGACCTCTACCAAGGCAGCGAAGGCCAACGTGATGCCAGCGATGCGCTGGCGTTCACCGCATTCCTCCGCGACTTCCAGCCCGAGCCGGAGGTCGCAGCCGAGCAGACTCCCGATGCCGTCGTCGATCTGCTCGACGAACTCGTCAGCATGGATCTGCCCGAGGCCGTGCTCAATCTCGCCAGCCGATACGATGAGGCGCTGTTTGTCCACGACTTCCGCGCGCAACTCTCGCTGGGTGTCGCAGCGATGCTGACGGGGCAGCAAGCACAGGCCGAAATCCACCTACGCTTGGCCCAGGAGCTACTCCCTGCCGAACCAGCTCCGTATATCAATCTCGTACAAATCCTCTTAAACCAACAGCGCCTCGACGAAGCCGAGGCCTGGACCCTGGCCGGCCTCGACGCTGAACCAAACAATTTTACCCTGTGGGATCTCACCGCCGAGATCATGCGCGAACGGCACGGCGAGTATATGCCCGACACCCTCATGGTCTTGGCCACCAAACGCTGCTCTTGGGCGGGACTCTCGCTGGCCGCCAATCTGACCTCGACCGGTGACCGCTACCTCAAGGCCACACTTCTCGAAACCCTCCACCAGCAAGGCGAGCGTGATCCTTTGTTCCTCGTCGAGCTGACCGGAGCCTACGGCATCGCCAGCGAGTTCAGCAAAATCCCACCGCTGGTTTGGCAAGCCGAGCGCTCGACCACAAAGCCCCTACCCTGGCAGCTGCATGTCCACTGCGCCCAGGCTCAGATCAGCCTCGGTCAAGGTGCGCCTGCGCTCGACCAGCTGACAAAAGCCGAAGCTGACCCACTGCTCCCTGAAGAAGCCCGCCTGGCGCTGGCCGACCTCAGAGAAGAGGCAACCACCTTGGCCCAGGAAAAAACACCGGCCACCTTGCATTGACCTGGCTTTTTTGCAAGTATTTCACCCGTACCAAAAGGAGTTTGATTGATGACCAAGTCGGTAATTCAAACGGCGGCGGCTCCTGCCGCTATTGGCCCCTATTCGCAAGCGGTTCGGACTGGCTCCTTGCTCTTTGTGTCAGGGCAAATCCCGCTGGACCCCAGCAGCGGACAAGTCGTGACCGGTGGGATCGAAGCACAAACGCATCAGGTGTTAAAAAATTTGACGGCCATTCTGACGGCGGCCAAGGCCAGCCTCGGCGACGTTGTAAAAACAACGATTTTTCTCAAAGACATGCAGCAATTTCAGGTCGTCAACGAGATCTACGGCAGCTACTTCAAACCGCCCTATCCGGCCCGCGCGACGGTGGAAGTCGCCAGACTTCCCAAGGATGTAGCCGTCGAAATCGAGTGCGTGGCTCAAGTTCCCTAGCCGACAGCCGAAGGATGGGTTGAGTCAAGAGAAAAAACGGCAATGGCAGTGGATCGGTAAACTCATCTGTGCTAACATATAATCTATAAACACAATCAGCCGCCTAGTTCCTCTTTTTGCTGGTGCAAACGTTGAAAGCTACAGCTCTAAAACCTAAATCTTGGCTCACACGGGCGCTGCTGGGCACTGCCGTCCTTGGCGCGGTGATCGTTGCCAAGATGTCGACCGCTGGCTTCTCGGCCCAGGATCTCCACACCCATATCGAGATCGACGGCGTCAACTACGGAACCTTTGACAAGATTGAAGGCCTCACCCCAACGGCCGCTAACCGCAGCGGCAGTCTGGTGCGCAAGGTCTCTTTTCGCCGCGACTTCGTCACTGATCCGTCGCTCTACCTGTGGGCCAAAAACGAAATGCATGGCCGCGCCGACCTCAAGAACGTCCAGGTCATCGTCGAGAATCGCGACGGCTCAGAGGTGTCGCGGTATGTTTTGCGCATGTGTCAGCCCCTGTCTTGGACGGTAGAGGCGGCAAACCCGGCACTAGGCGGATTCCATGAAAAAATCGACATGGCGGTTCAAGAGATCGCCGTCTATTGATCCGCGTTTTCTGCGTCACGATTTGCCATTTATCTGCACGCTGACCACGATCATCTCGGTGGCTAGCTGTCAGCTGAGTCGCAAGCCAGACCAGGAGCCGCCGCACAGCGTCACCACCGAAGCGCCGCCGTTGTCGGTTCGACCACCGTTGGCTCCGGCGGAACTGACACACACCGGGCAATTGACCAGCGTCATCATGGCTGCTGTCGGTGAAACCTCCAAGGGCCTCGCCTTTAACGTCTCGGTATCCGACTGCAACTCCCCGGTCGAAAAGGCTGAGGTTCGTTTGAAAACCCAGCTCGAATCTGACTTTGGTAGCCAAACCGTCCACCTGACTCTGCGTGGTAATGAGGGTGCTGAGACGGTACGCGCCGAGATCGAGAGCTTTCGCCTGAGCTTTCCGGTCACCATGGCGGTCAAAGCAAAACTGGCGGGCGAGGTCTGCAACGCCGTCCGCACCAACTCCCCCGAGTTCGCCGTCGAGCCTAAAATTCTCGAGGAAGCCCGCAGCTGGCTGGCGCAGATCGCGCCCGACTGCGAATCGCTTACGCCGGTCAAAAAGCTTGAGCTTGGCACTAGCGCCGGTGCCAACGCCACCGGCGGCTGGTACTGCCAGCTGCCGCAGATCGAACCGGTCACCGCCCGGTCCGATCTAAACCGGATGCAGACGATCATGATCAAACGCTGGAGCCGGCAACCGTATCTCCTGACGCGTCGTCTGGCTATTGGCATCTCGCTCGCCAATGCTTTGGAAACGACCGATCAAGACGATCACCGTCTTAACACCTTTTGCCGAGTGATTCAGGCATCGCTACCGATCGAGCTGCCCGCCACCATTGCCAGTAAGCGCTGGCAAGCCGCCGTCTGCGGCCAAGACCTCGGCCACCGCCTGACGGCCGCCCGCTTTGGTCTGGCCAAAACCGTGGCCGAGATCGAATTTATGCAACAATTGTTTGACCGCACCAGCCGCCTTGGCCTGCTCACGCTGCGTATCCCGAACGCCGTGCCGCACGGACGCGACGTCTTGGTCACCTTGATTCCCCGCAGCGACGTCGCCGACAATGTCGCACAGCAAACTCGCAGCCTCTGGCAAGGCGACCCTGGCCACGGCACATCCTTACCCAGTGTGGAGGCACCAAGGTCCTGCTGGCATCCCGTCTTCGCGGAAGACACCGGGCTCCTCCGCCTGGCCCGCCAGCTCGCCTTAACCGGGGAAGCCCCGAAGGTCGCCTGCGAAGAGTCCGACATGGTGCCCAACCTCAGCTTCTCACCCGATCGATATTTCGCTGAAAGCATTACCAGCGAAACGGAATTCATCATCCCCAACGCTCGGGCCAAAACACTGCGCCTCCCGATTGGCCGCTACGCCTACAAGCTGCGGCTGATGCCGGAAAACCAAGAGGATTGGGACGATGCCTCCCAGGTCAAAGAGGGTGCCGCTGGCGAGATCGTGTGGGACGCCAAGCGGCCTCGACCGGTGATCAATACCTGGTAGACTGATCTTGTTTATGCCGCACCCGGGCTTGGAATGCTACAGCTGCAGACTTGTGCGGCATGCGCTCCGTCGCGATCCGTACTTTCGAATGAACGCCACCTCGACTCGTTGCCACCTTTTAGGGCAAATACCGCTTCAGATCCGTAAATCCACCGATCAATACGCCGTTGTGAAAAACCTGTGGAAAAGTCGGCCAACCACTCCATAGTTTAATAGCCAAGCGAGGCTTCCACGCACTTAGGTAGCTACCATACTCAAGGTACTTGAAGCCTGTGCCTTTGCTTTCGAGATGGCGACGTGCTTTTGCAACGAATGGGTTGCCCGCCATACCTACGACGGTCCATTCATTGGCTGCGACCGCTGCGGCAACGTCTCGCACCACGTCCGCATGAAACGAATTCCTCGCCACGAGAGCCTCTGGACTGACTTTAGCCTCGGAAAGTATATTTCGCATGTCAAAATCCTCAGAAATGTTGACCGGCAACCATTCATCGATATCCTGCCGTTGACGCAGCTTATAATAAAGCTGTCTAGAACACGGCAGCAAATTTGGTCCATTTCCACATACCGCTTCATTTGCGCCGAAGCTGATCCAAACTACTCTGCACGGTGTCCGCCCCCGAACTGCCCTGATTTAAGGTGACAAAGGCCTGAAGCACCGCCTCAGCCTCCGCCTGCCGACCCAACTCCTGCAAGCAGGCCGCAAAGTCCAAAGCCACCCCTTGGTCCTTTGGATAATCCTGATTTAGCAGTCGCAGGTGGGAGATTGACTCGCCACACTTATTCTCAGCCTTGAGCGCGAGCGTCAGGTTCCGCCGCGCCTTAAAGGACCCAGGTGCCAGGGCCGTCGCCGAGCGAAAGGCTTGCTCAGCGTCCGCCATCTTACCATTCTTAGCGTAGATGAAGCCGAGGTTAAGTAACGGCATGTCAAACTCAGGTGCTAGAGCTATCGCCGCGCGGCATTCGGGCTCAGCTTCGTCATAGCGACCTAGACCAGCAAGCGCGGCGCAGAGATTGCTGTGGGCCAACGGGTAAGTCGGGAAGTACTTCAGGGCCATACGGTATTTGACCACCGCCTCTTCGCTATTACCGAGGTTGAGATAGGTCGTGCCGAGGTTGTTATAGGGCCGCCCCCAGACCGGTAGGGCTGCCGAAGCGCGTTCGAGCAGTGGGATCGTGTCGCGCCAAAACCCCTTATTAGCACGGTCGTTGGATAACGCGACCAGCGCCACCGAGCCTTCTGGCTCGACTTCGATACTATGCCCAAACAGGGACCCTTCAATTTCCCAAGTACGCGTCAGGAGTGTACTTTGCACCGCCAAAAACAGTAGCAAGCAGGCAGTGATCCCCACCTTCAGGCGATGGTCCTTAGCCTGAAAGACCGTCGCGGCGAGCACCGCCGCTCCCAGCATCGCCAAGTAGGCATAGCGGTCGCAGACCAGGGAGAAGAAGGCATAGGCAAATTGCATAAAGCCTAAGGTTGGCAGCAACCCGACGACGAACAATGCGTAGGCAGCGGTGGCCGCCTTAAAGCGTCCTTTATGGTACTGCCAAAGCAGGGCCGCGCCCAAGATATAAGGACCGGTGGCAAGTGCAAGACGAACGTAATCAGACAACAGCAGATCGGGACGCCGGCCATAATCGATGGCAAAATGCAGCGGAATGAACAGCTGACGCAGATAAAAAAGCACACTGTCGCCGGCAACCAAGGGCCTTAGCCAATAAGGAACCGGCGGGAAAGGTCCCTCGTTCGTCTGCGAGGCGCCAGACAAGACTAAAAGTAAGGCAACCGCGATCAAATGCGGAACGACGCGCACAAACGCCCGCCACCTGACTTTTCGCGCCGCAAAAACATCCTCAATAAAGAGAAACGCCGGCAATACCACCGTCGATGGCTTCGCCAAAATCGCCAGACAAAACAGCAGCAGGGCGCCTAGATAACTAACCCCACGGGGGTATCGTCCCTTGCCCTTGGGCCTACCAACGCCAAGAAAGGCGCTGTAACAGATCATCGACGTCAGTGCGAAGAACGTCGACAGCAGGTCTTTCGCCCCGCTCACCCAAGCAACCGCTTCTACCTGCATCGGATGCAATAAAAACACCATTGCACCAACCAACGCCGCCATATCCTTCGCGCCAAATCGTCGCAGCAGGATGTAGACGAAGCAGGCGTTGATTGCATGCAGTAGGATATTGCCAAAATGAAAGATCCATGGCCTTGCGTAAGGGACTTCGTTATCAGGCTCACCGATATGCGACAAGGCAACCCCGGCGGCCCAATAGGTATAAGTCACCGGGATATAAAGGCCGAGGTAGGACCCCTCCCAAAATGCAGTCAGCCCATCGGTGGTAATCGTCTGCAAGCGGGGATTATGCGAAATATTCTGATCATCATCGTGCTCAAGAAAGCCGTAGCGTACCGCCACGCCAAAGACCAAAAAGGCAGCAACTATAATGACTAGGAGCGCATGGACGCGACGCAAAGATAAATTGTTTAGATATCCAAGCATCGGCACTACCCTCGCGACGATGGCTCAACGCCTCGTCAGCTTATGTTTTGTTTATCTCATTTATGGTAGCAGTTATTAAATGCGGCGGCATAGAACAGGGACGCCTTTACCGATCAAATCCCCGGTGATACCAGACACCTAACTGTCACAAGCAGATCTGACTAAAGTTTTTGCCCAAACTTGCCGATAGGCCCATAGACCTAACGATGGAACTTGCATAATGACTACCGAGGTACCTGGTCATGGTCAGACGTTACACACCTTACCGGAACGCTAGTAAAATCTGGAGTGTGGCCTTATCCACCCTGGTCCTATGCGGACAACTAACTGCCTGCGCTGAGGACAGTTCGCCTGCTCCTGCGCTTGTCCACACCAAAGCGAAGGACGGCAAGCCGACGGCGAAGATCGATCAGAGCGCCGCAAACACCGTGTCCGACCAAAATCCGCAGTCTACGGTGAGTATCGACAGTCTGACCAATTCGATGGCGCAACTCGAGGCACAGCGCACCGACCTCACCAAGAAGCTCAGTCTCGTCAGCGTCGCGTCGGCCAGCACCAGCATTGACAATATCAGCGCTGACCAAGAAAACGCCACACATTCGAGCACCGCGGATGGCATCGGCCTCGCCGCAGGTGCGGCGAGCGTCGCCTTTTCCATCGCCACTGGCGGCGTTGGCGGCCTCATCCTTGGCGGTATTGGCGCTATCGGCTCGGGTATTGCGCTATCCAATGACTTAGCAGCGCAAAAAAAGCACGACGAAACCATCAAAACCAACAGCGCCACGCTCGAACAAGCGGCAAGCTTAAAAAAGAATTTCCAGACTCAGCTAGATGCGGTCAATGCTCAGATTGTGCAGCTTCAAGCACAGATCGATGCCTACAATGCCTCGCAGCTAAAACAGACCGGCGGCAAATAATCCGCCATGTGCACTAATACAACCATCTACTTTGGCTGCCACAGCTCCGGCTGCTTACTACACACCGCTGCGGCCAATGGCGCCAGATGCTTAAAGCCCTCGATTCGCTTGCCTAGATCAGGACTCAGGCCGACTTGAAGTTCTGGAGACACCAAGCAAATTTTAAATTTGGCGCTTAGGGCCTCGACATCCTTTATGTCGGCCGGCACACCATCAAAGCAGTCAACCCACACCCAGTCAATGAAGCCGGCAAAGCGCTCCGCTAAAAGGCGCGGCTCGTAGCTGGAGTAACGTACGGCAAAGCGCCGCTCATGGCCGCATACCGCCCATTTGATTAAGGTAGGAAGGGCTGTGTCCAAAAACCAGAAATTGCTGATTTCGGCCGCGGCCATGACCCGAAGGCAAGCGTCCTCAAGACCGTCCTCTTTCGTGTTTAAAATGATAGGCCCCCGCAACCCTTGGCGTTTGATAGCCTGAACCCAGCTGTCAAAGCTGGGGCCCTCGCTCCAAGGATCATGCGCTAGGTGCAAGCCGATCGTCGGCATGGTGTGGGAGCGCAGGTCTACCTCCACCCCCCATGCCGGCGGCAACGGCGCTAGGTCCGCGACCTGGTTCACTCGGTGTTTGATCAGATCCAAATCGACTCTCCTCATGGGCTGCGTGGGACCCGCCACTTAGCAGTGTTAGCGCTAGTAGTTGCGTCAGACCATCGAGACCGCCTAACCACTGCGGTGGCTGCGGGCTACGGGTAATCGGCCGTAGGTGCGAAAAGAGCTGGCTTGCCATCCAAGCGATCTGCTCAACCGAAGGGTGTCCCGCTAGTATGAGCGCCGTGCGATCGAGATCTCCGCCGTCTCGCTCTAGCGTCCACTCGACACCATCGATCTGGCTGAGCATGTGAATGAACCCATCGAGGTCCACATCATTCCATAGGACATGCCGCATCATAATTTCAGGCATCACACCGTCTAAAACGCTGTCCTTTGAGGCATCACCACGCGGCACCGCTTGGATGATCCAGTCGGCGAAGGCGCGCTGCGGCGCGATGTGCAGCAGTGCATCTTGACGCCTGGCTTCCATACTAGCCAAGACCTTCTGCCGGTTGTGGCCGCGTTCCTTGACATCGCGGCGCAGCTTCCAGGCTAGCTGCACCAGCGGATCAGGGTCAAGAAAGACCTTGAGATCGAAGGCCTGCCGCATATTGCGCAGGTAGAATGTATGCAAGCCTTGAACTACCACGGTGCGATGGGCTTTAATTTGCCGCAGCGCCGTGAATCGTCCCGTCCCATGATCGTAGTGGCGCTGCTGGACCAGCCGGCCCGCGGTCAATCGCTTAGTATGCTTATCTAAGACGCGCAGATGATTGGCACGCGGACTTAGGTGGGTGTAGCGCTGGTAGCGCTCATCACCTCGCTCCCAGCGGTGATAATCATCGCCCTCGAGCATCTCACAGTGTTTTTCCCCAAAGAGCGTCATCAACGTATGGCTCAAGCGATTCTTCCCGGCTGCCGAGTCGCCAGCGATGCCGATCATCAAAGGTTTGATCAAACGCTCCAGCTTGGCTTCTCCTTTGAGGGCGACGACCCACATCACCACCAGGAGTGCAAACATTCCGGTCTGCAAAACGCTGAAGGCAGCACTCGCGTCTTCACTAGGGTTCAGCCCAAAGGGAAGAATATGGGCTGGGATCACGACAAAATTGAAGAAATAAGCAGCATGTAGCAAAAACCACGGCGCCTTTGGTGCAGGTTCGTGGCTGGCATAAAGCATCGCCATGAAGGGCAATGGCCAATAATACCAGCCGGGAGCCGCATTAGTCGTCGCCACCAAAAGTCCGAACACCAATCCCGTGCCATATAGCAAACCGGTTGCCGACAGAGTCGTCGATAGACAAAGACGACCGAGTACCGCTAATACCAAAGCGATGCCAAGATCCAGCATCAAGCCACCGCCGAGGTCGATCTTTGCGGCGAAGATCCGCAACGCCTCCGGCGAGGCGACACTGGTATAACCGATCTGTCCCGCCGTCAACACCGGTAAAAAGCCAATGACCGTCACCGTTCCAAAAATGCCTAACCAAAGCGCCGCTTGCTGCCGCGCGATCTTAGGGAACTCCCGCCGCCACAGATAGGTCAGCACCAACGGCACAGCTACCGCGGCGCTGAACTTTGAGGCAATTGCACAGCTCATGGCCAAGGCCGACCAAACCAAGCGCCGATCGATCAACAAGAACAGGCTGAGTACCGTACACGCAGTCATGACCGCGTCGAGTTGTCCATAAATATAGGTGATGTAGAACAACACCGGGTTGAGCCAGTAGTAGATCAGCAGCGAGCGGGTATAATTTAAGCGCTTAGCCATGGCATTAAGCAGGCAAACCTCAGCCGCCAGTAGTGGCAACTTACACAAAGCCAGGCTGACCCCAGATGCGGCTAAGACGCCAGGCCCAAACAACCAAAACGCTAGCTGACGCGGCACATAAAGCAGCGCGAAGAGAAAGGAACCGTAAGGAAAGTACGAGGGTGGCAGTAAGGTCCAAGGGTTGCTGCCTGGGTGGGTGACTGCAGCATCGAGAAACGGGATAAATAGATCCCGCATATAATGCGAGCCAAAAAATGGCAGCGCCCCCAAGCGGAGCAGTAGACCGAGCCAAAATAGCTTGGACTGCGCCAAAGCCTTCATAGGCGACCCTCGGTCAGCGCCAGATGCCGACAGTAGCGCAGCATGCCGATCATGGTGCGACGTCGACTCCTAAAGGTCGACGACCAATTGGATACACCGTGACGCCGATTGGGAAAGTAGACCGCTATGGTGCGAAATCTGAAGCCGGCAGCTTTGGCCCGATAAAGGGCGAACAAATCGAAGCTAAAATCGACTGGAGCACCGGACAAATGGCCGAGTAGGCGGCGCGGAAAAACCTTTGGCTGAGCGTTGATCTCGCCGCACCAAAGCCCCAGGCTGACCCCAGCCGCGACGGCAAACACGGTACTGATGATGCGACTAGATAGGGAACGCCCAAAGCGCTTACCTTTAATGATCAGCGACGTTGTGGCCGGTGAATTCTGCAATATTACTGCGGCGCGAAAGGCCTCAACGGGGTCACATTGAAGGTCGGCATGCGACCAGCCAATAAAGGGTGCCGTCGTCGCATCAAGTCCGGCTTTCACACCGAAGCCATAGCCTTGGTTCAGCGCCACGGTGACGACCCTAAACCATGCACCGAGATCGGTGCTCTGTAACTGCTTCAGGACCACGGCAGAACCGTCGGTACTGCCGTTATCGACGAGGACCACCTGGCAGCGCTCCGGAGTGAACCCACACGACAACGCTGCCTCGGCTACCCTTTTGCAGAGGTCAGGTAAGCTCTTCGCTTCATTGTAGGCTGGTAGCACCAGCTCAAATTCAAGCATGGCTGTCCTGATCCCCGAGGCTGTAGCGCAGGCGCGGCGTCGGCCGACGCCCACCAATCAGTTCTTGATAGTAGAGCGACTCGGCCAACTCGTCGGGCGTACCGCGGCCGATGTAGCCGTCCAAGGGGATCACACGCATCGTGTGGCCAAGCAGCTGAAGCTGTGCAAAAATCGAGTCTAGGTAAAGCTCGCCGTTGACCCGCGCGTCCTTGACCTTAAGTGCCTCAATACCACGGCGCAGGAGATCGGCGGATGCAAACCAGAAAGACCCGACGAGCAGAGCGTCTGCCTCCGGCTTTGCCGACAGCGGTACCTTGACTGACACCGTCCTCACCAGGGGAAATTCATCGCCGTCAAAGTCGGCGTCCACATAAGCATAAGCCTGAGGCCGCCGCTGGACGCCAGGGTAGCCGCGGACAGTGAAAATCGCGCCGTCGCAGCGGGGGTCCGCTTTAAACCGCAACCAAGTCGCCGGATCGAGCACGATTTCATGGTCGCAAGCTGATACGAGCACCTCCTGGGTCGGGTTTAACTCCTGCAAACCTTGTTCCGTCGACAATGCCTGCCCCTGCGGCGTTTGCCTTAGCCACTTGACCTTGGGCCGAGCGGTCTTTGCCGGCAGCTGGTTTAGGCTAGCTTCTAGCATGGAACGATGCTGTTCGAGGCATACAAGAACATTGGCTCGAGCGCGAGGTAGTGACACCAAGGCCTGCACAAACATCGGCCGGCCGGCCACCTCAATCAGTGGCTTTGGCACCTTTGTCACCGACGCAAAGCGCGACCCCAGCCCAGCCATCGGCATCAGGACCTGCTCAACCTCATAGGTGCTCGCCGCAGCCTGCAAGCGGTTCCAGGCGACAAAGGTCTTTTCCCAGTAGCTATAGGTCTTCAAGTCCGCAGGCGTTCCCCACTGACAAAACAGCGGAATCTCAAAAATCCGCACCTGCGCCTCAGCCTTGGAGCGCAGGATACTCTCGATCGTCAAGCTGATGTAGTGCTCACCGTTGACCTGAAGGTCGTGCTCCGCTTGATAGTCAAGGGCAGCCCGCAAAAGCGCAGCGGAGCGAACATAGTAACCACCGGCCGAGGCATATTCCTGCTCCCGATTTGCTGTGAAGCAGCCCTTTTCCCGCACGGCTTTGACCAGTTCGCCGTCTAGTTGCGCGTAGGCATACATGAGCGGCGTCAAGTAATGAGCGTGAAAGCCACGGTAAGAAATCAAACAGGCCGTGCAATCGTTACTCCGGACAAACCGTTCAAATTGAGTATGATCCCAGACCATATCGTAGTCGCAGTAGGATAAAAAAACCCGGTGGTCCGCTGGGATGACCTTGAGCCCCGCCAAAGCCGAACGAGCCGGACCACGTAGCGGGCTTTCGGCAATCTCCGCGTCGTGCAAGTAGACGATCTGACAGTCGGGTCTTAGCACTTTGAGCAGTCCTGGCAATGCGGTCTCCGCATGGTGTTCGGAGAGAACGAAGGTGCACGGCCAATGCGGCGGAAAGCGCTCGAGCAAACGCTGAATCATCGGCGTCCCAGACACCTTAATCAGAGGCTTAGGATCGGTATAACCTTCACGGCGAAAGCGCTCGCCAAGCCCAGCCATTGGCATGAGCAAGTGGATCGGGCTTGTGGCAAAACTCTTCGTCGCCTCAGGCATGTTTAGCTCGCAATCTTGGCCAATCGCAGCTGCTCGGTGGGCAGACTGGCCACGCTGTTGACGATGGCATCTGGAAGGCTAGGGAGTTCGGGGCAGGCGGCGTAAAGAATCTGTTGCGCCGCCCAGATCTCCTGCAGATCTTGATCATCGGTTTCTAGCACATACAGCGGTTCGGGCGCTGCCGAAGACCGCCACTGCCGCAGGAACGGCTGGATCTTGGCAAAAAACACCGCAGTATCTGGAAAGTAAAAGCGCAGAGGTATGGGCTGCTGCGTCGCCCTAGAGAAACTAGCTGAGTCACCACTAAGTAGCTGCGTCAAAACGTCAAATCCGTGACGATCGCAGAATTCATATTCTAGCTGCTGCCATGAAGCAAGTTCGTCAGGATGTTGCAGGGCAAGAACGACGCCGTGATTCGCCAAAATAACGTGCGAGGCCTGGGCATGGCGCGCCGTAGCCCAGGTCAAACTTAGTCCAGGCATCAGCGCAGGTAGCACCACCGTTCGGTGCCGTTTACACACCCATGCCAAATCCTCGGGGCATTGTTGGTAAACATGAGCCATTAACAGCGCAGATAGTGCATGCAAATGCACAACCCATGGCGCGGCCAGCATTGCATGAAGGCCTGTTTCCATCGATGGTCGCCCTTGCCCGTTTGCACCTGCTATAGTCGATCTACCAAGCACGCTATGATATGACTCTTCTTTGATCACCGTAGCTGGCTCAAGGTTATTTGGAGCGGGAAGCAACCCCGTGGTATGCGCCGCTGCGTAAAAATTCGTTAAATCGACTTCGACTAAACCAACGTCCTTGGTCACCCCTCCGACTCTGTAGCCACTGGCTTTGATCCAAAGCCGCAGCGCTTCGCCGTCGAGGAATTTTCGCGATATATTGCCACCAGCACCCTGTACCCATAACGGCGTCTTTAGTCCGATCTGCGCACAAAAAGCGGCCAACTCTTCACGACATGTCTCCCGGCCCAAATTTTTCACTATAGGACTAGAAGTCATAGTTTAGAATCTCCTCAAGCGAAGAGACGGTCTGACAGCCCGCGCTAAAAGCCAATGGACGAGGCGCAAACTCGGTACTTAGGACGGCCCGACAGCCAGCGACTAGCGCTGGCTTGATATCATGGTCAAAGCTATCGCCGACAACCAAGGTATCGCTCGCATCTACTTTCAGCCTTGCCAGTGCGTAGCGGAGCAAAGCAGGATCCGGCTTTTCCACCCCCAACTCCTCCGAGGTGACCAGCACATTGAAGAGCGCGTCCACTCCGTCGAGCGCGTTTAATTTTAGCACCTGACTCCTTAGGTTTTCATTTGTGATGATCGCCATCGGCGCCCTCTTGGCTAGCTTTTGCAGTAACTCGCCGCGCCTTAACTCCCGCCACTGTTGCTTCAAATTACCTAGCAAGGCCTCCTCGTACACAGCCATCACCTGAACCAGACATTTGGCGGAATATAGCTCGTTGTTTTCAAGCAGTCGTTTGAAGTAAAGCCAACGGTTTCGAGCCGACACATGCAAGGAAGGAAGACGTTCCTTAACTTCAGCCCGGCTGGACTCCAAGCTCATACCCTTGCCACGAAGTCCGATGACGTCGAGCGCTGCGGCATTGGCAACGCCGTAAGCTCTGGTCGAATGGATCAGAGTGTCATCTAAATCAAAAACCAGCGCATGGCATGGCATGAACATGTCTTTCTAAAGCTTAAATCTGAGCAGTGTTTGGCTTGGCGAGCGAGAAAACGGCAGGTAGGGTCAGGACCAATCCGGCGGATGCCGGACGCACCGATACTCATCTAAGTGTAGCCAGAAAGCGCCAAGACGGCAAACCCGGTCGACTCGTCCGCCGCTTGGCCGCCAAAGCTGGCATCACCCAGGCGACTGCATCCATCCGTCTGGAACGTTCGCAGCGGCTCTTTTGCTCTCTAACTGACCGACCCCAAAATGAAGATAATCCAAAACATTCGGCGCTAAACTTGTCCATTTAGCGAGTTAGGGCTGCTCGTATGCAATGGGGTCGTATATCGACCGCGACCCTATGAGCCCGCTTTTTCTACGCACAAAATACCAATCCTTACCGAGTGCACCAAAAAAGTTCCGGTCGCACGCTCTCAAGTCATCGGATCTTTATGCCGCTAAGATAGATGTGTGGGGTTGGAGGTCAGCTCATGGTCGCCGAAAAACCTATCCAAAAGCAACAGCACACCGATGTCTTTGCATCCTTGCGCGAGTTAAACCTATCGGTCATCGTCCCTGTTTTCAATGAAGCAGCGGCCATAAAGCCAAATTTAGAAATGCTAATCGGCGAAATCAGTCCATATTTCTCGTCGTTTGAGATCCTGGTGATCAGCGACGGCAGCACCGATGCCACCGCTGCGGTCTTACGAAGCTACAAACACCCCAACGTCCGCCCAATCATCTACGACGAAAATCACGGCAAAGGTTATGCAGTTCGCAGTGGTTTCAAAGAGGCCAGCGGCGATTATGTCTTTTTTATCGACGGCGGCATGGAACTTCACCCACGTGAAATCCGCATCTTCCTTGGCCTGATGGCGCTTTACGACAGTGATATCGTCGTCGCATCCAAGCGCCATCCACAATCGCGAATCGACTATCCCCGCGTCCGCCGTGTTTTGAGCGCTTGCTACCAACAGCTCGTTAAGTATCTCTTCGACATGAACGTCACAGACACCCAAGTCGGCCTCAAGCTGTTTAAAAAGGCCGTCATCGACGCAGTGCTTCCAGACCTGACAGTCGATCGCTACGGTGCCGACCTAGAGATACTGGCATTGGCACGTTTACGCGGCTTTCGCCGCATCCTCGAAGCGCCGGTGCGGCTAGATTACTTTCACAGCAACTCTAGGCCGTTTTTTGTTGAGATGATCCACATCTTTCGCGTCGGAGTTTCCGTCATTCTAGACACATTAAGGCTCTATCTGCGTCTTAAGCGCCTGCCACCGTCGAGCGTAAATCCATTTTCGAGCAAAGACAAAGGTAGTGATACCGATCAATTTGCAGCTTAATCGGCACCTAGCCTGATATCGTGTTCTCATGCCTGGTCAAATTGAAGATGTGATTTCTGACCCGCCGAATTGCGCGCCAGCCATAGGTAAAGAGAAACTGCCAATCTCTTGTTCGTCCAGTCAGCAAATAGCGGACCTGTCGCAAAATGAATTGCGGACTAAATGCTATTCCATACATCTCGCGAACAGCCTTATAATATTCGGCATGTGGTAGTGGCGTCTTCACAATGAGCTTGCTCATGTCGTGGTCATCATAGTCCTCGGTCAAAAGCACCTTTTGATCGATGCACTCTTGATGATAGGGCGTGAAATCGAGTGGCGTACACAAGGTCACCTGCAGCGTTCTGGCCAAGCCTTGATACATCAGTGACTTAACAAATTGCACCGTTCCGTCTAGCTGCTGCCGCGTCTGCCAATAGTAGCCGACCATGATGGTCAAATGCGGATGTAAGCCGTACTGGCTCATCCATTTCAGACTACGCTCGACATGCTGCAGCTGATACCCCTTTTTGAGTCTCTGCAAGGTCTCATCGTCGGCAGCCTCAAGACCGATGAGGACAAAGCGAAAATTCGCCGCAGCGAGCAGCTTGATAGTCTCTTCATCAAGGTATTCAAAGCGCGTATTAAAGCCAAAATAGCAGCCGCGCTTATGCAAGCCTCGGTCGATGATGCCTTGGGCAAATTCGCGAGCCTCCTTGCCACGGTACCAGACTCCCGAGTCATCAAAGATTTCCTTGACGCCGTAGTCATTGATCAAGCGCTCGTATTCATCGAGGCTGCGCTGCACCGGCAGCATGGAAAACGTCAAATCAGGTCCATTATAGCGACAGAACGTGCACTTGCCGAACATACAGTCACGGATCACACTGGTCGCGTAGGTGCCCGGTAGTTGGAGAAAATTGCCGTTCTCCAAAGCGTAATTGCGCCACTGCACTAAGTCCCGGTCAACGACTGGTGATTTCTCCAAGGGCTCAACCTGCCGGAAGTGGCCGGTCGACCTGAGCGTACCGTCCGCCATACGAATCACCAGACCCTCGATCTTACAATGAGTCCGCCAATCCTTATCAGACGCGATGATCGGAATGAGCTTAGACAGCACAAAGTCGACATGGTTACTGCGCAAAACCACATCGGTAGCTGAGTTTTCACAGGTTTCTTCTGGCTTTCGCATCGAATGATAGCCGGTCATGATAAAGACCGTGTCTGGAAGCTTGGCCTTCAGCTCACTCGTGACCCGCCAATAGAACTTCATCACCGGAGTTGTGCTCTCGAAGACGACGACATCGGGCCTGGCGGCGACTAGATCAGCAAACCACTGCTCATAGCTCTTTAACTGGGCATTACCATCATCCCAAAGCAGCTCATGCCCCAACTGCTTGAGCCAGGTCCCTGCTTGTGCGTGAACCACTGGAAGTAGATAGGTCGGTGCCTTGAAAAATTGAACATTGCGGTTTTGCGACACCATCGCCTTTTGACCGTGACGATTGACAATAGGCGGATAGGAAATGGCAACTTTCATCGGCGTCCCTTTAGAAAAAGACTTCGGTAATGATTTGCGAACTCGAGATATCCTTAGCCCGGAGGATGTCGTAAACGTCGTTGATCATATTGCGGTTGCCACAAAGGTAGTAATAGGTGGCTACCATCAGGTCCTGGGTCACTAGGTAGTCGGTGACACGACCATGAAAGTCACCCTTGTCGTCTCTTGTAGTGCAATTCACCAAGCATCCAGGTGCATAGTCAGTCCGATTGTAGGCTTCTGTAGCATACCTTGTACCGTGAACGATCCGGTACTTCAGCCCCGGGTATGATTTGACAAAGCAATGAAACGGAGCAATCCCAGTCCCCGTTGCAATAAAACAGAATTGCGTCGATGCGATTAAACTCGGATCGATGACAAACAATCCATAAGCACCATCGACCTCGATGAATTCACCAGCTTTGACCTGGCGCAACTTGGGACTGACCTCACCACCGTCGACGTTGCGAATCAGAAACTGTAATTCCTCCTCATTGCAGCCTGAGTACGATGAATACTCGCGGTTTACCGCCGTCTTTGGTAAGCCAATATTGAAACACTGACCCGGCACAAAATCGACACCGTCACGAGCTAAGCGTAGCGAGAACGTATCGTTGGTCAAATGGTGCACTCCGAGCACTCGGTGAAGACCTCTAGGCACAAATCCTCCTTAGCGCAGCTGGCTTTTAAAGTGCGACGATGAGCAAAGCCCACGAATAAACATCCACCCATAAGTCAGGTGCGAGGTCAGAATCACTACAGTGGTCAAGAGGCTTAGGCCCAATTTCCTAGCACGAAGGAAGCTATCGACCAGGCAAGCTAGTAAATAGCAGCCAAGGAGACTCATCCAGGCGACCAGCAAAGTGGACGACCAGATCGAGAGTAGGGCTCCGGCAATGTTGCCGAGGAGAAACAAGCTTGGTACAAAGTAGGTCACTCGCAGCGACGTCTCCGGGAAGGCTTTAACAAAATACCCGCGGTGGCGACCGTAACCGCCCACCTGCCTTAAATGCGGCCGCAACAAGGCCCGCCGGTGATGCCACACCAGTAGCTCCGGGACATAGAGAATCCGTCCACCCGCTTTGACTAAATCCAAGCAAAATTTAGTGTCTTCACCCGGCCAGTAGTCATTATCAAAGCCGCCAACCTGATTGAAGGCTGCCTTGCTCACCAATAGATTTACCGTCGGATAGTCATCGACCAGGAAGGGCTCGCCAACTGGACGGTAGCGAAATACCAATCCACCGCCGCCAACTTTAGTCTCATAAAAGAGACCAGAGGCCTGCTCGCCAAGCGAACTCCCCACTGGCGTCATCGCCGGACCGCCAAGGGCCTCTACCCCTTCCTTTTTAAAATAGCTTGCCGCCACGTCCAGCCAGTCCTTGGCCGGGTAGGCATCGTCATCGAGAAAGGCCAAAAACTCGTGACGGCTAGCGGCTGCTCCAAGATCACGCTTTACAGCTGGACTGACGCGTCCAGATGCGATCAGTCTTATGCGGGGGTCGCGCAAGAACTCGGGCAGCTCACCAACAGGAAGTTCATTTGGCACAATCAGGACCTCAAAGTCCGGATAGTCCAACTCCAAGGTGATCGGCACACAGCTCATGATGTAGTGATTGATCTCCTTCACCGGGATGATGATGGAGAACCCCATCGGTTAACCTTCCGCTCAGGCTGCCAGCATGGCTGGAATTTTATTGCTAGATCATCGGGATACGCTACCGATATCGTAGCAACATTCAGCTGCGCCGACCAGACCCTGGGGGGACCAGGTGTCGGACCGAAAAGTTTAAGCCGCGCTATTAATGATCTTTATTTAGTAAACAACAAGCTACAACGGCTGGCGGGACAAGCAGGATCAAAATCCTCGCCTTGTCCCGCCACATAAACGATCGCCACCTGTGCTTGCTACCAGGCTGCGCCGCGGCATAGATCACTATGCCGATGCCGCGGACTGGTCAGCAACCGACGTTCAGTACCCAACCTTGCAGCTGCCATTTGGACCACCTAGCTCCGGCTGGTAACCCCAGCCGTTGCCGTTGTTGCTACCGTTTGTGCAGTATGGATAGCAGATCCCATTCGCTTCGTCGCACCAGCTAGTTGGGTACTCAGGCACCTTGCACGAACCGCCTGGACCGCCAAGCTCAGGTTGGTAACCCCAGCCATTACCGTTGTTGCTACCGTTCGTACAATAGGGGAAACACTGGTTGGTTGACGGATCACACCACACAGACGGTGCTGGCTGTGGATAAGGTGCCGGCTGTGGATAAGGTGCCGGCTGCGGATATGGAGCAGGTTGTGGGTATGGCACAGGATAAGGACGTGGCACTGGAATCGGCACTGGAATCGGCACGGGCACTGGGAATGGACGTCCCCCACCGGGTCCGCCGTGTCCGGGTCCACCCGGCCAACCAGGTCCGCCGTGTCCGGGTCCACCCGGCCAACCAGGTCCGCCGTGTCCAGGTCCGCCCGGCCAACCAGGTCCGCCGTGTCCAGGTCCGCCAGGTCCACCAGGACCACCACGTCCAGGACCGCCACGTCCAGGACCGCCACGTCCAGGACCGCCGGGTCCACCGCGTCCTGGACCACCTCCTCCACCGGGACGGAACTCCTCGTCAGTCCCAAAAGCGGCGTAGGGCATAGCCGTAGCATCAGCGTCAATCGCCACATCGACACACGATGTATAGCCATCGCCGCTAGCTAGCCACTGGCACCCTTCGAGGGCAGCGCATGCCTCCTCGGCAGCACTAAGCTCCACGCATGCTTGCGCGCGCGACGCATCAACCGCATCCTCGGCGCGCGCCGCAGTCCCAACCGATAGTGCGGACAAGATCAAGACACCAAATTGCCTCATAACATCTCCATTTTCGACTATTAGTTGCCCCTATGATTAGCGCCTATGAACCTTTCAAGGCACTGCGATAGGAACACAGACACAAGATACGAACTTCGTTCGACGAGCATTCTTACGCAGAATATAGGCGAGAGAGCGCAGTAAATCAATGCGCGTCAATTCGGCGCACAAAGCCGACACCCCTGTTGGGTCGCCTAGAGCCTCAGCGCATAGACCGTGGTTGGCCACCAGTGAGAGCGTTTCGCTAAAGTGGCCACCAAAAGATCTGCTAAATTTTTTATTTCAGCGCGCGCAGCTTCGCCGCAAGCGGGTTGCGCAGCGGGTCACTTTCTCGAAATGACAACAAATCAGCGATGCCGGCTTCGAGAGCTAGCTTAGTTTCTGCCTTGATTTTCTGGCAGCCTATCTCGTCATCCGGCGACACATGTTTCGTCTCAATCGGCGGCATGAACTTAAAATAAAAGCGTTCAGGCCGGGGCAGAATAGTGCCACCCCATCCCGTCACCAGAAGTGGCGGGATCTCGTCGAATTTGATCACGTGGTCAAAGCGATCAGCCACACGTTTAATCCAGGATCCAATAGGTGTTTTCAGCAGATCGTTGCGGTCTAAGCGAATGTCGTAACATTCCTCAGCACCCACTGATGCAAGCGGTATGATCGGATAGCCATGACTTGCAGCCATTTTAACAAAGCCTATTCGCTCTTGCCATAGTAGCTGATACTTCTGGTCCTTGGTCTTACTGACTTCGCGACCGCCGCCGGGAAACACAAGGATATGTTCACCAGTCTTCATGAGTTCATGGCAGTTTTCTCGTGTGCCCTCTACGGCGCCCAGACTATGCAAAAGCGCTCTGGTTACCGGCGATTTGAAGCCCAATTTGTGTGCTAGTCCACGTAGACGCACGCCAGTATTTTCCCGCAGGGCGATGTAGAAAAACGGTATGTCTAATACACCAAGAGCGGTGTGATTTGCGACAAACAGCGCAGGGCGATCAAGGTCAACGTGTGCCAATCCGTCCACATGCGGCTGGCCAAGACGATAAAGCGGCTGAAAAAGCTTCACGATGACATCATCTAAACCATGTTTGGCTTTTTTGCTCATGTTAGCTGCCACCTAAATATTGGATGCCGGTAATCCACTCGCCTTATCGGCAATGGTTCAAAAGAAATTAAGGAATATCGATAATTTTCTTAATTACAAAGTAATAGCTTGTTTCACTCTTTCAAATTGGCAAGACAATCAGCGGCTTGTAGTAATTCCGATGGGGCCAGCTGAAGTAGCCCACATCCGAAGGGGCTTATCGGCATTGTTTGCGGATCTCTTAACAGAAACCTATGTGACGTGGTTCGGTGTTGCCGGTGGACCCCGAGCGTATCATCGCGCCGCCGCATCCCCACGGGCTTGCCCTTTGCTCTGTACGTATCGCTACGCGATGAAGGCGATGAAGGCGATGAAGGCGATGAGATCTCGGGTGTCTGCACGAAGCGAAGTGGATCACTTGGTACCCGGCAAACGACCTTGATGCACCTTACCAAGACACCGGACCAGAACAGGGTAGTTTTATGGCACTGTCTTCGCTTTAATAAGTGCCATCACGCTCGCCGGAAGTTGCCATCCTGCTATGTCTTTCATGACCGATGCATCGACCTCAATCGACTCCATCGCCGCAATCGAGACAGTGTTTTCATATTTGCCCTCGAGATAACCAAGCTGCTGATCGAAGACATATTGCCAAAAGTCACGTCTGCGCTTGGTCAGCGGCGTTGATTCCAGAATTTTGTTAAGATCTGCGATCATCTTGGTCTTTGCCGCCCCCTTGTCTCGGAGTCGCTTGACTAGGCCATAAGCAAACCACTCATCCCAGTCAACCGGTGCTACTAACATTTGCACATAGCCATACTGATATTCTGCCATCGTTTTACCTGGCGATCCCCACATATACGGATTGCCAGCTCGCAAGGTACCAAAGGCAGGCACCGGCTCCCGGCTTTTGAAACGGAAGATGACATCGCCGTAGCGCGTACGTCCATCAGGCGGACCGACGGTCGCAAACACGCAGTTCAGAGCGCCATAGAGTTCATCCTCAGATTGAGGAGTGATCGCTGGCTCGATCCCCGCAGCTTTGGCTCTTGGCGCATTGGGGGCTTCAATCGATTTAGCCTGGGAGGTCAATAGTCGCTTGAGATTTGCATAATAGCCGCGATTGACAACGGGCACAGGATTTAGGCTCAAAGAAGCGGTATAGAGGATCTTCTCATCTGCGGTCATGGGACCGACCAGTTTGATCAGATCGTTCATGTTTTCCTTTGAAATGGCCGCGAATGCGGCTTTTTGATCGAGCTGGGAATAGTTAGTCTTTTTGTGTGCGTCCCATGCTACCACCAACGGCCGTCCACATTTATAGGAGGTTGATGCGTCCTGAGTCGCCGATGCATCGGCTTGTATCTTAACAGTTGATGGAGTCTTACAACTGATCGTCATGATAATCAAAGTCGTAGCCAGGGTGGCATTTCGAGACGAACGTTTCATCGCAAATCCTCTTACTTCATGTTGGCGACACTAAATGGCGATGATCTTCACCGGCGCAACTAAGGCAGCTGTTTAGCAAGAATCTGCACTAAAAAGTTATTGCTCATGGGAAAAGTCGTTCCCTCGTAGCTTATGACACTGGGAAACATGATCGCTCCAAGCCGGACACTCTCGTTGACCGAGCCAGCGGCGCCCAGATAGATGGACTTACGCACGCAGCGTTGATAGAGATGCTCGATAATCTGGAATCAATGGCACTAAGTTAAGCAATAGTCTGAAGCTACTTGAATATTTCGAATAGTTCCACAAACTACATACCAAACTCAACGGATATGTAGCTATGGAGGCATGGATGCCTAAGTCGGCTGTGGCTGCAGGGTGCCAGAACGAACGGAGGCCCTTTATAACGCCATGCTGGCCGCAATCGCCTATCACAAAATGGGGAATAGGCCCGGATACTTTAAGGGACCACGTTAATGGTCTCGTGGCTAGCGACATTAGCGTTGACGACACCGCCAAGGCCACCTAAGGGATGGGCTTTGCCCACCAAAACGTCGACGCCGTTTTCAGACAAGTGCGCGCCGGATTTGATATTGATCCACGCGCTACTGCCAATATGCACGTCTGCCATCAAGCAGTACCAGCCGTTGGGATTCAATAGATTATAGGTCATTATACCAGCGATGCTGCCCACCGCTGGAATCAACACGAGCCTGGGCTGGGCTGTTACGGTGATGTCATTAATCGGGGCGCTGATGTTACCGACTTTCACGGAAACATCCAATGTCGCATCAGCGGTGGTTTTGTTGGGACCGAAGGGATTATTAGCGCCCCAGCTAGCTAGGCAATGAGCGATCGCATCCGCGTTGATTTGGGACGTCCCAGGCGACAGTGAAAGTGCGCTGGGTCCTCCTGCGCCTGGTGTTTGTCCCGAAGCGATACCGGCGCCAGGACTGCCGCTGGTAGTCGCGGGCTGGGTGGTACCATTGCCGCTGATGGTCGTGGACTGAGTCGTAGTATTGCTGCTGGGACGGCTCACTTGCGCATCACCGCTCGGCGCTGCTGAGGAGCCGTTAGGATCCTGATCGCCCGAAGATGATCGGTTGTTTATCGTTGCTCCGTTGGTACCCGGTAACTTGTTGACTGTACCGCAGGCAACGGCCTGGAGGACCAAAACCTGAACTGCAATGGACGCATAGATTTTTGTCGTCAAGAAATTCACCATGATGTCGTCCTCTAATTGAGTGGCAGATGCCTTGCGAAGGTCCGCTCGTAACTTCAGAAGCACGCTTTCCAGGGTTATGAATACCGTATCGGTTGAGGCGAGGTAAAACTTTAGGAAAATCTGAATGGGCTTAAAAGCACCTAACATATTGGTGTGTAGTGCTTGCGCAGAAGGTCAGGCTCGAACAGAGCAGCGAGCTTTTCGAGCGTCTCGTTGATGGGCTCGTCGCGATCTTCTGGTCAAGATCTCTTTGACCGAGAGACGCTCGATCCTTAGGGGGACTTCGGGTTGAAACTTCAAATCAAGGGCTATATGCTCGGTGTCTGACTGCGAAGCCCCCATGCACCCGCGAGTTTAATCGACCTCACTGCCGCAACCTGTCAGAATGCCTGGATGTCGCTCAGAAGCTCGTCGCCGTACAGCACGACTCACCACGAACAGGCAAGGGATTGACCATGGCAAAGGATCCTGTCGACAAAGGCCTCAAGGGCATCGCCAGCGGCTGGTTCGAACGCTCATTGAAGACCGCCAACCTTGGCCGGGCGCTAGCCACTGAAATGGCTACCCACCGG
The DNA here is from genome assembly GCA_903928445.1 of uncultured Pseudomonadota bacterium. Classification (GTDB taxonomy): domain Bacteria; phylum Bdellovibrionota_B; class Oligoflexia; order Oligoflexales; family CAIYRB01; genus CAIYRB01. The sequence continues at coordinate 44,969 of CAIYRB010000076.1, read as the reverse complement.
ATTAAGCGCGCTTTTGCCGACGAGGCGGAGTCCGATGCCCTCGACCGGGCTGCGAAGGAACGCGTCGCGACCCTGATTGCCGAGCAGGCCGGCAAGCTCAAAGGCCTGGCCATGAAGATCGGACAGATTCTCAGCTACATGGACAGCGGGCTGCCAGAGTCGGCGCGCAAGATACTCGCCACGTTGCAGGATTCAACGCCCGCCATGCATCCGCAGGTTGTACGTGGCCTCATCAAGAGCGAGCTGGGCAAATATCCGGAAGAGCTATTCAAGTCCTGGAACGAAACGCCCATTGCGGCGGCATCCATTGGACAAGTCCATCGCGCCGTCACCCACGCCGGCGAGATCCTGGCCATTAAAGTGCAGTATCCGGAAATCAAGGAGGCGTTTACTTCCGACTTCCGCAATCTCGCCTTGCTCGGCCGCGCCCTCGATATGATCCTTCCCGGCAAGGCTTCGGGCATTATCGACGAGCTCAAAGAGCGACTCGCCGAGGAGTGTGATTACCTGCGCGAGATGCAAAACCTCGATCATTTTCGCAGCCTGTTCGCTGGCCGCGAGGGGGTGCGATTCCCGAAGACCTACCCGGATTATACCAGTCGCCGGGTATTGGCCACGGAGTTCGTCGCGGGAAGGCGATTTGCGGAATTCATCGCAAGCGCCAGTCAACAAGAGAAGAACCGCGCCGGCGCCACGATCTATACGCTGGTCTACGACGCGATCTGGCGTCACCGCTGCTTCAACGGTGACCCTCACCCGGGTAACTATCTTTTTACCGATCAGGACGTGGTGTTTCTCGACTATGGTTGTGTCAGACATTGGCAGCCTGCATTTATCGACGGTCAGCGCCGCTTGGTCCACGCGGCGCTCTCCGGCGATTTGCAGCGCTTCAAGGCATCGGCGATTAGTGAAGGACTCGCGCCAAGACCGGACGGGCTGGACTTCGTGAAGGTGCGCGGCACGAGCCTGGCCCTCATGCGGCCCTATTTGGTACCCGGTGAGTTTACCTTTACCGGGGACTTTGTCGCGGCGATGACCCAATATATTTCGCGAAACGCCGACTTTCTGCGGACTTCGATGCCACCGGAACTAACCCTCGTCAACCGGGTATGGTGGGGACTCTATTCCGTGCTCGCGGCCATGAACGCCACATTCGAGCCCTATGGCATTGTGATGCCGCTAATCTATCCGCAAGGCGGTCCTTATCCAGTCGTGCCGCCGGAGCTGCTCCATGGCCTAGAGTTTAAAGGCAACCTGGCAGACCCGTCGATCTGATCAGTCATCCTGCAAACGAGTAGCCAAGCCACTACCGAAGCACCCAGGTCGCGTGTTGCGCGACAACCCCACAACCACCATTACCCACAAGAAATCACTTCTTGGCAGGTCAGAACACTGCTGGAGCAGGAGCTATCGCTGAGAGTGGCGCAAGGGGTCCTTCCACCGGACCAAACCCACGCCATGACTCTCTCCCTCCCCAAATTACCATTGCATTGGCCCAAACACGCGGGTACAAATCCCTTCGTTTTGGTTACTAAGGACCTTTGAATATAGCTTTATTTGTCAACTGCTTACAGGAAACCCACGCATGAGTCGCCATGTTGTCTTAGTTCGATACACCGTTTTTTGGTCGATGCTAGCGTTGCTTTTGCTTATTTCGCCAGTCGTTAAAGCAGAAAATACTGCTGGTCAGGGCCCAAAAGCTGAACCTGCTTTTATTCCCGACTCGCTGGCCGTTGACGACGTGAAGGCTGGGTGGACGCACGGGCTGAAACTCCAGGGCGGCGCCAATATGGACAGCCAGAAAAACGTTGTTGGCAAGGAGAGCGGCTTTTCATCGACCTTTGGTTTGAAGCTGGACAGCTTCGTCACTGGGCGCTTTTCACTAAGTGAATGGAAGAACACCCTGAACGTTGCTGAGGCGATCGTCCGTGCCCAAGCTCTCTCGGAGTATAACTCCAATCGCGATGAGTTGCGGTTTGAATCACTATACGTTGATTTCTTTCGCGCCCTGCCTTGGGTCGGCGCCTTTGGTCGTGCGGCGATCGATACCTCGTTGTTCGATAGCTACGACCTCCGGCCTACGCCTCGGACATACGCCATTAGTCATGCGAACGGTACGTCGGAGCAGGTGACCACGGATCGTTTGCATCTCAGTCGGCCGCTGCGGCCGTTCGCAAGAAAAGAAACGATAGGCCTCCTAGCACGCCCGGTCGAGTATGAGTCACTAACGTTGGAAGTCCGCGGTGGTCTCGGCGCTAGGCAGATTTCAGCCAACGGTCAAAAAGTTCTCGGCAAGGAGCGGGATGGGGTCGTTAGCGTGAAGGAGCTTCAAGATACGACCGAACTCGGCTTCGAGACCTTGGCGACGGTTTCAGGCCTCCTTATCGAGAAGAAGTTTGGCTACCGCCTCTTCGCCGAAGCCTTGAGGCCTTTTGAGCATACGCCAAAAAGCGACGGCAAGGGCCGCAGTGCGGGCCAGCTGACAAGCACCGACGTCGGCGGCAGCGTCTCACTAAACTGGACCAGCTGGTCGGCTTTGGTCTACGAGTTTCGTTCAAAACGCGAACCGCTGCTCGTCGATCAGGCTCAAGTAAGTCAGTCACTGATGGCGACGGTCTCGTTTGAAACACAAAATCCGCGCTGACAAGTTGTACTTTGATCCGAGGTCTGGAGATCTTTATCCGAGATCGACCTCGGCCAATAGGCATCTTGCGAACCGCGACCTATGCCCGGATGCTCCAGGCGACCTAAGACCGAAGCAGCACCGCGGCTGCTACACCGTCAGCGGTGCGCTGCCGATTGCCAATAGCAGTACTTTCACTTACAGCCGCAAACCAGATTCACACCATCAAACGATTCATTGGCGCTCACTGTAGGAAGTCGCCAGCGCCCCTTCCACGTCATTCCAAACGGCATGCCCATATAGGTGCCATCATAATATTTACATCCGACATCCTGGGGGATCGAGATCATAAAAACTTGCTTCGGATGCTGCGAGGCGGGCTTGACCGGACCTGCCGGCGCTCCAAAGAGATTAAGGAGCGTCCCACAGATAGCATCACTACTTGTCGCATACAAGGTACCCGTGGTGTCGAATGATTTTCCTTTCGCGCTGCAGGTGTTGCCACAGTTGGCGGCCACGCCGCTATAATAGTAACAGTAGCCTCCGTACGGCTTGCCCGGTGGGTCGCACGAAAGTAGCTTAATTCGCCCCACGGTGCTTACTGGGCTAGCCCCAGCAACGGTCGTCGTCGCCCGCACATCGTAACAATTATAGCCGTTGCATGGGGTTGGACCTTTGATGACTTGTAGCCTGGTCGCCGTGGCATTGTTAGCGCTGACGTTGAGCACATTGCCGGTGATCGCTTGATTGCTGGCCAGAGCGGCCGCCGTATCCGGATTAAACTGATAAAAATTGGCCCCGCCGCCACTTACCTGCAAGGCCTGGGTGCTCTGGCCAACGATTGCCAGATTATTATTAATCGAATACTTGGCCAAGCCAGACGAGCCAGGTCTTAGGGCTGCATTCAGATAGTTAATCGCCGAAAGATTAGCCTGTTTGGCGGCCTCAACCGATCGATTCAGTTTCAACTCTTTGCCACGCAAATTTGTTGTCGTCAATTGCATACTCAGTGCGGCAAGCATGACTCCTGCGCCAATCAGAGCTGCCAGAATCATCGATACATTACCACCCTGAAGCGCTCGCTGACTGCGAACGCCGCAACCTACTGGACGCAGGATGCATGCCAATAAGCCAGTTGAATCAGTTGGGCGATACTTTAGCAAAGTAGATTCCTTGTCGACGAAAGTAGGTGCTAGTGCCCCCAACGTTGGTCTGCCAATAAAGTGAGTACGACACCTCCGCGCCAGCGCTACCCATGGTTTGAAATTGACTACATGAAGCCGGCATGTTGGTCCCGGCGTCGACGAGTGTCACCGCCACCTCTGCAAATGCGTGTGGCGACGCCGTGATCGATCCTGGCGCCGCGGTGAGCACTTGATTAAATTCCAGGCAGTAATAAAGACGATTAGAATTTGTCGCGTTCACGTTGCTGATAAACATCGGATTACTACATCGGACTACGGCTGGTCCTGCTACCTGCGAATCTTTTAGGGAGGATTTTTGAGCGGCCGTCAGTTTTTGGCCGATGGTCGACGTAAAATACAAACCACCACTCGTGTTGCTAAAAGGGATGTTGCTAAAGACACTTGGGACCAGACAAGATGTTGGCGATAAGAGGCGCAGCATGTCGCGATTGTAAGTCGCAAAGGCCTGATCCACCGACGCGGCCATTGCGGAACTATCGACCCGCTGACGAGCGCTGAGGCTATTCTGCGATCCCACCATATAAACGCCGCCGGCGATTCCTAAGATCACAAGCGCAACGAGCGCTTCGATAATCCCGAAGCCATTCGCATCGTGGCCTAAGCCATGAACTACATTGCTGTGATCCCAGGGAGCCATAGGGTGTCCATGAATCTGTAAGTGTTAAGATTCGAATTCCTGCCAAACACCGTGAACTATCGGCAATTTACGGCACGAACTTAAATGTACGCGATAGTATATTAATATCATTGCGATTTTTTTTGATCGCTAACTTCGAGCTAGGATTTCGCCGACTATTGACTTGGTACCGACGGTTCAACCAGTTATCAAGGGGGCCAGTTTGAGACGATTTGTGTTGCTAAAGCTCCATCGGCCTGTGGGATCTAGGACTCAAGCGGTCAATGGATTTACCTTGGTGGAAACCTTAGTCGGTATCGGTTTAGCCGGGATCGTAATCTCGGTGCTGACTATTTATTTGAAGGGTAGCGCAGACGCTACATCTTCAACGCAGGCACGTGCCGCTGCCATCCGCACCAACAAGCAGGTCCTGAGCATTATCAAGCGCGACCAGAGCTACGGAATGCCTTCGGGAACGTCTATAAGTTCAAACGGGTTCAGTCTGGCGATTACCCGCCAACAGACTTACAATCCGAGTTTAGCCGACGCCTCTTATAAAGTTACCTATCAGACGACCTGCACTGGGATTCCTTCGGCTGCATCCGGTACCTTTGGCAGCTTCCTAAGTAAAATTTACGGTGCCGGAAGCTACCTCAGCCAGAGCAAAAGCGCTTTTAGCAACACCAAAACGGCCCCGCGGCAATGCCTCTCCAGCGCCAATTGTGGTGCTAACCAAGTGCCGGCTCTGCGGATCACAACAAATCAAACGGGTAGCCGCATCCCTAGTTACCAGCCCAGTTCATTTCCTGATGCTGCCAGCTTTGGGCAACCTCTGGCGCCCTACCAGGGATCCCTTGGCACGGCGGTCTGCAGCCAGTCTGTGGGGCCTAACAAAGTAAGAATCACGGTGGAGAATGCATTCGCAACCAGTATTAGCAGCGCATCCGTGTCAATAGGCGTCGTTAGCGACGAGATGATTGTCTCGCTCCCGGACACTAGTAGTGATGCCGTTACTATTCTCGGCCACTGATTGGCACATCATGGCCAAAACGGCTGGGCCCCGGCCCAGCTTGAGAGGGCTCTAGAGACGGTCCGTTTCAGTCAGTGTGCCGCGCCTACCGTCGATAATCCGCCTCGCACAAATCCGGATCATCGGCCTTTTTCCCCAAATACTCAGCCACCATCGGCACAAAGGTCAGCACGTCCGGATTCGCCGCATCGGCAAACCGAGCCCGGCATAAGGTCGGCAAGCTTTCTTTGGCCTGGCCGGTCCTTATCTGCGCAAACGCGACGGTCATCAGCAAGGTCGCCATATCCGGCGCCGACAGCGGATAGTCCAAGATCAGTTTGCGATCCGGCATCTTCGTACCTAGCTCGGCAAGTAGCTCACTGTAGCGCCCAAGCCGGGCTAAGGCCAGGCCCTTATCAGCTAAAGCAGCTATGTTTAGTGGCTCAACCTCCTGGGCTTTATTGACATAGCCGAGTGCTTCCTCATAGCGCTTTGCGCGTAGCGACATGGCCGCCAGGCCGATGAGTCCAGCAAAGCTACGCGGTTTGCTCGCGACCATGGCAGGATAAAGGGACTCGTCACCACTCCAGACGGGCAGCCTCAGACTCGACGTCACGCCGGCCGCGAGCACTAACACCGACCCTAAGGCCACTCGACTTCGACCCTCTAGCCCACTGAGAAGCCAGGCAGCGGCGATCGCCATACCCACTAAAGGCACATAAACATAATGATCGGCGACGGTCGAGGTATGCTGATACGAGAAGACCACGAGGCCCGACGTCGGCAGCATCAACGCCGCCCCCCACAGCAACCACCCAAGACCAGGACGACGCAACCTCCCGCGGCAAAAAATCACCGTCAAGACGACCCCGCCAAGCACGGCAAGGTCCACGGCCAAACCCTGCCCCGCTAAAACCAGCTGCGGTGAGTGCCCATAATCGATCGCCAGGCCCGACGGCCATAGCGCTTTACCAGCGTAAAAGCCGAAACTGTCGAGTGCCACGACCGAGCGCTGCCACAGTGTCAATTGCTGCAACGCTTGGTCAACGCCCTCGGCTTGAACCTGCTGGGTGATGATCACGACCGGCGGCACCAGCGCGAACCACGGCAGCAAGCGCAGCAACGCTTTTCGCCACGGCGTTTGACAAGCGATGATATCCAGCAACAACAAGGCCGCGGGCAAGGCCACCGCCGACGGTTTACTCAGCAGGGCCACGACAAAGACCAGCCAGGCAAAAGCACTAGGCCAAAGCCGCCCTTCAGCTCGCAGATAGAGCAGGGTCGCCAGTAGGAGCCAAAACGCGCAGAGTAGGTCGCGGCACCCAGTCACCCAAGCAACGGTCTCAACCTGCAGTGGGTGCAGCGCAAAGAGCAGCGCAGCAAAGGCCGCAGCGGCCAGCGCACCGCCAGATGGCATAAAACGCCGCGCGAGAAACAGCACTAAAAGCGTATTCGCCAGGTGCAGCAGGACATTCACGCCGTGAAACAGCAGCGGGTTTAGCGGCGATTGCAAAGCTGCCAAGATCGACCAAAGCGTATAGACCGGAGGAATATATAGTCCTTGGTACGGCGCGAACCAAAAGCGCCACCACGGACCCTCTAAGAGTATGCGATTAGCCGTCACGTTTTGGTCGTCGTCCCAGGATAAAAAGCCGTAACCTAGGCTGCGCCCGTAGACCACGGCCACAATAACCAACACAGCCGCCAACACGACCACCAAGACCCGTGTCGCCGCTCCTGCCGCCACAGTCTGCCGTCTCGTCACCTTGCCCCCTGACTGCTAAGGTGAGTAAGTCGCGCCAGACCTTGCCGAGCGTCTTCGCGCGCGGCGTCAAAGGTCAACGCCTGTTTATAGGCGCTTAGCGCCTCGTCGGTGCGCCCGGTTTGCTCGAGTAATATCGCCAAATTGACATGGGCCAGGGCCATGGTAGGAGCCACCGCGACGGCGCGGCGAAAGTGTTGTTCAGCGTCCGCAAAGCGCTGCTGCCGCGCGAGTAGACCGCCGAAGTTGATATGCGCCGCGGCAAAGCCCGGCTGTAACTGTAAGGCCTTTAGGTATTCCTGCTCTGCTGCTCTAAAGTCACCTTGAGCTTCGAGCACATCGCCGTACGAGGCGTGGATCGCCGCTGAGTCTGGACTCAGCGCCAGAGCATGACGAAAGGCCAAAGCAGCAGCGCTGTTTTGACCTTGGTCAGCAGCAAGCAGAGCCTGATGCCAATAAACCTGCGGCCGATTGGGGAAAAGTTCCTGCGCTGTTCTGAGCACGCTCGCCGCCAGCTCATAGCGTTTTAGCAATCGCGCCGCCCTGGCCGGCGCCTCAAACATCTCTGGATCTGCCTCCGTCGGATGCGCATAAATAAACGCCGGTGGCCAGGTTTTTAGCTCCGACTGCAGTTGCATAAAGGCCTCGAGCGCCGCCTCGAGTCGCTCCTGGCGCTCTAAGACCACGCCCAGGTTGTATTGCACCGGGCGAAACACCGGCCGTTGCCGCAGCGCCGCATGAAAGTGCTCGAGGGCTGCATCCAGCTGCCCCGCCTGTACCAGTGCTGCCCCATAGCAGTGGTGCACCAAGGGACTGCGCGGATTGACCTGCAACGCATGTTCAAAGAGGCTCTCACCGCTTCGCCAAAAGCCTGCCTGCACCCAACTCAAACAAGCATACGCGGCAACGACTGCCGCAAAGCATCCATAACAAGCGCGTACTGCACGTACTCCACGCACTCCACGCACTCGGCTCGTCCATTGCATCCCTAGCACTGCGTCCACGGCCCAAGCCAGAGCCAAGGCAAAGCCAAAGACCGGCAGATACATATACCGGTCCGCAACGGTTGAATTCACCTGGAAGTCAAATGACACAAAGCCAAGGACCGGAAGCAGCGCAGCCAGGATAAATAATGATGGCAGGAGCAACCCCGGTCTAAACCGAGTGCATAGCAGCCCAAGCAACACCGCCAACAACCCAAGGTGGGGTAGCCAATGCCAAACGTCCTCAAGCACAAACTGCGGTGTGCGCCCATAATCCACCGTAAGCGGCCAGGGCAACAGCATGCGCCAGAGGTAAAATCCCGCCGTATCGATGGCGATGAGGCATCTTTGCCCGAACGAAATAGCGGCAGCAGCGGCGGTCGGCGGCTGCACCTCCATCGTCATCCACGCCAGCGGCAGCGCCAACAGCAGCCACCCTCCGCTGAGCGCAAGGCCTCGACGCCGCGACCCCGCAGCCAACTTGTTAGGGCCGTAGCGCAGCCCCCAGCTCAAGACCAACGCCGCACCGGGAAGCACCACCGCCGTCGGCTTTGCCAACAGAGCCAAGCCAAAGCAAAGTGTCGCCCACACCGCGCTGGATACCCTACCGCGCTGACAAAAGCGCACGAAGCCCCATAGCGCTGGCCAGGCAAGCGCCGCAAATATCGTATCTTTACCCCCAGAGGCCCAGGCCACTGCCTCCACCTGCAGTGGATGCACCGCGTATACCGCAGCCCCCAACGCCACCGCGACAGGACTGTGCACATAACGCCGAAGCAGCGCCAGGACCCAAAGGGTGCTCCACAAGTGCAGCACGACATTGAGGGTATGAAACGGGGGAGCGGCAAAGGTCAGCACCCCATCGACGCTGATCGCCGCTCCCGCCACTTTGGTCAGCCCATACCAAATGGAATAGACCACGGGAATATAGAGCTTACTAAATGGCGCCTGCCAGATCGCCTGCAGCGGTGCCGCGCTCGGCGCGACAATCAGTGGGTTTTCCGTCAGGTTCAGGGCGTCGTCGTAGGGCACGAAGGGGTAGCTTAGGGTACGCCCAAACACCGCCAGCACCAGCAGGGTCAGTCCAAAAACGGTCCACTTCCATGCAGCCGCGGGCTGGGGTCGCTGGAAAGCGCCAATCGGGGCCGCCACGGGGTCCTCCTGTGTGCTGAAAACGCTCGAATCGGTCCTGTTATAGTACCGCGTTTACTGACAAAACGACCGCACCCCGCGACCGGCTCGGTCCGGCACCCTGACTCCACGACCTATCTACCTAATATGACGATTATTTATATCTGAACGGGCGACCCACAACAACCGCCGCTGAGTTTGACTAAGGCCCCCTCAAAAGATATACGCTTAGCGACCCAATGATCTTCGGTTCCTGGAGTGCAATATGTTGGATGTCTTAAGCGATGGCTTTCGCCAGGCGCGGGATAAGTTTCGCGGCAAAACAACCCTAAACAGCGATAATATCGACGAAGCAATCGCCACCATTCGGCAAAGTCTGCTCGAGGCCGATGTCGAGTACGCCGTCGCCAAAAAATTCCTTAGCGACGTCAAAGCCGAGGCCCTCGGCCGCTCGGTGCAGCTCAAGACCGCTGGCGGCGGCATGCGCGTCAGTGCTGGCGACCACTTCGTCAAGATCTGCCAAGACGAGTTGGTCAAATTGATGGGCCCAGGCGATGCCTCGCTGAGCCTGCCGAGCCATCGCCTCGCGTCGATTATGATGGTTGGCCTACAGGGCAGCGGCAAGACGACCACCACGGGTAAGTTGACGAAGTATCTAATCGAAAAGAAGCAGCGCAAACCGCTGCTCGTCGCCGCCGATATCTATCGCCCGGCGGCCGTCGATCAACTCCGCGTCTTAGCCGAGCGCCTTGGCGTTCCAGTCTTTCACGCCGCCGGCGAAACGCCGGTCGAGATCTGTCGCCAAGCCATGGTCAAGGCCAAAGAGCTTGGCTGCGACATCCTACTGATCGATACGGCAGGCCGCTTGGCGATCGACGATGCGCTGATGCAAGAGCTCAGCGACATCAAGACCCTGGTCCACCCAGACAACATCCTATTCGTCTGCGACGCGATGATGGGGCAGGACGCCGTGACTACGGCCAAGTCCTTTGACCAGCGCCTCGACCTAAGCGGCGTCGTGATGACCAAGCTCGACGGTGACGCGCGCGGCGGCGCGGCCTTGAGCATTAAGGAAGTCACCGGCAAGCCGATTAAGTTTCTCGGCATCGGCGAAGGCCTCGACCGCCTCGAGGAGTTTCGTCCCGAAGGTTTAGCCAGCCGCATCCTCGGCATGGGCGACATCGTCGGCCTGGTCCAGGACTTCGAGCGCGTTGCCGAGGGCAAGCGCGAAGAAGATGCCCTGCGCCTCTTGCAGGGTCAGTTTTCGCTCAAGGACTTCTACGAACAGCTGTCGATGATCCAAAAGATGGGACCGCTCAAGGACATCCTGGCGAAGATGCCGATTCCCGGTATGCCCAAGGACATCAACGTCGATGATCGCCAGCTCGGCAAGTTCAAGTCGATGATCGACTCAATGACCGAGTCGGAGCGCCTTGACACCAAATTGTTTAACGAAAGCCGCGTCCGCCGTGTCGCCAAAGGGTCCGGACGCACCACCAAAGAGGTGAGCGAGCTGCTCAAGATGTTCGGCAGCATGCGCCAAATGATGAGCATGTTCGGCAAAAACATGGGCCTGCTCGGCAAGATTCCTGGTATGGGCGGGCTGGCACAGATGAATAGCCTACGCAAGATGGCGCAGGCAGGCGGCATGGGTGGGGGCATGCCACCAGGCATGATGGGCGGTCTAGGAGGCATGTTCGGCGGTGGGGGCGCCATTGCCAAGCCCAAACCAATCGACCGCGACAAACAAAAAAAGCTGCGCAAAGACGCAAAAAAAGCCCGCAAGAAAAACCGCAAATAAACACCACGGCACCACAGGCAAGTAGCAACAGGTAAAAACGACGTGATCGAGTCCGACATCAGCCTTAGCACGACCATCCCTGCTCCCGCAGCGAAGATGGTCCATATCGAAACCTGGGGCTGTCAGATGAACGCCGCCGACAGCGAGCGCATGCTGGCGCTTCTTGCCGCCCAGAGCTACCAGCTCGCACCCAATGCCGAAAGCGCCGATCTGGTCTTGCTCAACACCTGCCATATCCGCGAAAAGGCCAAGCACAAGGTGCTAAGTCGTCTTGGTGTGCTTAAAGAGATCAAAGAGCGTCGGCCTGGCATGACCATCGCCGTCGCTGGTTGCGTGGCGCAGGCCGAAGGCTCGCGGCTGCTAAAGGCGGCGCCCCAGATCGACGTCCTGCTTGGTCCAGGCAAGATCGACGAGCTGCCTCGCCTACTCAGGGAGCATGACGCCAGCGGCAAGCGCGCCCAGGCGATTGGGTTCCACCGGCACGCACCAGATCCAACACCCAACCTTGAGGCGGCGCCAGCAGTCGCACCGCCAACCCTCACCGGCAAGCATGAAGTATCGCGCTACGTCAACATCCAGCAGGGTTGCAACAACTACTGCACCTTCTGCGTGGTGCCCTTCACCCGTGGCCGCGAGCTGTCGCGACCTGCTGCGGAGATTCTTGCCGAAAGCGCAGCCCTGGTCGCTGCAGGTGCCCGCGAGCTCACCCTGCTTGGACAAAACGTCAACAGCTACGGCTCGGACCTCACCACCAAGCCGTCTTTTGCTAGCCTGCTGCGCTCGGTGGCCGCGTTGCCTGGACTGGAGCGTTTGCGCTTCACCACTTCAAATCCACACGACTTCACCGAGGAGCTAGCGGAGCTATTCGCGACCCAGCCGCGTTTGGGAAGGTACTTGCACCTCCCGGTGCAAAGCGGGAGCGACTCCATGCTGCTGCGCATGCAGCGTAAAGTCACCGTCGCGTCGTACCTGGAACGCATCGACTGGCTACGGCGCGCCCTGCCAGACATCGCCTTGTCTACCGACTTGATCGTTGGTTTTCCGGGCGAGACCGATGCCGAATTTGCCGACACCATGCGCCTGGTCGAACAAGTGCGCTTTGGCTTCGCCTTTATGTTCAAATATTCCCCGCGCAAAAACACCCCGGCGGCACGCTACGCCAACCAAGTCGAAGAGAAGGTCAAGGAAGACCGGCTCGCCCAGCTGATGCGGCTTCAAGACCGCATCACCACGGAGATCCACGCTGCCGAGATCGGTCTAGTCCGGCCGGTCCTGTTTCATTACGAAAGCAGCAAGAATCCTGGCCAATACTATGGCCGCACCGACCACTTCCGACTGGTGCGCGTCACCTCGGCTTATCCCTTGACCGGCCAAGTGCATCAGGTGCGCATCAGTAGCGGCAACAAGGTCGGGCTCATTGGCGACCTCGTTGACTGAGCTACGGCTGACCGCGCCCGTAAGTGCGCCTTAGATCGGTAAACGGCATGGTCGCTATCCAGTAGCCGCCTACGCCGAGCAAAAAGACGATGCCAAAGGCAACATAACCGACCAAAAAATCCACCTGTACCATCTCTGTCCTCCTCGCGGCTCCAGCCACAATCTAGCGAAAAAATGCGTAAAAATCGAAAAGAATCTCGCGCTGCGTGGGGTCGGTCGTCTGCAGATAGACCTTGCCGTGGACACTGCCGACGGTTTTAGCCGTGTTCTTTAAGTCGATCGCCACGATCTGTTCATCTTTACCCTTACGCGTCGTCTCAACCTTGATAAGCGGCGCTGAATCAGCCAAGCGCGTGCCATTGATCAAGAGGTCCACGCGCGAGCCGGTCAGTTCAAAGGGTAGAGTACCGCGAAGGGTGACCGAGCGCTTCGCGACCTCCCCCTGACCGATCGCGCCAAACTCCAGGTAATCGGGTTTAAAGTCGATATTCCCCAAGACGTTGGCCCGCACCGGCAGCGGCAGGGACCGCAGGTGGAGGGAAGAGTTGCGCACGCTGACCTGTTCCTTTAAGAAGCCCGGCGCAACCTTTGGCCTCAACTTCAACGTGATCAGCCAATCATCCTTCTCTTGGACCAGCTCGGCTGCAAACAACTCCTTATTATAAACGAGGTCCTCGACCACCAGTTTTGGCGCCGTCACGGCGCGAATCCGCACCGTGCGGGTAGCACCCGAAGCCGGACGTACATCACCGAAATCAAACAGCGGCGGGATGGCTTCAACCTCGCTCTTGATGCGCGCCTTAAGCGTCAAGGTACGGTCTGGTAGAAGAGCCTCATTGCTCATCACCGTGACCGTCTTCACCAGCGGACCGGCGAAATTGGTCGTGTCGAGGCGAATATCGACCTGGCCGCCCTCACCGGGTTGGTAGGTTCGACCCTTCTCGACCTGAGCGACTGTACAGCCACAGGCAGCATGCACCCCCTGAATCGTCAGTGGCCCTGGACCTAGGTTGGTGAACTTGAAGCGATGGGACTGCTCGCTACCGCGAAACACCTCGCCAAAATCAAAATCATTCTCCTCGAACTTCAAGCTGCCGTAGGTCAAACCCTCAGCCGCCCAGACCCCCGCTGGACGAAGCCCAGCGCCGAGCAGGCTCGCCAAGCACCATGCCGCCACCTTCCACCCTCGCCTCGGACTGTTCACGGGCCACCCTCGTCGTTACGCGCCTTAGACTTCCTCAAGAATAGTCTAGTTCGAGGATTCGAGCAGGGAAAAACTTGCCTATTTAGGTCGCCCGGGGTTCTGCCGAAGAGGGTGTAGAGGAGACGCCCATGGGACTATTCGACGATACCGCCTTTGACGGCCAGCACGACCTGCTGCCGAGCCTTAGCGAAGTGCTCAAGGCCTTTGGCGACATCGGCCCGGCCGATTGGATGATGCTGTTTGGCGGGCTCCTTTGGTTGTTCATCTTGCAGGTCTCCCTGCTGATGATCGATCGGCGCGACCACCAAGCCGGCATGACCTATATGTTCTTCATGATGGCCTCGGGTGTCACCTTGGTCATCGCGCTGCCGTCGCGGCTTAGGCCCAGCGGCGAATTCACCAGGACCCAGGTTTGGGCCAGTCTGCTGCTACTCGTCCTCGCGGGGCTGCGCTGGTACCTGCGGCCGATGCACAATGACCGAATCGTCATCCAAGCGGCGACCGATTCAGCCAAGTCACCTCGCGACCCCAACAGACCACAGGAGAGTCACAAGTGAGCACTACCTCAGCGGCCGAACTTCTAAAGCAGATGAAGCTAGACAGCGATGCGAATACCGCCGCTGCTACGAACAAAACGGCGACCGTTGTCGATAGCGAGCAATTTTATGTTAAGTTGAGCATCCTCAAACTACGGCGCCAGCAGGTCATCTTCGCCGTGGCCATGAGTTTTATCACGTTTGCCATCCTGATCGCCCGCGACTACCGTAAAGATCGCGTCTGGTGGCTTACGGGTTTGCCAATCGCAGCGGTGGGTCTTATGATCGCTCTCATTCCGCCATCCGAGGAATGGGAGTACAAACCGTGGCAAGCTCGAGCGAGACAGTACGAAAGAAACCAAATCATTCGCTAAAGCCGCAGCGCTTAAGTCTCTGGCCAGTTCACCCTAAGGCACTACTCACCCCTCTGTTAGCCTTGGGGCTGCTGCTCCTTGCCGGCCCTCTGCAGGCGGCTGCAGGTTCTTCGCTGACTGCAAGCAGAGGCAGCACCGCCGGGCTGCTAACGCCTGCTCCGGTCTGGAGTCTCGGCGCGCAGGTCGGAAACTACGGCGGCACCGGCCTCAGCCTGCAGCGATTGGGCGTGCCGGGAGGCGGCGCCTTAAACCTCAATCTCGGCATCGAAAGTGGTAGCCTGGGAGTCAGCGGCGATTATATCTTCTTCGCCAGCGATCAGTTTCACCTGCTGCAGCTCAAGCCAAACGGTGACTATAACGCCCTCCGCGGCCAGCTGCTGCTGTACTTCGGTGGCGGCCTCGGCATTCAAGGTGGGGCATGGATTCGCGTTCCGGTTGGGGTGCAATACACGATGCTGCGCGACCCGTTTACGTTTTATGGCGGCTTTGCCCTCGCCTTAGGTCCCTTCATGGCGAAAGGTGGCCTGAGCCCTGAGGCTTGGTTAAGTCTGGGCCTCCGCTTACTGCTATAAACTCGCCACGCCCCCCTTGTCCGTCGAGCCAAACCAGCCCAAAAACCCAATGATTATTGTGGTCCTATTCTTCGACGCTCAAGAACGAATAAAGATCGCCGATAGCCCTAGGTAAGGATCTCTAGGAGCAGCGGTGAGTAGTCGCATCCCAAGCCATCTGTCAAAGCAGCGTGCCTCCGCGCTGGAGCCAACCTCCAGTGACTCGATGCAACGCCTTCGCATCTTATTGCTTGCCGCGGCGGTGATGTTTCCCGGTTGGATTTTGGTGCTCATTGCGGCGCTGCCAACCGCAACTTACTTTCTCACTCCCCGCCTCATCATCAGCGTCATTGCCTTAGGTATCCTTGGACTATCCCACCGACCCTTCTTTACTTACCGCCATATTGAGCGCCTAGCTTTTGGCCTAGCCTTAATCATCGTCTTAGTGCTTGGGCAAGATGTATACGCCAACAATTTGAGCAGTGGCTCGGCGATTGGCTATATCGTCGCTGCATTTGGCGTCGCTTTGGCGTTCGAATCACAGGAATTGATGCTTAGCTATCTCGCCTTTGTCGTAGCCATATCCTTGTTCGTCGGAGGCAAGAACCCGCAGGTTCCAAAATTCCTGTTTATCGCCGCCAACTGCTGCACCATGGTCATGGCTGGCGCGGCCTTTCGCGACAAGCACCTTCTGCTTAAAAGCCTGAAGTCGCGTCTGCGTGAGCAGGAGGTCAATCGCATGATTCTTGGCGAGGTGCAAAAAGTCGGCAAGATGGGCGGCTGGAGTTTTGCCATCGCCACCCAATCTTTGTGGTGGAGTGATCAAACCTATGCCATTCATGAGGTCGCCAAGGGTAGCCGCATTACATTCGAGGATGCCCTAGGCTTCATTGCGGCCGAGGCACGTTATCTCGTCAAATCGGCGATCCGCAGCGCCAGCGAAGGCGGCGTCCCATTTCAACTTGAAGTTCCACTCGACACCGCCATGGGTCGACGCATCTGGGTGCGGATCACCTGCAGTGCTCGGGTCGAGGAGGGCATCATCACCCGGCTGATCGGCTCAATGCAGGACACCACCAGCGAAAGACATCTTAGCGATGAACTAATCGCCCGCGAAGCCTACACTCGCGCCGTGATCGATGCCATCCCTGGGTTCGTCTCCTGGACCGATTCACAGCTGCATTACGGTGGCGTGAACCGTGCGCTTGCCGATAGTTTTAAGCTACCGCCAGAGGAGTTTATCGGCAAAACGATGGGGTTCATGAGCACGACCACCGTTGATCCGGTCGCCGAATTTATGCGCGAGGTATTTGCGACCAACGAATCGGGCCTTAGTCGGGAGGTGATGATCTCAGACGCTTCTGTGGTGGAACGCTATGTGCTGCTCTCCGCCAAAAAATATCGAGATGGGAAAGAGGCGGTGTTGATAGGCTTGGACATCACCGACCGCAAGCGCTCCGAGCGCGACCTGACCGAGCAAAAAGACCTGTTAGGGCAAATTCTCGACCATATCCCGCATGGAATCTACGCCAAGGACATCGCCTCCAACTATCGCTACGTCATGTGGAACAGCCGCATGGAAAGCATGACCGGTCGGCGACGGCAGTCGCTGATCAATCATACCGACACGGATGTTTACCTGTCTAAAGAGGCAGACATGCAGCGCCAGATCGATAGTCAAGTCATCACCAACCGCACCTTATTCGATGCACCCGAAGAGCTCTTGCCGACGCTCTCTGGTGATATCCCAACGCATACCATACGGATTCCTGTGTTCGATGCCAAAGGTGTGCCGCTTTTAGTACTGGGCGTTGTCGAGGATATACGCGAGAGAAAGGCCAATGAACAGCTGATTCAAATGCAGCAAACGCAACTAGTCCACGCCTCAAAAATGTCCATGCTTGGTGAAATGTCCGGCGGCGTTGCCCACGAGATCAACAACCCGCTCACTGTGATCATGGGTTTTGCCAACCGCTTGACCGCAGCTATCAGTAGGCCAAACCCTGACCAAGATGAAGTCAAGCGCTATGCGGAAAAAATCGTTGCTATGACCGAACGCATCGCCAAGATCGTTCGCGGCTTAAAAACCTTCGCTCGAGAGGCATCACAGGACCCGTTTGAGCAGGTCATGGTCCAGACGGTGATCGCGGACACCCTAGAGCTATGCCAGGAGCGCTTTCTCAGCAACGGCGTGCGCCTAGAACTACCCAACGCCAGTATCGATGCCACCATCGAATGCCGCGCCGTGGAGATCTCACAGGTCCTGGTCAATCTTCTCAACAATGCCTACGACGCCGTGCAAGCGCTGACTGATAAATGGGTTCGCCTGGACCTACGCGACCTTGGCGATGCGGTGCTTTTTGCGGTAACTGATAGCGGCAAAGGCATCGCTGACGGCATCGCCCAAAAAATGCTGAATCCATTCTTTACCACCAAGGCAGTTGGCCAGGGCACCGGCCTTGGTTTAAGCATCTCTCGCGGGATTGTCGAATCGCATTGCGGTACCCTTTACTACGATTCATCCACAGGTCACACCTGCTTTGTCTTTGTCCTCCCGAAGCATCAATTCACAAAGTCCGGCTTGAGGCCACCAGCGGCGGCATAGCCCCTCTGCTCTCAGCCTCCTGCCGTGGGCCCGACGATGGTCGGCAAGCGCTGCAAGATACTTGGTACCAGGACTCGATGTTGGCTGCCGCTGACGGAGCGAATCTTGCCGTAGTCGTCGCCTAGGAGCCAGATCTCGAGGTCCCAAATCAAGCCGACCGGTGCACGCATGGTCTGCAGTGAGGTCAAGGCACAGTAGTGATTCTGGAGAATCGTCGTGGCCAAGCGGCAAATAAATGCCGCCAGCGTCAATGCCGCCTCCTGATCGTCCAGGCTTCGCGACAATGCAGCCAAATCCTGCCAAGCGGCGCGCTGCTCTGGCTGCAGGTCTTTGAGCCAGTTGGCGACCCGTCCCGAATGCCGCCGCAGATCCTGGCGGCTCGCTAAGCGCGGAATCAGATCGATGATCTGGGCATGAAGACGGCTAAGGCGCCACCCCCACGAGTTGATGCCAAGGCGCTCGGCTAGGCGCACGGTCAGCAAGCTCCAGGCGTTTCCTGGCAGCACATGCATAAAAGACGGCAAGGCCGAGCCGCCCAGGGCGGATTCAAAGCTAAAGCGGTAGCGCCTTTTCGCCACCGGCAGCCAGTCCATATCCTGCAGAGCCTTATCAACCCTGGCCTCGATGCTGGCGGGTGGCGAAGCCGCGTGTCTCATCGTCGTCGCACCCGGATCCAGAATAGCTAACAGCTCCGGCAACAATCCTCCGACTTGGACGCAGGCATGGGCCAACCTGGCCGCCGCTGGACTGAACCCAGCCAGACAGTGCTCTAGCATCGCCCGCCTTGCAGCAAAAAAGCCATACTCGGCACGCTTTTCACCACTGATCTCCCAGGCATGCCTGACGTTCGCGCCCAGTCCCTGGCGTGCCTGCAGCACGGTCGCCGCTCGCCAGGCCAAGTCGGGGTCCTGCCGCTCATTGGCGAACTGCCAAATCCGATTGACGTCGGCATTGGTCAAATGCGTCTGCTGCGCCCGACGCAGCAACAATCGACTCGCCAACGCCGGCGCCTGTTTAGCTTCAGCCATAGTCTGCAAAGATGCCAGCGCCGTTACCGGAGCCGTACCCTCATGGGCGACGTAATCCTCAAGATCGGCGAGGGTCACCGTCCCTTCCGCTGCAGCAACGCGCAACTGTCGCAGCATCCGGGAGCGTTCCACCTCCAGGATGTAGTGGCTCTTCGCCACCCAGCTGCAGCTAGATTTATGCAGGTCTTTCCAAGTCACCGGAAGCGCCGACGCCAATCTGCTCTGGGCCTGTGTCAACAGGTTAAACGCCTGCCAGAGCTCCGCTTCGGCGACTGCGCCAGAGCTCACATAGTGATGCAGTAAGGCCACACCACGCCAATACCCGCCCTCTTCCGTCGCTATGCTTCCGCTCAGAGGCCCCTGCCAAAGGGCTGTATCCAGAGCAGGCGAGTGAAACTTCGTCGCATTGGTACGAAACACCTGGAGCAGCTGCGGCAACAGCGGCGCCAAATCTCGATGCGCCGTCAACAGGTCGGACAAGGCTCCCCAGATATCAGGATCTTCGTTTAGCCAGGCCAGCGGATCAGCCAGCAGCTCATTCAATGCCGGTCGGTTGCGATCTTTAAAGCCGCCGAGCTCTCGCGTCTGCTGCAGCATTTGCCCGAGGATATTCAGACGAACCAATGAATTTGGTTCGACCATGATCCTCTCGGTCAAGCTTCCGCGTCCGACTTTATGCTGATCGGCAGAGGTTTGCAGCAGCAAACGCAGCGCCTCATCACGCTCGGCGGCCGTCGGCGCGATCGGCTCGAGGATCTGTATCGCCTCAGCATGGTAACCAAGGTCCAGGGCCAGCTGACCAAGGCGCAGACGTAGTTGACTAGGAACTAAACCCAAACGCTCACCATATTCCTGAGCTGCCTGCAGCAACTCGGCAAAAAAGCGCTGGCCATACATAAATGGGGACGTGGCGTCCTTTGCCTCAGCCATCGCCAAGAAGACAAAAAGCCGCTCAAGCGGCTGCAGAAAGCCGGCCTCGCGCTGTCGGTAGACCACGCTGACCAGTACATCGGCGCACCCTTCGAGCCACAACCGCAGCAGCAGGTGGACGCGCACGGGCGGGTGCAAGGCCTGGTAGAATCCCGGATTCTCACCCTTGAACCGAGCGATCAGCTCGACTAACTGCGGCGCCGTGGCGCTCAAAAATGCCAATTCGAGCACCCGTGCTGCGGCCTCAGCGTCGCGCCGCTTCTTGTACAGAGCCATAGCCACGGGCTCGAGTGCGGACCAAGGTGCATCGGCGTCGACCAGCTGCCGCAGTCGCATGTCGAGCTGCTCACTGCTTGGGACTGGGGGTACCAACAGGGGATGCACCACGGTTTCGGCTCTACCTCGTTGCGCCTCTGCCGCCGCCACGGATGGCGCCATGGGCGGCGGCGGACGCACCGCCTCTGCACTAGGCGGTGTGACCACTGAAGGCGTCGCCTGCAACTCTTCCAGAAGCAGCCTCTTGAGCAGGGCCCGAGTCGAGGCCGTTAGGCCCTCGCCCAGACTGCTCCGATACAGACGCGCCAACTGCTCGGCGGGCGCGACAGAGTGCTCCCCTTCGGCTTTCGACCTACCATCGTCGCTCGTGGGCATGGGCCGCCTTTCGCCTTAGTTCCTAATGGTCTCTAAAGCGATTTTAGCATGAAAGGCCATGCCGCGCAGAAGGTATCAATGCTGGTTGTAATAGCTCTTCGGATCGATGCCATACTTTTCAAGTTTACGCAGCAACGTCACCTTGGTCATCTGGGTGTGCTCCGCCGTTTGATTCACCCGACCATTGAAAGCCCGCAAGGCGCGAATCAGAAACTCGCGTTCAAATCGCTCTTTGAGCTGTGGGTAGTTGAGGTCTGAGACCTGCGCAAGCGCGGGACCTTCGCCGCCGTTTGCGGGCTCACCCAAGGCCTCGCCCAGCACTTCTTTCTTACCTGCCGCCATCGCTTGGATATGCTCGGGCAAGGACTCGATGCGCACCAGCTCCGAGGCTTCGACGATAAACGCATGTTCGACGACGTTCTCTAACTCGCGAATATTGCCCGGCCAATTGTACAGGCGCAAGGCCCCAAGCGCCCGGTTGTCAAAGCCTTTGATCGTCCGCTGATGGAGCTTATTAAACTTTTGCACCATAAACTGCGCTAGTGGCGCGATGTCTTCGCGGCGCTCACGCAGCGGCGGCAGAGTGATCGGCATGACGTTCAAGCGATAAAACAGGTCGGCGCGAAAGGCTCCAGTCTGGGTCATCTTCTCCAACGGCTGGTTAGTCGCGGCGACGACGCGCACATCGGTCTTGATCTCCTGATTGGAACCTACCGGTGTAAACAGCCTCTCTTGCAGCACGCGCAACAGCTTAACCTGCATTTGGGCGCTGATATCGCCGATCTCATCGAGAAACAGCGTGCCGCCTTCAGCAAACTGGAATTTACCGATCTTTTTGCGGTCGGCGCCGGTGAAGGCGCCTTTTTCGTGACCAAAGATCTCGCTCTCGATCAGGTTTTCTGGAATTGCCGCGCAGTTGACGGCGACAAAGGGTCCCTTCATGCGGTGCGAATTCACGTGAATCGCCCGCGCGACCAGCTCCTTGCCGGTCCCACTCTCGCCGCGCACCATCACCGAGGTGTCGACCTTGGCTAGGCGGTGGATGATTTCGAACACCTTCTGGATCTGCGTCGAACTACCAATGATCTTCCGGCCAGTATCAAATTCAAGTTGCGGCGCCGAGAACCGCAGCTGGGCCACCAAAGCATTGGCAGCAATCGCCGAATCCATCACCCGCAGCAGTCGGTCACCATCGATCGGCTTCTCAAGGTAGTCAAAAGCGCCGTGTTTGATCGCCGCAACAGCGTCCTGCACATTCGTGTAGGCGGTCAGCATCAAACAAAAGGTCGTCGGGCTTAGGTCCTTGATGCGAATCAGGGCGTCGATGCCAGACAAACGCGGCATATTGACATCGAGCAAGACGGCGTCGAAGGGTCCGGAATTGGCGACAAGCTGCACGGCCTTTTCGCCGTCTTCGGCCTCGACCACTTCATCGCCGCGACTCTCGAGCGTTGAGCGCACGATCAAGCGCAGCGTTTCATCGTCATCCACCACCAAAACGCGCATATCCACCACTCCAATGATGATCGCTAGGCTCCAGGCTCTGATGATAACACCTAAAAGCCGGGCCTCATCTTCATGCGGCCAAGGAACCCATAGCTATCCAGACAATCTACGAGCCCGTATCATTGCCTGATTTAGCCCATAGAGTCAATGATATTGTATTAACTAGCCCTGCAAAATCATGAAATCGGAGCCTATTTCATGCTCTGGTTAATGGCGCCTTTGGCCTACGCCCAAAATCGACGCCACGGCCGCCTTGACGCAGGGGCACCTCCGTCGGCTCAGCCCACTTGCGGGTGAGTTGCAGACCGAAGCACAGGCTGATGGCCAAGGCATCGGTGACATCGTGCGGCAGGCCACCACGGTCAAACCCCAGCAAGGTCTTTAAGGCCATCTCAATCATCACCTTATCGGCTCGACCATGGCCGGTGATCGATTTCTTAACCTCGGCTGGGGTGATTTCCTCGACCGGCACCACACACCTTGCACAGGCAGCGATGTAGGCGCCGCGAAGCTCACCCAACTTCAAGGCACTGCTAGCGTTTTCGCCAAAAAAGGCCTTCTCAAGGACACACACATCGGGCTTCAGATCGACGGCCAGTTCGTAAAGGGCGGCGTGCAAAAGACCAAGGCGTTCGCGGTGGGGAAGGTCGCCATCGGCGCGAAGGACCCCAGCCTGAACGACGACAAAGTCTCGTGGCAGCATCGGCCGGGCGCAGCGGCTTTGGATCAGGGCAAAACCGGTGAGTCGAGATCCGGGATCGATACCCAGGATCATCCGCGGCCAGGGCTTGGACAACGCTCATCCCCTTGATAAAAGTGCTGATATTAAAACACAGATCATGGAATAATCATAGGCTATCGCCACTTGTGGAGATTCCATGCAGCCGACCCGCCGCTATCCGACGCATCGCCCTAGACGCCTGCGGCAAAGTGAGTTTTCACGACGCCTTATGCGCGAAACCGTGCTCACCACCAATGATCTCATTTACCCGGTGTTCGTGCTGGACCGCGAGCATGGCGATGAGCCAATCGCTTCGATGCCCGAGGTGCATCGCCAAAGCCTGACAACTCTTTACCGCACGGCAGAGTCCTGCCTGCTTCTAGGCATACCGGCGCTAGCGCTATTTCCGGTGATCGCCCCGTCGTTAAAATCCCTCGACGCAGCCGAGGCCTACAACTCCGAGGGCCTGATCCCCCGCGTCGTTCGCAACCTGAAGCAGCGCTTCCCCGAACTTGGCATCATCACCGACGTCGCCCTAGATCCCTATACCAGCCACGGTCAAGACGGATTGATCGACGCCGATGGCTATGTCGCCAACGATGCCACCGTCGCCACACTGGTACGCCAAGCCATTTGCCACGCTGAGGCAGGCGCTGACATCGTCGCCCCAAGCGACATGATGGACGGCCGCGTTGGCGCCATTCGCACCGGCCTCGACGCCCAAGACCATATCAACACCTGTATTTTGGCCTACGCCGCGAAGTATGCATCGAGCTTCTATGGGCCTTTTCGCGACGCCGTTGGCTCCGGCGGCGCGCTCGGCAGTGGCAATAAAAAGACCTATCAGATGGATCCTGCAAACAGCGACGAAGCCTTGCATGAGATCAGCATGGACCTCGCCGAGGGCGCCGACATGATCATGATCAAGCCGGGGATGCCCTATTTGGACATCGTGCGTCGCGCGAAGGACACGTTTCAAGTACCAACCTTCGTCTACCAAGTCAGCGGTGAATACGCGATGCTCAAGGCTGCGGCTCATAACGGTTGGCTCAACGAACGCAATGCCGTGATGGAATCGATGCTCAGCATGAAACGGGCTGGTGCCGACGGCATCCTCACCTATTTCGCGCTCGCTGTAGCGAAGTGGCTCAGCGACGGAGACGCTTAGCCGCCCTCGCTTGGCTCCCAGCCGCGGTCAAAGCGGCCACCTTGCAAGCAGCTTTGAAAAGCCAGCCAGTCCGGCTATAAACGAGAACTCTGGCATCACACCTAGCTTTTGACAGGCGCCTCATGTCCGTCACCACGTTTATCGCTCGTCGCTACATGCAGGCGGGACGCAACAACCGCTTCTTTTCCTGGATCTCGCTGCTAACGATCGCCGGCGTCGCCATCGGTGTGGCGGCGATGATCGTGGTCTGGTCGGTGATCAATGGCTTCGAGACGGAGCTGCGCCGGCGCTTTCTCGAAGCCAATGCCCACATCATGGCCTACCGCTTTCCCAACGGCATGAACAATCCGGCAGAGTGGACCAAGGACATCAACCGTGATTTCAAGGGCGTCGTCAGCGGGATCTCGCCGTTTATCCATTTCGAAACCATGGCACGGCGCGAGACCTTGCTGCATGGCGTCCTGATTCGCGGCACCGATCCGAAGCTGCGTGAAAGCGTGCAGAGCCTAGCCTCGATCACTAGGCCAAGCAGTGCCCTCGACATCTTGCAGCAGGAGATCATCGATGACGGAGCGGGTAAGCCAGCTCCAGAAGTACCGTCGGTCGTCGTCGGCACGGGTTTGCTGTCCCTGCTCGGTGGCAAGGTGGGCGAGACCGTCGATCTCGTTGACCCGTCCAAGGAAAACCTCGCTGGCATGAAAAAGTTCAGGATCGTCGGCGTCTATGACTCTGGCCTCAAGCACTACGACAACAAGCTGATCCTCATGAGCCTGCCGGCAGCGCAGCGTTTTTTTTACAAAAATAAGCGGGTAACCGGACTCGAGATCGGCTTAATCAAGCCCTGGGATAGCCCCGCCGTGGCGGAGCAGATGAGCGCCAAATACTCGCTGTCGATCAAGGAATGGCAATCATTCAATAAGCCGCTGTTCGAAGCCATGCGGATGGAGCGCGTCGTCATCTTGTTGATCACCGGCCTGGTCGCAGGGGTCGCCGGTTTTAATATCCTCACAACCGTATTTGTCGCGGTCAGCCAACGCCAACGCGACATCTCCATCCTGAAAGCACTTGGTGCCACCAATCGACAAATCCTCATCCTATTTATCAAACAAGGGATCTACGTCGGCGTGGTCGGTGGACTCATCGGCATGGTCTTAGCGGTCGGCTTGTGTTCGCTGCTCGAACGCTATCAGTTTATCGACCTCCCCGATCTTTATTTGCTGGCTCGCTTACCCGTGGCCTACGAATGGTGGGTCTATATCACAGTGGGCGCGGTCAGTCTGGCGATCGCCGTCCTCGCTGGCTTATTTCCGGCATTTATGGCCAGTCGCGTCGACCCCGTCGAGGGCTTTCGCGGCAATCAAGGCGCGAATTGATTCCCACCCTAGCCAATGATAACGTTTGACCGAGCATCATCGACAAAGGAGCCTCCAACTCGTGACCGGGGAAAAAGTTAGCGCTGCGGCGAATCTCCAGCCCAGTGAGGCTGGGACCGCGAAAAAGGTCGCCAAAAGGGTGCCGCAAGGCAGTCTAAAGCTGCAGTTCGCCGGCGAGTTGGTGTTGATTCGCAACCCGACGCGCGACTTGACTGGCCTGTTTCGCCGTTACGAGGCGTTGTTTGAGGCGTTCGCCAATATGGAACGACCGGAGCGAGCGATCAATTACCGCTTTCTCAGCGCTCTCATGCTGACCAGCCACGCCAAGAAATGCCCCTCCATAGACGAGCGTAAAAAGCTGTTCGACCGCAAGAACGCGGTCTTTCTCAGCCTAGCCAACGACCGTGAGACGCGGCGCAAGCTGGCCTTTCGCTACCTGACATCAAAGAATTTTCGCGTCGTCGAGTTCTGCGTCACCTGCAGCGCGGCTAACACCGAGGCAGGACTAGCGCGGCACCAGTGGAAGTTTTGCAAGTCTTGCACCATCGACCGCAACTTTTATAACGTCGCCTCGATGCATCATAAATTTAGCGACGGAGCGGCGACGCTGTTCCTGAGCAACGACTTGATCCCCGAGATCAAGGGGCTCCAGCTGAGCAAAAAAGGCCGCCTCGACGAGGTGACCGAGGAGGCCGTGTTTCAGCACTACCACTACAATATTCGCAATCTGGACGCGATCGACCTAAAATCGGTCTTGGCCTGGCACGATAAACTCATGGCCACGCCCATTCCCCACACTTAGAACATGTCCGCAAATTCCGTGTCTCCATACTTCCGCGCCTCAGTGGTCAAACCCAAACGCCCAATTTAACCACGGAGGCGCGGAAGTATGGAGACACGGAATTTGCGAACAGCCTCTTAGCTCGACTTTTAGTCACCGAAGATCTTATGAAAGAAGCCACCACCGCCAGCATGGGCATCCTCGCCGGAAATTTCGGCGAATTTTTCCAGTAACTCGCGTTGCTCCTTGCTCAACTTTTTCGGCACCACCAGTTCAAGCTGCACGTGTAAATCGCCTCGCCCGATGCCCTTAAGATGCGGCACGCCAGACCCAGCGAGGGTAATGCGGTGACCATGCTGAACGCCTGCGGGGACTTCAATGGTTTTGTCACCCTCAAGGGTAGGGATCGTCAGCCTGCTACCCAAGGACGCCTGCGCAATACCGATCGGACGCGTCAGAACTAAGTCGTTATCATCGCGCTCGAATATTTTACTTTCTTTGACATGAAGCACCACGTAGAGATCGCCGGCCTGTCCCTGCGCGCCACCCGATTCGCCTTCGCCGCCGACCCGCAGGCGAAGTCCCGTATCGACACCTGGCGGGATTTTGACAGAGAGCTTCTTGCGCTCCATCTTCACGCCTTTGCCGTGGCAGCTTTTGCACGGCCTGGTGATCTGCTCACCTTCACCGCGGCACGTTGGACAGGCCGTCTGGATCGCAAAAAAACCCTGACTGCGGCGTACCTGGCCCACGCCGCCGCAAGTTTTACAGGTCGACTTGCCACCGGGCTCTGCACGGCTGCCGTTGCACTCAGCACACTCGCAGGCTCGCTCAAACTCCAATTCGCGGTCGATACCGAATACCGCCTCCTCAAACTCGAGCGTCAGATCGTAGCGCAGATCGGCGCCGCGGCGAACCCGCCCGCGGCCGCCACCGCCCTGCGCGCCACCGCTGAAACCAAAGAATTCTTCGAAGATATTGCCAAAGCTCGAAAAGATATCACCAGCATCCTGAAAGCCCTGCCCCTGCACACCGGCATGTCCATAGCGATCGTAGGCGGCGCGCTTTTCCGGTTGGCTAAGGATCTCATAGGCCTCCGAGGCCTCCTTGAACATCAGCTCCGCGGCCTGATCACCTGGGTTGCGGTCGGGGTGATGCTTCAGCGCCGCCTTACGGTAGGCGGCCTTAATCTCCACCTCGGTCACGGTGCGTTCGATGCTCAAAATCTCGTAATAGTCGCGTTTAGTCGCCATGTCGTTTTTATTGTCCGCTGCACGGGATGGTGGTTGGGATCACTCTTTGAAACTATGTTCCGGCCCTGGGTATACCCCGTCCTTGACGTCGCGGTCATAGGCATCTAAGGCTTGCTGCACGGTGTCGCCAAGATTGGCGTACTTCTTTAAAAACTTCGGACTGAAGCCGGAGTCAAAGCCCAGGATATCGTGCAAGACAAGGATTTGGCCATCGCATTTCGCCCCGGCACCGATACCGATGGTCGGAACGTGCAGCGACGCCGTGATCCGCTCGGCCAGCCGCTCTGGCACCATTTCCAGGACGAGTGCAAAGATCCCGGCATCTTGCAGAGCATGAGCATCATCGAGGATCTGCTGCGCCGCGTCGCTGCCACGGCCTTGTACCCGGTACCCGCCCATGGCGTGGACGCTTTGTGGGGTCAGACCCAAATGCCCCATCACTGGGATCCCAGCCTGAACGATCGCCTTGACCTGGGAACAAATGGGGTGGCCACCCTCGACCTTCACGCCCTGCGCGCCGCCATCCTGAATCAGGCGAGCAGCGTTCGTCAGCGCCTGCTCGGTCGAGACCTGGTAGCTTAAAAACGGCATATCAGCGCATAAAAACGGCCGCTTTAGCACCCGCGCCACAGCCGCCGTGTGATGCAGCATATCGTTCATGGTCACAGCTACCGTGCCGTCATGACCGAGCATGACGTTGCCTAAGCTATCGCCAACCAGCACGATGTCGACGCTCGTGTGATCGATGAGACGAGCAAAAGCGCTATCATAGCAGGTCACCGCCGATAACTTCTGGCCACTTTGCTTCGCCGCCAGGATCTGGCTGATGGTCACAGCTTCACGCTGTGTGTACTTACTCATAATGGCCCCCAAAGGTAGGGTCGCGTCAACGACCGACTTACTGCTGTCAATCCCGCCGGCACTCCGGAATAAACCAGTTCTCCGCCGGCCGTCGCTGCTTCAGGGCCTATTTCTATCAGCCAATCCGCCGAACGCAAAACATCAAGATGGTGCTCGACGACGATCACCGTATGACCTTGTTTCGTCAGTAGCCGCAGCTGGTCCAGGAGATTGGCGACGTCGCTATCGCTCAGGCCAGTGGTCGGCTCATCAAAGATCAAGATCGACGGTTTGCCCGGCTCGGCGCCGCGCACGCGACTGACCAGCTTAAGCCGCTGCGCCTCGCCACCAGAAAAGCTGCTGGTCCGCTGTCCTAGCGTCAGATAACCCATGCCCATGCCCATCACCTGGTCGCAGATCTTGACGATGATCGGCCGATCGTAAAAGAACTCACGCGCCTCAGCCACCGTCATTTTAAGCATCTGGATCAGGTTTTTCCCAAGAATTTCGACGCCAAGCACTTTATCTTCGAAGCGCCGACCGGAGCACGCTGGGCAACTGACCTCCATCTCACCAAGAAACGACAGGTCTTCCGTCACCGTGCCGAGGCCGCGACAAGTCTCGCAGCGACCCCCAGGGGTGTTAAAGCTAAAAGAGCCAGGCTTTAAGCCCAACTTACGCGCCAGGGGCTGCGCCGCCAGCAGTTTACGAAGCTCATCCATCAAGCCCAGGTAGGTGGCAATATTGGAGCGGCTGGAGCGCCCTAAGGAGGCTTGGCTAACCAGCACGACTTCGCCGTGGACCTTGATCAAGTTTGCCGGCCCCACCCCATCTGCGACTGGCTGCGACTCAGAGCTGCGTTCAATGGCCTGCCCAAGGGTCGCCGCAAGCAGCGGATAAAGGGTGTGCTGGACCAAGCTGGTCTTGCCGCTGCCGCTGACGCCACACACCGCGGTGATTGCAGCCACGGGAAAGCGCACCGACAGGTTCTTCAGGTTATGGGTACGCGCGCCCTTGATCTCGATAAAGCGGTGGCCTTGACCAATAGACGCGGCCTTAAGCGGCGGCGCTACCTCGGGGCGCCGCCACAACTGCGCCGCTCCAGCATAAACAACGCGGCCCCCGGCGTGCCCAGCCGCAGGACCGATCTCAACTAGGTGGTCCGCGCCAGCGATCAGCCGCCGTTCATGCTCAACCATGACCACCGTGTTGCCCTGGTCACGCAGCTCGCGAATGATCGCGAGAAGGTTGCCGCTATCGCGCGCGTGCAGCCCGGAGCTCGGCTCATCTAAACAAAACAAGGTGTCGGTTAAAGCACTACCAAGGCAGCGGGCCATATTGATGCGCTGGAGTTCACCGCCGGACAAGGAGCGCGCGGCACGATCGAGCGAGAGGTAGGACACACCGATTTTACGTAGATAGGTTAAGCGTGCCGCCATCTCTTGAACGGCTTCGGTGATCCCAAGCAACCCGTCGTTTGCCGCCTGATGCCCCTCGGCAGCGCCGGACTCGGCGACTGTCTGGACCTTGCTGAGCCACGCTTCGACATCGGTCACTGCCATCTTGCAGACCTGCGCTAAATGGACGCCTTGGATCTGGCAAGCCAGCGCCTTGTTGTTCAGACGCTGGCCACCGCAGGTGGCACACGGCACATAAAGGCGAAAACGCGCGGCGTGGATGCGGTAATGCGCCTTATATTTCTTGCTGGCGAGATAGGCAAAAAATCCATCGATCCCATCAAAGGCCTTGCCAGACCCAGCGCGCAGCCACTGCCAGTCGTCGTCACTATAGTCGCTGAACGGTTTATCAAAGGGCATCGAGCGAGCCTTGGCGCTGACCTTTGCCCAAGCGTAGTACTCCTTAAAAGCACCAAAGTTCCAGGCAACGACACCGGCCTCAGCCAACGACGAGGTGCGATCTGGAATCACCTTGCTCATGTCGACGTCGCTGGTAAACCCAAACCCCTGACAGGCGGGACAGGCGCCAAGCGGGTGATTAAACGACAACAGCGCCATCGACGGTTCCAGATACTCCTGACCGCAACTTGGACAGTCCAAACCGGCGGAAAAGAGCTCAGGCGTGCCATTTGGCGGCACCACCCAAAGCTTGCCGCGCCCAACTTTAAATGCCAGCCGCAGGGATTCCCCGAGCCGGCTCACGCTGTCTGGACCAACGCTCAGGCGATCAATGACCACAGCCGCGCCCTTAAACTCGGCGACCTTCGCCTCGCCGAGCTTCACCGTCGCGCCGCCTGCGGTGAGTAGGCGACTAAACCCCTGGCCTTCCAACTGCGCCCGCAGATCCTTAGCCGCAACTTTGCCCCAGCGCTCCAAGGGTGCACAAACCATTATTTTGTTGCCGATATGCGCGCCCACGGTCTTTGCCGCCACAGCCTCTGGATGATCCTTATGGACCGGAGCGGCACAAGTACTACAGTAGATTTCGGCAAGATGCGTAAACAGCACCCGCAGCAAATCGGTCAATTCGGTGGCCGTACCGACCGTCGAGCGATTGCTGGCGCCGGACTGCATCTGCCGCACCGCGATCGCCGGCGGCAAATGGCGAACGGCGCGAATATCAGGCTTAGGAAGAGCTTGGAGGTATTGACGGGCAAAGCTCGACAGGCTCTCGACATAGCGGCGGTAGGCTTCGCCGTAAAGGGTGTCAAAGACCAGTGAGCTCTTTCCCGAGCCAGAGACTCCGGTGACGACACTGACCATGCCCAAGGGGAACGCCACATCAACCGCTTTGAGGTTGTTGGTCGACACGCCGTCGAGTTCGATACTCGCAACGGGCGAAGGCAGGTTGGTCGAAAGCTGTTCCATGCTCTGTACAGATGGTGGCTCTGACATCCGCACCTACTTTCTGCATGCGACACTCTGGGCCCCGGCCCTGGGCGTGCCTATGGTAAGATCGTCAACCGTGAAGGAGACCCAAAGGTCCCATCACTGTAAAGGTCTAGACCGAGATCACAAGCTATTTTCCATGCCAGAATGAGAGATTAGCCTAGGTCTACCGGCTTTTTTGCATGGCGCTGGAGGAGGCGTCGGCCGAGCTCAATCATCGGTCGTTCAACCAGGTAGTAGCTAAGCCCAACCATCAGCGCCAACGCGACGATGTTCCATGGCCAAGTTTGGACTAGCGGCAGCGGCAAAGGTCGCGTTTCGCGCGATCCAACCAAGAAAAACTGCTGCCAGATGTACAAGCTATACGATAGTCGTCCGAGATAGCGCAGGGGCGGGATCTCGAGAAGTCGAGCCCGCAGTCCAGATGGCCGCAGCACCGTGCCGGTCAACAGAGCCACGATCAGCAGTCCCTGCAGGGTAATCAGGTTCACCTCTTTGAAGCGAAAGCTGGCGATCAGCGACACGACCGCGGCGAGCCATAGCCAGCGACTCGATGCCCGACGCCAGACATGGGACCACCAGCTGCTCTCGAACATCAATGCACCCCAAGCTCCCCACATCAGCGAATCGAGGCGCATATCGCTGCGTGCAAAGAAAATATCCTTCGGCAACAGCTGCCCAAACCACGGTTGCTGATATTCGTGCCAGCGCCACGCAGCAACCAAGGCGGCAAAGATCACGGCAAACAGGCGTGAGCGCGTGGCCCCAAGCCCAGCTAGCACCAGGGGCCAGAACAAGTAAAAATGTTCTTCAACACTCAGCGACCAAAAATGTCCGGTGTACCAGCCATCTCTGGTCGCAGAATCAAGAAAATTGCGAAAGAAGACCAGGCTACCGAGGAATTGAATCTTCGGGATGGTCAACACTCCGAGCAGTGTCAGCAACGCCATCACGCTTAAATAGACGATCACCGGCGGCAAGATGCGAAAGGCGCGGCGGCCGTAAAATTGAGCCAGATCGATGCGCCCACGAAGGTCTAGCTCCTCCTTGAGTCGCCTGGTGATGAGAAAGCCACTAAGTCCAAAAAATATGTCGACGCCGTAGGCCCCCAAACGCGTCCAAGCAAACAAGCGCGGGTTCGCCCATGGACCGACGTCCGACAATGGATAGTCCAAACCATGGCACATTAAGACGCCGAGGATCGCGACAGCGCGCCAGCCATCTAGTGTCGGCAGGTACTGATGTTTAACGGGGGGGTTCATCATGCTTTGGACCATGGTTTGAAGCCAATAGAAGCATCGGCACGACGTTGCCCAAGACCAAGCACAGCCCTCGCATCAAGACTCAAGACCCTGTTAATATTTATGTTTATCTAAAGGATGGCAGTCCAGGTACGGCTTGATACAATAGACCTACCGCCTCCAAGACCCCAGTGCGATGAGGTTTCCATTGCCCAATCAAGAGCTTCAGGCCCCTTCCTCGGTGCGCCTAATCGTCGCCCTGACAACCTTTGTCACGGTGCTGCTCGGCGCGGTCTTTTTGCTCGTTGGCCTCCCCGCACCTAAGCCTTCACGTCCAGATGCCGCCGCAGCGGAGGACAAGGCGACATCCGCCGAGGCACAGGCGGCCTTTTTCTACACCTCGGTTGGTCATGCTCCGGCGGCCTTTCACGCTAAGAGTCGCGACGCCGAACAACCTGGCAAAGACAGCTTCACCTTGGAGATCAAAGTTGCCACCGGCCGCGACGAGGCCGAGCGCATCATCGATGGACTGCACGAGCAGGGCGTCGAGGCCTATTACACACCACTTGCCCGCTCTGGACGGGTCGTCTACCGGATTCGCCAAGGTCTGTTTGCCAACCAAAAAGATGCCGACCGGGCGGCCATCGCCGTCCAACAGCGCTATGCCCTGGCCACTAAGGTCGTCAAGTTACAGTAAGACCACGAGCACGCTGGCCGCTGCTAGCCCATCACCGGCCTTGCCTAGCGCTCCGGAGCGTTGCTCGTAACGTCCCAAACGAGATCGGTATGGCCGTCGCCGTCAAAATCAAACAAGCGATGGGTGATGCGGCCGTCCTCGCCTAGTACTTCGACCATGCTGTAACGCCCTTGACCGATAAAATCCCAAGCATGAAAGCCGGTTAACTCTTCGGTCCGGCCACTTGTATAGTGCCATTCGACGATGAAATCGGTCCGGGTTGGCAACGGCTCTGAGTACTTCGTCGCCTTGCCTTCACGCAGGGTGTAGTGCGTGCGCTGGGGCACGTCGGGCTCAAGCTTTTTCGCAGTGGTTTCGCACCCGACCACACTGAGCAGAGTCCAGGTGACGAGGAGCAAGGTAGCCAGCTGGCTGAGTCGAGTCATAGAATCGATTATCCGTGAAAAAATCGCCCTGAAACGCTATTCTCCCCTTCCCATCGGTACGCTGATGCCCAGACTTTAAGCCCGCTCAGACCCGAAAGGGGCTCCCAAGGACCATGGACGATCCCAATTTCATTAGAAACTTCTGTATTATTGCACACATCGATCACGGCAAATCGACCCTCGCTGACCGCTTGATCGAGTTCACCGGGACCCTGTCACAGCGTGAGATGCGCGAGCAAGTGCTCGATAGCATGGACATCGAACGCGAACGCGGCATCACGATCAAGGCGCAGACCTGCTCGATGATCTACAAAGCGGACGATGGCCACTCGTACTTGTTCAACCTCATCGACACCCCTGGCCATGTCGACTTCAGCTACGAGGTGTCGCGCAGCCTCGCCGCCTGTGAAGGAGCGCTGGTCATCGTCGATGCCAGCCAAGGTGTCGAAGCCCAGACGGTCGCCAATGTGTCGCTCGCCATGGCCGCCAACCTGACCCTGATCCCGGTCATCAACAAGATCGATCTGCCCAGTGCCGATCCGGACAAGGTCCGCGGCGAAATCGAAGAGGAGTTAGCGCTGGATGGCAGCGAGGCGGTCCTCGCCAGCGCCAAGGCACGCATTGGCATCAAAGATGTGCTTGAGGCCATCGTCAAACGCGTGCCACCACCGAAGGTGCGCCGCGAGGAGCCACTGCAAGCGCTGATCTTTGATAGCTGGTTCGACCCTTATCTTGGCGCCGTGTCGCTGATTCGGGTCATGGCAGGCGAGCTGCGCAAGAACCAAAAGATGCAGATGATGTCGTCGGGCAAGATTTTCGAGGTGTTAAAAATCGGCAAGCTGATGCCGAAGCAGGTTGAATTCGCCGGCTTGGTGGCTGGCGAAGTCGGCTTTGTCGCTGGCTCCATCAAAGGCGTTGGCGACACGCGTGTCGGCGACACCATTACCAATCCTGACAGACCGGCTGCCGGCCCTCTGTCCGGGTTCCAAAAAGCCCGTCAAATGGTCTTCGGCGGCATCTTCCCGGTTGACTCAAGCGAATACCAGCTGCTGAAGGAATCATTCGAAAAGCTGCAGCTCAATGACGCTTCATTGACCTTCGAACTGGAAAGTTCTAACGCCCTTGGCATGGGCTACCGCGTCGGCTTCTTGGGCTTGCTCCATATGGACATTATCCAGGAGCGCCTAGAGCGCGAGTATAACCTCGATCTGATTTTTACCGCACCGACCGTCGTCTACCACATGCACGGTGTCGACGGCCAGGTAACCAGCATTGAAAATCCCTCAAAGATGCCCGATCCAACCAAGATCGACCGCATCGAAGAGCCCTACGTCTTGCTGACCATTCATACGCCCGAAGAATACATCGGCGGTCTGCTCAAGCTGCTCACCGAGCGTCGTGGAGTGCAAAAAGGCCTCGACTACCTGACCGCAAAAAGGGTCAAGATTACCTACGAAATCCCCATGAATGAGATGATCTTCGACTTCCACGATAAGTTGAAAAGCATTTCCCGTGGCTATGCCTCGATGGACTATGACGTCACCGAATACCGCCCCGGGGACCTGGTCAAGCTCGACATCCTGGTCAACAATGAGCCGGTCGACGCGCTGTCCTGTATCGTCCACCGCTCCACCGCAGCCATCCGCGGCCGTTCCTTGTGTAAGAAGCTCAAAGACATCCTGCCGCGGCAGATGTTCCAGATCGCTATCCAAGGTGCCATCGGTGGCAAAATCGTCGCCCGCGAAACCGTCGCAGCGATGCGTAAGGATGTCACGGCCAAGTGCTACGGCGGCGATATTTCGCGCAAAAGAAAGCTCCTCGACAAACAGAAGGCCGGCAAAAAGCGGATGAAACAGGTCGGGAGCGTCGAGATCCCACAAGATGCGTTTATGGCCATTTTGCAGATTGATGACTGATCGAAGGTGGTGCTCGACCACCGGCCAATGGCTTTGTTGCACAAATCCTGCCCTCCCGCCTTTCTGCCCTCCCAGTTTTTCGGCCGCGGCTTTATTCCGCGCAACTAGGAGAGTGGGAAGGCGGGAGGGCAGGATTTATGCAACAAAGCCACAGCCGAAATGTAACCATGCGTTGCAACCATGATTCGTAACCGTGGTTATTCATGCTAGAATGCGACCATGACCCTTTCCTGCAGGAATCCAGGTGAACACAACGGCTCGGCGTTATCATGTGGCGAAGTTTGGCGGCACCTCGGTCCAAGACCACCGCGCCATTGAAGTCGTGATTGGGATCATTTCCGGGATTGTCGCAAACGACCCGGGTGGTCTGCTGCTGGTCTTCTCGGCCATGGCTAAAGTCACCGACTTGCTGCTCGACGCAGCCCAGACGGCGGTGCGTGGCGGCGACTATTATCCGGCCCAGGAAACCTTCCGCCGCCGCCATCACGACGCCGCTTCGGCCCTGTTAAAGGAGCCAGGTCGCCTGGAGCGCATGCACCAGTGGATTGACCAGGCGGCAGACGAACTCGGTGCCATCTGTCAAAGCCTGGTAACGCTACGCGAACACACCCAGCGCGTCTTAGATATGACAGCCGCCCGCGGTGAACGCACCTTGGCCAAACTGGTCTGCGAAGTACTGCAAGAGCGTGGCATCGACGCGAAATACATCGATGCCACCGAGCTGATCATCGTCGAACGCCAGTATGGCAGCCTGTTCCCTGATTTGGACCAGACCACGGCGCGAGTGAAGGCCCAAGTCCTGCCGGCCTTGGACCGTGGTCAACTGGTGATCGTGCCCGGTTTTATCGGGACTGGCCCGGGCGGCGGTCTGGTGACTCTCGGTCGCGGTGGCTCGGACCTTTCCGCCACGGTCCTCGGCCATTGCCTCAACGCCGCGTCCGTGACGCTCTATAAAGAGGTGGATGGCCTTCTGACCGCCGATCCACGCCACGTCAAGGAGGCACGGATCGTCCCCGAGCTGCATTACCGTGAAGCTGCCGAGCTCGCCTACTACGGCGCCAAGGTCCTCCATCCTCGCACCATCATCCCGCTACTCAAGCATCAGATCCCCTTAACGGTGCGCGGCACCTTCAACCTGGAAATTGCCGGGACCCGTATCGCCGGTGATGTTCCGCCTGGCGCCTTCCCGGTTAAAGCGCTCACGGCGGTGATGAGTCAATCGCTGATCGCCGTCGAGGGCAGCGGCATGATGGGGGTCCCGGGAATCGCCGCCCGGACCTTTGGTGCATTGGCACAACACGGCATCTCGGTTGCCGTCATCAGCCAAGCGTCGAGCGAGGCCAACCTGTGCTTTGTGGTACCGAGCAGCGAAGCCAAGTCGGCCGTCAGAGCACTCAAAGAAACTTTTCAGTTTGAACTAGAACACAACCTCATCGATGAGATCCGTTCCCGCGATGGCCAAGCCGTCATCGCCATCGTCGGCCTTGGCATGCAAGGTACCCCAGGGATTGCCGCTCGTTCCTTTACGGCATTGGCCCGCGCGAAGGTCAATGTCGAGGCGATTGCCCAAGGATCCTCCGAACTGAATATCTCGGTCGTGACGGAGGAGGCCGCTGTTCCTGAAGCCTTGACCAGCCTGCATCGCGAGTTTCGCCTCGAGAAGCTGCGGGCATTGCCGCCGCAGTCCGACGGCGAGGTGTGCCTGGCCGTCTACGGCATCGGCCAAATCGGCCGAACCCTCCTGCGTCAGCTTCAAGCGCAGCAGTCTTATTACCAAAACAAAATGCAGCTCAGTCTGAATTGCTTGGCCCTCGTTGATAGCTCTGGCTCCTTTGTTCGCGAACAAGGCATGTCGGCAAGCGATATCAACAACATTCTACTGGCGAAGGACAAAGGCGGATCGCTGCATCCGCCATCCGATCGCCGCCAAATGAAGATGTCCGTGGCGAACATGACCACCGACCTGCAGCGCAAGCTGTGGCAGCTTCCGGTCCATAAAGGCGTGTTCATCGATACCACCGCCGAAGACTCGGCCCCACTGCTCCTCGAGGCACTACGTGCCGGCTGGCACGTCGCAGTGGCCAACAAAAAGCCGCTGGCCGTCGCCCAAGCGCAGTTTGACGAACTCTTCGCCACCGCGGCTGAGCACGGCGTCCAACTGCGCTACGAGGCCACCGTCGGCGCCGGCCTACCCATCCTCGATACACTAGCGAAGCTGCAGGAAGCTGGCGACCATATCGAAATGATCCTGGGCTGCTTTTCTGGAACTCTTGGCTATCTGATGACCGAACTCGAGGGTGGCTCGCCCTTTGCCGAGGCTGTCGGCCGCGCCCATTCACTCGGCTTTACCGAGCCAGATCCGCGTGAGGATCTCAGCGGAATGGACGTCGCCCGCAAAGCCTTGATTCTGGCCCGCACCCTTGGCATTCGCATGAATATCGAAGACATCGCCGTAGAGCCACTGTTTCCCGCCGAGCTCAGCTCGCCGGAACCAAAAGTGTTCTTGCAAAATCTGCGCGGTTTAGACGTCGCCTGGGCAGAGCGCATCGCCGCCGCCCGCCGCAACCATCGCTGCATCCGCTACGTCGCTCGCATCACCTCGGACCGGGTCACCGTCGGCCTAGAGGAGATCGAAAGCGCCGCCCCGCTCGGCCGACTCCGCGGCACAGACAACCAGGTCACCATCACGACCAAACGCTATAAACAAAATCCTTTAATCGTCAGCGGTCCTGGGGCTGGCGCCGAGGTCACTGCCGCAGGCGTACTCAACGACGTCCTGGCCATCGCATTATCCGAGGACCTCGCGGTCCGCGGCCGTCGCCCCAAAAGGTAAGGCACCCGATGACTTCTGTTCGCGTCTTTGTCCCTGGTAGTATCGGCAACGTCGGCCCCGGTTTTGACGTTCTTGGACTGGCCGTTGACGGCATCGGTGACCGCTTCACCATCGAGCTGACAGAGGCAGCCAGCAGTATCGCTGGGATCACCGGCCGTGACCACGAACTTGTCCCGAAAGATCCAAACGCTAACTGCACGACCATTGCTGCAGTCGCGCTCTTGCGTTCCCAGGGCGACAAACGCAACGTCAGGGTCTCGATCGACCGCAGCCTGCCACTCGCCGGAGGGCTCGGCGCTAGTGCCGCGGCAAGTGTCGGCGGAGCCTACGGCGCGGCCATCGCACTCGGACGCAGTGTACCTCAAGTGGCGATTTTAACCGCTGCGCTAGCCGGCGAAGCCAGCGTCTCCAGCGCCCACCTGGACAACATCGCCCCAAGTTTACTCGGCGGCCTCACCATTGCGCGCTGCGTTGAACCCGCCGACGCGGTGCGCGTCCCGATACAGGGGACCTGGTGGCTGACGATCGTCAGTCCGGCGATGCGTCTAACCACGAAAAAGGCCCGTTCGGTCCTCCCGCAGTTGGTAACCCAGGCCGACTTTGTGCACCAACTAGCGCATACTTCTAGTCTGATTACGGCCTTCGTTAGCGGCGACCACGAGTTAGCCCGCCGCGCCCTGGTCGACGTCTATGCTGAGCCCCATAGAGCCAAGCTCATCGGCTCGTTTTTCGCCGTTAAAAGCGCCGCGGTTAAATCCGGCGCCCTCGGCTGCAGCATTAGCGGTGCGGGCCCTAGCGTGTTTGCTTTATGCGCCACTGAAGCCATAGCTCATTCTTGCGCCGCAGCCATGAAGGCAGCATTCTGGCCTGTGGAAGCCCAAACTCACACAGGTCGCATCGCCGCCGAAGGAGCCCGTGTCCTATGACCGATCCATTGATCACTCTGCATGCCCCTGATCTCTCAGAACGCCTGCAATGCGTCGCCTGCACCGCATCCTTTTCCATTTCAGAGGTACGATATCATTGCACCTGCGGCGCCTTGCTGACGGTGGAGCGCGACGATGCATGGCACCAGACGTTGACCAGGGCCCTTTTGGCTTCGCGCCAACTCAGCCACAATCCGCTCGATCAAAGCGGCGTGTGGTCCTTTCGCGAAGCCATCTTGAGCCTTCCGCCAGAGCATATCGTCACGCATCCAGAGGGACGCACTCGCCTCTACGAGCGCCGCAGCTTGGCAGACTTCGCTGGCATCGAACAACTTGGCTTTAAGCACGAAGGGGAGAACCCGACCGGCTCCTTCAAGGACCGCGGTATGACGGTTGCGGTGTCTCAGGCCAAGCACCTCGGCCTCGACTATGTAGCGTGCGCCTCAACCGGCAACACCAGTGCCTCGCTGGCCGCCTATGCGTCCCAGGCAGGCATGCGCGCGGTGGTGTTCCTCCCAGCCGGCAAGATCGCCACCAGCAAGCTGGCCCAGGCTGTCGGCTACGGCGCCACCTGTTTGGCAGTGCAGGGGGACTTCGATGAAGCGATGGGCTTAGTCCAAGAGTCCGCGAGCAAACTCGGCATGTACCTGGTGAACTCGGTCAATCCGTTTCGCCTTGAAGGCCAGAAGTCGATCATCTTCGAGCTGCTCGCGCAGCGCAACTTCGAGGCCCCCGATTGGATTGTCGTGCCGGCCGGGAACCTTGGTAATACGAGTGCTTTTGGTAAAGCCTTGCGCGAGGCCCATGCCGCTGGTTGGATCAATCGCTTACCACGTCTCGCAGCGATTCAGGCAGCCGGCGCTAATCCATTTTATCTAAGTTACGCGGACGAATTCTCGCACAGTTACCAGGTCAAAGCCGAAACTGTGGCAACGGCGATACGCATCGGCGCCCCCGTCAACTACTCAAAGGCCAAGCGGGCGATCCTAGATACCTTGGGTGTCGTGGCCCAAGTCACCGACCAAGAAATCATGCAGGCGAAGGCCGCAATCGACCGTTCGGGGCTGGGCTGCGAGCCGGCCAGCGCTGCTACCCTAGCTGGAGTTCGACAGTTGGTCCAAGCCGGCACCATCAAAGCCAGTGACGACGTGGTTTGCATCCTAACCGGACATATGCTGAAAGACCCCGAAGCCGTCCTAGCAGCAACTTCCCTAAAAGTGAAGGAAATAGCGCCAAATCTCCAAGCGGTCCAAGCCGCGCTTGGCGCGTAAAGCCGAGCAGCGACTTAGCTCAGCAGGATTTCAACCGATGATCAGAGAGTAAAGCTGGAAGCCGATTGTGGCTCATGCCCGTGCATGATCCTTTGCCGACAGGACTGGGAATTGTTACAGCGCAAAACATATTGGGCGCGCAGGTGGCACGCACTTGCCCTGTTTGCGGCGACGGCCCTCGCGTTGTTTAGCGCCTCAGTTGCCCTGGCACAAGCCGAAGGTCAGGGAAAGGGTCAAGCTTTTGGCCTAGAGGTAAGCGGCAACATCCGCACCAGAAGCGATTATATTGATCACCTGACTCGGGTCTGCCTGACGCAGGTTCGTCTGGGCGCGGGGACTTCCGAAATTGAGCACCTGCTCCGCCAGTGTCTGCTCAATACCAAGATCTTTTCCGAAGTCACTGTTATAGCCGCGCGACGTCATATTACGGTTGAGGTAAAAGAGCGCACGACCCTGATTCCCATTCCCTACCTGCAGGTCGATACCGGTCAATCGCGAAAAATTGGTGTGATCATGCTCGAATCTAACTTCCTCGGCATGGGCAAAACGGTCGCATCAGGCGCTTCGTTGGCGAACCAAGGAGTGAGTTTTTTCGGCTATTATCAGGATCCTTCGGTGCTCTACTCGGACTGGGGCGGCGAGGCCCTTATGGACCATACCAGAGAAAACTTGATTCAATATCGACGCAAAACAGTGGTCGATAGCTTTGCTGAAACCACCAACGGCTTTTTGTCCGGCACCGGCTACCGCTGGAACCAATTTAGCCTGAAGGGGCATGTCGGCTTTCGCGACCGGACCTACTACCGTATCGATGCCTTTGTCCCACCCAATGACCATTCGTTTGGCTTTGGCAATGTCGTGGCAGAATATTCAAATAAAGACTTTGCTTTTTACTGCAATCAAGGTCTGACCCTACGCCTAAACGTGACCCAGCAAGCTTGGCGCACGGATTCCATGCATCCGGCTGGAAACGCCGATTACCTGATGAATTGGGAGAATCTGGCGTTCAATGGACATGCCGTTCAGATTCAAATCAGCGGCGGTGGAGTCCGTGGTGGCGGGCACGAAGACGCCTACCGATTGGGCGGTACGCGGGGGCTACGCGGCATCGAAACAAAGAGTGCCTGGGCGGATCACTACGACGCCCTTGCCCTCGATTATCAGATTCCACTGCAAACCTATCAATCGGGCACCCTAACCAGCGGATTGTTCAATGATAGGGGCATGATCCGCATGCGAGGACCTGGCGACACCATCGTCCACTATGACGCCTTTGGGATCGGCGCCTATTTTTACTTGAAGGAATTCACCCTGCCCGGACTTGGCCTGGAACTTGGCTACAATCGCGAATTTCAGGGCCTCTTTGCCAACTTGACAGCGGGCCTGTCGATTTAAGCCAGTTTTAGTATTTGTGCTCCCTGGTACCGGGTGGGATGATTCACTCTACTCGGCCCATTAAAGGAGGATCCTTGTCTGCATCAGGTCCGATACCCATAGCCCCTATCGTTCGCATTCCGTTGTTTCTGCTGCTGGGCATCCTGCCCTTGGGGGTCGCAGGCCATAACATCGGTGCCAGCGTTATAGGCATCATGCTGATCACGCTGATGTGGTTGCAGCGCCACGAACTGCCGCTGCTTGATCTTTGGCGTCAGCATCGGGTTTATCTGTTTACGACCTTCGCCTACCTAGGAAGCCAAATCGCTTCCACATGGCTCAACCCGGAAAACCCTGACCCAAGAAGCATCCATTACCTATTCGGCCACATCATCTGGGCCATTATCCCGGCCGCAGTATGCTTTGGCCAACCGCGTCTATCGCCACGCGATTGGAATCACTTATTTTGGGGCTTAGCAACTATTGCACTCACCCTGGGCGGCATGGCAAGTTCCCAAGCCATCTGGGGATGGAAGCTACAGCAGTCTCATATAGTCCTAGGCTTCCCTCGCGCCCAAGGACTCTATTCGCATCCAATGTCCTTCGGCTACGTTTGCTTGGTGTTTGTACCCATCGCAATCCTTGCGCTACTGCGCTGGCCACGTCACCCGGCCGCGTGGATTCTAGCCGTCAGCATTGGCGCGGCCATCCTGGCTAGTCGTTCGCGGATGGTTGAAGTCGTAACCGTCTTGGTGGTGTTGTTCAATATTTGGACCGCAACCAAGGGTCGCCTCAGAGTGCAGATTCTAACTGCAGCTGTCGTCGTCATCGCTGCAATACTGCTGACCCCTAATCCTGTTGGCGAACGATTTCGTGGCATGTTAGTCGGTCATGATGTCCACGGCGAGTATGTCGATGATCGCGTCGCCTTTTGGCAGGTCAACTGGGACATGGTAAAGCAGCGCCCATGGCTTGGCCATGGTGAAGGTCTCACGACCAAATACCGGGCCCCATACTACGAGGCTGCTGGTCTGGGCGATTTCCCCCGC
Organism: uncultured Pseudomonadota bacterium; assembly: GCA_903928445.1. GTDB lineage: Bacteria > Bdellovibrionota_B > Oligoflexia > Oligoflexales > CAIYRB01 > CAIYRB01. The sequence continues at coordinate 2,303 of CAIYRB010000076.1, read as the reverse complement.
CAGTACGAGGCCCACAATATGTTTCTTCAAGCGGCCGTCAACGGTGGCCTGCTTGGGCTGACTATTCTTCTAGTGTGGCTCGGCAACCTATTTTTAGCCGCCTGGCGGGCACGCCGGACAGGGTCCTTCGCTGGCCGGGTGATGCTGCAAACGTTGACGACCTTCTGCCTTGGCGCCCTAACGCAAAATGCGTTTCAGGACTCTGCGGTACGCTATTCACTAACCCTAGCCGTCACCGGCTTTTGGCTGAGCATGACACCCATCAAAAAGGACGATCTCCCTCAGGGTCACGCGGTGCCATAACGGCCAAGCCCTCCTGCCTCGCCGCCACGTTACGAACCGCAAGAAAGCTTGGGTAATAATTGCGTGAGGCAAAGCCGAAAACGCTCGTGTGATGCTTCTCTCGCACCGTAAGGTAGTCCCTTCCGTATCGCTTTATTGCGCGCATCGTCCCATTAATGCCGTAGTTAAAGGCGGTGATCGCCAACGGCCAAGATCCCGTCTGAGCGAAGAACGATTGCAGCATCTCTGCCGCCGCACGAGTCGACCGAAGCGGATTCGATCGCTGGTCGGCCCCGTGGCCCATCGGCAAATGATATAGCCTAGCGGTCGCCGGCATAAGTTGCCAAATGCCACGGGCGCCCACTCGCGACTTTGCAAGCGGATTATAGCCGCTCTCCAGGTGCGGCAGGTAAGCAAGATCCACCGGCAATTTCTGCTCCGCCAAAACCCTCTTTACCATGCGCAAATGCAGCTTGGACCTAGATAAGCTAGGCTGCAAATCGACGCCGCGTTGGCAGCGCACATTGCTTGCGGCAAAGCGGTAATAAGCAGGATAGCGCAGACGCACGTCGGTCAGTCCGACGATGCGACGTTCAAGATCGTTATGCGCCTCCTCGCCACTGGCGAGATGCACAAGCGCGTTACGAATTGATTCTAGGGCTCGATGTGCTGCAAACACCTTTTGCACCGGAGCTGAAGGAAGGTGTTTGACAGCGTAAATCACATTTAAATGATCGCGGTCGTGAAAGATGCAATCATCGGGCCCATATTTACTAAAGACCTGCTCCCAGAAACTTACATCTTCCTGCAGTCCATTCGGAACAACCAGCTGCGTCGAGGCCTTTGCGGAGCTGCCTAACATCATTAGCGCCAATGCTAAACCAATGGGCAGCCAAATCCGTTGCGACATCGCCGGGTACTCCTGGTGAACATTTTATTTCAAGACCGGATGACAAGAGGCCGAGAGGAAAGGACATATCAAGAAGTGATTCTCCTTTGATTATACCCCGGAATGCGGACATTCGTCCTGGAAAGACTAAATCTCATTCCTAACAGGACGTTAGGTCCAAGGGTTAAAAAAACATTTAAGATTTTCCTCAACTTTACCGATGAGTCAACTGGAGGTCAGCCCGACATGAAAAAAAATCAATCAAATCGCACTCCGAAGCTATCCTTTCTGAGCGCAGCACGTATTTCCGTCGCGGCAGGCGCTCTCATTTTGATCGCGACGGCTTGTTCATCCGCACGCTTTGGCGGCAATCAGGGATCTCCCACCAAGAACGAGAGTGGATCAGGTGCTCCTGGAGCAGCCGCTGCGCCCCTAGGCACCCCGAATTCGACCGACTCACCTGGCACCACTGCTACTGCACCAGGACCCTCCGCCACGCCCGGGGGATCCGCTGCATGCACCACCGACCAGGTCAAGTTGGATTGGAGCGGCGATGAGAAGGCCTGCATCGACAAGGGCCAAACCTGGGCCTATGACACCGGCAAATGCATGGATATCCGCAAAGCGGCATTTGACTGCACATGGTCCAATGCGATCGCTGAATTGGATAAAAAGGGTCTGACGACGCAGACGATCAAAGACGACTCTGCTGCAGGGGCCAAGCTCGTCAGCTGCGGTCAGTCGCAGGATGGTAACCGCATCGTCATACAATGGATCAAAGTGGCTGATGGCGCCGCTCAAGTCGCTTGCACTGGCGGTGCCTCGCCGCTTCAGCATCACATCACAACAGGTTGTTACACCTACTACACCACCGGTGTCGTGCCAGAAGCTCCAACCACTCAGGCGGAAAAAGACGCAAGGGTCTATGCTTGCTTGTCGAGCATTTAACCAATCCCTAGATCCAGTCTCACGCAACCGTCTAGCGTACATAAATAGAGAAAGCCCCCGGTGCCGTGAGGCGCCGGGGGCTTTCCGTATAATAAGGCTGCATCGAGCTACTCTCCCACTCTTAAAAGAGCAGTACCATTGCCGCTGAGAGGCTTAACTTCCGTGTTCGGGATGGGAACGGGTG
>CAIYRB010000075.1 GCA_903928445.1 uncultured Pseudomonadota bacterium | reverse complement strand
TCGATGGTGACGAGCTGATGGTCCACCTAGAGCAGGGTCGTCGCGGCCGCGCGTTAGTCAACGTCTGCTCACGCAGTGAACAGCAACTGGGCGTCAACCTTGGAATCTGGGGATAAGTGGGAAATGTGTGTTGCCACTACAGTCCAAAAATTTGCTTCAATCCCGCCTGCCATGGGAGCACCTCGGCAGTACCCAGCCGATACGGCCGTGGCGTGCGGCAGAGCACCATCGCGTCGGCCTCGCCATCCCGCGCCATGTCGATCAGGTTCTTGACGTCTCCCGACGTGACTGTTTCTGCTGATTTGATCTCTACGAACAGCGGTCGTTGGCCGGCCCGGTCTAGGATGAGGTCGACTTCGGCATCATCTTTGGTGCGCAAATATGACAGCCGGAAATCTGACTGGCTGTATTCGTTGAGCGCCACGGCCTGTTGGATGATGAAGTGCTCAAAAGCGTGGCCATACTGGGTCGTATGCGGCGCGAGCGGCAGTTGCAGTTCGCCACGGATGGCGCGCCAGACACCGACATCAAAAAGATAGAACTTGGGGTGGGCCAATTGGCGCTTTCTGATGGAGCGATGGTAGGACGGCAAATAACTCCCGACCAGAGTGTCGCTCAGGATTTCAAAGTAGCGTTCGGCACTCTTGGGGTCGATTTGTGCTTCGCGGGCAATGTTTGCAATATTGATGACTTCGCCACTGACCTGGCCGATGACATCCAGAAACATGCGAAAAGGCTCGATACGGCGGACCAGCTGCTCGATGAGAATCTCTTCTCTCAGGTACGTCGTCTGGTAGCTGCGTAAGAACTGGCGACGGTCATCGAGATGGTTGCTTCCCTGAACCTCCGGTAGGCCTCCCCAATGCAGAAAGTCGTCGAGATCAAATTGTTTACCTAATTCAACGAAAGTGAGTGGGTACATATGAAATGTTTGCGCTCGGCCCGCGAGCATGTTGGCAGCGCCGCGCTTTAGTTTGCGTGCGCTTGAGCCTGTAAGGGCAAAGCGTATTTTGTGGCGCTGAATGCCAGTGTGAGCGACGTCAAGGATCGCTGGGATCTTCTGTACTTCGTCGATCACGATCCATGGCGCTAACGCTGGGTCTTTTGTGGGTCGCAATTCCGCGAGCTTCTTCCATTCATCGAGCAGGAGGCCGGGCCGTCGGCTGTAGCGCCTTTCTACATCTGGGTCGGTCAGGTCGATCCAAAGGTGGTCGAGTTCGCTAAAAGCCTGCTGTAGCCACGTGGATTTACCGGTGCCGCGTGCCCCGAACAGGAAGAAACTCTTAGACTTCCGGATGGTTATGGATCGTTCATACTTCATGTCGTAATTGTACGCCATTTACGACACGTAATCTACCGGGATCGTCGTCACCAAAGGCACCGTCATCTGGCAACTTCGTCGGATCAAAGAAACGCGCTGACACTTGTGTATGATCTTCATTTCTACCTTTAACTAAATGTTATCAATAGAAATGTTTAATTTTTTGATCAAATTATATTCACGTCCATGATCCAATTAGACGATTTTGATCGGTGTTTATGCTATAAATACCTTAGTGTTTGCGCGACTTACATTGAGCCGTCTGATTTTGACCTTGCTTAAGCAGGGCATCAAATCAGCTCCGGAGACAAAAAGTACCGATCTTGAAATAATTAGCCAGGTTCAACCACTATCCATTTTTGATTCTACCCCCGTCCCAAGCACGCTAGAAGCGCTCTGATTTTTCACTTATGGAGATGCACATGGTCACTAGGAAATGGCGAGTCGGTATTTTCATGTTAGGCGTATGCGCTTCGATTATTGATGCCTGCAAGACCACAGAGACGCAAACATCAGGGGTCGAGTCCGCAGCGTCAACAGATGAAAAGAGCACTAAGGCGAAGGACAGTAAACAAATTGAGTATGACATTGTGATCAATAGCACTGCAGAGAAGGTTTGGGCGGTCCTTGTTGATTTTGAACATTATGGCAAATGGAATCAGTGGGTGCCGAGGCTTGAAGGAAAACCAGAGCTGGGAGCGACCGTCAAAGCTTACGCCAATTCCGGTCCGCACTTGGATCTCAAAATTACGTCATTTGTCGAACCCAAGGAGATCTGCTGGGTGGATGTGACCTGGTTCACCAATTTCGGGGCCGGTGGCTGGCGTTGTCGCCGCATCGAGGAGCTGCCTAACGGTGCGGGCGTCCGCTTTGTCAATCACTTCGAGTACACCGGTATATTTGCCAGTGCCCTCGAGCGGGCCACAATCGACTTCCTGCAGAAGGGGATGCAGCAGGAAAACGCTAACCTGAAGACCTACATGGAAAAGCAATAGCCTGCCCAACTGGTAGCATACGGTCGAATAGCCCTAAGCCAGCAGCACTCCAGCTAGCCAATGCCAGCCAGCGCGACCTTCAATTGACTACAAACTGTTGAAAGGCTGCTACTGCATAACGTACCATGGCGAACGGGCGATCCGAGTATCGACTCGCGTGCGCTAGTTAGCGCCTCGAAAATCAGGAGGAACGTTGCGCGATGCCTAAACTATATGAATACCTAGGAATTATAATATTCTTCTATTCCAACGAACATGAGCCGATTCATGTTCATGGTCGGTACGGCGAATCGGAAAGCAAAATTGAGATTGTGATAAAAGAAGGCATTGTTCAAAGTATCAAATTGCAAAAAGTATCCGGTAAAAAAGCTTTACCCGCGACACAGGGCAAGCACTTCAAAAGTCTGGTGACAGCTTTGGCCGATGAAATAATTCAGAGCTGGGTGAATTATTTTGTTTATCATAAAAAAATTGTGCCCAAAAAGATTGCGGGAAAATTATGAAACGCACCTCGAAAGTGATTAAAATAGAAAAGGCGGAATACCTCGGCCAGTGCATACTGCAACTTTTTTTTTCAGACGGAGTCACTCAGTGCGTCGATTTTGAACCATTTCTTAAGAATTCACAGCATCCAGAGATTCAAAAATATCTCCAACGCAAATACTTCACAAAATATACCCTCACCGACGGCGAGTTGATGTGGGGAGACTTTGATCTGATCTTTCCGATCATGGACCTATACAAAAACTCCATTGTATCTAGGGCATCATAACGCCGTCGCCGTCAGAACGAAATCCGTGAGATGGCGCCGTGGTGGTTTAGGATAAAGTCGGATCCGAGCCCATTCAGCTCTCAGGTTAATTTTCGGCCACAGCCCACCAGCGCGCTCTGGTCGCACCACATAAATGACATGCATCTGAGGCGACCGCTCACCCCTTAAACCTTCATTCATGGGGCGTCTCGCCGGCATCGTGCTGGATCTCGCACCACGAGCCTGCCAACTCGCAATCGTCGATACGGGAATACCGCAGCATTCAGCGAGCACTCGAAGCGCAAGATCGTCGGCTTCGCCAAAGAGAGTCGCAGCTGGCGAGACATTCCAATTCACGGCATCGAAGTGTGGTTGGACTACCACCCGCGTGAGGTCCACTGCCCGACACACGGGCGGGTCCAGGAGAATATTCCTTAGGCGGAGGACCCGGCGCGTGTCACTTACCGCTTCGAGTACGCGCTTTTACGCTTCGCTCAACAGATGACACAAAAGGCTGGCGCACAGCTGCTCAAAATTCCAAAGTCGACGTTCTCTGATCTGCTGCACGGCATCGTCACCCGAGTCCGCAGCGGTCGCAAGATCCGCGGACTTTTTCCAAGTCGTCCATAGTCGACGCCAGCCACGGCACTGTACATAGCCCATCTTTCTCTGTGTACGGATCTCGCGCCAAAAACGTGCATCGCCAAAGCAACTCAGGACACTGTAAACACCTATCGTCTAAGCGATTTCACGTTGGGAGATCCGGACATAGCCCTATTTAGGGTATCGATCCTCTCAATCCCGTAGAGTGGCAAATTGAATAACGTAAACCTGCCTCTTTCCTGGCCCCCATGGCTAGTCGTGCCATGATCGACCTGTTCGACGAATCGCTCACGGTAGGCTAGATCAAATCGAATCGCATGCTTTGACTTTGCGGCGTGGTCGGCCATGAATTTGACTAATGACTTTATCCGACCTGACTTGCCGGCTTTAATTTCAATTGGGATAATCTGCTGACGATAGCAACGCAGAAAATCCACTTCGGCATTGTCAGACGACTTCTCCCGCAACCAGTAATGGACCCTGGGGCGATCGGTCCTACCGCTGCCGAGATAAAGATGCTGGGCGGCAAACTGTTCAGCCATGTCGCCTTTTGAGATCAAGTTTTCATAATCCAACCCAGCAATATCGTTCCATGTGACGTCTAATAAACAGTTGTAGAGCCCAACGTCGAGAAAATATGCTTTAAATACGTCAGGATCCTCAGTTCGGCGCAGTGGGATGCCAGTGCCGCTAGTATGATAGACTTTTTGTAGGAGAAATATACCGTCCAAAATATCAATTGCTTGCTTGACCTGTATCGATTTTGCCTGGGATAGCCGGCTAAATATAACTTTGTGGCCGATTTCAAACGGGATGCGATCTAACACATCCCTGATGATGTCCGCCACATGCCCCTCGGCATAACGGTCCACGTCTTCACGAAACGCCTGGATGATCTGGTGGTGAACGGATCTAGCATCTACATAGCTTCCACCCGATTTTACAAACTGCAACACCGCCTCGGGCATGCCACCTACAAAAAAGTAGTCCATCAAATAACGTACAATCCGTTCGTGGACCGACGAGGTGAGTTTATTCAGATGATCGCCAGGACTAACGCTCTCTAACTCACCAGCGAGAACAGATCCACCGCAGGCACGTAAGAATTCCGAAAAAACAAACGGCCCAAGAAAAAGGTACTCAATGCGGCCCACCGGAATTTTCTGTTTTTTCTCCCTGAGGCGAACCTCAAGGAGACTGCCTGCAGCAATAACTGGAATCTCTGGTCTTTGCTCTTTAAAAAACCGAAGCCGACTGTAAGCATCATCGCTTTCCTGGATTTCATCGATAAAAATTAGTGTGCGGTCACTCAGCCTTTTACTTTTAAGCGCTAAAATCTCATTGATGCACCGATTTACATCAAAAGAGCCTCGACCAAATTCGCTAATCCGATCTTCTTCTAGATTGATTTCGACTAAATCGAGATTTTGATTTGCGGCAAAAGCGCGGACGAGTGCCGTCTTTCCCACTTGCCTTGCACCGCGTATGACCAATGGCTTGCGACTATTCTTGGCAAGCCAATCATTGAGATGGCTTTCGGCGATTCTTTGAAAGTACATGGTGTCATCTCGTTAATCTATCGTAATTAATACAAATTTTAGATTTCTGCTATATACCCGTCTTATTTTACTAAATAAATGCCAAATACCAATCTTATTTCTCGCCCATTCATCCCAAATACCCGACTTCCTGGCGACTGTTCCAGTAAAACCGCATAATATTGGGGCTTTAAAATGCCGTGCTTCGGTAATATATAAATACCCGATGGGGGTCAAAGCGGCAGCAGGACCAGTCGCTGACGCAATCAGGTCAGTACCCCCACGCGCCCCCGATCGTCATGGCAGCGTCTGCCCCATTTCTCGCAGCAGATATATTTGCAGGCGCCAAAAAGATCGGAGGATTCTTTCGAGCAGCTCCGAAGGTGACAGCAAGATCGCTTGGGTAGCATCCGCAGATCGGACTGGCCGATGGTGACGAGCTGATGGTCCACCTAGAGCAGGGTCGTCGCGGCCGCGCGTTAGTCAACGTCTGCTCACGCAGTGAACAGCAACTGGGCGTCAACCTTGGAATCTGGGGATAAGTGGGAAATGTGTG
>CAIYRB010000074.1 GCA_903928445.1 uncultured Pseudomonadota bacterium | reverse complement strand
GTTTAGCGTATCGCTAATTGTTATAAAATTAGTCTTAATTTTATTGTATTATTAAAAATATTATAGTATTAATGAGCCACTCAAGGTTTTTCCATGTTTGCCACAGGGCAAAGGGCGCCTCATGCCTACCAAAAGACAACTTACGATCCTGCTCGTGCAGGCTTGGCTGACAGCTGCGGCCGTTGGTTGCGGCCAAGTTAAGGATCTCATTGGTGGTAAAACCCAGGACAGCCCGTCCGATGCCAATCCCTACCCAGTAGCGCAGGCGGCGCCCCTTGGTCTGAGCCCGGCGCCTGCCCCTAAGGTTGCAGCTCCTCTGATCACGCGCTTGGTCGATGGGACGATCATCCCGGCGCATCTTAAGGCTACCAGCCTCCGGATCGCGGTCGTCGCCAACGACCCAAGCGCCAGCTTTGACTGCCAAGTTGGCGGCCAGTGGAGCTGGATGCCCTGTAATGCCGGCGCCGGCTACGACTTTGGTCGCTTGGCCCACAGCATGAGCTACAGCATTGCCATCCGCGCCCGGGGAACCGATGGCCGGGTCGATGCGCACCCCTTGCTCGTCACCTTTTACAGCGATATGGTCGACGGAATCGCCCCGACCATCCCGGGAGTCGTCCAAAGCTTGGCGGCGACGGTGACCCTGCCGACGTCGGTTGTTGACCTGCCGGTCTTGGTGAAGCCGACCACTCCCGCCTCGGTGGCCAACCAAAGCCGCTTCCTTCAGGTCGGTTCCTACTACGCCATGACCGTCCCCGGCACCTCCTTGGTCTCTGGCTTCGCGACGGATAAGACCTATAATGGCGTCATTCACACCATGCTGCTGTTGCCAGGTGGAGGCTCGATCATCGCCAACAATGGTATCTGCACGGCTAGCTATCAGCGGCAGGTCACCGCCGCGGACGGTTCTCTTTACTGCGACGCAACGCCGTCCAGCGCTGATCAGCTTGCCGCTGGCGCCGCGTCGCTGCCGCGCAACTTCATTGAGCTGAACCTCGCCCCTGGCGCGGGCCTGCATGAGGCCATATTGGTCGCAGCGCTCGATGGTACCAGCAGCGAGGCCGATGCAGACTCGGCGGTGGAACGTCTCACCATCACCAGCCGCTGCCAAGGTGCCGTGGCTGCAGGTCAGAGCCCGCTCCCCTTGGTCAATCAATTCTACGCTGGGAGCGCTCAGATGCAGACCCTCGTCTGGTGTCAAACCACATCCGTTGCGGGTCGCAGCCAGTGGCTGGGCATGGTCAAGGCCGCCTTGACTGCCGATCAGGCCGGACCATCGTTGCGCATCATTTATACCATCGATGCTAGGCAGGCGCTGGTCACCAGCACGCAATTCATCGAGCGCGTGACGCAGACCTTGCGGCGTCAGCTGACCCCTATTGCACCGCTGACGCCTTCGGCGTAAAAGGTCGAGATGACGACTTTACCGCCTACCACACTAAGTCCGAGTGCTTTTGCGGCGCTCTTCGATCACACCCTGCTAAAGCCAGAGGCGACTCCCGCCCAAGTGCAGCAGCTGACCGAGGAGGCCCTGGAGCATGGCTTTGCCGGGGTCTGCGTCAATCCTTGCTATGTGTCTTTAGTCGCTAAGCGCGTCGCTGGGTCGACTGTGCTCCCGGTGGCCGTGGTCGGTTTTCCGCTTGGTGCCAATCGTACCGACATCAAGATCGATGAGACTCTGCGGGCGATCGGCGAGGGTGCCCGCGAGGTCGATATGGTCATCAATAGCGGCTACTACCGCAGCGGTGACAAGGCCCCAGTGCGTCATGAGATCGCAGCCGTGGTGCGGGCGGCGCGGGGAGTACCCGTCAAGGTCATCATCGAGACCGCTTATCTTGCGCCAAGCGAGATTCAGGAGCTGAGCCTATGGTCGGCCGAAGCTGGCGCCGCCTTCGTCAAGACCAGTACTGGATTTAGCCCACGTGGGGCAACGACCGAGGACCTTGTGTTGATGCGCAGTGCCCTAGTGAATCATCCCAAGATGCAGCTCAAAGCCTCGGGTGGCATCCGCACCTTGGAGTCCGTGCTTGCCATGGTGCACGCTGGAGCTGACCGGATCGGATCAAGCTCGTCGGTGGCGATCCTTGCGGCCTACGGGGTCAGTCACTCCCGCTAAGATGCTGAATCGAAAGGAGGCCCAATGGCGCGAAAGGGCCTACGGGGTCAGTCACTCTCGCTAAGCGCCTACGGGGTCAGTCACTCCCGCTAAGATGCTGAATCGAAAGAAACAACTACATTAACGACAGACGCGTCGGCCACAAGGCACCTTTCGCGCCATTGG
>CAIYRB010000073.1 GCA_903928445.1 uncultured Pseudomonadota bacterium | reverse complement strand
TGATCTCTGCCTTTGCTGTCTTTCCGGCCACTGCTGAACCCTCCGTCTATGTGTTGACGAATGGCAACCTAGCAAACGTAACGGGCGGCTAGGAGACGTGGATGCCGGACCGCTTACAATCCTCCAACGAGGAAATGCAGTCGGTCAACGAAGAATTGCAATCTACCAACGAGGAACTGGAGACTTCCAAGGAAGAATTACAGTCAGTCAACGAGGAACTGGCGACGGTTAATGCCGAGTTGCAAATCAAGGTGACGGATCTCTCGCGGGCCAATAACGACATGAACAACTTACTGGCAGGCACAGGCATAGGCACCGTGTTTGTCGATCATCAACTTCGCATCCTGCGTTTCACTCCCGCCGCCAGCACGCTCATCAACCTGATTCTGAGCGACGTCGGACGGCCTGTCGCTCACGTCGCCTCCAACCTAGTGAATTACTCTTCACTTGTGGAGGACTTGCAGGCGGTGCTGAACACGCTGGTGGCCAAAGAAATAGTTGTACTAACAAAGGAAGGCAAGTCTTACACGATGCGCATTCAGCCCTACCGCACGCTGGAAAACGTCATCGAAGGGGCGGTTATCTCGTTTGTTGACATTACCGAGCTAAAGCGGGCGCAGGAGGAGGCGCACCGAGCCGATAATCTGCTGCGCCTGGCAGTGGTCGTACACGATGCGCAGGATGCTATCACCATGCAGGATATGGATGGCAGAATCCAGGCATGGAACCCTGGCGCGGTGCGAATGTACGGTTGGAGCGAAGCCGAGGCGCTGCAAATGAACGTGCGCGACAGGATCCCATCCGAGTTCCGAGAGAAAGCGTTGGCCAAACTAGTCCAGCTCAGTAAGTCTGAGATTCTGGAGCCATACTTAACCCAACGGCTCACCAAACAAGGCGCTGTCGTGGTTATCTCGATAACATCAACTGCCTTGGTGAATAAGGCCGGTCTTATGTATGCAATAGCAACTACGGAACGGGTGATCCCAGGAGACAATACATGAACCGCAAGAAAAAAGGCACGGCAGACGCCGCCCCGGCGCCGGATAGGCAGGCTTTCTTGAAAGTTGATCCAGGGTCGGCGTTGCGTCAGCAGGCCGAAGCGGCCTACCGGACTATGGCCGCCCAGGCGCCGGAACAGGTCGAGACGCTGTCACCCGCAGCAACGCAGCGGATGGTGCACGAGCTACACGTGCATCAAATCGAGTTAGAGATGCAAAACGAGGAACTGCGCCGGACACAGCTGGAACTGGAGGCATCGAAGGAGCATTATTTCCAGCTCTTTGATCTAGCCCCGGTAGGCTATGTCACCCTCAGCGAGCACGGCCTGATCCTGGGGGCTAACCTTACGGCCGGGGCTATGCTGGGACGGCCGAAGAAGATCTTGCTAGGAAAGCCGCTCAACCGCTTTATCCTCCCCGAGGATCAGGACCTCTATTACCTTCAGTCCAAGAAACTTTCTGAAACTGGTGCCCCACAGGTGTCCGATCTTAGAATGTTGCGTGAGAATAAATCGATATTCTGGGTACGCCTGCATACAACAGCAACGAAGGCTACCGAGGACGGCGCGCTGGTAAGGCGCGCCACGCTAAGCGATATTACGGCATCCAAGGATCTCGAACGGCAGAAAGAGCTGCTCCAACAGGAGCTCGACCATCGGGCCGCAGCTGCCGCCGCCGACAAGGCTCTTTCCGCCCGCAATAAGGCGGAACTACTAGAGCGGTCCAACGCCGAATTGTTGGCTCATCAAGAATCGCTACATCTAGCGAAATTGGGCGCTGAATCGGCCAATCAGGCCAAGAGCGATTTCCTCGCCAACATGAGCCACGAGATCCGCACGCCTCTCTCTGCCATTATGGGATTCACCGATCTCCTTTTGGATCCAAGGACCTCAGAGGTAGAGCGCCAGCAGTTCGCGAGCACGATTCGACGCAATGGCAAGCTCCTCACCCAATTGATCGACGACATTCTCGATCTTTCGAAGGTCGAGGCGGAAAAGCTGGTCATCGAACGCATTCCCTGTTCCTTGCCAGGGATTATGGCAGATGTGACGACGTTAATCGGACAGCAAGCTTGGGCCAAAGGAATATACCTCCGCATCGTCTCGGAAGGGGAAGTGCCCGAAAAAATCGTCTCCGATCCTGTGCGCTTAAAGCAGATCTTGATCAATATCGTGGGCAACGCAGTGAAGTTTACGGCCGATGGCGGCGTCGATGTCGTAGTCAAGCTACACAAGCCGTGCGCCGGCAGCGCTGCGAAAATTGAGTTTTCAGTAGCGGACACGGGACGAGGCATTGCTCCTGAACATTGTGGGCACCTTTTTCAGCCATTTATGCAGGCCGATAGCTCGACAACCCGAAGGTTTGGCGGCACGGGGCTTGGGCTGGTTCTGGCGAGGCGCCTGGCGCAAGCGCTCGGTGGTGACGTCATCCTGACCAAGAGCGTTCTTGGGAGTGGATCGGTCTTTACAGTCACCATCGAGACGCCGCTAGCAGAAGGGTCTTATCGGATCGGCGGCGGCGCACTGTCGGATGATGGCGCCGAGGTGCTGTGGATTGCGGGCGATCGCACGGCGCTTAGCGGGATCGAGATCCTGGTGGTTGAAGACGTGCCGGACAATCAAGTGCTGATCAGTGAGATCCTCAGGAGCAGTGGAGCCCGTGTGACGCTGGCGGAAGATGGCGAACAAGGCATCCAGAAGGCGATGCAGAATGACTTCGACCTTGTGCTGATGGATTTGCAAATGCCCGTGTGCGACGGCTTTGAAGCGACCGCGGAGCTTCGTCACCGCGGTTTCAAGAAGCCGATCTTGGCACTGTCCGCGGCAGCGATGCGTGAAGATAGAGACCGTGCGATAAAAGTTGGATGCAACGATCACTTGACGAAGCCGATCAACCACAAGCTTCTTCTAGAGACGATCAGCCGTCACATTGAAGCGTCTAGAAATGAGACGAAGCATTGAAAATGGTCGCGTCCATCTTATTGGGCCCGATTTCTGAGTCTCAATGCTCTGGCTGCCGCGGCATGACGCCGCCGATGGCCGTCGATGCCGAGCGGCCCCTAAACTAAGTGACATCGGCCCGTTGTGCCTTTGGTGAGCCGCTCACAGCAAAAACCACGGCAAAAACACCAGCCGCCGGTGCAGATCGAGTTTGGGTATCCCACCATAGAACACGATCCCGAACGGTAGATCGCGGCCATCGATGAGATGACAGAGTTCTGGCACATCCTGGCCAGTAATCTGGATACCGGCTTTAACCTCGATCGGAATCACACGCTTGCCAATCTGAACAACAAAATCAACCTCTCCGGCAAGCATGCGCACAGTTTTCCCGGCTGTGGTGAATGGCTTGTAATAACTCAACTGGGATTTTACCGGTAGATTACTGCAGATGGAATGGAGGCGTGCATGGCAGACGCCTTTCACCCGCGGTCCGAGGTCACGACTATCAACCTGTAGGGTACCTTGCAGGTAACTGACGATACCTGGATCGCAGTAGCTATAAGTGGATAGATAGCTCCGATGATCGGTGTCAAAAAACGTTGGCTGCTTTTGATAAAGATAACCGTGCGCCATCAGACTATTGATGGC
>CAIYRB010000072.1 GCA_903928445.1 uncultured Pseudomonadota bacterium | reverse complement strand
CGAATGATCTGTAGAATGGCGCCGGTCTCAGATGCCGACCGTAGCGCCATGCGGTAGAAGCATTGCCTTTTCGAGCGGTTTATATTCGCCGACGCCTTCGGTGATCAAATACAGCTAGGAAGTCGCGCCAGTGCAGATGTTCGATGCCACTAGCAAAACGCATCCGCTGTGGGTCCTGAGAGATCACAATACGTCGCGACCAGGTTTGTTCATCACCGATGGTCAGCAGTCCGTCGTGATCCCGTTCGCTCACTCTCTGGGCACTCTTAATGTCGAGGGCCACCTGGTCACTGATGACAAAGTCGACCCCTTGCTGGCGATGATGCTGCGCATCCATCGGCTGGTGCCAGAGAAGGTTTAAATCCTTGCCCGTCCAGGATCTTAGGCGCTGCTGCTTGCAAATACTCGCGGACTTCATCGTCGGTGGTTTGGCTAAAGTCCTCATAGTGTGCCCCGACGCCGACGAAGGGGTCTGGCGTGTGCAGGCATATGACATGATCCGCTTCATTGCGTAGATCCCTGCAGGTTGCGAGCGGCGCAACGGGAACAGCGACCATGATGCCTTTTGGTTCTTGCCGCCGCAAAGCACGGATGGCCGCGCGCACGGTCGAGCCGGTGGCGAGTCCGTCATCGACGAGGATCACATATCTATGATGCACACTCAGGGGCTGCCGACCAGCGCGGTAGCAAAGCTCCCGCCTGGCGAGTTCTTGCTCTTCGCGACGCGTGACGGCCGCGATCTCATGACCGGTGACGCTGCAGGAGTCGATCACGTCTTGATTAAGAACCTGGATACCACCACTGGCTATCGCACCAAACGCTAACTCCTCATGATCTGGAACGCCAAGCTTGCGCACCGTGAATAGATCAAGGGGGACGACCAAAGTCTCAGCGACTTCATAGGCGACGGGTACGCCGCCGCGCGGTAGGGCGAGGACGATCACACCACTTTCCGCTTTTAAGGATTGTAGCGTGTCGAGCTTCTTTGCCAGCAGCTTGCCAGCTTCGCTGCGGTTCTTAAAGAGTGCCATAGGACCTCCTAGGTGGTTTAAGCTAGGGGTCCATGCAATAAGCGTGCAATTTGGGCGGCTCCGATGCGTCTCGTCTGAGAATATCTGCACCAGGCGTGATGGCTTTCGCGTCTAGCCGCTCGGTCAGTTTGCTTGGTGCCAGGCAGCGGGCGGCGGCCCCGGGGGCGATGTGCGTCTTTTAGTTGCACTGTCGCCGTCTTCATTCAGTTTGTGCATGGTCGCTCTTAAGCATCCGCTCGACCGTGCGGGACATTTGCTTGAAAATAAATTCAGGTGCAATGCGGCCCATCAGGCGCAGCTGTTTAGACATACCTGGGCAGATCTCGAAGCGGTCTTGCTCCACGCCTTTAAAGGCGACGTCTACATTTGCTGGCTGCAGCTACTAGTTGCATCGGGCGGTACGTCCGTGCATTCAGGCTTTGGCACTACCCCTGACATGGCATCGCTATTGTGTTGGTTGATCAAATCGACCAATGCTTGGTCGCGAAAGCTTCCCTGCGAGGTGGAGCTTTCGGGATAGATTCCCTGAATATCCCAGGAGCTTTGGTCCCACAAGAAGGCCGCATCGACCCGGTATTTATAGGCGCGTTCATGGCGCAGGTACTCAAGGGTTTTGGTATAAAAATAGCGTCGATAGTCTCGCACCTCGCGGCTGCCGCTTTGGTCACTCGGGTCCCATGGATCCGATACCGAACTATAGGCTCCAAAGACCCCGAAGAAGGGGAATTTAGCCGCATCGACGGCTTTGCTGGCCTTGACGTTGCCATTTTGGCTGCTGCCACCACCGACGCCATATTCGGATAGGTGGATCTTTTTGCCGTGTTGCATCAGTCCTTGGAGGCTTAAGCCAAAGAATTGGAACTCAAAGTCAAATTGGGACATGGCATTTTCGATTTCGGAGGTGGGGAAGTTGGGACGGAGGGATGGGTAGGACGACATGCCAACGTAGTCGACCGCGTCAAAGAGTGCAGCTACTTCGGTGAGATCAAATTCACCCTGCACTTTCTGCCAGAGGACTGGGTACTGACTGACAAATTCTTGCGGATCGACGATATCTAAGCCGATACAGCCACACAGCTTGTTGAAATTAGTGCTGACGCCGACTTGGATATGCCCTTTAAATAAGGTCGAGCGATCCTTGCCGACGCGGTCTTTGATAATTGCAATGAGGCTTCTCCAGCTGCTTGGGTGCCTGAAGACCGTGGCACTCATCTCGCCCTGCATGCCGAAGTAGATGTCGGTTTGGTCAGCAGCTGCGGCGTTTAGTGCGTCGGCGATCGGGTAGATCACGGCGTCCGCATAGCTATAACCACTTCGTTTGTCCAACGGATCAAAGTTTAAGATATTACGCCAGCGTCCTTGACCCGTCCCATCGTCCAGATGCGGCGTGACGGCAATCGACAGGCCCGCATCGATGGCCCGCTTGAAGCAGCGCTGCATAGCGTTTTTAAAGGCCAAGATCTTTTGGTTGTCGGCAGCGTCGCATTGAAACCGGCCGCTGCTGTCCTGGCGTCGATCGTAGCAATAGTGGTCGATTGGTCCATCACCGGTTTGAACCCAAAACAAGGTTGGTACGAACATAATCTTGCTTTGCTTATACTTGCTTGCTCGGTCGACCATCTGAACGCATCGATCGGATTGCCAGTCACCGTCGCCGACGGCGATGACGGAGCTGTTGAGCTCGGTGATGGGGTGGGGGCTGTCGGTATCAGCATTGGCTACGGAACTCTGGTGTGAATTTACGGTTTGGCAGAATTGCAGGGAGGGAGCTAAGGCTATCATCAGGGGGGCCAACCAAAATCTCACCGAGCGGGTGGTCTGGATGTTCCCTTTAGCGTTGAGGCGCAACATGTAATCAACCTTACTGGTAGGTGAAGCTATGAATAGACATTTACTGGCGTCGTCGGTGATTGAACGTCCTGGGATTAGCTGTGGTCGCAGATCATGTCTTCACCTTGTGGACCGAGCCGTGTGAGCTTTAACTGGCCGGTTGGCAGGATGACCCCGGTTAGCTGCATATTGTTGTAACGCTTGATGTCGGTGTCCAGAACCTTGAGCTCGACATCGGGCCTTCCCGGAGCCCTTGTGATGCTGAGTGAACCCTGCAGCCAGATGATGCCGCGTTCGGCTTTGGTGTCTGAGATCTGGATATGAAACAGGCTGTTGTCGCGGAGGTTAGCCTGCCACTGGTAACCGAGATGGTCGGTGCAGCGCCATTGACCGTAGACCGGATCGGCGGCGCCATTGGTATTGCCATTGGCACCGCCTGGAGCACCGCCCGAGCCATTTGCTTGGCCGTTCGGCGCGGCGCCACTACGAAGGAATTTGAGGCTGACTCGTTCGTTGTGCAACTCGAGTGAACTGCCGAGTAGGGTGTAGCTGATCTCGGTCGTTGAATTGGCCTCGCCTAGGGTCGAGATGGTTGACTGAGCGATATGCAGGAATAACGACGCTTGGCTGAAGATCTGATAGGTCCCGGTCACATAGACGTTGTTTAGCTGCGGCAGGTCGATGCGAAAGGTACCGGCGTCGGTACTGAGTGCTTGGAAGCTTGCGCTGGCTTCAGTTTGGCGCAGCTCAGCGCCGGTGTCGGAATTTTTGTAGACTCCTCCCCAGGTGCCGAGAAAGGAATACGTTGCGCTGGGGCTAGCGTTGGCGCCATTGCCGTTACCGCCGCCGCCGCCGCCCCCACCGTCGCTTCCTGTGGTTGGGTTAGGTACACCCTTGCAGCCATAGAGGGTCAAAGCGAGCAAGGACGTAGCCGCCACGCGGCGGTAGTGAGCGACACTGGGCATAAGCAGCTCCGTAGCAAGGAATAGGCGAGACGCTTCCCATATTAGCGCAAGAGGTGGCGCTAGGCACCTTTGTCTCGCGTATCTCACCTGGCCCATGGCCAGTCTAAAGCTACCTAATAGGGGGGTCTGGGTGCGCCTATCTTCGGCCAGGGTGAACCATTCGTGGCTAAAAAAACCTTGTAGATGTCGCTAGCTTGCCGCGTTGGTGACGGCCAAGGCGTTTACAAAGTAAAGTTATGATTCATACTAGTATCAAGATTTACAGAGAAAATGCCGATAGAGTTGTGGAAGGAGCAATCACATGGAACGCCCTCAGCTACATCAGCACCCAGACCTGCCGGCCTATCTCAGGGCGATGGCCAGGTTTCGCCGTGAGCTCGATCCGAGCTTCTCGGTGGCCGCGGCAAGCCGTCACGAACATCGCTGCTCTCCGGCGTTGGTGTCCCTGGTCCTCAGCGGCAAGCGGCAACTAACGCTCGATCGACTGACGAGCTTTTGCCACATCTTTGGTCTCAACCCAAAGGAACGGCTGCAGGTCAAGATGCTGCTTGAGGGTGACTCGCCGTCGGCAAAGGTCGAGGTCGAACCTGAGCCTAGGCAGACCGGTCGGCGGCGTCGCGTGTCTTCGTCCCTGCTTAAGGACTGGCTCAATCCCTATGTCAAGGACGCCATTCGTCTGGAGTCAGTGCGGCGAGGTGGTCTACGCGGTTTGTTTATCGAACTCGCTAGTATCGCCAGCGAGCGGCGCATTGAGCGAGCCATCAAATTTCTTCGTCATCATGGCTATATCAAAGTAAATGCGCACGGACAACTGGTCGAAGCCGAGCCGCTCGCGGTCGTGCCTGATGCGCAGGCCGATGTCTACATCAAGCGTTTTCACCACCAAGCGCTCAGCATCGCGCAGCATGGTCTTGCCACCTTTGATGTTAACGAGCGTTTGGCTCAGGCGATGATTTTACCCTTGGATGCCAACAGCTACATGGAAATGGTTGGGATGATCGGCGAGTTTGCCGAACGCATCCAAAAGTTTGCGGAAGATCATGCGCAGGTCGACCGTCGACTCTATCAGCTCATCGTTCATCTGACACCGACCGGCGGGACGAAGATCGATCTGCCTAAAAAAACCTCGTGAGGCGAAGCCATGATGTCAAGAATTCTACTCCTGCTCTCTATTTGGATCCAACCCGCGTCTGCTTATGCGTCGACCTTTATCGGCAACGGCGGCAACCTGATGGACGGAGTGCTGCACTCGACACTAGGTGCAATCGCCGCGGCCAACGAGCAGGCGCTAAAGTCGGACGAAGAGCTCTGCGCCTGCTATGGTAATTCAAAGCAGTGTGCGCTGCTCAGTGATTTGAACCACGCGCAGGTGGCCTTTTGTGCCGCCTTTATTAAGTCCCATGCGGCTGACTTGAATAAATTATTATTCAAAAAGTCCAGCGTCACGTTTAAATGGGTGGCGAACGGACTGAATGAAAAGGGTTCGAGCCGCGCCGTGGACGCCATCACGCAAAAGTCCAACCAGCGAATCTTGATCGATGAGAACCGCTTTCGCGACATGAGCAGCGCCGATCGCATTCAGTTGATAACCCATGAATTTGGTCACCTTCTGTCCTGGAATGGCAAGGACATCGGTGATGTTGGCGCCATGGGACCTTTTACTGGCAAAGATGGTGCCAGGGACTTCCTCGATGTGCTGGGAGCAGCCTACGCCATTGAGGCGATGCGAGCGGAAGCGATTCTCCTGGAGTCGAGCGATTGGAGTTCACCGTTCTATCGCCTACGCGTCGGCATCACTATCGGTACACAAAGCGAGTCGCGTCGTTTCAGGTCGAGTAGTTTCGTCGACAAGGATACTGACGTGATCAACGTTAGTGCCAGCTATTACCAGCGCCCGACATCACGTTTCGGTTTAGCCCTACGCTATATCAGGGAGTCCGGTGGCGATAGTTCGACCGGTGTCGCGGCGGGATTTAATCGTCAGCTGCTTTATCCTGGCCTTGAGTGGCGAGACCTTTTGCTCAGTGGCGATACGGATCACTGGCTGTCGCCTATTCACTATAGCGTCATGGCCGGCTTGGGTGGTGGTGTGGTCAAACATGCGCTACAGGATGATTTCAATACCTACAAAGGATCCAAAAACGCCGTCGGTGCGTATTTGGAATTGGCTCTGCACGTGCCCTTGACCTACGGCCTGTTTGTCAATGGCACCTATTCATTGCAGTACCTACCGTACAAAATCAGTGGACTTGGAATTGAGCAGAAGAGCGTGGTCGAATCAATTTTATGGGGAGTAAGCTATGGCTATTAAATTGGAAAAACTGGTCTTGCCTCTGACCCTGATCGCAGCGCTTAGCCAAGCATCATGCGGCGGATCGAACGCCACGACTCCAGGAGTGCAGCCAACGACCCCTGGAGTGATCGGTGCATCTGTCAATCAGGACCCACCTGCCTGGCGCTTTTTTACCAGTGGTGGAGCGCCGGTGTTCTACGGCTACGATATCTATGCGGCCCGGATGGACGTTGTCAAAGCGGGTAATTCCGAGGTGCAGACGTCTGCAGTCCTGCCGGTGCCAGCGCGGACCGATTCGTGGTTTGCTGGGCCCGGGGGCAAGTTCTACTTTACCTTTGAAGATCGCGAACTCTTCGTCATCAATCCCTATGATGGGGCGAGAACGAGTGTGAAAAAATCTCCTGGCGCGATCAAGTCAGCGGCCGCAGATGAAGCCCAAGGACTCTATGCCTTCGTCGACGAGTATTTTTCGGTGACCCTAGTGAGCGTTGGCCAGGAGGGAAAGATTGCTGGTCAATGGACCGGGGGACCAGTCCTCGGCCAAGGAGTCGTGATCGCTGCGGGTGATATTCTGCCCGGAGGCACGCTGATGGTCGTCACCGATAAAAATGCGGTCGCGCTGATTGATG
>CAIYRB010000071.1 GCA_903928445.1 uncultured Pseudomonadota bacterium | reverse complement strand
GTGCTTCAGCTGCTAGCGCAAGGCGTCGCCCACGCTCGTTCAAGACGGGCAGTAAGGACTCAAGTTTTTTCTTTAAAGAATCGATTCATGTAGGTTATCCTCAAGTTAGAAACCTGTCAGTTATTTTTTAACAAGCCCTAACTTCGGTCATCGTGGATAAGTGTCGACTCAGGCTCATTACTGAATCCGGACCGCGCCGTCCGCAAGTCGTATAAACACGAAACTAATTTTACCGGGCAGTTTACTAGCACCGCAACAGTGCCGCTGTTACACTAAGCTTGCGCCTAGCCAAAATTGCTACAACTTTTATTCACTTTGCTTGCGAACCTGGTTTCGCTGCCGCACCTGCTGTCTGCCAGTTTTCATCAGTGATTAGACGCGCTCCCCGCTTGGAGAACAGGTAGCTCCATATCCACTGCAGTAGGACGGCAATGCGATTCTTAAATCCGACCAGAAAGAGTATATGGATAACCAGCCACGCAAACCAGGCAATCACCCCGGCCAACTTAATCTTGCCTGACTCGACGACCGCTCTCTTCTTGCCAATTGTCGCCATCGTACCTTTGTCACGGTACCGGAATCGCTCCACCGGTTTAGCCCCGAGTAAATTGATAATATTGCGAGCAGCACTGCGCCCTTCCTGAATCGCTGCCGGTGCCACTCCTGGCACCACTTGACCCGGAGACGCCTCCACCGCTGCCATATCACCAACAACAAAGACGTTGGGATAATCAGGCAGAGATAAACTCGGACCGACCAAAATACGTCCGGCACGATCTCGTTGCGGAGTCGGCGTTAAATTAAGTTTGGCCGCCTCCACACCCGCAGCCCACACCACGCAATGGGACGGAATCAATCTACCACCCGCACTTACCCCCTCGGGTCCGACTTGATCTACACGTGTGGACGTCAACACCTCGACGCCTAATGCGCACAGGTCACGCTCAGCCTTTTTTGAAAGTTCTTCTGCGAAAGCCGGCAGAACTCGCGGTCCTGCCTCGATTAGGAGGACGCGCGCTTGAGACGGGTCTATATGGCGAAAATCGTTGACGATCACGGTCTTACTAATCT
Organism: uncultured Pseudomonadota bacterium; assembly: GCA_903928445.1. GTDB lineage: Bacteria > Bdellovibrionota_B > Oligoflexia > Oligoflexales > CAIYRB01 > CAIYRB01. The sequence goes on along the minus strand of CAIYRB010000071.1, from coordinate 2,268 downwards.
CGGCCATAGCACCTGCTAGCTCAACTCCCGTCGGCCCTCCCCCCACCACAACAAAGGTCAAGTACGGTTCACGCTCAGCTGGATCCGGGATATTTTCGGCTCTTTCGAATGCCGCCAAATATCGACGTCTTATCTCCGTGGCGTGCTCGATGGTCTTTAAACCAGGAGCGAATGGTTCCCATTCTGCATGGCCAAAATAACTGTGCTGCACACCGCAAGCGACGATCAAATAATCGTAGTGAACTTCTATATGGGTCTCGAGCGCTAAACTAGTATCGGAAGCCGTCACGTACTTCTCGTCCAAATTGACAGCAGTGACTATACCCCAATGCACTGCCACTCGCTCACTTCTAGTAAATTGCGATCTGATTGTCATAGCGACGTCAGAGGGGTTTAATGCCGCAGTAGCAACCTGATACAGCAGTGGTTGAAATACGTGGTGATTCTTCTTATCGATTAGAATCACTTGCACACCGGGTTGATTGGCTAAGACTTTAGCTGCATTTAGCCCAGCAAAACCGGCACCAATGATTAAGATAATCTTATCGCCACTCGCACTAGCTGGATGAGTGTACCTGATGGTCATTAGCAATCCTCCACCCACTACACACCGCAGTAATCAAAACCACCCCGAATACTCTAGCTGTGTCTTGTTAGTATTTAAGCCTCGTCAGCAAAATCTGTGGGTGAAGTCTGGTTCGGGTAGCCCGCCAAGGTTGTGATATAGCGCGAGACTTATGGCCCGGTAGCTCCTAAATCCGTATGCTTTTCTGGTAGTCACTTTGACCTTGTTGTTCATGCCTTCGACAACTCCAGCAGAAATCTCTCCTTTTGCGTGAAACCAGTTTAGCAGTAGCTCGCGGTGATTGCGCAGCATCTTGGCAACCTTCTTCATCGGCTCAATCTTCGAGCGCATCGTCCGAAAGCACCATCGATCGAGGAAGCGACCCGCAGCACCAGGATAGGTGTACTCCCAGAAGTTCTGGAAGTCCTCCTTGAGAAGGTAGCTCTTCACCGTCTTGAGGTTCATGCGCACGAGGTCAGCAAGCGTCGCCTCCTGATTCTTGGTGAGGTTTTCAGGTCGCTTCAGCCAGCACCAGCGAGAGCCCTTCAAAATGGGCTCCTTGCCCGCTTCCTTCAGCTTGCGCACCTCGTCAGCTCGAACCTCGTCAATCGCCTTTGAAAAGTGCGCCATAATATGGAAGCGATCTAGGACGTGGATGGCCGACGATGCCCGCTTGGCGATCACCTTGAGGTAGGGCTTCCACATGTCAGAGCAAATATACTGAAGCTTCATAGCGCGCTCGGGTGTAAACCAGGTGAAGAAGGATTTGATCGTCTCTTCGGATCGATGCTGTCCGATCCACAACAGCCGCTTGCAGCGGGAATCTATCTGATAAACCAGCGTAAGATACTCATGGCCGCGACGCCACATAATCTCGTCAACCCCGATGGCAGTGACGCCGGACAAGTCGATGCGTGCGCGGCCCCAGTCAACTGCACATTCAACAGCACGGAATACCGTGTCCCAGCTTGTTTGAAAGGCCTCGGCCGTGTCTTTCCAGGATAGCCGCTTCGCCCACGTCGCCAAGAACCACCCAAATGTCTTAGTGATCCGTTTTTTGCCATCCGCCCACGGCACCATTTCTACGGTTACGCCGCACGCCTTGCAATCAATGCGACGCATAGCGTAGACGAAGAACACGATGATGCCCCACAGCGGGACGAACTGAAAGCGGCGTGGCTTCATAGTGTCGTAGGTTCGGGAGCGTTCACCGCAGCCAGAGCAGTAGCCCCTACTGCCGCTACGAGGTCGGACGTCAATAAGTAGGGTCTTGTCGGCTACGGAAGGGTCCCAAACAACATCGGTATATACAAAGCCCTTGTGTTTCTCTATCGAATTTAGGATAGCCTTAATCTGCATGCCTGCTCCGGGTCCAAGGTTACTTGTGTAGCAACTTCGTAATCCCAGAAACGGAAGCAGGCTGCACCTCCAAACAAATAATCCCAAAAAATACAGCGCCCATTGACGCGTCTGACGCGGCGATGGGCTATCAAGCGGTTTCGGCATTAGGGTCATTACCTGGCGGGTGTCCGCGCGATAGCATCCCAGCCCCCGCGCCCCGCACAACCCCGGCGCCCTAGTCCCCGATCCCTTAGTCCCCATCCCAGCGCAGCGGATCCCCATCCCGAAACAGAGGTGTCTATTATTCTAGAGGGATCGGGATGGGGTTTGGGGGGTCGGCCTTCGGGTTTGGGGAATCGACC
>CAIYRB010000070.1 GCA_903928445.1 uncultured Pseudomonadota bacterium | reverse complement strand
GGGGGCGCCCGCGGTGACGCGGCGCCTACCCCTCCAGCCCCCTTCGGGGCTGTTATCAAAGGGCCCGGACAGCCCGTCGAACGACAAAGCCGGCGGTTATAGCCCGGCGATGCCGGTCATTTCCATGCGCATAAGCGGATAAGGGCCGTCCCGGCTTTAGCTTCCGTGATTTTTGCGCAGGAACCTAAGCCGCTTTGGTGGCGGTCACCTAGCTTGGTAGCTCGCGTCATGGAACGGAGGTTAGGAAGCCAAAGGGTCGCCATCAGGATGATACTGACCATCCTCAAAGTCGAACTCCCCCTGTTGGTAGCGCGGCGGTGCTCGAGCGGGAGGTTCATAGTCAATATTCTCGTGCTTGAGATAGCGACGGACCTGCATAGGGTCGGTGATGGCGCTGATCTTTTTCACCTGGCCGCCGCAGGCGTCGCATTTGGTGACGTCAACCTTGAAGACCTTGGCCAGCATCTTGGACCAAGTGTAGTTGCGTCGCGGCTTGGCGTCGCTGTCGTCATCGTCGTCTCTGAACTGGAAGCCCTTTTTGACCTCGGGGTGAAGAGTGATCTCCTGTCGGTACGGTGAGTTCGGCGCGACACACCCGACCAGCGCACAAGATGAGTCCGGGGCGGGGGAATGAGGGCTACGAGACGCTCGATCAATTCCTCGCGGGTGAGGAGCAGATGAGTAACGCCGCTTCGCCAGGCCGTCTTAAGAGCTAGCTCGATGCCGCGGGATACATACCGATGACCTCCCAGAATGAGCCAATACTAGACTATCGGCTCAAAATGAGCCAATACTAGACTATCGGCTCAAAATTTGCAGAGCATCCGACACTACCTTTGCGGGTCTAAAGGCATCCTCCTATGTCACTAAAAACACACGCTAAAGAGCTGATATTGGCAGCGTTTAACGCCGCCGGCGCGAACGGCCAGGCGACGGTCTCTTCACGCGAGCTCTTAGCGGCGACACAGGTTAGTTCCGCCACCTTAAAACGGTATCTGGACGAGCTCGTGCAGGGCGGGCACATAATTCGCGTGGGTAATGCCCGCGCAACGCGCTATCAACTAGCTGCTGCTCCGACGCTGGCAAGCGCTGCGACCGGCGGCGAAATTGCCGCATCCGGATTCCCGCTATCCCTGGCGAGCAGAAGGCTCCTTTTACACTTGAGACAACCACTCGGAGTAAGGCAGCCCGTGACCTACCAGCGCCAGCTCCTCGAAAACTATGTGCCCAATGTCTCATTCTTATTGCCCAATGAGCTGGCTGCTGCATTGGCCCTCGAGGGCCAGATGAAAGGACAGCAGCCGGCGGGGACCTATGCGCGAAAAGTGCTAGAGGCCCTGCTCATCGATCTATCGTGGTCTTCCTCACGACTCGAGGGCAACCGCTTCACGCTGCTGGCTACGGAGGAACTCTTCAAGCGCGGCACCGAGGGTAATGACAGCGACGCCATCATGCTGCTCAATCACAAACGCGCGATTGAGTTCCTGGTCGATGCGGTTCCCGAGTTCGGACTGACCCTCCCGGTAATTAGCAATTTGCATTCCTTGCTCATGGCCGACCTTCTGCCCGACTCTACTTCTCTGGGTCAGGTTCGCACGAAGGTCGTGAACATCTCAGACACCGTTTACGTGCCAACGCAAATCCCAGATCTTCTCAGGGAGATGCTTGAGCGCATCGTCAATCTTGCCCGACTGGTTAAAAATCCCATCGAAGCAGCGTTTTTCCTCTGGGTCAATCTCGCCTATTTGCAACCATTCGAGGATGGCAACAAGCGCACCAGCCGGCTGGCGACGAATATCCCCCTACTTCTTTACAACTGTGCGCCGCTGTCCTTTCTTGACGTCGATGTGCGTGATTATGCCCACGCGATGCTGGGTGTTTACGAGCAACTCGATATGTCCCTCGCGGTTGACTTGTTCGCTTGGACTTATCGACGCTCCATCCAGAAATACGGCGTAATCGCCGAATCCGTCGGAGGTCCTGATCCGTTTCGCCTAAAATATCGGAGCCACCTGGCAAAGGCGATTCAGCTCATCGTGCGCGAGGGACGCAAGCTGCGGGATGCCGTCGGCGAGGTACAGCTACCGGCAGACGACCAGGACAGGTTTCGCGCCATTTTGGAAATTGAGCTGTCGGCGCTTACACCCGAAAACTGCGCGCGCTTCTACCTCACCATTCGCGCCGCTGAGGATTGGATTGCGCGCGGACGGCATCAATAGAACGAGTCCACCGGCCTGGCAAGTATCTCACTGCGGCCGGCGTTGGCAAAATAATTAGGCGGCTGGAAAACGATGCTGTCATCTATCTCGAAAAAGATGGAAATACCTTAGCCGATCCCTTACTCAAGAATCACCTACGCCGGTATCGATTGTGAGGAAATCGCTGCCAGTAGCGTGGTCATCCACCTGCTGCAGCAGCGTCGTCATATTTTTTCCTCAGCCCGTGTAGTTGCCGTCGGACCTCGGACAGCCTTTGGCAAGTGGCAGCAGCAGAGGTTAAAAAACCGCCAGATCTGGTCCCGTAAAGTACTCTTTGAGACCTTGCTGTCACGGCAGACAGCGAATGCCTCGAATGACCTGCGCGACCGGGTCACGCGAAAATAAAGCGCATTCAGCTGGCGCATCGATAAGTTGCCGTAGATCGATCAACGAAGCGACGTGATCCGGCTGAATAGCATTGGAAGATTTAATTTCAATCAGAAGCAGCGGCTTACCAGGTCTCTGCACGACAAGATCGATCTCCTTGTCGTCATACGTTCGCAGGAAATTAAGCTCAAACTGATTACCACTGTAAGCAATGAGCCGTCGGGGTGTGCATGCAAGAAGAGTCGAGCGAACCTTCACGGTCCCTATTATCGGTGGACTGGTGTTATCGACGGCAAGAGAACGACCAAGGCACTGACGAAGGAGCAAGCAAAGGAATGCGAGCGAAGAATCAAAAATTATCGGCGCGCGCAGATACAGATGGAGCGACTGGCCGAAGCGGCGCTGAAAACTGCGCCATGGATTGACTGACACAAATTATCATCAATTGTGATTACGGGATGTTACGAGCGAAAGTTCACTCGTTTTGAGTGCGGAATGTAGGTTCAACTTACTTTTAGGCTTAATTTTTCTTTTTTAATCTGGTCCTGCAATGCCAGCTTTACAAGCCACTCTGGCGCCAGGTCAAGCTTTCGAGCCAACTCCTTTGCAAGCTTTATACTTACAGCAAAGCGGTCGTGCTCAATATCACAGAGGCGTTGCTTTGAAATACCAAGGAACTTAGCAAATTCGACTTGCGACAAGTCTTCACCGAGTCGATGGACTCGAAGGAATTCACCAAGGGAAACTGCCCTATATTTAATACTCATGCTTATTCACCTCCAACACTTCAATGACTTCATAACGCTGACCGTCAAGTTCTCGGTAAATGACACGGTATCCTTTCGATAGTCGAACCGATCGTTGACTCTTCCGATCACCGTGCAGTGGCTCATCGTGGAATCCCTTAAATTTCCTGGCCTCACGTAAACCGATGGTCTGTAGCAAATCCACCCAATAGTCGAACTTGCGAGCAATGTGATCAGGGCAGCGGCTCAGCTGCTTCTTTGCATTGGATGTTACGAAAACCTTCATCTCCACCTCAACTTTATTGTACGTAACTTATACGTACCTGTCAATAAGTCGGACCAGCACCGGACGAGATTTCGTACAAAACCATAGCGATCGATTCCAAATGAGTTGGGCGCGGTGAGGTCCATTTTTATTAAATTTTCGGTTCTTCCGCAGAATCTGTGGGTGTGTAAAGCCGACTAGACCCCATCGCGGACCAAAGCTAGCACCGTCCTCGCCCCTGTCCAGGCCACCGTTGTCATTTTGGCCCCATTGTCTCGACCAACTGCTTGCGATTTTGCGTGCTCCCGCGTGCAGCTTGACTCTGATTTAGATGGCTCCAGGTGCTCGTTACACCTATTTTTGATCGAGATTGGCCAAATAAGCCGCCGCTGACGCACCTCGGCCGCGGCCCTATCATTATTAGTGATAGTCCGGCGCGACCTGAATCTCGTCTTGCGGGCATGGGCCCTCGTCAAAGCTTAGTCCGAGCTCTCGGTGTTCATGCCGAGCCGGTGCAATGGGTGGAGGGTGTTCTGGCAGTCCGACATGCCGCAGATAGCGTTTTATTTCTTTGGTGTCATGGATGGCGGC
>CAIYRB010000069.1 GCA_903928445.1 uncultured Pseudomonadota bacterium | reverse complement strand
CGACGGAAAAGGCCGTCACCACTGCCACGACTGCGGCAGGCGATAACACGCTCGGCACGGCATCAACCACGGCAAACGTTGCCACCGACGGTACCTATACGATGTTTGGTTTGGTCAATGGTCCAGCAGCTGCCATGGCTTCATTTTATATCAAAGTCGATGGCGGTACGCTCCAACCGTGGTTGTTTAAATCGAATGCCGCCACCTTTACCTGGGAAAGCGTCGCCTCGACCGTCGGCGGTGCGGCTTTGACGTTCAACTTAAAGGCTGGAGCGCACCTCATCGAGATCCGCCAGCGTCAACCTGGGGTACAACTCGCCCGCCTCGTACTCACCACCAATCCGAAGTTTGACCCTTCGACGGCTCAGGCAACCTCGCGCACTGCAAAGCAACTGAATTTTGACCTATCCGGCCAAAGTAAGATCGCCGGCGCCGTCCTCACCGTTGAGATCGAGGACTACGCGGCCAACGGCTATTTATTTCGCAACCCAAGTTTGGTCGTGCCCACAGGCAGCATCCACGCCAAGGACCTACGGATCCTCATCAACAACACCTTCCTGCCGCAAAATGCCACGTTCACCGTGATCGATACGACGGTAGCTGCGCCCGGTGGGGCATTATCGACGGCGGCAATGATTGCAGTGAAGGACCAAGGTACCGACAAGGACGCATTTTCGGTATCGTTTGCGATCTTTGAGGCAAAGTAGCTTAGGTCGTGTATGGTCCCGCCGCACGAAATGGCCCTTCCGGGGGTCCGCTTAACTGAGAAGCATGACTATTCTATGCAACCATCCAGCTCCATCTTCATCTAAGATGTTCACTTGGGAGCCAACCCGTATGCGCTATATTTTTTCAAGAAGGCGAGTTGCTCCTCATCGGGCGTCTGGACACCACGGTCCGAGGGGCGATTGGCGGCTCCCGCTAGGTAGACTGCCTTCCTCGCCCGACTCATATTGCCAAGAGGCTTATGGGCCGCTAGCCCGTTCCAAGGGTTGAAGCTGAGGCGTTCGCAGCGTTGTTCGACAGCGTCCGAGGAAATCATTTGTGGTGGAATGGTGATCCGCCCTACCTCCGTCCGGTTTGCTGTCGGCTTATTAGCTGCAATGTCCTTATCACTGGATGGCCACGCAATCGTCGAGTCCTCGATCGGCTGAATATTCGCATCTTTCTGCAAGATAATCGAAAACGCATAGCAAACCGTAGTGTCTTTCAGTGTTTCCGTCATGGCCTGACGAAGATAATCGGGGTCCTTGCTACTCATCGTAGGCAACGGCTGCTGCGAGGGACACGGATCCATCCGGTACTTAAACGCCGTGTCCTTAAACTTGTAAGGTAGCTGCCCAAAGTAAGAAATGCCGAGTAGGTTGCTAACCTTCTGCGTCACTTCATCGATAAAAAGCTTTAACTCCCGAGGTTGGAATATCGGATGAAAAGGATTGGGATTGATGAAGGCCGCAAGAGGATTGCCATTCGCAAGGTCCTTCGTAAATATGATGTATCGCGAAAGATCTTTGATGATAAACTGTTCGGCATTTAAAAAAGTAAAATCTTGCTGCAGACCTGCAAACTGCGGCAGCAGCCAGGAGCGTTCTTCGGTTGGCACCTGGTATTGATCAAGCACGGCATCGACCTGCAGCAGCTTCATTGCCAAACCACGGCTCGTAACGCCGCTGTCCGGCTTAATTCCGGGTGCACCGGGCGACATACGGATGATGACGGGGTAGCGAGCGCCAGGCTGAAAGACTCCTGTATGCAGGCTCGGGTCTAAATTGGGATCGACCTCAAATATGCCATTGACACAGCCATTGGTTTTAGTATGGACATCGCGCACCGGATTGGGAGCGCCTATTTGCTTTTGGTTCATCTTCATGATGTCTATGGTCAGATCCTGCAGCTGCTGAATGTAGCCAGCTTCATCGGCGGGCACATCTTCCACCCCAAGAGCCGTCGCGGCACCGCTCGTGTGCTGTGCCGACTCAACACTGGCGTTTTCCGCGCCAGGTGTTTTGCAGGCAGAAGCCAGCACAAAGAAGGTCCAAATCTGCAGACGAGTTCCCATCACTTTTGCCATCATTTACGTATCCCCAAAATAGGTAAACGCCACTGTAGCACCCAGGCAATTACGGCGGGTCGATATCGCCTGTGAACAGCTGATGGCGGAAGAACAGCGATTTGTCGCCATAATCGGAAGCGATGAACTCAGAGGTAGTAACAATCTCACCCATCACCGTCACGTCGCCAGGCGCCTCTGCTGGTTGCCATGGCTTCGTGACAGCCGCAACTTGATAAAGAGTTGTTCCAGAAGGGATGCTTTTGAAATCCTCGCGCGTATCGTGGGCGGTGTCATTGGGTGTGTAGTATTTGGTCACATCCGCACGATTGGGAATTAGCACAATCTGCAGGGGCGCTTGCGGCGAAGCCGGGTGTGTGCCATCCTCCTGAACATCTCCTAGATACTTAACATCCACTCGGTTGAAGTTATTCGATACCAGGCTGAAGACGGTGCCAAGTCTTATAACCGCTGGCACCTTGACCGGCGGTGTCCAATTTGTGAAATTATTTTTAAAGAAATCGCCGCCGACCTGGCCATCAAGAGTATACAGGCCCATAAAGTTGCGTGAAGGCTGACCATTGATCAGAAACTTGACCGCCACCCCAGGGACCGAGTCATTGTCGGCAAAGGTCGGGGCTTTCGCTGCCGTGCCCGCGCGAATAAGGCCACAACTTACACCGGCGAAAAGTCCTGAATAAGGCGACCCAGGGGCCGGTACAAACTTAACTTTGGCGACCTGGCCATAGGTATGGATAACCTTCTTGCGACCCGGAGGCATTTCATCTGACTGACGCTGCATCGACACTTCATAATATGCTTTGGTGCTGCCATGAAAAATTTTCATCGCGATGGAATCGGTCATGACCTTAAGCACTTCACGGCCTGACCACTGCGGGAGAGTGGCGTATTTGCTGTTTACCATCCTTTGCCACAAAATATCCTGCTTTTGGCAGCCAGTTAGATCCTCGTAGCCGGGATCTGAAGGACCCAGTGACGGCGTTCCAGCTGCAACATGCGACGACTGCGTGGTCGAGTCGCTGTTGGGCGTTTTGCAGGCAATGACCTGGAGCTGCAACGCCATGGCAACGAACGTAAACGGTCGCATCGCTCCAAACATCACGGTAAAATCCTCAATATACAATCGGATGCATTTGGTAAAATTTAGTTAACTTTGAATATGTTTAGAGTATTTTTATTAGTTGTAGGCGTCAACTTGTTTGCAAGCGCAGCGTTTGATAGCAACATGACTGGAAACGCATTTATCAAAGTCAAAACAGCAGTCTAGCCGAAATCACTGTGGCCTTTTGGCGGGTACAAGTAAATGGCAGAGGGTTGGCCCTCTCCGGGGCTGCGACTCAAGCTGCCCTATCGAAAGTACTACCAGCGTGCCTACCCAGCTTTGACCAATTGACTGATTCCCACCGGGATCTTGACGCTGCGAATCACCTTTGCCGCCGAGGTCGGTGTATGGATCGTGTCGACCGCCACCACATCGGCCTTTACCTCTGTCTTAGAAATATCCAGGATAGTAAAACCATGGCTGGTAATATCCGCCCAAACCAGATGCGGGTTAGATCGCATGATCGCGGCCAACACCTGATCGCTGGAAACACGCCGTCCCGCTCTCTCGCCTAAGGTCTGGCTGCTGATCGCCGGCGTGACGAGTTCTACTGCAACGGCTCGACCGTCCATGGTCCTGGCGTCGCGATAAAGATAACCATGCACCCCGGCATGGAGATCGCCACTTAAAATCACCACGTTCGCAATCTTATGATCATCGATAAACTCGAGAAGATCCTGCCGCTCCGCGGGATAACCGTCCCACTGGTCCAGATTCATATAATAATCACTAAACCGATTGAGACTCTCACCAAAGATGTCACGTAGCAGGAGTTCCCGCCGCGCCCCGACCGCGGAAATACGCAGCGGCGCCATCATCACCTCGTTGGCCAGCATTTTCCATGTCGCTCGACTAGCACCAAGAGATGATTTCAGCCAAGCCCGCTGCTCAAGTCCTAACATGGTGTGGTCTGGATGCCATATCTGGTCGCATCCCCGGGTAAAATGCGCCCTCATGCAGGGATTTTCCAGGCGATATTGGCGCTCGTCGAGGACGAAAAGTTCCGCTAGATTGCCGAAGGTATAGCTGCGAAATAAATCAACGGCAGGCACATAGAGGGCACTGCGACTCAGGTCTCGATCGATCGGCATATACTCTAAGAAAGCCTGATAGGCACCACCAAATAGTTCCGGCTGTTTGACCCGCTCAGTGCCACCGGCCTGATCATCATACACCTCATGATCATCCCAAAGGTCAATCCAAGTAAACTGGCGGCGGGCTTGCCGGTACAGCGGATCATTTAAATAATAGCGATATTTAAGCCTAAAATCCTGAAGACTGTTGGCCTTCCGACCACCAAGCGGATCCTCTCCTGGCACGCGACCGTCATCTTGGTCATAGATGTGATCACCCAAATGCAGGCAAAAATCGACATCCTCTTGGCAAAGCGCTGCGTAGGCAGTGTAGTATCCTCGCGCTATTTTTTGACAGTTCACCACACCGATACGCAGCCGCTCAACGTCGGCGTCAGCGGCGGGCAATGTTCTGGCACGGCCGACGTCGCTGACATAACCAGTCGCCGTCTTAAAGCGGTAAAAGTAGGTCGCAAACGGCGCCAGGTGCTCCACTCGTAGCCGCACCGTATAGTCGCGCGCGGCGACGGCGGCAATCTCCCCTCGAGCGACGATCGTTGCTGGAGCGAAGGTGCTTTGGGTGGCCATTTCATAGCGCACCGGGATAGTCTGATCAAAGGGCAGCGCCAAGCGAAAACGCGCAGGTACCCGCGTCCAGATCACCACGCTCGAGACACCAGGGCTCCCAGAAGTAACGCCACAGTCACCTTCATACTCAGGATAAGGCGCCCCTCCTTGACCCCAAAGGCTCCGCGTGGCGGGCACAAGAACCGACGCGGCAGCAAGATAATAGAATTGACGACGAGTCAGCAATGTTCAACGCTCCCGTAAAATATCCGCCACCAGCATATGACTGACACGCCACGACGCCAGGACAGTCGACCCCACGGTAATTCCGACGACAACCCCGGTGATCCAAACAAAATCACCGAATGCAAGATCAATCCTAAACGGCACTCCATCGCTGAGAAATCCAGCGTCATAAATGAAATCCAGTCGATTACAACAAAATGCCAAGGCGTAGGCCCCCGCCAGTCCGACCAGACTCCCAGCCAAGGCGAGAAAGATCGCTTCATAGCCGAAAATTCCAATGATATGCCAAGGCCGATAGCCGATACTACGCAAGGCCCCCAGTTCATGAAGCCGTTCATAGACGATGCGCACAAAGGTGTTGATGATGGCCATGGTCACGACCATAAGCAGGATCGCCACGACAAAATCACGGAAGAGCTCAAGAAATTCCATGCTGTTGCGAAACAAATCGCCAAAGTAGCTATGTGCCTTCCAGGTCATGGCGCGGACAGGGACATGAGCAGCAATGGCCGCCTGGTGAAACGTACGCACCCACTCCGCAATGTCCTCACCGCTTTCCAACTGAACGCTGACATAAGAGACGCGCTGGGTGTGAAACAACCTTTGCGCCTCGGCAAGCGACATCATAATCAAATGCGCATCGATTTCTGTAAAACCAGTGGCGATCAGGCCGGCGGTATAAAAATCCATAGCATTCGACTGACCGCTTTCGGTGTTGACCTGAAGTTGTACGGTGGTATTTGGGCAGGTAAACGGCCGTTCCTCGGGAACATAGCCTAGGGTCCCGTTTAACTCCCCCGCATGCGCCTCACACCCGAGGATCTCACTCAGATTGCGGCCAACTAACACCGCTGGCTGGGCAGGTGCGCGCTCCAGAGGCACGCCAGCGTAAGTGCTCCACGCATAATCCGGTCCGCGCAGCCGAGCACCCTCCACCGGATCGAAGGCGATACCAAGAAAAATGTCACTGACTTGACCGCTGGAAATAAAGCCACTGATATTCAAAAAGCGCACCCGATTTTGCACATGGTGGTCCTTAAGGTAGGTCTCAAGCCACGTTTGCTCGGCGATGTCCAGCGCCTGCTCATCAAGCCCAGCCTTGCCAGGAAGCTTGATCCCGGCCCTTTCGACGACCAGATCTCCAAGCATTTGCCGGCGTGCAAAGGTCGCGTCATAGAGTCTACGAACATTGTGGATATAGCCTGAGAACAAGCTCAAAGCGATGCTGGCTAAGGCAATCGAAAGCAATGCCGCGAGACTCTTGCGGCCGTGAAGGAACAGGTTTCGCCACGCTATCTTGGCCAGCATGGACACCTCAGCGCAGGAGATTATTCACATTGAACAAACTGTCTGGTGTCTTGACAATGGCCGGCTTGGCATAATGCATCACACTGCGATTGGCGGAGTTTAAGGCATCGACAATGATCATCTCCGAGACAAAATCGAGCGATTTACCATCGACGACGACCTTCTGGTCGTATTTGAATTCCGCCTTCTTGAGAATTTTGCCCTCAAGCGACAAGAATTCGGCCTTGATCCCCAGTCGGCGCTTCTCACTGACCCAGTAGCGAATGCGATCGTACGTTGTACTATCGTGCTTCGATTTAAGATCGAGGACAAAACAACTCGCACCATTGACCGGTTCCTTGCGCATGATTTTTGCATCGTAGTCGCGCGCGTAGTTGGTCGAAGCGATATCGCCGTTCGCGGCTTGCCCGGTCAATTTCTGCCGCGCCGATATAGCGACGGGCTTCTTCAGGGTTGGCTTGAAAAACCAGATCGTGCGATCGTTGAACAAAAAAACCTCGCCCTTACTGCGAGCTGGAGCCGTCACTTCAACATAGGCGTTGTCGCCACGCGTCCGCACCTGATAGGTGGTGGAGCTACTATCCCCATCATCTTGGCTATCGATCGATACCGTCCAGCCAAGCCCCTGCTGAATGCCACCTCTACCGCGATCAGCATCTCGCAGCAGCGACAACACATCGCCACTCGGCGCACTATAGGCTGGTGAAGCAACAGCGTAAAGTGCAAGAGTCCATGACACCAACCGAGAAACACGTAGCATAAAGACACTCTCCATCAAGTGATAGTTTGAACTAGGCGCTATGCGTCAACAGATCCAGGCAGCTCCGACGTCCGAGGGCCCACGCCGTCGCTGCTGCCGACAAGGCCACGAGCGCCAACACAAAGACGACAACCTCAAAGATAGTCAAGACATCAGGGACAATGAGAAAATCCTGTGCCACCGAGGATCCCGGCGGCGTAAAATGAATCCCGGCGTGGCCAATGCCTATGGCTAGCACCTTGGCTATGCCGGTGCCGATCAAACAGCCAAGTACACCAAGAACGGCCGCTTCGACGAAGAATATTTGCACCAACGCACCTGAGCCAAAGCCCATAGCCTTTAGGGTGCCCATTTCACGACTCCGCTGCAGGACATTCATCGTGGTGAGGTTGACCACGGCCAGTACCACGACGGATCCGATCAGGAGGGTGCAAAATAGACTCATCGCATGCAGGAAGTTCATCAGACCACTGTACATAGGGCTCAGCTTGCGTTCATTCCAGACATGCACATCGTAGCTCAACCCCGCCTGGGACAATCTCTCGCGTAAGTCCCGAGCCACCGCGTCAGTACGCCGGAAATCCTCGAGGTAAATCGCAACACTGCTGACGCGGTCGGTTTGCAGCAGGTCCTGAACCAAACTGAGAGGAGCAGTCAACTGGGTGTCTTCGTTCACCTTGCTGCCAGTACTGAAGACGTGAGCAATATCGGCATCGGTGGCGTTAAAATGACCCGACGCGGTCATCGCCATCAATTGCACATTGGAGTCCTCGGCGATGCGTGCCGCGGCTCCCGGTCCACTGCAGTACTCCGTCAATGATGTCAGGGGGCCCGCACTACTGGTTAGCGCTTTCACGGCACTCTTGCCAATGAGACCCGCGAGTCCAGTCGCTATACCGATCAATGGTCCAGGCGCAGTCGTCGCAAAGCTCTGCCCGCGGATAAAACGCAGGGAATTCGCACACCATTTTTTCACTATGGGCCGTTCTCGCATCCATTGATCGACGGCCAAATCGTAGCCACGAATCTCGAACGGTTGCGAGTGACATCCGTTGCTTATCAAGCCGCTGCCGTTCAACACCGAGCCAACCCGTTCAACCCCGGGCAATTTTTCTATGATCGCGTAAATTTTATCTTGATCTGAGCGGGTGAGACTGAATTTTTTCGGCAGGCTTCGACTCATCAGCCAGCCATTTTTGCGGTAAATACTGACCATCCCTTGACCACGCATGTAGATGGTATCCGTGCGCAGAGTGTGTTCCCAGCGATCGATATAGCCACCAATGCAAATAAGGCCGGTTACCCCAATCGCAATCGCACTTAGCGCAAATAGATTGCGTTGCCGCTGCAGCCAAAAATTGCGAATGCCGAGTTTCGCTAAGATCATTCTACAATCCGCCCATCCTTGATCCTGACTACTCGGTTGACCTGGCGAATCAATTTTTCATCGTGAGTCGAAAAGAAGAATGTGACGTGGCGCTTCGCGTTCATGCTCATCATCACATCGATAATCTGCTGGGTCGTCTCGGAATCCAGGTTAGCGGTGGGCTCATCTGCGAGGACTAGGACCGGATCAGTCACTAACGCACGAGCGATGGCCACCCTCTGGCGTTGGCCCCCCGATAGTTTGTTGGAGAGACTCCGAGCCTGAGGTTCTAGCCCGACATCGACGATGAGGTCCATGACCCGTTGGTGGCGTTCAGAGGCAGGAATCAGCGGATTGATCAGCAGCGGCAGCATAATATTGTCGTAAACGCTCAAGACGGCGATGATATTAAAGCTTTGAAAGATGAATCCGAGTCGCTCATTGCGAAACCGCGACTTGGCTCCTTCAGTTAACCTCAGGATATCGACGCCGTCGATCAGCACGCGCCCCTTGTTGGGTACGTCGATGCAACCCAGCATATTGAGCAGCGTGCTCTTGCCTGAGCCCGAAGCCCCGAGTATCGCCGTGAACTCGCCCTTTTTTAGCTGCAAATTGATGCCACGAAGCGCCTCGACACGGGCTTCGCCGAGCTGATAACTCCGGTGCAGGTCTTCAAGAGAGACAAAGGCCCCGCCTACGCCATTCACCACGTCCATGCCAAAGCTCCATAGGTGGTCGAACTAAGTCCCTGCACTAACTCGTCAGCTTCCTTGCCGCGGCGAGTGCTCACTCCTCCGCTGAGTATCACATGGTCATAGACCGAACCGTCGAGATTAAGCTGTAGCTGCTCGCTGCCGTCAGCGAGCGAATGAATGCCGCGCCAAATAAGCGAAAAGCGATCATTCCACCCCCAACCGGAGTAGCGCACAGAACTATATAGATACGACTGACCTGGCAGCAGAGACCCCGAATTCCTAAACAGCGCCAAGTTTTTTTCCTGAGGACTAAGGGCGAGGACCTGCAGCGCTTGCTGCCTCTCGCCCTTGGTCCACCCCTCCTCATCGCGCAGATATTCCAGCCGCATATCGACCTGATGCGTCGTGACGTAGCGGGTGCCGACAAGATAGGTAGAATTCCACTGATCGCGACTCTTGCGCGTTTGTGCAAAGGACGGCGCCTGATCCACGGTCGGATAAAAGACGTTCGAGCCCCGCTGGCTACTAGCATCAGCGTACACGGTCCAACTAGTTAGCACCTCCCAGTTGCCATAGAGTCCTAAGTGGGGAGCACCCTGCTTTTCACTGCTAATCGACGCCCCAACATAGTTGGTCTGCGTCGCATCGGCGGTCTCCCACTTGACCAGAGACTTTGGGTGAAAACGTCCAGAGGCCGCCGCGCGCTTTGCCCAATTGTCGATGGGCTGAACGATCAGCACCAGACTCGCACCCATGCTCGGGGTGACATTGACCCGCACAAGGCTCTCTCCCCTGGTTTCATAGAAGTAGGTTTTGTCCAGTCCGAGGTCGCGAAAGAACGGATTGCTTGGACTCGCCAGCTCGGCGGCTCCCCATTGATAGCTCTGAAGTCCGGCAACACTTTGCACATTGGGCGAATGGGTGACGGCAATATAACCCTCGTTGACGAAGGCCTCCTTGGTCGTACGCTGGTGCGTACCGCCACTTTGGTGGATGTCATCTTGCTTCCAGGTCATTCGGGGCCTAAGCACGAAGGTGGTGTCGCTGGCATAACGCGCCTTAAGATCCGGTCTTAAGTCGAGGCTAAGTTGCCGCGATGGCGCCGCCAGCACGGCATTGCCTGGATTTACGGCGCCACCGATCACCGATGCCGCAGCAACGCTGCCGATCACACTTGAATGTTGCTCAAAGGTCCATAGAGGCGGCGGCGGAGGCTGAACCGCGGCGGGTTTAGCAGGTGTCGGTTTGCGTGGCCGAGTTTTTGGCCGAGGGCGCTTAGGCGTTTTAGCCCACAGGCTGGGGGACCAAAAAAGGGCCGCCAAAATCAACACAACACTGCAGCACCGCATCCCCGCCTCGTCTTCGGCCACATAGGCAATTTATTCGATGTTACCAGCATTTACCTGCACCAACCAGGAAGCAAGGGTAGCCGGATGCTTGATTGAATCGGCAAAAGGCCACATGTTAGCCAGTATTGTTGACGCATTAGGCGGGCGTTGTAGGATAGATCATTGCTATAGTACTGAAGTACTGACAAATAAAACCTATACCACATCCTCCTCTTCGGGTAGAATATCGGTAATCAATACCATTAGGTTTACCATTTGTATGGCTCTCATCAATGCCCAGACCCGCACCATGTGGGCGACAAGCTTCCTGATCCTCTGCAGCGGGTCGCCTACTGGCGCCCTCGGGTCGGAGGTCGGTCCAGCCGACGTGTTCGTCGACACTCGCCCGTGGCAGGAGGACAACGGCAAGACTCTGGTCCTGCGAGACCTGTTGGGACAAGATTTGGTCGCCGTGACTATGGCCTATGCCAACTGCGAGCGCACCTGTCCCATGACCTTTCGCCTGCTCCGCGACTTCGAGAGCCGCCTAAGCATCGCACATCGGCGTCTCACCGTGGCCGTAGTGTCGCTGGATCCGTTGCGAGACACCGAGGCCAAGCTCAAAGGGGCGGCCGCAGCAGCCACCGGCCATGACCAATCTTGGCTGTTTCTACGCGGCACCAGCGACCAAACCAAGGCAGTAGCGGCGAGCCTGGGAGTTGATCCGTTTATGCTCGATGACCATCTCGTGCATAAATTAAAAATATGGATTTATGATGGCAAAGGCCATGAGCTTGGCAGCTTCGATTGGCAGCATCGCGATTTCGACGAGTTTATAGGCAAATTGAAGCCTAAGGATTGACCTTTTTTTGCAATGAGGAGCTGGGATGATGGGAATGATGCGGCGATTCCGGGCAGGTTCGGTCGTTAAGGCGATACAGGGCATGGTGCCCCTCAGCTTGGCCATGAGCAGCTCGATCGGCTTGGCCAAAGTCGACGTGGCTGGATTTACAGAAATGGGTTACGAGTATGACGACAAGGCGGTAACCGGAGTCAGTCGCCACGAGAAGGGTGGATCGTTCTATATCGGCGATCTCGACCTCTTCATGCAGGGCAACCTGGGGGACAACTTCTATTGGCTTTCGGAAACGGCCTTCTCCGCAGGTACGACCAACTTTACCGGCATCGATGTCGAACGGGCGATCATCAGCTACAAGCCCAAAGACTACTTCAACGTCTCTCTCGGCCGTTTCCATACCGCGCTGGGCTATTGGAACGACACCTATCACCACGGCAATTGGCTGGCGACCTCAGTGGCGCGTCCCTATATCTATAACTTCGAAGACGCCAATGGAATTCTGCCGATCCACTCGGTGGGTTTGGAAATCCGCGGCGTTTTTAATAGCAGCTTCGGCTACATCATCAACCTGGCCAACGGCCGTGGCGCAACCCCGAGTCCAGTGCAAATCGCCAGTGACGGCAACAACAACAAGGCGGCCAATATCCTCCTCTACTGGAACACTCCACTCAAGGGTCTGCGCGTTGGGGCCGGTTACTACCGGGACAAAATTCCACTGCTAAATGCTGATGCAAGCGTCGAATCAAGCACAGGCGGCTTCGCCTATGCGCCGCATAACGGCGCCAATGAAAACATCGCCAACGCCCATATCGTCTATAAGGGGCACAATATTGAGTTTATCAACGAGTACCACCAAATAGTCCACAAGTACGATGCCGACAATACCGTGGCAGCGCAAAACGATGTGAAGACAACGGTCACTTCGTACTTCTCCCAGCTTGGTTACCAGATTCACGACGTCTACACCCCGTATGTGCGCACCGAATCGATCACCGGTGATAAGAAGAGCGACGAGTGGTATATGGCGGACGCGGCGGGCAACCCACTGGGTAAGAATCTAAAGCACACCATCAATTCAGTTGGCATCCGCTATGACTTGAGCGATGTAGTGGCGCTTAAGTTTGAACTAGCGCAGGACAAGCTGTCCAACTTCTACGGCACCGGATACGTCCCGGCTGGGCCAGGAGGGAAGCCAGATGCCGTGCAGCCTGTCTACTCAACCGCGACCCAGACCACCAACGCGGTGCGGGCCAATGTTTCCTTTGCATTCTAAATTTGCTGACTCAAAACAAGAGAGACACATGGGGGATAGCATATGTTCGGTCTGAGGCGCGGTTTATCGGCTTTGTTGCTGGCGGTGGCCTTGCTGCCTGCTGTGGCGCAAGCGGCCGATGTCTATGTGGTGACTGCGACGGAAAACAAGCAAAATCTCGATTTGGAGGAGATCAAGCACATCTTCCTGGGAGATGTCACCAAGTGGGCCAGCGGCAAGAACATCATTCTTGCAGTACCTGATCTGTCTTCGCCGGAAGGCGCGGTCATGCTCGAGAAATTATTCGGGATGTCGGCCAAGGAATACAAAAAATATTGGATGCAGAAGGTGTTCAAGGGCGAGGCGACAAATCCGCCCGAGAACAAAAACGGCGACTCTATGAAACAATTCCTTAAGGCCTATCCAGACGCGATTGGAATCTTGCCGAGCAGCCAGGCAGATGGCATACGCAAGGTGTTAAAGATCGACTGACGCACGCTCTTACGACCGATCCGAGAGTGAGCCTCCCGACTCGGGAGGCTCACGGGCTGAAGACCCCCGGCTGGGTCGCCCGAGACAAGGCGATCGACACGATCTACCGGCACAAAAAAAAAGCCCCATAAATACTTTTGGTTATATACTTTCTTCTAAGGCTTCCGGTTTCGCTGCCGACACCTGTTAAACCGGAGGTTGGCGCTGTCGTGCCACCTCCCAGGCACCAAGAGCCAACTGCGCTGCTTGGTTCTACGAGGAGAGCGATGGCTAGCGAAAGTTCCAAATTTGCCGGGTCAGCTGCCGTGATGGCCGCGGTCAAGCATGCGGCCAAGACCGAAGGCAGTGGTCAACTCCGCGACGCCGATCTGCAACTATCCTCGGTGGTCGTCACCCCTGAAGCTGCGGTCAGAGACCACTGGATGTCACTCATCCTCCTGGCCGGCGGCGGTATCCGCATGACTTTGAAAGCCTTCTACAATACCAACCTTTGTCGCAGGGTCCTTGCGGATATAACCGGTCAAAAGCCAGAAGAAATCGCCGACCATTTTGTCTCGGACCTGATGCGCGAGCTACTCAACCGTGTCGGAGGTAGCGCCAAGCGAATGCTTGGGGACGCCGGACTAACGGTTGGACTGAGTCTACCCTTGGTCACCCGGGGATTCGATCAGATCTTCTCCAACTCAACCAATCAGCGCGACACGGATTTCGAACATTGGGTCTTGAAGACTAAATATGGTGCCGTGGCGATGTCCGCTGAACTGACTCGGGCACCCGCTGATTGTTTAAACAAATTTGAGTGGATAGTGCCGGCGCCCAAAACGGACGCCGACGATGGAGAGCTGGATTTTCTATGAGCGTACCGGCCGATAACATTGCGATGAATCAGAATCAGATTCTGCAGGCGAGTCATCATATCCTAACTCTCATGGAGCGTTCGAAGGAGCAGCTAGAGCGCTTTGTCGATCGCCTACCTAGCGTGTTTTGCGTATCTAGCGCGCAGGGACAGGTCGTCAAGGGGAATGCTGAGCTCGCAGATCGCTTTGGCTGCCAGCTGGAAGGCTTATTAGCTAAAAACCTATCTAGTTTGTTTAAGCCTGCCACCTGGACCCTGTTCGCCGAGCAGATGCGTGGGGTCGCGGCCGGCGACACCAGCCAGACCAGCCTTGAGTTGCCACTGGATGCTAGCGACAAGGACGTCAAGACCTTGAGCTGGACGCTGCGTGCCTTTGACGGCAACACTTCCGGCTCGGGACCGCTGGTGACGATATTTGGCGTTGACGTGTCGGAGATAAGGGCTTACGAAAGGCAGCTAAGCCAAATCTTTTCCACCATTCCTCTGGGCATATTACGCGTCGATCAGCACCTTAAAGTGGTCCCTCCGCTCAGCGCCTACGTCAGCCGAATACTGCGTGACGACCATGTGGTCGGCAAGAATCTTAAAGAGGTACTATTTGCGCCGGGCTGGGAGCAGTTGTCGAGTTTGCAGCGGGAATACGCTGGTAACTTGACGTCAATTATGGGCTTTCCCGAGTTTCAATATGAGATGATCAAGGATAATCTACCGCGACTGATTTCGATTCCTGATCCCAGCCAGACCGGTCCCAAGGCGCTTCGGTGGATCGGCATCAATTATGATCCGATCGTTCAGGACGGCGTCATCGACGGGCTGTTGCTCATCCTTGAAGACCGCACCGAGGTTGAACGGATGCGCGCCGAGCAAGAGGCGAGGCAATTGTCCGAAGAATCAGTTATACGCCGCTTTGTCGAGGTGCGCCGGCTCGAACCAGAGGTTCGTCGCATGGTTCAAACCGACATCCGTGCCTTCATCGACTCAATCGGTCAGTCACTTGCAGCGAATGATTTGGCGCAAACCCTGCGGACCCTGCATGGCATCAAAGGTGTCTCCCGCGTCGCCCAGCTGACGCAGCTCAAGGACCTCGCCCATGGCGCCGAAACGACGCTTCTGGGACTAGCTGCGGCAGAAAAGGCCAGCTGGCGTCAGCATGAAGGATTAATCGCCGGGATCGTTGACGAATGGAACGAGGTCGAGACAATTCTAGCGGCACTCAACGCCCCAGTCGGGACTCACAAAGTGGCGACTCAGCCCGCCCCGGGTAGTTTGGTCGCACTCGCCCACATGGAATCGCGTTTAAAGCTCACGGTTAAAGAAACAGCCAAAGCGGTCAGCAAGGACGTTGAACTCTCTTGCAAATGGGGCGACGTGCACCTACCGCAGGAGGTTGTCGGCAAGCTCAGTGAGTGCCTGCTGCATATCCTTAACAATGCCGTCGATCATGGGCTTGAGGCGAGCACGGCACGGGTGAGCGCTGGCAAGCGCTCCGCAGGCCGACTGGTGATTCATGCCGTACGCACCGATAAGCTTATTGAAATCATGGTGGCGGATGATGGCCATGGCATCAATGGGGTGGCAGTGGCCCGTTCAGCGCTAGCGAAGGGCGTGATCACTCAGCAGGAAGCGGCGACGCTTTCGCTCCAGGACAAGATCGAACTGATCTTTCGGCCAGGGTTTTCCACACGCGATGCGGCCTCGGAGATCAGCGGTCGGGGGATTGGTTTGGATGCAGTAGCCGCCGCAGTGAAAAGCCTCGGTGGCACCATATCACTGGCGACAGAACTCGGTGAGGGTACGACTTTTACGATTCGCTTCGAGCACGGTAGCCCCTGATGTCTCAGGGTCGATTGGGAGATGTGTCATGGCTCATATCTTAGTAGTGGATGATTCCGATACGCTCAGGCTTGAGCTTGCTACCGCTCTGAAGCAGGCCAATCACGTCGTGATTGAGGCCAAAGACGGGCGTGACGGGGTCCACCAGTGTGAATCCGAAAAGCCGATCGACCTCATCATCACCGATCTGAATATGCCTGAACTAGACGGCATATCCATGGTGAAGGAGATCAAGAAGATGGCCAACCGTGCGGATACTCCAGTGTTTATGCTGACGACCGAGGCATCGCAGGAGCTGCGCGCCGATGGTAAAGCCGCGGGCGTTATGGTGTGGATTGTGAAGCCCTTCAATGCCGCCAAAGTCCTGCCGGCTATTGACAAGGTCGTGGCGATGAAGAAAGCAGGGTAACTGAGTCCGCTAGGACGTGATCGGAGATCGTCGTGTTCAACCGAATTGATTTGGCCAGCATTATTCCTAATCCCCGCCTTCTGATCGTCGAGGACGACAAGGATGCCGCGGAGCAAATCGTCTCAACGCTGGAGCCGCTTGGGATAGAGACTCGCCACGCCGCCGATGGCCAGACCGGGCTGCAAATGACCTATGACTTCGGCCCTGATGTGATCCTTACCGACATCAATATGCCACGCATGCGCGGCGACGAAATGGTGATCGAACTCTGCCGTCTTGGCTTTAAGAAACCAATTATTCTCGTCACAGGATTTAATATCACACCGGTGGCGGTACTCGCGCTCAGGTACCGGGTGTTCGACATATTGGAGAAGCCAATAGCGACCGAGCGGCTCGGCATCGCCGTTTTTAAGGCTTTTGAAATTGAAGCCCATCGCCAGATGCAGGAAGAAAGGACGACCTTCGCCATGAATCTGCTGATGAGTAGCATGCCTCATCAGGCGGCGCACCAGGTCATGGATACAGTCGAAAAGGGTGCACGCGAGCTCTACCTTCAACGTCGGACTAAAGCATAAGCGGTCTCGTCGCAGCAATTCCAGGGAGATCTTATGAGCATCCGCCTTAAACTAATCATCCTCGTCTGTCTTATGACCATCCTGCCGGCCATTGCCGTGGGGGCGCTAGCTTACTCGCTGTCGAAAGTCGCATTGGGATCGAAGATCGAGGGTGAGTTCGACGCCCGCGAGCAGTTGATCACGCTTGATCTGTCGAACCACCTGCGGGAGTTGGCGAAAAGCGCGGACGCCTGGGCTGCTGCATCGGTGATGGCCGATATCAAAATCGCCGACAATGACCTGCGCATCGGATCCTTCCTCTTCAATACCAAGAAGTCATACCCGATTCTGCGCGACCTCACCGTCCTCGATGCCAACCGTAAAATCATCGCCTCGACGAATCCCAAATACGACGAGAGCGCCAAGGGAGCTTTAAGTCCCTCGACCATTTATCCCCTCGATGCGGTCGTGGCCGGCAAGCCTGCCGCCATGATCGGTGTCAACCCCGAGCAAAACTACCTGGCTATCCCGATCAAAGACGTCGTGACCAAGGACGGCTCCGTCGCCGGAGTACTGCTGGCGGAGATCGACACAGCCGTGATTGAAAGGTCGATCAAGAGCGCCAACGACGGCAAGGCCGACAGTGCCCAGGTGGCCGTGCTGCTGACGACCGCTGACCAGACGGTCACATCACTTCTGCCGCCTGGCGTCAGCCTGGATTTTGCCGGCTTGGTGGCCGGCAGCGGCGGAACGGTGCGTGACGGCTTCCATCACGTACCGATCGCTGGCCAAGAATACGTCGTCAAAAGTGCCGAGGTTAAAGACCTCTTGCCTGGCATGAGCAATGCCCTGCGCCTGAGTGTGCTGCAAGCAGAATCGGTAGCCTACGCCGCCGTCGCCAAGCTAGCGATGTTCGTGAGTCTGGTTTCCACCGCGCTGGTGGTCATTTTTGTCGGCGCCGGCTTCTCGTTTGCCCGCTCGTTGAGCAAGCCAATCTTGGCGCTGCAGACACTATCGGACGAGATCATCAAAAGTCAGGATTTGTCCAAACGCATCCATATCACATCCAAAGATGAGATCGGCTCCTTAGGTCAGTCGTTCAATAGTCTGCTGCACATGGTCGAAGACAGCCAGGCAAAGCTAGCGGAATACAGTAAGGGCCTCGAAGTTAAAGTCCAGGAGCGCACCAAAGCGATCCGAACGATTTTAGATCATGTCACGTTTGGTTTGTTCATCACCGATGCCAATCTCACCCTGATGCCAGGCTACGCCAACGTGCTGAACACACTGCTCAACGCCGAGGGCCGCGACCTAACAGGCGCCAAGCTCACCGACTTGATGGGCTTTGACCACCGTAGCGCGGACCACTACGGTGCGCTTTATGCGCAGATATTTGACACGGATTCCTTGCTTGCTGATCTGACGATCGACCAATTGCCGACGCGCTTCCACGTAGGCGACCGCAGCCTTGCGTTGGTTGGCAGCGTCGTCCAAGATGACGCAGGCCGGTCAACGGGGGTGTTGTTTTGCTTAAGCGATATCACCAACCTGGTGAACGCCGAGGCGGAAGTCGAGCGCAACCGCGGTCTCATCAAGATGCTCAGCAATCGCGACAGCTTCCGACAGTTCGTGCAAGGAGTGAAGCACCGCTTTGACGTCGCCTGCAAGGCCGTGATCGCCGGCGATATCAAACTGGTCCGTCGCGAGCTGCACACGATCAAAGGCAACATGGGCGTCTATGGCATCAGTGATACCGCCCGCATGATTCATCATTTGGAAGACGAAAAGGTTATCACCGTCGACAGCATTCGCACCGTCGAAGGCAGCTTCAAAGGCATCCTGGACGCCAGCCGAGACTTACTGGGCGTCACCTACGGCGTCGCTAATGTCGAATCCTTCGTGGTTCCGTCGCAACTTGTCGACCAAATTGAATCCTCGGCGCAGGGCACCCATGATGCCAATGCGCTGCGCGAATTGTTCTGGGATTTCTTCAATCGCATTCGCCTGAAGCGAGCCCGTACTCTACTAGGACCGATCGACGACTCCTTTGCGCAGAACGCCGAGCGCCTCGGCAAAAAGGCGACGTTGCTCTTGCACGGCGGTGACACATTGATTCCGAAAGATCACGTCGAAGTACTGCAAAACCTGATGCACCTGCTGCGCAATGCCCTCGACCATGGCATCGAAATGCCCGATGACCGGGGCGACAAGCCGCTAACCGCCACGGTTGAGATCAGCATTGAGGAGCGGCCGGACCAGATGATGATCAAGGTAGCCGACGACGGCCGCGGTATCAGTCGCGAGGCCGTGGCGAAAAAGGCAGTTGCCAATGGACTTATCACCGCGCAACAGCTGGCGCAGATGAGCGACGAGGATGTCTATCAGTTGATTTTCTCAGAGGGCGTCTCGACGGCAGCAGCCGTAACGGATATCTCCGGTCGGGGTGTCGGTATGGGGGCTGTCAAGGCGGCCGTCGAGGCGGTCGGTGGCAACATCAGTATCGTCAGTCGTGCTGGCCATGGCACCACCTTCACTCTCGCGATGCCGAAGATCGCCGCCGTCGGAAAGCACAAGCAGCCGCCCAAGCTGAAGGTCGCGCAATAGGGCACCACGGCATCGGCACCGTGGCGATGCAAACTTCGCCATAATAAACTGACTAGCGCCGGGTCGCGGATATCACCGTGCTGCAGGCCTCACCGCGGCCCTAAGATTCGGCCGTTCGTTGCTAGCATCCGGCTTCTTCCCATCTCCTTGCGCCACTAAACTGCGACCGCACAGCCAACATTGATGCGGCTCCAGGCCAAATAAAGCCTCGATCGACGGCCTAATATCCAGGTGCGTGGTAATGCCGCTTGGTGGCGCAAAGGCCACCGGCTGGCTCGCCAGTGGGCACCCCGCATACATCATGACAAGGCCCGAATAGGGGTGACCGTTGCTGTGCGTGGACCAATGATGACCCAAGCCGCGACCGTGGTCGGTCGTGACGATGATGCAGGTCTGGCGACCATACTCACCCATGGTGGCAAGTTTATCGACCAGACCTTTCAGCCACTGGTCGTAGTTCTGCAGCGCCTCGACATAATGTCCGTATTCGACTTGATGACCCCAACCATCGGCGTCGTCCAGTGAGATGTAGAGCAGACGCGGCTGATGCTGGTCCAGGTAATTCATCGCACCGCGCCAGGTGTAGCGATCAAAGCGGGCATCACTCCACGGGGGCGGGTCCTTTTTGCTTTGGCTGACGAGCTCTTGTGTTGCGATGCCAGCGGGATCATCCGAAACAAAGACCGGTGCATCGACCTGCCCAGCGTTGACGAAGGTGGCGCCGACTTCTGACTCAACAGCCCTGGCAATCCCCTCCCACGACGCAAAGGTCGCGACCTGGTCCTTGGACAGGCTGAGACCGAGACGCAGACGTTCGAGAAAGGTTGGCGTGGATTGCCGCGGGCATTCGTTGTCTTCGCAAAGCTGGGGACTTCCCGCAAAGATCCCCAAGTAAGCCGGCATGCTGATGAAGGACAGGTTGGCGATGGTCATGTAATCGCCGTGTTCGGTATTGCCGTAGACCTGTCCTAACGGGGCAAGGTCATGCCAAAAATAGGGGAGCAACTGTTTCGGTGCGTCCGGCATCAGGCCAAGGTCGGGATGGCCTAAAAATTCATCGATGCGTACGCCGTCCCAGGTGATCAAGATGACGTTGCGCCCGGAATCGGTGGCGGCGACCTGACTGGCAGGAGCGGGTTTACCGCCGTAGCCGAGGGCAACGGCGACAACGCCGACTGTGATCATGAGGGCTAACCCAAAGCGACGCTTGGACCGTAGCAATCTTCGCATCATCATGACTCCCAAACGTTATATCTTGGCTGTGGAGATGGGCCGCAAGACAACGATCCACTCCTCTCGTTCAAAGATCGCCAGTGATCTTGTCCGCCATGCGGTCAGCCAAGCGGCTTCACCCTCGGACTCTAGGTGCTGCATCCGCCAACGGCGCCAGGGATGCACCTGCACAGTGACCTGCGGATGCTTCGTGCGAAGATCAACGATCGCAGCAAGCTGCTCCGAGTCAGGGACGGTCACCGCCACAGGACCGCGGTCCAGCATCGACTCTAACTGACTTAGCGAATACAGCCCGGAGATCGGCATGCCCAGCATAAAACTCTGCAGGCCCGTTTCACTCCATAGATATTTGGTTAGGTTGGCGTGGTGGACGACCGCGGTCACGGCGTCAAGCTTTAGCGACCTGGCGTCTGCCTCTTCATGGGCCTCCAAGGCGACTAAGGCCGGCCCGATGCCGGTATAAAGAGCCAGAAATGCCGCCAGCAATTGCAATACTTGCCATTTTGGGCTAGCCGTTAGGGCCGCGCTTACTAGCACTAAGGCCGATAGCCAAAGTCCACCCAAAATCAACGCGCTAGTCGACGCTCCCCACCACGGCGGAAACGGCGAAAAACGGCTGATGATCAAAGTCATTGCGGCAGCGATGATGGCGACTAAGATGGCCATGCCAGAAAAGGCTACGGCGAAGACCCGCCTAGCCTGCGGCCTAGCCAAGTGCCAAGCAACCCCAACCGCTAAGGCTGCTGCAGGCAAAACCGGCATGATGTAGATGCCGCTACGCGAGGGGTGAATGAGAAAAAAGCTCACCGTCGGTAACGTCATGGACAGCGCCAACCATAGCAGCCGATTCGCGGCATTTCGATCTACCAAGCCTCCCGGATTAAAGCGCTGTCGCTGCTCTGGCCTTAGCCTGTAGCGGCAAGCAATCCACAGGGCTGCCATCAAGAGTGGCAACCACGGCATGATATGCGACGATATCAAGGGCCAGACGGCATCGCTGATGCTGACCCCGTTAGCGATCTTGCCGAAGGTTTCGCGTTCGATATAGCTCGCAACAAACACGCTGCGATCAAACATCAGTGCCGGTGCATAACCGATGCCACAGGCGGCCACCCCAAGCACCGCAGCGAGCCAATTGACCGGTCTTTTAACGATGGTTTTAAGCTCGCCGGTGCAGGCCCAAAAGAGCAGGGCGGACAACCCAAGCAGCACGGTATGAACTGGCGATTTCAACTGCCCGGCCAGGCCCGCAACCAACATGGCCAGCAAGCGAGCCCTGTCGCCTGCAGCCCCTCTGGGTGCCATTCCCAGTAGCGCCATGAACACTGCATAGGTGGCGATCAACATCGCTTCCATTTGGCCAGCCAAAGCGTGGGCGTAGCTGCCACCAGCAAAGACCACCAGGCCTGGCACCAGCAAATCCGTGGCGCGGTCACTGCCACCGTCAAAGCGACGGACAAGCTGCCAAAGCGCCACAGCGGCTAACATAAATGCCAACAGATTCATATAGGTGATGGCAAGGGGAGCTGTTGCGCCAAAAAGCAGCATGCCGATGCGCATCAGCAGGTAATACATTGGCCCCTTGTAGTAGTTCGCGTCGCCAAAGAGCGACTGCCGATACCAAGTGCCGTTTTGCGCCATCTCAATCGCTTGGGCGATATAGACCTTTTCGTCCCCAGTGGAGCGAAGTGGCAAGCGCAGCATCACCGGCAGGTAAGCGAGCAGCATAAGCACGAGGACCAGGCCGATCCCGCCCCATCCGGTGCCGAACTGACTGGCGCTTCGCGCTGCCTTGAACGAATCTTTTTTAATCGGTTGCCTGCATTCGCTTAGTGACTTAGACCTCAGTGCATAGCTGAAGCTAGCAACCGAGGCATGCGGCGACAAGGCGATTAGGGTTAGGATTTGACAAATTTATGGCAAGGAATCGCGGTAATATAAACAATTCTTTAAGACGGTGGACGTTCATGTCCACAGCTAGGTGGTGTTGTGGTCCTAAAGGGCTTCCCAGAAAAGCCGTGGTTCCCCGACGGCAGCGGCGTCAACGGGTCTTGTCCTACTGCTGGTCCAAGTCTCGTGCAAAAACCTCAGCAATAGCGAACGTCTTACGGAAACCATCCATATCACTTCCCGGTACTCCGGCGTCACGAAAGACTCGTTCCCAATTTGCGCGCACCGTGTCGACGATTTCGCCGAGGAAACTCCGAGCATTTGCATTTGTGAGCCCAAATTCCTCAGCCCTAGAGAGAAGATTGTCGATGGAGCAGAGGTTGCCTAAAGCGCCAAATCCCTGATTTAAGCGTCTTTCTGCAATGGGCTTGAAGGGCAGCGGCAGCACATCAAACAGTGGGGATAGTCTCCATCCGCCCTCCGTTTCAAAGAAGGCGTGATTTCGTAGATGATCATCATCATTACCGACTAACGCGTTAAAGACCACACGTCCAAACAGTTCCTTTTTATCAGCTCCCGCTTGGTTGGACACGCTAGCTATGTTTGCCGCCATGGCGATGTATGTGCCCTCGATCTGCGGGGTCATCCTTCGCCTTGGATAGCCGATCGCAGCGTGCATGGAAAGGAAGCCGACTCTCTCAAGGGTCCCATTACCGATGTGGCGGTCGAACCTTTCGATGAGATAAACGTCCTTCCCGTTTACTTTGACTATCCTGACTTCCGGGGTGCGCAGACCGCACACCTTGGCCAAGGTTAGTGATGCGTACTCCGCCCGTGGATAATGAAATGCGTCGCCTTCTTTCGGCGGCTTGGCGAGCCAAACTTTATCTTCGTATCTAACTGTGACTTTTGGCCGTGCGCCGCCAAGGCTGCTTCCATATAGCAAGATTCTCTGAGCATCTGCTTTGTCGAGCGTCACGTGATGGTCTTCTGTGATGATCAGCGCCGCGGCGCTCAGGTCGAGAAGTTCACTGTTGCTGTGTGCTGCCGACCAAGGGGCGACAATGGACGGGCCGTCTCTGTCGAGGCCGTAAGCTAAGAAACCAGACCGATCCTCGCCCGAGGCAAGGATGTATTCCAGCGCAGTCATCTTGTCCCGCCCAGCACTCTTATGCATCCGTGCCCGACCCCATGCATCGGGAATAGAGTCGTACATGACGCTGAAAGCTTCCTGGCCGTCCTTATCAGCTGTCTCGTAGACGTAACTTGGAGTTTCTTTGAATGGAAGGCCGACTGGGTCGATGGGTTTACGGTCTGCCCGAGCGAAGTACGACTCAGCGTAACGAAAAAGAGCTTTTTTCATGCGGGTCACTGGGTCGTGGGCAGACGTCATCTTCCCTGCCAGCACAGGCTCGGCTAAGCCAGGCAGGTAGACATAGATGTAGATATCTTGAGCCATTAAAGCCATGTCCTTACATCCTTTCACTCACCAGCCGCTCTCGAAGCTCAGCGATGCCTTTCGCAAACGCAGTCGCGCCCGAGGGCTGAGTCGATGCCTTCAGCGCGCCCGACAGCGAGTCGAGAAAAAGCGATCCAGCTCCAAGAGTGTTTAGATAAGAGACCAAGACGCCAATGCTGACGCCGACGTCTCCTGACTCGATGCGTCGAATCGTACCGGGTGAAAGGCCAGAGACTCTTGCTGCCTTCTCATACGAGATACGCAGATGCTTCCGGCGGTCACGAAACACCCGACCGGCCTTCGCCATTGCCCGCGCGGTCCCTAGGTCTTTATTTGCCCGCTTGCTCATGATCACCTCGGTGTACCTATATACTATATATCGGCAAATCGAGGTAAAGGCTTAATTCCATAAAAGTTCATAATTACAGACTGTTAAGTAAATATATGATCGATATATAGGCGGTTAAAAAAATTCACTCTCCCCCACTTGCGCGCCTCCGCGGTCAAACCCAGATGACAAATTTTAACCACAGATGCACGGAAGAAGCCCTGGTGCAAGGCGTAGCGTGCTTTCCAGCGATTCGGCGGTTAGCTGAACTTGATCGCCGCGCTGCATGCAGAACCTCGCCGCGCAAAGCGCGCCCCTCCTCTGAAGGTCCTTGGCTAAGACTCAGGAATCAATATGATTTGTGCATTTTTATAGGTACCCACTGCTGGCGATACTGTGAGGCCCGAATCGCGGAGCGAGCCATCTCCTGGCGCCCTGGGCGCCTCGGTCAGCCTGGACCCTGGCGGCACCCAAATGGTCGATGCCCGCCGGCTAAATGCTGGCTGACCGGCTGTGCCTATTGGTAGCGGATCTGAATGCGCCGCGAGCAGGCTTCGAGTACTTCTATTGGGTCTATGATGGCGTGCGTCAGACTGCTGATCATATCCTTCCACATATTTTTGAGAGTCTCCTTGCCGACTAGCAGCCTGCGCGCCAGAGGTGATAGCTCGTAAAGCTGGTTCAGTAGATGGGCGACAAGTCCCGACTCATGTCACTTCCCCCAATCCCGATAGCCCGACTACCCTGCGCCCGATGCCCTATCCCGATCCCGAAAGCGCTGGGAGTTAGTCATGGTGTTCGATTTTGAGAAGATTGATGTTTATCGACTCTCCCTGGAGGTTCTCGATTTGTCCGTCGAGGTAGCTGAGTCGGTACCAAGAGGACAGCGCCATTTGGCCGACCAAATGAAACGAGCTGCATCCAGCATTTCACTCAATATTGCTGAAGGCGTCGGCGAATATAAACCGCTCGAAAAGGCAATGCTTCTACCGCATGGCGCTACGGTCGGCATCTGAGACCGGCGCCATTCTACAGATCAT
>CAIYRB010000068.1 GCA_903928445.1 uncultured Pseudomonadota bacterium | reverse complement strand
CGGAAAAGCCTGCAACTCTGCTAGACTAAAGGCTGTCCTTGCCAGTCTGTTCCAGGCAGAAAGGCCCGAGCATGAGCGCAGCCAACATCGTGGACGTCATTTTGTTCACACGCCAGGCCGAGCTGACCAAAATCGCCACCGAGCACCTCAAGATGAAGGGGATCAGCAATATCCTCACGGTGACCGAGGCGAAGGCCTGCAGCGAAGCCCTGAAGCGCCTGCCCAAAGGCCTTCTGCTCATCGATTGGCAGGTCGGCCCGGCCGAAGTGGCCGTGGTTCTTGGCCACAATCGCAAGACCGCCTCGGGACCGATGCGTCCGATCATGTTGGTGGCCGAGCAGGTGACCAACATGATCATCGCTACGGCAGCGGAATACGCCGTGTCGCAGATTTTTACCGAGGCGATCACCAAGCGCAACCTCGGCGCTCGGCTGTCCAATATGCTGCTCGTCGAGACTCTGGCTGACGAGATCAAAAAGGCGCTTGGCGACGTCCACAAAGCGCGCCTTGATGGTGATCTCAAGAAGGGCTCGAAGATCTTACTGAAGCTGCTGCCAAAGCACCCAAATAACCTCCGCCTCAAGACGGAAGCCGCCGAGCTGATGATGGAGATGGGCGAACTCGACAGCGCCCTGACCATCCTCACTGGAATGGACAAAGCGAACCCACCGTATTTGCGCGGAGTCCACCTCCTTGGCCGCTGCCTGATGAAACTGGGCCGCTTTGACGACGGCTTAAAAGCCCTTGAACAAGCCAGCTTGTTCAACCCACACGACGTTGACCGGCTGGTCGATATCGGCCAAGCGCTCCTGGAAATGGACCGCTTCAAAGATGCTGCGGTGAGCTTTGACCAGGCCTTGGCCAACGATCCCGAGCGGCGCGACGCTCGACTCGGCAAAGCGCAGTGCAAGTTGATGGATAACCAAGTCAACGAAGCCCTCGCCGTGCTCAAGGATGTCACCACGGACCTTGAAATGGCCTCGATTTTCAACACCTGCGCCGTCATGAATATGCGCAAGAAGCGGCACGCAGCCGGCATGAACCTGTATGAATCGGCACTGCGCGTGCTGGGCAAGAACTCCAAGCTACAAGCGCGCCTCTATTTCAACATGGGGCTCGGCTATCGCCGCTGGGGCAAAAAGACGCGCGCCATCGAGAGTCTGCAGGCCTGCGCACGGCTAGATCCAAATTTCAAAAAAGCCAGTCAAGCGATCGCCGCGATAAATGGCGTCAAAGCCGGGCTACCCAGCCCGTTTGGCCAAGAGATCATGGCGCCGACCAGCGGTGGCCAAAAGAGTCCTAAGAGCTTGGATAAACCAGAGCCTTTGTCCATTCTGGACGCAGAAGGCAGCTTCGGGCTTGAAGACTTCACCAGCAACCTTGAAAGCCTGCTCGACGACCACCTCGAAGAGTCGCTTTACAACGGCAAAAAACCGGCCTAAGGATCCGTCCCTCGCTCAGCCGCGCTGGAACTCAAAGCAATCGGAGCAGAAATACAGCTGCTCCGGTGCCTTTGGCGCATTCTGTACGCCGAGAAAATAGCGCCATGCCAATCGCAGAATCGTCGACTCAAACCAGCCGATCGGATAACCATTGAACGACGGACGCTGCTTGGCGAGATGATACCCAGCATGCACCGCCCTGGTGATGACCTGGGAAAACGGCCGGCCGACGACAAAGGGGTTGATCATCAAATAAATGCGCGACTTGGGCGCGGCATGAGCGATCGCCAGCTGCAAAAAAGCCTCGGCGCCAGAGACGCTGTATGGAGGATCGAGAAAGATCACATCGGCATGACCATCCCAGACAAACCCAGCACGGAAGTCCGCGGCGATGATCTGCGGCGGTGTCGCCAAGTCTTTCGTTTCGTCGCGGATCCGCTCGAGTAAGCGCTCGTCGCAGTCAGCGACCGTGACATGACGGAAGCCGCGCTGCGCCAGCTCCACGGCCAGCAGGTCGTCGTCGCCCAGGATGAGGATGCGACTAGCCGCCGGATTCAACTCTCGCAGCAGATCGGCTCTTGCCCTGCGGCTCTCCACGGTGCATGGCAATTGATTGAACCGCCGCAAGAAACCGATGCCCTTACTGTGGCCGTAAAGATCGTCGTGATGGGCCGAACGCGCCTGCTTGGGATGGTGATTAAACTGCCATAGGTTTTCCAGGTAAGCCCGCTGCTCGGCCAGGTCCAAGCCGAGCACTTGCTCAGTCGTGGCGTTAAGCGGCACCACTCGCCAAAGGGGCGCGAGCATCGATGTCGGGCTCTTATAAGTGCCGACTAAATATCTGACCACCGATTGACTACGGGTCATAACCGGCCTTCCTCTGTTGCTACACTGCACGGGCCACGATGCCTGATCGGGTCCGATCTGGTCTGGTCTCAATCCAATATATATCTTGTTCTATCAGCAGAGACCAGCAAACATGGCAGACCGACGGCGGCACGGTTTGTCCCCGGTGTTCCCAGTGTACCGAGAGTAGTGAGACCTTAGCGATGAACAACCAGCATCCGCCCTCCCACGGCCTGTCGCTATGGCCCAGCGCCAGCTGCTTGATCTCGGAGCTGCATGCAGAGCTCAAAGGCCTGTCGCCAGAGCAGCTTAGAGGCTGCCACATCGTCCTTCCCACCAAGCGCCTGGCGACCTGGTTGATGGCCATGCTAGCCCAGGAACGCCCGGCGTTTATTCCGCCACGCTGCTACACCCTGGATGACTTTATCGAGCGGCAAGCTGTGGACCTCGCCGCCGTTCCACAGCCGCTACGGTCCATGGGTGATTTGGAACAAGAACTACTGCTCGCCAGCTTGCTCAAGGAAGGTGCCTACCAGCACCTGCGCTATGGCCACGAGCATGAGGTGAAGCAGCTACTCGGCGAATTTGCCGACTGGGGCATGAACCTCGAGGCCTTCGATCGGTTGGCCGAGGTCGTCGCGCACAATATTTACCTGAGCGAAGGCACCTTGGACACGCTGAGCCAGCGCCTAGAGGAACTGCGCCACCTGGCCATTCGCTTTGCCCAGTCCGTCCAAGACGAGCATGGCGCAGAAACCAGCGAACGCAGACTCGCCCGCCTGAGCAACAGCCTTGCCAACTATCTTGCCAGCCAGCAGCCGGTGCCGTGGCGCCAACTCTATGTCGTCGGCCTGAGCAGTGCGCAGGGCTGCCACCAGGCGCTGCTGCATGCGCTGGCACGGCGCGAAGATACCTGCTTATGGCTAAGCACCGTACCCGAACTGCACACTGGCAAGAGCCCGCTAGAGTGGCTCCTGGCCATGATCGATGCTCCAGGTAAGCTGCGCCAGCCAACGGTGGTGCGGACGCCGCCGCAGCCGCTGCAGGTGCGCCGCGCCGACACCGTCCTAGCCGAGGTGGCGCACGCGTTGACCTTGAGTCAACAAGCCTTGGCCGGAGGCGTGGCACCCTCGGGCATCGCCATCCTCGTCACCAATGATGTCACTTATGGCAAACCACTGCGGGCCATGCTCAAGGGAGCCCAGCTTGCCGCCAACGTCGCCCTCGGCACCCCGCTTGCCGAGACCTTACCCGGCACCTGGCTGAGCAGCGTGATCCAGCTGCTGCTTGGCGACCAGAGCGTAGCGCGCACCTTAGCGCTGCTCACCCATCCATTGACGCTGCGCTGGTGGCGCCTCATGCCAGAACAAGCCAATGCCGAGGTCGCGGGGACGGCTGGAACCGTGGAATGGAGCAGCCGCCTCAGTCGTGAGTTATGCAAAGGCGACGGATCTGAGAGCCTGCAAGAGTTAACCCGGGCCAAGCACCTCAGCGCCGAGGTGCGCGCCTATCTGAGCGCGGTCGTCACGGCCTTGGGCTGCTGGGCCGAACGTCCCCTCCCCCAGGGCCGCGAGCTCGCCGATTGGGTCGGCGTGCTGAACGTTTTGGTGCAGGACTTCCTCAGCGTCGACGCCGCCGAGCAGGGCCAGTCCAACCACGACGACCCAGACGGTGCAGGACGCGGTCTGATGACGTCGGCCGCCGAGACCTTGGGCGAGTTCTGCCAGGCCCTTGGCGCCCTGTCCCTGCGGCTGCGCACAGCCCTGACCCGCCGCGAGTTCCTGCAGATTTTACGCGACAAACTGCTGCTCGCACCGGTGCGCAGCGTCGGCCATCCGCTGCGCGGTATCCAGATCCTCAGCGTTGCCGAAGCCCGCTACGTGCCGTTTGACGTGGCCTTCGTCCTGGGCGCCAGTGAAGGTGACTTTCCACGGGCCCTGCCGCGCGACTACTTGGTCGACAACTATCTTAAAACAAAAATAGGCTTACCTGGGTGGCAGCTGCTCGAAGCCATTGAAGACACGACCTTCCACTTGTTGTGCGCCAGACTCCCGGCGATCGTGATGTTGTATCCTGCCAATCGCGGCGGCGACCCAGTCGTCCGCTCGCGCTTTATCGAGGCGGCCATCGCCCTTGGTCAAACGCGCGAATACGCGGTCAACGCGGATACCGAATGGACCTTGCTGCTTGCGCCCCAGCGCCATGGTCGCGGCCAGGCTGCACCGGCAAGTCAGCGCTTGGGCACCCAAGGCGTCGTGCCAAGCGAGCAAAAAGAGCGCTTTCTCAGCCACCAGTCGGCCAGCTCCCTGGCCTACCTGCTGGCTTGTCCCTACCGCTTTTTGCTGCACCGGCTCGGTGTGCAACCGGTTGAACTGCCGCAAGAAGACGATGCCCGCCACGAAGGAAATTGGCTGCACGTCGTGCTCGAGGTCTTCTTCACGGGTCGTCACAAGGAGCAGCACCTGGATGCACCCCTCACCTTCAGCGGCCCAAAGGACACCTGGGCGGGTCAAGCCCTCACGCGCCTAAACACCCTGACCGACCGCCTGCTGCCTCAAGCCGCCGTCGATTCCCCTTTGGAGCTGCAGCTAAGGCAACGCGCATGGCCAGACTTTGCGACGCACATTGCTGGCATCTACGGTGCCGCCGAGGTCACGGGGTGCAGCTCTGGTCAGCGCGAGCAGCGACTGCTCCATGCAGACGGTGCCGCCGTGCGCCTACAGGTTGGCGACCGCTCGGTCGTGCTCACAGGCACCATCGACAGCGTCGATCAGTTGGCGGGCTTACAGCTGATCACCGACTACAAACGCCGCTTTGTGCCGCGCCGCACCGCGGTGAAAGAAGGGCTCGTACCGCAGCTACTGCTCTACGCCAAGGCCCTGGAGCAGATGCACCCGGAGCGGCGCTTGGCGCATTCGGTGGTGGGCTATTGGAGTATCCTTGGCGGGCAGTGGCTAAACAGCCTCGCTGGAAGCGACGCCCAAGAGCAGGCCCGCCAGCTCAAGCTGATTGGCGGCCGCGACAAGACGACCTTGGAGGACGCGACGCAAAGCCTGATGAACCACTGGACCTCACGCCACAGTGCCCTGCTCGCGCCGCTTGGCAGCTTTACTCCTGAACCGCGCGACTGCCAGATGTGTCACTATGCTGGGGTATGCCGCAAGGACGACCCGGAGTTTGCTCCGCGAATGGCCCGGTCCTTACGAGGTGCCAACTCATGACCCATACAAACGACGCCAAGCACGACTTCGGCACCGCACAACCGCAAAACCCCTACGCCAGCTATCTCGTGGCCGCCTCCGCCGGCAGCGGCAAAACCTACCAGCTGAGTCAACGCTTTCTCTACTTGGTCGGCGCTGGCGCCGCCCCGAGTTCGATCCTGACGGTGACGTTCACCAAAAAAGCCGCCGGCGAGATGCGCGCTAGGATCCTCGAAGAGGCTGCCTGCCTGGCGGCTGATCCGCGTAAACAAGAGGCATTTACCAAACAGCTCAGACGGTTCCACGCCGCCCAAGCCAGCGGCACACACAAACCTCCGTTAGCCGCCACCGAGGTGGCGCGCAAGGTGCTGGCATCGTCGCAGCTGCTGAAGATCTCGACGATCGACAGCTTATTTCTCGAATGGGTCAGCAAATTTCCACTCGAATCCAGCGCCGCAATGGCCGATCCGGCGGGAGCACAGCTACCGTCGCCGTTTCAACTGATCAGTCCCATGGATGCTCGTGGTCTCCACCGCCGGGCCTGGCGCGGCACCTGCGAAATCCTGTCACGGGCAGCCAAACAAGGCGACGAACGCTTTGCCCCCATGCTGCGCAGCTTGGTTCGAGACGGCCTGTCAGACCTCGAACAGCGCCTGATCGGCCTCGATCGCCAAGATACCTACCTGTGGTACCGCGAGATGCAGGCTGACGATGGCGTCGCCTTTCTGCCACATCGGCATAAGCTGCAAGACGAAGGCGAGGTCGTCGGCCAGATCGCCGCGGCCTTTGCCGAGGTTGCAGCGGTGTTAGCCGACCGTGGTCGCGCCGCGGCGGTGACGGCGGCGCTGGCGGCGCGCGATTTTGCCGCGCTGCTTGCCACCGGCCTTTTGACCAAACAAGACTTCACGATCAGCGGCACCTATATTCGCGGCAAAAAGCGCGAGCAGCTGACGCAGGAAATCAGCCATATCGAGGGCTGCGTCCAAGCCCACATCAGCGCAGGGCGCTTACACCAGCTGAGCCAGGAGGGGCATAGCCACTATCAGCTGTATGGCATCTACCGCTTACTGCGCGACCAGCTAAAGTTCCAGGCCGGCGAGGTCGAGTTTCGCGACCTGGTCAAAGGCAGCTACCGCCTGCTGCACGGCGCCGGCAGCGCCGGTGTGCGCTTTCTGCTGTCGCGCACCGTCCACCACGTCATGCTCGATGAATTCCAAGATACCAGCCGCCTCCAGTGGGGCGTCTTTCACGAACTGATCAGCCAGATGCTGGCAGGCGGCGGCAACGACGAGGCCAGCGGCCTAAGCCCGACGGTGTTTATCGTCGGCGACGCTAAACAATCGATCTACGGCTTTCGCGAGGCCGATGCCGCTGTGCTTGGCGAAGCCCAAAGCAGTTTGGCGGAGCGCTTGGGACTGGCGCCACTGAACGACAGCTACCGCACAGCGCAGGTCGTCTTAGACTACGTCAACCAGGCGTTTCACCAGGGTCTTGGGACGTCATTCCCCCGGCATCAGACGGCGCAGCATGGCGGTGCGGCCTTTGTTCCGGATGTCGGGCGCGTCTTGATTGCACCGCTGATTACAGCCTTGAATGTTGACGCCGGCACGCCAGGCCGGGGGGACTTTGACGACGCGCCAAGCGCTAAGGGTCAAGGCGAAGGCGAAGGCGAAGATGAAGACGAAGATCCCGCGACTCAGGCCGGTGCCGAACGCGAAGCCACCGAGGTCGCTCAGCTTATCGCCGCGATGGTCCACGGTGATCAAAACTTTCCTGTTTATGACAAGGAGGCGCGGGGCTTTCGGCCGTTGCGGGCTCAGGACTGCTGTATCCTCTATCGTTCGACGACGAAAGCAGCGCTGTTTGCCGCAGCTCTGCGCCGCGAAGGGATCGCTTGCCAACGCGAGGAGGAGCGCGGCTTTTTCTCCCGTCCGGAAATCACCGATGCCTGTGCCTTGCTGCGTTTCCTGGCTCTACCAGGTGACACGGTCGCCCTGGCGACGGTGCTGCGCAGCCCGCTTGGCGGCGTGGCTGACACCGAGCTACTGCAAGTGCTCGCGGCCACGCAGCGCGAGGCGGAGCGCACCAGCCAGATCCTAGGACACATCGAGCAGGTGCAGCCACAGCTCGGTAGGACCCTGCAGGCCTTGCTGACGGCCACGGACCAGCTATTGCCGCATGCCCTGCTACTTGAAGCCTTGGACCAACTAGACGCCTTTGCCGCGTTTGCCCGCGTGACGCATGCCGAGGCCGAGGCCACGCTGGTCCGCCGCAACCTGCTGCGGTTGGTCGAACTGGTCATGCGCTTGGAAGGAGACGGCCTCACCAGCCTGGCGCCGCTGATTGAACGCCTTGGCTTGCTCGGCGGCGACGACGAGTTGGGCAACGCTGCGGCCCCCGCAGATGCAGTGACCTTGATGACGATCCATAAGGCCAAGGGACTGGAGTTTCCCTGTGTTTTTCTCGTTGATACGGCAAGGCCTTGGGGTAAACAGGATCTTTATTGGACGCAAGGCACATCCGACAACGGCCGCGCTGGACTTTACTACATCGGCAAAAAGGCCGCGCAGCCGCTGCGCGACCGCGACTTTGAAGGTCTTTTAGCCGCAAGCGCAGCCGCTGTGACGAGCGAGTGCCAACGCCTCCTCTACGTTGCGCTCACCCGCTCACGCCAGTACCTCGTGGTGAGCGGCCACCAGGTCGGAGGCAAACAAGGACTGGCGACTACGGCGATGTATCAGCAGCTGGCCGAGGCTGCATCGGCCATGCCCGGACTTGTCCACTACACCCTGGGTGGTGTCAGCTTAAGCGGGATCTCGTCGGTGCCTGACTCTGGTCTCAGCGGCGAAGCCGTCAGCGCAGCTGCAAAACCGATCCCAGCGCTGACTTGGCACCCAACCACCGGCCTACCCCGCGAGATCGTCATCGCCAGCCCGTCACGCCATGGTGGCACCTTAGGGAGCGGGCGCTCGGTTCTTGCCCTTGATCAAAGCCTCGGTGCGAGTTTAGCAGCAGCCGTAGGGACATTCCTCCACCGCGGCCTGGAGGCCTTTATGTCGGGTAAGGACTTTTCGCCCGAGGCGGCGTGGAAGGCGCTGCTGGCGCCGCTTCACCCACCGGCGGAGTTGCAGGCTCAGGTGTTTGCGGAATGGGCCGAGCTACGCGACGATCAGGCGTTGAATGCCTTGCGCGAAGGAGCGCGCGGCATCGAAACAGAATTGCCCTTGGTACACCTGGACAACGATCAAATGATCGTCGGCACCTTGGATCTGCTGCTCGAAGACGACGCCGGCAATCTATTGATCGTCGACTACAAGACGACGCGCTTCGCCCTACCGGCAGCCCAGATACCCGACGCGGCGCTGACCATCTTCAGTCGGCAACGCGGCTACCGCGACCAGCTGGCGGATTACACGCGGGCAGTGCGCGCCTTATATCCCGGTACGACCGTGACTGCCGCCGTGTACTTTACCTCGCTCAGACGCCTGGTGCGTCTCATCAGCACAGGCGAGGCGGGGGCGCCTGGTTAAAACTCAGACGTTTCCTGCCGAGCTGCATCGTAGCGCAAGAAAAAAGCTAGCGATGATTCATGCTACAAAAATAGCTGGATACATCGCACCGTGGATGACACCCAGATAATTTGAATGCTACGCGAGCGCCGCAGCTTTGGCTGCGATCAGCTTTCGGCGCCTGTCAGCAAGCACCTGAACCCGAGTTCAAGAAACTGTCTTCGACACCCAATTCACGACAGCCTGAGCGTGAGCCAGTGCCGTTTGGAATTCTGATTCAGTCACGGGTGGCCCCCAGGTGGGATATCGGGTGGCGACGGCATAGTCACTCAGAATGGTCGCGCGGCGGACGGTCTCTGGGATTTCAGCGACAAATGATTCTAAGTCTTCAACCAAAGCGCCGATATCGTGAGAGTAGGGAAATTTCTTGCCATGCCATACAAAAAGAGCCTTCAAAGCCTTTTCGGCAGCTTGTTGGGCGTCAAAGCACAAATCTTCCCAATATGCAGCCGCTGGCTTAGGGCTGGCTGCGCGTGCCAAATTACTGTTGGCCCGCTTTAACCATTCAATTGCGGCAATCTTCGATCTAGGCAGCATAGAGCAACTTTCCGCCTGCAACGGCTTCAGCCACCACAGACCAAGGGGTATTCCCCAACTCAGTAAACTGGTCCTCGTCGATGACCACCAAATCGATTGGCATGCCGCTGCGAGTCAATGAGCTATACAGCTTATGCGAATCGGCCCTCGTGTCGCGTCCTCGCGGCACGACAATTAAAAGATCGATATCCCGTGGGCGTTTCGCCCCACGCGCAACCGAACCAAATACAATCACTCTGAGCGGTTGCACCAACCGGACTATATCATCGGCAAGGGATTGGCACTTAGATTGATACAGCACAAAATCCTCATATAAGCAGTACCTAGTCTACGGAATTAGTGAATAGATGTCGACCCCCTGGGTTAAATCTCCCCTCCCACTCCTTCACTGTATGGAAAAAAACTTAAATAAACTCAGTTGGATGTCGAAATCATTATTGCATGAACCAACGATATGGGGTTTGGTTCGGAGATTATTTTCTCTCTTTGTAAGGCCAAGGGCACAACTTGAGCGGCATGCTCGGCAATCCGTCACCCTAAATGATCTTGCGTGAGATTTAAGGCAGTTAAATAGAACCTTTGGTTAGCAAAGGATCTGCGGCCCGACCGCCGGCTTAGCTTTCTGGGCTCCCGTTTAGGCAACTCGCTTGATCGTGAATTTCGGCGGCGGGACGGTCAGGGAGATGACGTCCTGCCTGTCGGGGCTGCGGGCAACTTCCGTCATTCCAAAGTTGTGTGTACGTAATCGCAAATTTGGTGTACTTTGTACATTGAGATAACGTGATCGGTTAATTTTTACACATCTTGGTTGATAAGCTTGAACTTTCGATGGGACCAAAATAAAAATCGCGAACTCGCTGTCCGGGGACGTCCAAGTTTTGAGGAGGCGGTTGAGGCGTTAGCCAGCAACCCGCTGATGTTCGATGACCGTAATCCGGGGCATGCTGGCCAAAGAATTTTTGTGGTGGAAATTAATGGTTACCCTCATGTCATACCCTATGAAGTTCGCGGTGAAGTCTATTGGTTCATCACCGTGTTCCCTTCCAGAAAGTATAAGAGGTAGTTTATGGATAGGAATCAAAAACTCAAAAAAAACGAGCTTGATGCTTATGAGCAAAGCATCGAGGATGCTCTCGAATATAAAAAGTTAAAGCGTCCTTCGGCAGCAAAGCAAACGAAAGTGCGAGTAGCCGCCAAGGCTAAGTTGCGAGAGCTAAAAAGCGCTCGAGCTAATATCCGGATGAGAGAAGACGATCTTGAGGCCATTTGCGCCATGGCTGAGCAGGCTGGAATGCCATACCAAACGCTCATTAACCACATCATTCACCTTTATGTTACGGGACAACTTATCAACAGTCAGGAAGTCAAGAAAATGGTGGATGCAGGCATTTTTGGAAAGCGCAAGACTAGTAATAGCTGATATCTGATTACTGCCACTTATCTAGGACAACCATCTTAAGCAAGGATCAGGACGGTATAGGGCCCACTTTTGGGCACCTGCGCTGTTCCATTGGACCGCCACCTGCTGGTTTGCTGCCGCATCAATGCCGACAAACTGAGCGCTAGCCGCAGTAGAGCTGCCGACATGCAAGGGAAAGCTCGGGACCGTTGCCCCAATCTCAAACAAACCTCAGTTTGATCTCAGCCAAGGTCAACCGCGACTGCTTCAACTCCTGAATGCGCCGACACCTGATCACAGCTCCATCATCAAACAGCTGATAGCCGGACGGTGTCACCGACGCCACGCTTATCAGACCTTCCTTTAGCCAAAAACGTATCGTCGAAGTCGACTCGCCTGAGACCTTCGCCAGCTCGCCAATGCGCAACTGTCGACCCGGCGTCACCTCTACAGGTTCACCGCCACGGCACGCATCGATATAGATATCCAGCGAGCGGTCGATCGCAGCCGCAATAAGCTGCTCGAACGAGTCCTTAGGACCGCCGAGTTGGGCCGTCTCGAGGGCGTTGAGATACGCCAAACGTTCCGTGACTTGAATGATCGCAGGTGGATAGCCATGCATAAGCAAAATCAAATTCATCAGCAACCGCGCAGTCCGGCCGTTGCCATCGACAAACGGATGAATCGTCACGAGCCGATAGTGCGCCTCGCAAGCCAACGCCGCAGGGTGCAGACGCGCGGCGTCCGACAGCCAAGCGACGAAGGCCGCCATCAATACGGGGACCTTGCGCGGATTCGGCAAGACCACGGTCGACCCGGAGATTCGTACCGGGACATCGCGATACCGCCCGGCATTGCGGTCATCCACCCCCCTTAGAACTAGGTCGTAAATGCTCAAGATGACGGATTCGCCGAGCTGGCTCGGAGCCCCGCGCACTAGGTCGCGTATGTAGTCGAGGGCGCCTGCATGGTTGGTCGCCTCAACGTGATCCTTGAGCGGTTTGCCACCGACGGTGAGGCCCTTTTCCAAGACGACTGCCGTCTCTTGGCGCGTTAAGGTGTTACCCTCGATGGCATTGCTGCTGTACGTCAGCTCCACCCGGAACCAGGCGTC
This sequence comes from uncultured Pseudomonadota bacterium, assembly GCA_903928445.1. Classification (GTDB taxonomy): domain Bacteria; phylum Bdellovibrionota_B; class Oligoflexia; order Oligoflexales; family CAIYRB01; genus CAIYRB01. Next base: position 196 of record CAIYRB010000068.1, on the reverse strand, counting down.
GAGGTTGCTCACGATATCCGGGGAAAGTGGCCGATATTTATCGAGAATCTTTTGCTTTTTGGTGAGATCTGCCCAGTTCATCCATTAACAACCTGTACGAAAAGTCCATTTCACCTAAAATACTTAGGCTTGTCGACCTTTCACACTGTCCCGTGAGGGACTTGTTCCACGTCCAGCTGGTGTTTGCCTGGGCCGT
>CAIYRB010000067.1 GCA_903928445.1 uncultured Pseudomonadota bacterium | reverse complement strand
GCCAAGGCCACGGGTCCGCATCCTCAACGTCAATGACATCAATGCCTACGTGGCTCCCATGACGATCTGCTATGACAATATCGGCGTGCGCTGGGTCGAAGGTGCCTCGGGGTCGCTGACACCTGGTCGCGGCGCGGTCTAGCATCACCGGACCGCTCAGCGACGACGAGAGAAAGGGCTATCTTGAGTTTGAAAACGAAGCCGCCGCCTGCCTTGACGCCAAAGCGATCGTCGCCAACGATCTCACTCCCTTTAATCCCGGCATCCGTAGTCACGTGCTCACTCCACCTTCGATCCTCCAGCTGCTGCAAGACGCCAGCTTTGGCCTGACCTTGCCGCATATTGGCGATATCGAACCGCAGGGCAACCTTGGCACCTACCTCAACCAAATCACCAGCCGCCTCAAAGATAAATATCCGAAGTTTAATAGCACGAGCCTGTTGCTGCTGCCGTCCTCCTTAAGTTGGTACCAAAGCCAACTCGGTCAACTCGCCGTTGCCCGTCAACGCTTGGAAGGCTTCGAACAGCGCGCCCAACGCGACCACCTCGGCTACTACACCGTCGAGGAAGAGGCCGACGACTTGGCCATCGAGTGGTTATCCCTGGCCGGCTTCGATCCCGCCGCCAACTCCGAGTCCGACCTCAAACTATTGACCCTCGGCGCAGACCGCCAAGCGGTGGCGCAATGCACAGCGCAGCGCCAGGCTAAATGGCTAAGCCCCGACGGTCAACCGGTGCTCCTGCCGTGGGGACCATTCGCCGATCCGCATCCTGGGCAATGCTTTCGCGTCCGCAATGGCGATCAAGAGATTGCCGCACACGGCTATCTAAGCGGTGGCCCCTCGCCGGCCGCTGGCCTGTCGCCGAGCTGGAGCGAGCTCGTGGCGATGATTGGTGGGCCGCTGCCACCTTTCACCTTCCTGGAGACAAAGGAGCAAACACCGGATGGAAAGAAGCCGGTGTTTATACGCTGCCGCTTTGCGCCGAAGAAATAGCCTTGGTCATGGTTGCGGCTCGGATAGATATCAGCGCGAAAAAAAAGTCTGCTGATTCCTATGTGAAATGCAAAAATTACGATTCCTATGAGCCGTGAGACCCCGACCATTAGCCACCATTAATAGTCAAGTTTGCAGCAGCAGCAGCAGCAGCAGTAGGATAGCGCAGTGGAGGAAGATATTCGGTAGTGCTCAAAGTGTGGCTTCCTGGGGCCGCATCTTTGTAATAGATCTGGCCCATGGAATTATACGTTCCGAACATGATATCGGCAGGAACGTACCAAGGAGCATTATTACTGACGTTTGAAGCTGGCAGTCGTTTCTCCATTAGATGTTGGCTGCCACGCTGGACCAGCCTACACCAGTGGCGTCAAAGCAGCAGGTGAGCCGCGCCTGTTTCATATCGGTACGGGTTCGGTGGATCACTCGGTGGCTTCTGGTCAGTTTTCTAATCGGCTGATCGGACTGGCCGATGGTGACGAGCTGATGGTCCACCTAGAGCAGGGTCGTCGCGGCCGCGCG
>CAIYRB010000066.1 GCA_903928445.1 uncultured Pseudomonadota bacterium | reverse complement strand
TTTTAATGGCCGCGCCCTACTTAGCCAAACATTATGAAAGCGCCGACCTTGCGACCTATATGCGCGTCAATGGCATTGGATTGTTCTTTGGCCTTTTATCTGCCATTCCCATTGCCCTTGTCCAAAAGCGACTGGATTACAGGTCTCTAGCGATCGCCAATTCGCTTGGGGCAATCGTTCAAAGCGGGCTCTCCGTCGTCATGGCGATTGCTGGCGCTGGAGTTTACGCGATTATCATTCCAACTTTAGCAGGCGTCGCAGTCACTGGCTTGCTCGCAACCCGCGCTAGCCAGTTTGTTCCCGCTTGGACCTTGCGAACCGAGGGGCTCATGCATACCCTGAAGTTTGGTTTCTCGGCATTCACTTCTAATTTTGCAAACTTTGCCTGCAATAATTCTGTGGTTTTAATTTTGGGTCGGCAGTGGGGCGTCAGCCAGTTAGGGTACTACTCTTTCTCAGACAGCAAGTATTCCAAGCCGTTTGACATTGTTGCCGGGCAGATCGGAGCAAACCTCTTTCCGATTCTCAGACGCATCCAACATGACCGCCCTAGGGTGCAAAAGACGCTCTTTCACATTTCCAGGTTAGCCCTAATGATTTTGGGCCCTATCTATCTGAGTTTGGTATTAACGGCTCCCAAGCTGATTCCCATGGCCTTTGGCGCGCAGTGGGTTCCCGCGGTGCAGGTCTTTCAATTCCTATGCCTTTCTGCAGTAGCAAGAGCGGTGGCACTGCCGGCTAATGCGGTTTTGTATGCTTTGGGTAAGCCACTTGTCAGCGCAAAAATTGCCCTTGTCAGACTTGCGTTCTATGGGATCAGCGTCGCTTTAGCGCTATATTATAAGTGGGAGATTGGGAGCATCGCTGCGTTGCTGGCTACAAATGAAAGTATTGTCTGCCTTGCCTATCTATACGCATCCCTGCATGTTTCAGAACTTCGCCTTAGTCGCTATTTGCGGGAGATGATGCCTGCCTTCTTGTTGCAATGTGCAACAGGCCTTATTCTGACGGTCGTATGGGCGACCTGTCAGAACTTAAAGCCATTTGAAGCTATGGCGCTATTTGGCACCGCGCTCCTCGGTACAGGTGTTTTATATCTCTACGCCTGCGTAAGAATCCTAGGTTACAATTTATCGGACTTTCGCGGCAAGTCGCTGAAATCTCTGATCGCTGGCGTTGCTTAGCAACGATGTTACTGATCTGAGGTGCGACATGACGGCCAGGATTCACTTCACAGCCGGACCAGGTTTTAATGAACCGAACTTGTAAAGCTCAGCACCGTCAATCTAGTTCGGCGCGCTGACGAGCTGGTCTGGCAACCATCTTTGCCTCGCTATTTTTAAGGGAGGTCTCTTTAGGCGTTTGCAATGTCAGACTTCGATTCCAAAGTGCATAGCGAACCGCGTTTTTGAGGTCGGTCTTTGAAAATGGTCGACCTACGTGAGAAAAGGTACCCTTACGCTGGAATGGCTCTAGTCCAATGCCAAGAGCGTTTAGCTGCCGCGTACTCAGGCCTTGCAAATTTGATTGACGCAACTGATGGTCGATAGCCGCGTCCCTGCGGGACCGAGGATGATACATGAGCCAAAGGACCTTGCGCTGCCCAGTCGAGGCCTTGAAGCGGGTGTGCCAAATATCTTGATCGAACATCAAGACGTCGCCCGCCACAGCCTCAACCTTGACGATGGGCTTATCTTTTAGTTCAGGCTCTGGGATCCAAAAGTAGCGATTATCGACCTGGGTGCCCGGAATGTAAGCAAATTGACCGTTGTTTGCGTTCATCTCGCTTAGTAACACAAAAATCAGAATGCCACCGTTGCGGTCAGAATGAAATGGCAGCAAGGGAAGGCTATCGTGTGAGGCTTGAAACTGCATCTCCGAGACTATTGGCTCCTCGCCAAAAACCAGGGCAAGCAAGTCTAGTAGAGGCTCATGCAGCACAAGTTGGACTGCGGTCCTGCTACAAAGGCCAACATTATAAAGCCATTTGCTATGACCTTTTAGCGTATATCCTGGAGTGTCATTGAAATTGATCTGTTGAAGCCAGGGCGTCAGTTCGGCATCAATCTGATTGATGACAGGCGCCGGTATAGCTCCGGCAAGCCTCGCAGCACCCTCGACTAATATTTTACGCTTGAGGTCCTGAAGGTCAGCGCCAGCAAAATCCCACAATGCAAAGCCTCTTATATAATTTCACTATATATACTGGAAGTTTTCGCCTCTCGCAATACCTTGCAATTAACTCACCTTAATCTATAGCAAGATCAGATGCTAGGCACTGGCCTGCTCACGCCCGATAAGGCGCTACACCCGCCCGATGTAACGGGTGTACTTCGGCCAGGTCATCCTGGAGTACTCGGCCCGACGTCAACAACGATTGGCTCCATAAATTCCTAAAGGGCTGCCGTTGCATCGACGATAGCGCCTATGCTTTTGCTCGGGTGGTAAAGGTCTTCCCACAGTTTGCGGCCTGCCTCTCCTACTTTGCGCAGGAGGGTTTTGTCCGATTTTGCCGCTAAAAGGGTTGCTACGACTTCCTCAGTCGACGAACAATAGAAAATAGATTCCCCATGCTTGGGCTCAGGAAGTCCTCTTCGGATCGAAGGATCGGCCAAGACCGGAAGCCCGTATGACATAGCGGTTAGGACTCTTGTGCGAATTCCGACAGGGTATTTCATCGGAGAAAAAAACAGGTCTGCGCGCTTGAACTCATCGACCAATGATTCCACGTGGCCGATATTTTTGACTTCGATGTTCGGCCACTTCGACTCTACCTGATGTTCCGTCTTACCAACCAAACGGAGTTCAAACGTAAATGGCAGCTTCGACAGACCAGAAAAAAGATTTTCTTTCCAATAGGTTAACATGCTGCGGCTGGCCGTCGTATACAAAGAGCCGACGTGAAGAGCGACTAGTCGATCCGCGGCTTGAACTTTAGGCGGAACACTGGCTACGTCTTCAGTGCACCACCGAAAATGGCGGCAGGGCACCCCTTGCTCACTCAAAGATTGAGCTTCACCTGGTGACAGATGGCCAATGACCACGCCAGGTCTCAGGGCGCTCCTTAGCGGCGCGCCCCAATTGCGTATAGATAGCCATTTCAAAGCATTCCAATAATTACTTGGTGAATCCCAGTGGCCGATTAAGGCGTCTCTGATGCGGTCTGCATAGGGATCACCCATGATCGCCACGCCCTTCATCTGCGACTCTTCAAGAAGAGCTAGAGCCCAGCCAAAATCAAGCGAAATAAAGCGATCAACCGTTCCAGCCGCAATACATCTTCGCACAGCTTGTCTGCACTCATCGACGTGGTGGTTCGCAAAAAGTAGACGAGAACCTAAGCTATAGCGAAGATCTTGCGGACTCTCGCGAACCAGTTCGTATTCGAGCCCGGCAGCACCCAGGCTCTTCACGATTTCGACATCACAGTGTTTATCCATGAAGTCTTGGCCAACACGAAAATAGCCTTTTATCTTATATCCCCGCGCTAATAGCTCTTTGCAGACTAAGTAGTTAAAAATACCTGAGCCACCTTGGCGTGGATCAGGCAGACCGGAGGAAAACAAGGCGATCGATTTTACCATGGTTAGCCTTTGAAGGTCTCAAAGGCATCGCGCCAGAGAATCAGCCCCTCAGCGTAACCTTTGAAGCCTTCGGCTGTTTTGCGATGTCGATCGCACGCTTCGGCAATGCGCGCAGGGAATTGGTTGGCAATTTCTGCAAAGGCACCTTGATAGGTTTTTGCCGTAAGGTTCGTTAAAGCCAGGGCTTCGAGAAAAACGTCATTGAATTCAAGGCCAAATCGCTCAACGTCGAAATCTCTAAAATAATCATGAGCGTTTCGCTTTTGGCGCACTAAGGGAGCGCCATAAGTGACTACGTCACCAAGGTGGTCGGAGATTCGGCGTATCAAGTAGCTTGCCCAGATATCATCGTATCGGCCGACTTGCGGGCAAAGAAAATACGCAGGGATCAAGTCACGAGCCAGAGCGGTATTCTGTGAATTGAATGGCGATAACGTGCCGATGGCCGTCGCAAGCCGTGCAGGATATTCTGGCTTGATGCTCAATGTCCGAATAGCGCAAGTGAGACGAGTGATCGCGTCAACGTCTGGGTCGTCTAGCCAAAGCCCAGCGCTAACTGCAACGCGAGCATGGATTTTCGATTTAGCAGTGAACGCTTCTTCTGCAGTCCAACGCTTGGAAAGAGGATACCCACGATGGTAGAAACGAGTACCCTTCGCCTCGATCATCATATCGCATACATTCCACCATCCGCCCTGCGCGCTGATCGCATCGACTTCGATCTTTTTACCTACATGAGCGTGTGCACCGAAGTAGTCGGCCTCACAGATGAAGTTATCGTCGTCGATAGTGACCACGATATCTGCCCCACTCTCATAGGCACTGAGCAAAGCGACATCCCGTCGCTGTACACTGTTCCACGGGATATAAGCATCCAAAGCCGGGAAGCGGCGCATGTAGGTGTTCTGTTCTTCAACACCTAGATAGCGACAAGGGATCTTATGCGTTTTCTCGAGCTGTGAACAAAAGGCCGGGGCATCTGCCGGAGTCTTTTTGTCGCCTGCCACAATGATTTCGCGAAGGTTGCGACCGTAGCGCTTGGCATCTTCGACATACGAAGTGAGTAGGACCGGTAGATTAATCGTAGTGGTGATCAGAGTAAAAGACGGTTCGGACATTTAGCTCCCCTTAAATTCAGATCGTTTGCCTCAGTGAAAGTCGTCTAAAACGTCTAGGAGGGAGTCATGGTGACTTTCCTCGGGAATGAACTTTGCGATGGCCTTGCGGCTTCGCTGGCTAAGATCTTGTTGGCGCAATGGTATTCAAAAGGGAATCTTGCCGCCAAGATCAGCGGAGCGCAAGAACTAAGAATGCCATCCGAAGAAGGGTAGGAAGGTGCTATGGCCCACCGCAAGTTGCATCGCTATGCCACCGCTCGCGACCACAAGGCAAGAGAGGTAGGTCGTGAGCGGCAAGGACTCGATCGAGAACACCCGCCTCAGCAGTAGGTGCATACCTAAGAAGCCCACGAGGCAGTAGAGCACGACGTTGATCTTCATCGCCAAGGCCATGCTCATCATCAGCGCTAGAAGATAGACGGGGCTGAATACGGCCGTCTGTGGATTTTGCCAAAGGACATTGCCACTGCATTGCCAGGGGTTCCAGAAGGGTGGCTGGCCGAATCCGTACAGGGAGCGGAAGAACGAGCCGTCATAGAAGGAATGTTGGTCCCAGTCGGAGATGCCCATAGCGTTGGGACTATCGGAGAGCGGAGATGTCATCCAGGCGGTGAGCGCCGCATAGAGTAGGAACGGCAGCAGAGCTTGCAGGATCTCCTGACCGCTTCTGGTGGAGGAACGGAGGTCTGAGCTAGAACGGTCCACAGAGAGCACCTGATGTTGATGTCATGGAAGGAAGACCTTTGCCAACACCTGTCAAAGGCGTCTTTGAGCGCAGATTCTAATAATGTTCTAAAGATTAATGAGTATCCGCTGGGTCGCAGATCTGGCAAGCAGCCCTGCAGTGCTTCTGGGTGATCAGCGCAAGGACTATCGCTCTCTGCGACACGCCGGACCAAAGTCTCGTCCCAATTGACCGACGCCTCACCCCTAAGGCATGATCCCCTTTCAAGCAATCGCCCAAAGCCAGGCCCCCCAGTGCTTCACCGCCTGGCCTCCCTTAAACCCAGAGTCTCCCCATGACCTCCCGCTACCGCCTGTTGCTATCCCCACTCTTCCCTTGGCTCTGCTTTATCGCCGCCATCCTCGTCATCGCTCCCTGGGGCAACTTCCCCATCAATGACGACTGGCGCTACGCCTGGGTTGCCAAGGTGTTTGCAGAGACTGGGGTGTTTAAGGTCGATGTTCCTGTGTCGCCAACCCTGCTTGGCCAGTCGCTGCTGGCTTGGCCGGTCGTGAAGGTGTTTGGCTTCTCGCATACGGCGTTGCGGATCTTTACCATTGTCATCAGCAGTAGCTACTTGTTTGCTTTAAGCTTGGCTCTGGATGCGATCGGTATCAAGCCGAAGGTCCGGCAGGCTTGCCTGTTCGTCTTCGCCTTCTCACCGCTGTTCGGCTACTTCTCGACCTCGTTTATGACGGAGTCGTACGGCTATTTCGTGTCGGTGTGGGGGATCGCCTTGTGGTTTTTGGCGGCGCGGCGTCACCAGCAGGCGGCCCAGGTCAATCCAGAGCTATCGGTAGTGATGCCCGCCAGGATTTGTGTGCTGACAGGGCTGATCATTGGTGCGGCCTTTTGGATCCGCCAGTACTGTGTGCTGCCGTACCCGGCGCTGCTCGGCGCTGGGGTGCTGACACATGTGCTGCAGCAAGACCGGGGTGTGGCGCTACGGGTGCTACGCAACTACGGGCTTGGGCTCTTGACTTGCTTGGTGGTGGTGGGGAGCTATTTTCCTTGGGCTAAGGCGACGGGTAACTTTCGCAACGAGTTTAGCGGGCCCCTGAGCGATATGCTGAAGTTTGCGCCGGTGGGTTGGGAGATTCAGCCCGGTGCTTTCCTGGCCTACATGACGTTCTTCTTCTTACCATTGCTGTTGCTTGTGCCGTGGCAGCGGATGCGACTACGGCCTGCGCTTATATGCGGTGCAACGATCCTCGCTGTGATGCTGCTCGCCAAGTACGCGCTGAGGCAACACGGCCATCACCCAGACCATGTCGACGCCTTCCTCAAGTCCCGGTTTCCCTATATTGGCAACGTCATCTACAACGGCGGGATCGGACCGATCACTCTGTCGGACGTCTACCTCCTGCATGCCGCAGACAGGCCGATCTGGCCAAAGCGGGCGTGGCAAATCATTGAGCT
>CAIYRB010000065.1 GCA_903928445.1 uncultured Pseudomonadota bacterium | reverse complement strand
ATTCCTGTGAGTCCCCGTGTATCTCGGCTCTTGCGGTCGGTATGAGCAACTTTGCCAAGCCACCACAAGCTCAGGAATAGCTAAATCTGGTGATGCTGCGGACTAACCTTGCCTTGGCCGTCTCAGGCAACGCCGCTAGTGCGCCTGCTCCGCCCGCAATTCATTGATACTTATCCAGCACTTTTCGAGCAGTAAAAAAACCGCTGCGAGTGTTCCTGGCAACCAGTGATATTTACTTACCAATATTTAACAACGATAAAAATTTCAAGTTTGCCAGCGATACAGCCGAAGAGGGAAATTGCGTCCGTGTTTCGCGTAACCAAACTGTGATGGCGGGAGAACTTACATGGCCGCAGGCTTGAAAAAGATTAGCGGATTCATGATTGGTCTGGGTCTGGCGACCCCATTGGTGTGTCTCATCTCGACGGCAGCACTCGCCGGCCCCCGTGAGCAAGCGGCGCAGTTATTCAGCCGCATCAACACCGTCCCACCGAGTGCGGCCACGCTCGACGCTTTGGCCGCAAAAATCACTGCGGGAGACGCCCGCGGCGCTGCCATGGATGCCATCAATGATCCGGCTGGGATGTTTTACAACCTCACGTTGAAGGATGCGGTGTCGCGCTGGACGACAAAGGACGGATCGCCACGCATCGACCTCAATGATTACACCGCGACCGTGATCGGCATGGTGCGCGACGACGTTCCCTTCAACACCGCACTGTCGGCTGACCTGGTCTACATCGCCAACGCGGCCAAGGCGTCCGGGGTACCAGCCTATTCGCTGGCGAACAACGCTCACTACCAGTTCCTCGATAAAACTGCGGCGAGCCTCAAAGATGTCCTCATCCAAGTCAAACAATCCAGCGGGACCACGGCTCTGCCGGTCGATGCCACGGCCGGTTTGATGACGACGCGCGGCTTTGCCGAGGGATTCATTAAAGCCGGTACCAACCGCGCTCCCGCAGCCTTTGCCTTCGCCACCTTTCTTTGCCAAGACATGAATAAACTCGCCGATACGACGCGCCCTGATTATCACGTCCGCCGTGATGTCACGCGCGTTCCAGGCGGTGATAGTGCCGTATTCCGCAACAAATGCGCTGGCTGCCACGCAGGGATGGATGCCTTAGCCGGTGCTTTCGCCTACTACGACGTCATCGAGGGCACTACCGCTGACACCGATGCCTTGGCTTACACCGCCGGTACCGTCGCCACCAAGATGAACCGCAACTCCGATCAATTTCCCGATGGTTACGTGACGACCGACGATAGTTGGGCGAATAACTGGCTGATCGGGCAAAACGCCGCAATTGGCTGGAAGGGTGCAGCGGCCGGCAACGGCGCCAAGGCCTTCGGCACCATGCTGACCGCTACGGAAGCCTTTTCTACCTGCATGGCCCAGCGCGCCGTGGCGACCATGTGCCTCCACCAGCCGACGACCAATGCCGAGCTAGCGGCGGTCACGAAGATCGCGGCAAGCTTCGCCAAGGACTTCAACATGAAAAATGCCTATGCCGATGCGGCTGTGGTCTGCACGACGCCATGAGGTTTTACTTGCGAACATCCCGTAAACCATTCGCCCTAGCGCGGCTCAAAGGAGATCTTAAGCCCATGCGTCACACGATCAAAGCGCGACCAAGATACGCCTTGGTGTTGCTTCTCATATCGTTGCCCGTCGCCATGAGCTGCAGCAGCTCATCAAGCGGCCATCACTCCGACCGAAGCGCGGTGCAGGGGGAACGAACCTCAGGCAACGTGACCACCGCTGGCGCTAATCCGGCCGCTAGTCCGGCCCCTAATCCGGCCGCAGATCCCGCCGCAGATCCGGCCGCAGTTCCCGGCGCGAGCCCAGCAGCGCCTGGCGCTCTGTCAATAGACCCAGTTGTCACCCCGGCTAATGTCGGTGGCAACGAAGTCAACGCCTTAGTCGTTCATGTTGGCGTGCGCAACTTCCAGGCCATCAACTACACCATGTCGACGTTGACCGGGATCCCGACCACCAACGCCGCCGTTGCCGCGACTTATGCCGACCAAAACAGCGCGCTACCAACCGAAACCGACGTCAAATCATTCGTTGGCTCGAGCCAGGTGGCGGTGTTCAAATTGGCCGTGGAATACTGCAACGCCCTCATGACCGACAATACCAAAGCAACCGCATTCTTTGGCGCAACCAATATCAACGATACCCCCGCCAATGTCTTTACCGCAGCTGGCACCAAGGCCATCAGCGAGACTTTGATCACTAAGCTGTGGGGTGCCAATCTCAGCACCTTACCACCGCTCGACCAAAGCTCTGGAATCCTCAGCCAACTCATCAAGGATTTGCTGACCGGTAAGGACAATGGCAACAAAGCCGTCACCACCGGCGTCCTCGTTGGCGCTTGCACGACCGTACTCGGTGCAGCACCGGTAACCATATACTGATCTCTGTTTAATCATGGAACAACGTCACGCTTTCGGCTTATTCGCAACGTCTCGGTAAGGAGTGCACGATCATGCGCAGCAAGAAGCACCAACCATCTGGATACATGCATCTGGACCACCCCAAACCGATCACCCGCCGCCAGCTTATGGCACAGGGTTTTCTCGGTAGCAGTGGCGCGATATTGGCGCCTGGGATCTTGAGCATGTTTTCGCAGCGGGCCCTCGGTGCCGATGCTAGCACCACCTTGGTGTGTACGCCGACAGCGACCGGCGGCCGCATGGTGCCGGTGCTGATCTTTGACTTGGCCGGCGGCGGAAACATCGCCGGCAGCAATGTCATCGTCGGCGGCAAGGGCGGCCAGTCGGACATTCTGCCCGCCGGTAGCTACAGCACGATCGGCCTTACCGCCGCGCAAGAACCCGCCGCTGCGGGCGTCACCGTCAATAAAGAATATGGCCTCGCCTTTCACCCTAACAGCCCAATGCTCGCGGGCATGAATTCTGTCACGACAGCGGCAACCCGTGCGAACGTCGAGGGTGTTTTGTTCTGCGCCCAATCCAACGATGACACCGGCAACAATCCCCATAGTCCGCTTTATTGGCTGGCCAAGGGCGGCCTCACCGGCAGCCTCGTCTCCTTGGTCGGGTCCAATGCCAGCGCTTCTGGCGGTAACTCCGCGGCTCCGGCATCGTCGATTGATCCATCGAAGCAACCGTCACGGATTACCCGGCCCTCCGATGGCTCGGGTCTGGTCAGTCCTGGCAAGCTGGCGACGATCCTCGGTGCCGGCGGAGCTGCCGATGCCGCCGGGGTCAAAAAAGTCATGGACGCAATCAAGATGATGAGCGATGCAAAGGTGGCTCAATTCAACGCCCAAGACGTTCCGACACAGGTCCAAGACCTGATTCGCTGCGGTTATATCAACAGCTCGCAGTACCTGAGCAAATTTACTCCGGCAGCGTTGGACGCAACCCAGGATGCGATGGTGAAAGCCCTCTATCCACAAATCGGTACCGACGCCGGGCAAAACACCGGTGGCACGATAGCCAAGCTCGTGCTCGACGGCTACGCCGGCGCTGGCGTCGTTTCCCTTGGTGGTTATGATTACCACGGCCAGTCGCGAGCCGCGACCGGTGCCAAGGACAACAATGCCGGCGTGATGATCGGACGTGCCCTCGAACTCGCCGCACAGAAGAAAACTCCGGTGATGATCTACGTTTACACCGACGGCGGGGTCTCAAGCGCTGGTGGTGGCAATTGGGCCGGCGATAGCGGCCAGCGCTCGGCGACCTTCGCCCTGGTCTATAACCCCACGGCGAAAACTCCGACCCGCAACAACAACCGACAAATTGGCGCCTACACCGCTGCTGGTGCCGTCGACAAAACAGCTGCGGTCATCGGCGACAACGTCCAGACCCTCAGCATCGCCCTCGCTGCTAACTGGCTTGCTCTGCATGGTCGCGAGGGCGATTTAGCGAAAGTCGCTGGCAGCAATCCCTTTGGCGCCGATCTGGAAAAATACTTAGCCTTTATGAAGCTCACGTAAGACCGACGGGGGTTTGCCCATGGACCGCATGAAGCGCATCGTCAAAGTAACCTGGATCGCCGCGCTGGCGGCAATGCTGCCTCATTGCTCGACGGCCAAGGTCCATCCTTATGTGCCTGCGACCAATGCACGCTCAAGTTCCGCCACGAAGGTCACGGACGGTGCTATCTCCAGCACGAAGGTCGCGGACGTTACTAGCTCGACCACGACGGTCGCAGACGGTGCTATCCCCACCGCGCCCATCGCCAACGGCGACCATGGCTCGGTCGATTCCATCGATGCTTTCGCCAAAACCGTGCATCCACTCGCTGTAAAGTGGTGTGGCTCCTGCCACGATAAAGTACAGTCGCCATTCATCGGCGCGGCTGACGCCGCGGCAGCGTATGCCGCCATCATCTCGACGCAGAAGGTGGACTTCAATGCTGTAGAAAAGTCTCGCTTGGTCCTACGACTGACCACCGATAAACACAACTGTCCGGTCGACCCAGGCTGCATCGAGGCAGGAAAACAGATGCAAGCTGCCATCCAGACTTGGGCAGACGCCATCAAAACAGCCGCAACGGTCAATCCTGTAACGATCACGTCGGATGCATTGCACTTCACCGATGCCAAACAGCAGACCGTCATCGGCGTTAATCCCGACGGCGTACTCGCCTACTTCGCGCCAAACTTCTTGGTCAAGGCACCGATGGTCGCCACCACCGATAAGACGTCGGGAAACCCAGTCGTTAATACCCCAACGACGGAAAAAGCCGTCACCACTGCCACGACTGCGGCAGGCGATAACACGCTCGGCACGGCATCAACCACGGCAAACGTTGCCACCGACGGTACCTATACGATGTTTGGTTTGGTCAATGGTCCAGCAGCTGCCATGGCTTCATTTTATAT
>CAIYRB010000064.1 GCA_903928445.1 uncultured Pseudomonadota bacterium | reverse complement strand
CGAACCAAGATCAATTGACGCAGCTGGCGGAGCAAGCGCGGCGTGTCGATGGCATCTTTCGCCTGTGCTACCTCAATGCCCTTGGGCAGTTCAAGGGTTCCGACAACGCCGTACTTAAGTTGATGGATTTTATCCGCTCCAAAGAAATCGACGATCTGCATGCGGCCCTCGCCGCACTCGGAAGCATCGCGACGGCGCGCTCGGCCTTCGAGCTGGTCGCATGTCTGACTCGGCCCAACATCACCTCAACCCTGCAGCTTGAAGCCTGTTTGCTGCTAAAAAAGCTCAACCTGACCAACCTACAAAACGAATTGCACAGCGCCATCAACGACCTCGGCATCGAACCGGCAACAGCCGGCGTCCGATGGGAAGTACGCGAGCTGGTCGTCAGCATGCTCGAGTCGACTCCGGCGGCGCCATTTGCCAAGGTGAATCCAGTCAGCGCCGGCCTAGAAATCAGCGATCAACGCCTCGACCAGGAGCTGGCAGGCAAGATCCCCAATTACCGCGAGCTATCGAGCGAGGTCAAACGCGCGCTACGCACGGCACAGTTCTTTCATATGCAGGTCACGTCCGACAGCGCCCCAGCCTCGATCGATCTGAGTCCGGTCATCGACATGCAATACAAGTCGCTGGAGCTGCTCTTTCGTGAAGTCTTTGAAGAACCCTGTTCGCGCCTCATTCACCGCGGTGTGCTGCAGCGACGCTTGGATATTCTCGGGTATGCTAGGCCGATTCCCAGCGCCATGGATGAGTTCGAACACTTTATTTCTGGCCTGCCAACGGTGCGCGAAATCCCATTCTTTAGCGCTTTTAAGCTGCGCAAGATGCTGCGCGCGATTTGTCAGTTTCGCCCCGGCAGACGCTTCACTCTGGACGGACTCAAGGCCTTCGCCTTGTTCTTCCTATGTTTTAGTCGCAGCGAATGCCGCTACGGCTTGGCCAACCTGTTCCCGCTCGGCCTACGCAGTGACACCGATCTCATGCAGTTCGCCAAGATGCTGCACATGATGCAAGACTTCCGCAATCGGGCGGCGCATGAGGGCTTTCACCCGGACGCTGCTAGCGATATCGACGGTATCTGGCGCTCGACCGCTGAGATCGTCCAAACCGTGTTCGCGACCCAGGCTGCGCTCAAGACCCTAGTCGGCCAAGAGCCACACAGTGACTCCAGGGAAAAGAAGGTGTCATGAGGCAAGCAACCAAGGCGCGCTGGAGCATCATTGCGCAGGCCGTCATCGTCGTTTTGCTCCAGGGCTTTACGGCGTGCATTCTGGCAAAATTAAATTCCCCGGCACCAGCGAGTCCGCCGACGGGTCCGGCAGTCCCGGTCGCTGCGCCGGTCGGCCTTGAGGAGAGCGATGTCATCGCCTATGCCCAAAGCTGTAAGCGCGAGTTAAAGCTGCCAGCGGACGTCCTGCCGCCATGGAACTGCCTAGCCGGCATTGAACTACCGGTCACCATCAATGAACAGCCCTTGACCGAAGCCAACTACAAGCAGCTAACTGGCAACCAAATCGGCTGCGACCGGCCGTCATGGCTCGGCTCCATCCCATGCGCCAACTACGGCTTTGTCCAACACCGCGCCCTCAGCGACGATGTCGACGCCTACATGATCTGTCGCGATCAGAACTTTACCAACTATAAGGATCGCGCCACGCGGTTGAAGGACTTCCTGGCTTCCTCGGGCGTTGATAGCTTTAACGCGTATTTTGCCTTCGATAGCCTAGGCATGATTTGGACCGGCAAAACCAGTGGCAAGACCTGCTTTTTTGATTTTGTCGGCCAGGTTTATGGCGGCTACGTACCGTCGCCAGACGATGAGCGCGTGCCACAGTACTCTGAATTGCCAGATCCAAAGCCACCGACAGAACTCTCGACCGGACAGATCGCCGCCAATGTCTGGGGACGCAATGCCCGGGGCGCCTGGCGCGCGCCAAACGCCGTTGCCAACGGCGACAGCTGCATCGTCTGTCACGACAATGGCCCGATCAAAGGCAGTCCGTGGATGGAGCAGGCGATTAAGGTCCCGGTGACGCCGCCAAACCTACCCTACCTCGTCGTCGGCAAAGCCTTCGAGGTCTGGAAGCAGAAGTACCCCATCCGGGCGATCTCCACGGCACCTCTTAGCGATGGTAAGGGTGGCACGACGCCGCAAGCCTGCACCGCCTGTCACCGCATCGGCAGTCAGTCGACTTGTCAGTATTCGATGGGATATTCGGTCGGCAAAAGCTCGCCTCAAGCCAAGGTGACAGGTCCACTCAACTGGGCCCATGCCGTGTGGATGCCACCTCAATCAGACGACGATAAAGCCAAAGGCTTTGACGCGCAGACCCAGCTGTTTCAAAGCAAATACGGTGCCCACTACGATCGCCTCGCCTGCTGCTGCAAAAATCCAAACGCCATCAACTGCACGTCGCAAGACGTGACTGTAAGTCCGATCGGCAGTGTCGTTGCCGGCACTGGTCCAGACGTATGCCCCTAGACCCAATGAAGCGACTAAGGATGAACCCGATGCGCCACCGACTCGCGATGCTGTTTGTTTGGTCTCTTCTGATCCCGCGGCCAGGACTTGCGGCCACCTCGGCGAATGACCAAGGCAGCGTCAAATGGTTTTGCACCCAGATCGAGGTCACTTCTGACAAGACCACTAAAGGCGCCAAGACCGACCAAGGCAAGCACGGGGTCCAGCAATGTATCGAAGTGATCAACGCCGGCGTGGCGCAAAAGCGCTTTCGCTACCACGCTGAGATCGCCAAGAGTTGCGTCCATGACCAAGCGACCTGCCCGAATGTCCTATCCGGACAGGTGCAAGCAGGCGGTAGCTGTGAGTCGTCCTTGGACTGCCAACAGCCCTTGGTCTGCATTGGCCCCAAAGGTGGTCCGCCCGGTCACTGTGCTAAACCCCTAGCGAGCGGCCAAACCTGCGACGACGAAATCGGCGCCGGCCGTTTCTTTGCGCTGGCGCTGGCAAAGCGCTCGGTCTGTGCCATAGGCACGCATTGTGCCCAGCATCCAGGTGCTGCCGATAGCTGCGTCAAAGACTAAAGACTTTTGCCTCCGCAAAAGATCGGCGATCGACTTCATAGACTCCGTCGGCCCAGTCGCCGAGAAAAGTTGGCATGAAGCAAAACACTCGGCAATTATGGCCCCACCTTCTGGTTCTGCTTGGCCTCGGCCTTTGGACATTGGTCAGCTATGGGCCTGCACTCCGCGGCCCTTTTTTCTTCGACGATGAACATTTTATTGTGCGCAATGAGATGGTTCATTCACTGGACCGTATCACCGATATTTATTCCTCAGCGGTGACGCAGGGCGCCTCGATTAAAGGCAACTTCTATAGGCCCAACCAGCAGTTGGCCTTTGCCGTGCTCTACCATTGGTTTGGCACCACAACGTCCTTACCGTATCACCTATTGCAGATCCTGCTGCACGTCATTGCCGGCTGTAGCCTGTACCTGCTCTTCCTCCAGCTTGGCCTTGGAGTCCTCGCAGCGGCGTTCGGTGCCGGGGTCTTTCTTTTGCATCCCGTACAAACCGAGGCGGTGGCTTATATTTCCGGCTTGGCCGATCCTCTCACCGCCGCCTTTGGTTTGAGTGCTCTGGTCTTGGCCAGTCGCTGGGTATGGAGCGCAACGCTGAGGCCGGCTTGGACCTCGCTGCTGGCCCTGGTGAGTTTACTGGTCCTTGCGCTGTTTACTAAAGAAAACGCCGTCGTGTTTGGTCCGATGCTAGTCCTGATGCTGGCGGCGTCGGCCTTCGCTCACGGCCAGATACCCGGACGGCGGCAAACTTGGACGGTAGCAGGCGCCTTGCTGTTGTCCGGACTATGGGTGATCTTAAAGCTCACCGTGTTCCAATTCGGCACCGGACTCGGTTTGACCGATGCGAGCAATGCGTACACCCAGAGTCTCGCCCTGCGTTTGTCCACCTTTGTCAGCATCCTCTGGGACTATGCCAAGATGATCGTGTGGCCGGCGGATTTATTCTACGAAAAGCCCTATCGCGCCTATCAGGACCTAACGCAGTGGCGCGGGCTATTTGGCTTAGGCGCCCTGACTCTGGCCATCGCCGTGCTAACCCAGGTGCGACGCTGGCCACGCTTGTCACTCGGCGTCGGCTGGTTTTTCGCCGCCCTCCTGCCTTTTGTCGGTGTCGTGCCACTCAACGCGATTTTTCTCGAACACTGGCTCTATCTGCCGATGGTCGGCGTGGCTCTAGGCATGGCTTTGCTGCTGCAGCGCGGTTGCTACGGAGCACCCTTGCAAGCTCCGGCAAAGGTCCAAAGATGGGCCGTCGTCCTCTTTAGCTTCAGCCTACTGCTTGCGGCTTCGTTACGCACCCATGCCCGTGCCGCAGAATGGGCCGACGTCGAGGCATTCTACTTAGGCGAGATTGGCCACGCTCCAGAGCCGGGGCGCATCTATAACAACCTCGGCATGTACTATGCCGACCAGCATCTCGAAGCCAAGGCGATCAAGTACTATCAGCTTGCCGCCGATGGTCCCACCGGCCAGCTTTTTGCCCAGCCGCATCACAACCTCGCGGTCGCCTATTTCAATGCAGGACAGGCCCAAAACGCGCTCGCGCAGCTCAAGGAGTCGCTACGCGTCGATCCTAAGTTTGTTTACAGCCTGCGGCTGCTCCAGCAATACTTTCACCAAGTCCAAGACGACTCCAGATTACACGCCGTGGAGCAGGCCATCCACGACCTAGAAAGCCAGGGTAGCTATGACTATGCAGCGATGGATGCCGTGGTGTTTCTGCCGTGAAGGCACGGGGTGACATGGACGGCACAAAAGAAAAACAGCCAGAGACCGAAGTCCCTGACTGTTTCTGTCGTCCCATCTCAAGCAAACAAAGAACTTCGCGTTAGGACCTAGAAGCGGTACCAGGTCGAGACTTGGACGCGCGCGTTTTGCGCATGGCTGTTATCGACGTAGCGAGTTCTCGCCCAGTTGTATTCAAGGCCAGCACGGATCTCCTTGCTGAAGTCATGCAAGACGTTGCCAAAGGCCGCCTGGCTGCGGGTGTACAGCGTTTTGCCGGCCGCGGCGCCGAGGTCTGCGACGTTGTCCGACCAGGTCTCAGCGAAGCCAGCAGTCACCCAGCTATCCATGCCCGTGGGCAGATGGTATTGCAGCGACGAGTTCCAGGTCTGCAGATGCACTAGCGTGAAGTCCGAAGCCCCGGCTTTGTAACCAACGAAGCCACTGTCGAGGTTAGGAAGGTTGACCGCTGCAGGAGCTGCCGAGCCGTTGGCGACACCAGCAACGTTGCCGGTCCAACCGGAAAGTTCGTCGGCATAGCCGGTGCCTTTGGTGAACTCAGCTTGCAGCGCCAGCGAATTGCCAGCATCGTCCGCTTTGCTGATCGAGACCAAGGGGATCATGACATCGACGGCAAAGGCCGAAGCCTGCTTCGACTTTTCTTTATGCTTGGCATAGGTGCCATCGGCATCGGCTTTTGGCCGGGTGATCTGGCGCGAGGTCCCCGACAGCGCGATGCTGAGTGGCTCGGCCTTCACATCGCCGCTGGTGCTGGTGTAGGCAGCGCGATAGTTACCAAGGCGAAAGCGCAGACCAGCATCGACGTTTGGTGCCGCGGATTCGCGCTGAATCGGGCGCGACAGCGACAGACCAGCGGTAAAGTTAGCATCATCGCTCGCACCCCAGGTCTTCAGCACCGTGGCTTGCGGTGTGCGCTCATAGAGGACGCCGGGAATCGGCGCATAACCGACCGTGCTTGGGACGAAGTCAGACTGCCAGCCGAACAGCGACCAGTACTGACCAGCGATCAGATTCCAGCCATCGTTGCTCTCCGCTTGGAGGTAGGCATGGCGCACGCGCACCGTCGGGTTTTGATAGTAGCCGGCCTCGGAAACACCAGCGTTCACCTCAGGTTCATAGCCGAGCAAGTCGAGCTCGATATAGCCCTTACCCTTCCAGCCGTTGCCACGGTTGGTCAGCAGCCCAAAGCCAAGGCGTGAGTTGCGAACCGAAAATTGCGTGCGGCCGTTATCACCTTCGTAGCTGCCCTTCTTGGCGATCGGGCCGTTGCCTTCGACTTCCTTCAGGCTGCGCGTTGAATCGT
Organism: uncultured Pseudomonadota bacterium; assembly: GCA_903928445.1. Taxonomy (GTDB): domain Bacteria; phylum Bdellovibrionota_B; class Oligoflexia; order Oligoflexales; family CAIYRB01; genus CAIYRB01. Next base: position 383 of record CAIYRB010000064.1, on the reverse strand, counting down.
GAATCACATCGAATTCAGCAAAGCCGGTAAAAATAGCCTGAACATTGTCCTTCTCGGCCAAAACGGTGGTCGCGCCGGCATGCCCAGCACCGAGCGCTAAAGCTGCTGCTGTAAGTGAGGTTGCATAAATCTTCGTCGACATTCACTGACTCCATGTTCTGACGCCGGGCGTGGAGGCTAACTTGTCAGCTCCACCGTCGGGCTTTTAGTGATGGACTGTTGTAGCATGCCGCCAAGGTCAGTCAAGATTCCTATTATGAATTATTCATAAAGTGCTGTTGCAGCGACGAATTTTTTGGCGCAATATCTCACCCTTGATGATGCGCTAAGAACGTGTCCGAAAATTCCGTGTCTCCCTACTTCCGCGTCTCTGTGGTTAAATT
>CAIYRB010000063.1 GCA_903928445.1 uncultured Pseudomonadota bacterium | reverse complement strand
TTTAATAAATTTTTATAAAATACGGTGGTTTACCTTATGTCCATTAACCGATGCTGCTTGGTGATCTTCATCGGTCTTGCTGGCTGTACCAACGCCAAAAGCGTGGCGACTGATTATGTCGAAGCCGACTTAAGCGGACAGATCGACGGCCGCGACTGGTTTTATAAGCATGCCTATACCGATCCGACCATCAAGACACCGAACGAAGATGACGTCGTATTCGTCTTTTTACCCTATATTCCAAAAGATAAGTGTCCGAAATCGCAGGATGATGCCAGCGACCATCGCAGCATCATGGTGGCTGCGCCGCAGCAGACCAAGCAGGTAAAAATCAAGGCTGGTACCCAGCGCAATCTGGTCTTCCAGTACGACGACAAAACTGGCGACCAGGTGGCTAAAAGCGCGAAAAAGGGCAAGATTAAGCTGCTCAAGATCACTGCGGATAAAGTCGTCGGCAAGCTGTTTGGGCGTTTTTCCGATACCAATTGGGTCAGCGGCAACTTTACCGCGATTGTCTGCAACTCTCTCGATCTTCGTTGACCTGGTGTGGTAGAACCTCAAGATGTATTGTCGAGACGGCAAGGGAGGCCCTAAACATGATGTCGATGCAGTCGATCAAGCGTGCGGTAGTGGTGCTGGGTAGCGTCGGTGTGTTGGCTGGTTGTGTGACCGAAGGGCGGGATTTTCGCTCCGACACGGCTTGGATCAAAGAAAAGAAGACGACACAAAACGATGTGCAGATGGTGCTCAAGGAGCCGTATGCGGTCGGCAATTCCGGCGGGCAACCGACCTGGACCTATGGTTATTACCGTTACCGGTTGATCGGCGCGAGCCACCAAAAAGAGTTGAAGTTCTATTGGAATCCCGACGGTACCGTCAACAGCTACTCTTTTACGTCCAACTTCGAAGGCGACACCGGCAGCATCGGCGCTAAAGCCCCTGCTCCCAGTTACTGATTTGGACCGTAGACCGTAGGCCTTAGACCTAGATATTCTGCTCATCGCGTCTTATCCCCCCAATACTCTAACCAGTGAAACAGCTGGTTAGTCACCGTCCACCGGGGATTATTTTGATGCCAGTTCAGGGATTGTCGAACGTCATGGGGGTGCTGGCTACGGCACCAGCGACTCCGCTGTTGCCGGACAGCCGCGGCTACTTCGGTAGCTTTGGCGGGGCCTATGTCCCAGAGATCCTGCGGCCGAATCTGCAGCAGCTGGATCAGGCCTTCGCCGCGGCCCGGAGCGATCCGGAATTTTGGGCCGAGTACATGCGTGAACTCGCCTTGTTTAGCGGCAGGCCGACGCCGGTGACGCCGTTGCCACGCTTAAGCCAGCACCTCGGCGGTGCGCAGCTGTATTTAAAGCGCGAGGACCTCGGTCAGACTGGTGCGCACAAAGTCAATAATGCGATCGGTCAGGCCTTGATTGCCAGGCGTCTAGGTAAGCGGCGCTTGATCGCCGAGACCGGCGCTGGTCAACACGGCATCGCCACGGCCACCATCGCCGCCCGCTTCGGGATGGAGGCGGTGGTCTACATGGGTGCTGAAGACGTCGAGCGACAGCGGCCCAATGTTTTTTGGATGGAACAGATGGGGACCAAGGTGGTCGCTGTCGAGGCTGGTGCTCGCACACTGAAGGACGCCATCAACGAGGCCCTGCGCGATTGGGCGACGCGTCACGAAGACACGCACTACCTACTTGGAACCGCCTGTGGTCCGCACCCCTTTCCGGCGCTTGTGGCATGGTTGCAAAGCGTTGCCGGGACGGAAGCTAGGGCGCAGATGCTGGCCCTCACCGGGCGCTTGCCATCGCGTGTTTATGCCTGCGTCGGCGGTGGTTCCAATGCACTCGGCATCTATCAGGGCTTTCTTGGCGACCCGCAGGTGCAGTTGATCGGGGTCGAAGCCGGTGGCCGCGGCCCTGCTAGCGGTGAGCACGCTGCTCGTATCGCCGGTGGCCAAGGCACACGCGGCATCGCCCAGGGCTATGAAACCTTGTTTTTGCAGACCAGCGAAGGCCAGATGGTGGATACCTACTCGGTGGCCGCGGGCCTCGACTACGTCGGCGTGTCGCCGATCATCGCGCACCTGCATCAGCAGGGCAAGCTGGCGATCGAGCGGGCAAGCGACAGCGAAGTGGTGGCCGCGGTCAAGCTTTTGATGCGCTTTGAAGGCGTCATACCGGCGCTTGAATCGGCCCATGCCGTGGCCGGTGCCATTCGTGCCGCTGCGCAACTGGCACCGACTGAGCAGGTGCTGATCAATCTCTCCGGCCGCGGCGACAAGGATATCTTCACCATGGCCTCGGCCTTGGGTGACGACTCCTGGGCAAGCTTTTTGCGTCACAAGGCTGATGCGATGATGGCTGCAAAGACGAGCGCGGAGGTACATCATGTCTAGTTTGATCGGTCGAGCTAAACCGCGAGGTATGATCGGCCTCATGGGGCACGTGATCGCTGACTATCCATCGCCGCTTGCCGTGCGTCAGATGATCCAGGTGATGGTGGCTGCCGGTGCCAGCGTCATCGAGATTCAGATCCCATTTTCGGAGCCGATGGCGGACGGGCCGTTCTTTCTTGCCGCCAACCACCAAGCCTTGGCGCAAGGCGTGAGCTATGCCTCCAGCCTGCGCCTGATGGCGGAAGTCAGCGCTGCTTATCCGCAGGTGGCGTTTGTCTTTATGTCCTACCTCAATGTCGTCTATCAGCGTGGATATGCCACGTTTGTCGCCGAGGCCGTCGCTCACGGTGCGGTTGGCGCGATCGTACCGGACCTGCCGCTGGAGCACGCCGCTCTTTTCGAAGCGGCTGGAGCGACGGCGGCTTTCGCCAACATCCGCATCATTGCTCCCAACGCGCCGCAGCCCCGCCTGGAAGAGTTGGTGCAGGGAGCGCAAGGCCTTCTCTATGCCGTGGCCCGGGCCGGGGTGACCGGGGCGTCGAGTGATCTTGGCCAAGTTCATGGCTTTGTCAGCCGTATTCGCAGCTTGACGGCACTCCCCGTAGCCGTTGGCTTTGGCGTGCGCAGCGGCGCCGACGTTAAGCAACTGATCGGCCACGCCGATTACGCCATCGTCGGTACGGCATCCCTACAGGCCTTTGCGGCTGGCGGCTTGGAGGCCTTTCAGCGTTTTTGGCAGGAGCTTAGCGCTGCGGCTAGTGGCAATTCGCAATAAAGTCAACAATATCAATATAATGATATTGTTTTAAAATTTTATATAAAAACATTGACGGCACTTATAGAATCGACTATAAGTGTTGTAAGGCTTTTATTAGCCGCTTCTCCTCTCCCTGCTGATTGCCGTCCTTCCCCCCTGCCTTTGAGGTGTCCCCATGTCGCTGCTGCGTCCCATCATCTGCACTGCTCTCCTCGCCACGCTCCTCGGTGCCTGTAAATCAGCTCAGTTTACTGGCTCGACCAAAGCCACCGGCTCTTCCGAACCAGTTCCGGCACCAAACGCCGACGGGACGACACCCGGTGTTAATCCTGGAAGTACCAGCACGGTCGCAAGTAACACGCCGGCTAAGACCGGGTCTGACAATCCTGTCACCAACACCCCCGGCGATAACGCGACACCTGGATCTGGCCAAACGCCAAACGCGCCGAGCAACGGTCCTGGTCCTGATACCACGTCGACGCCCCAGGCCATCGCCACCACACCGGCGACGCAGACTCCTTCAGGCCCAGTTTGTGCGCCAGGTCATCATGCCCTCGGTGCCCGGCTAGCCTTTTTGATCGATAACTCTGGCTCCAATTCCACCACCGATTGCCCGAGCAGAACTGCCCAGGGCACGACTAATGGTCATACGAGCTATGTTTGTGGTGGCCAGACCAACCGCGAGAGCGCGGTGCTGTCGGCCTTCGATATTCTGGCGAAATTCGCCACCGACAACAGTGCTGATGCACTCGGCGCCTCGCAACTTCATATCAGCTCCTTCCCCAGCAGCACGGATCAATATGCTGGCTTCGTCGATGAGACCTCGAGCTGGGTGCAGATCAGCGGCGCGAGCCGCGGCACCGTTGCCGACCTCATGAAGTTTACTCGCGCGCCAGTCGGCGCGACTCCTTACGGTGCCGCCATGACCGCTGCGACCAATGCCTTCAAAAATGCGCCCAACGATGGCCGCCGTAATGTCGCCATCCTCGTTTCCGATGGTCAACCGACGGACCGCAATCCAGCGGCCGTTCTCGCGCAAGCCAACGCGCTGAAGCAACAAGGGGTCACCGTGATCGTGCTTGATTACAATGGTGCTCCAGAGACCAGCGTCGCCGATGATACCAAGCAGATGCAGGCATTTGAGGCGTCCTTCTCGGTCGATCCGCGCACCGGTAAACCCAATGGCAATCACTGGTACACCTCCAACTACGCCTCGTTTGGCGACTACATTTCCGACCTGCTCGGCACCTCGACACAGCCAGCCTTAGCCCAGTCTATGACCTCCAGCGGCAGCGTCATCAGTGTGCAAAATTCCACCGCTCTGTTGGCTGCGTTGAACGGCTTGGTCAGCACCAGCACCGTCGCCTGCACGCCGTAATCTGCACGAAGATCGTTCTTTTCCGGCGGGAGGGGGTGCTGCGGCACACCCTCCCGCCGTCGCTTTTGCCGCCGGACCTGGCGCCAAGAGTATGTTGGTTGACAAGTGGACAAGGCGTGCGCCAGTCTGATTTGGTGGACTTCTTCCGCGCCGGTTACCGCAGCAAGGAGCTTTCGATGTCGTCAAGCCAAGTCCAGTCGATCATCCAGCGTCAGCGCCAGTACTTTGCCAGCGGTAAAACGCGCAGCATCGACTTTCGCGTGGCGCAGTTGCACAAGCTAAAGGACGGCATCAAGGCGCTGGAGCGTGAGATCCTTGAGGCACTGCGACTTGACCTCGGCAAGTCGGGATTTGAGGCCTATGGCACCGAAGTCGGCCTTATCTACGAGGAAATCAATCATGCCTTGGCGCACATCCATGGTTGGACCAGGCCGCGCCCGGTACCTACACCTCTGGTCCATCAACCGTCGCTGAGCAAAATCCATCCGCAGCCTAAGGGCGTCGTGCTGCTCATCTCGCCGTGGAACTATCCCTTTCAGCTGTTGATTGGGCCTCTGATCGGCGCTATCGCGGCGGGCAATTGTGCGGTGCTGAAGCCCTCGGAGGTGGCGCCAAAGACCAGCGCCGTGCTTGGACTCTTGATCAGTCGGTCCTTCTCGCCCGAATTCTGCGCCGTGATTCATGGTGGCATCGCCGAGACGACGCAGCTGCTTAAAGAGCAGTTTGACCATATCTTTTTTACTGGCAGCATACCGGTCGGCCGCATTGTGATGCGGGCTGCGGCCGAACATCTTACCCCGGTGACTTTGGAGCTGGGTGGCAAGAGTCCTTGCTTTGTCGACCAGGACATCGATCTGAATGTGACGGCCAGGCGGATCGTCTGGGGCAAGTTTACCAATGCGGGTCAAACCTGTGTCGCCCCTGACTATCTTCTCGTCCAGCGCGGGGTCAAGAATGACCTCGTGACGATGATGAAGAAGCAAATCGCCGAACTCTACGGGACCGATCCGATGGGTAGCCCCGACTACGGGCGCATCATCAACGAACACCATTTCGACCGGCTACTTCGGCTCAAGGGCGGCAGCATCGTCTGCGGTGGCCAAAGCGACCGCTCGCGCCTCTATATTGCACCGACGCTCATCGATCATGTAAAGATGGACGACAACATCATGGAGGACGAGATCTTTGGCCCGCTGCTGCCAATCCTGACCTTTGACACTCTGGACGAAGGCTTGGCGCTGGCTAAACAGCGGCCAAATCCGCTCGCTTGCTACGCGTTCAGTAAGCGTGCGGCGTTCAGCGATCGGATCATCGACGAGCTGCCGTTTGGCGGCGGTTGCGTCAACAATGTCTTGGTCCATCTCGGTGTGCCCGGTTTACCCTTCGGTGGCATCGGCAGCAGCGGTATCGGTGCTTATCACGGCGAGCAGGGGTTTCAGTCCTTTTCGCACCTAAAGTCGATTTTAAAATCACCGTTTATGTTTGATCTCCCGCTGCGCTATCCGCCCTACAAAAAGCGCTTGCGCTTGATGCGTCAACTGATGCGGTGACTCTCTACTGAGAGTTGGCCGTGACCGCGCCTGCGCCAAAGGCAAAGCCCAACAGATCCCTACGGAATTTTCAGGCAAAATGGCCGTCCGGGAGGGTCGTTGAGACGTGGTCAAAAACTAATCAGGCGTTTGCAATATCCTGATACGAAATGTTTACACGGGACGACCAGGAATTAAGCGAGTCAGCAGTGATGGCGAATGTTTATACACAATGATAAGATGACCGGTGAATCCTGATTTACCAAGCCTCGACCAGGCGGGGGTGCTCCCCATAAAGTTCGGTCCATGCAGCGGAGAATTGGTGTGTGCAATCGCAGATCAGGGTGGCGACTTGGCCGGTTAGAGGTGCTGATTTGTCGTCTGCTCGGCGTTTGCGCATGGCTCGCCACGACTCCGGGGCTGGCCACGCCACTGTTAGGCGATTTCGCCGCGGCCTATGACTCGCCCGAGGCGGCGGTGGACAATCCGGCAAATGCTGGATTTTTAGCCCACAGCGGCGTTTCTGGCAGTGCTGAGGGCTTGAAGCAAGAAACAATCTCCGCCCGCTACCCTGGACTTGAACCGATTGTCGTCAAAAACAATAACGTCAGCTTGCCGCTGGCGAAGCCTGGTCTGATTGTTAAGGTGACGCCAAACCTCGGCATTGGCGGCTTTGCCGTGCCGCCGATTCCCTACACTTTTTCCGTGTCTAAACCGCATTTGCCGGTGATTTTGCTCGGCCAACCATTTTACCTGGATGCGAAAATAAAGGCCCAGCTGCAGGGCTTAGGCAATTTCATCGTTGGCTATCGGTTGAATGAGACCTTCGGGCTCGGCTTTGGCGTTGACTATACCGCGGTCAAATTCAGCGCGTTGCTGTCCGAGTCGCAAACGGGTACGACGCTGGTGAGCGCCGATGGCTCGGCGACTCTGATCAATGCCAATATAGGTGCGCGGGTGCAATTGGCCGGTGGGCGCGTCAGCGTCGGCATTGCGACGACGGCCATGCAAATGCGTCAGGTGCAGCTGGATGTGTCATCACCATTGATCAATGGCGGTAGTGCCGGCGACGCATTAAAATCGGTGAGCTCGGGGCTCAATATGCAGCGGCAGTTTGGCGGCGCCCTGGCTGGAGTCCGTCTAAAGCTGGTGCCAAGGATCACGGTGATGGGTGAGGTACGCTACAGCCGCAGCGACCCAAACCAACAGTCGGTCTCAGTGGTTAATCTCAAGAAGGAAGCGGTGGACGCGCGCGACGTCATTGCCTTTCGCGGTGGTCTTGTCGTCAGTGTAGCCCCGCGCATTAACCTCCTTGGCGGATTTCGCTACGAGCCTAGCCCAATCGGGCCAGGGCGACTGGGCGATGATCCCCGTGTCGGCTTTGGCACGGCGGATTTCCTCTCCTCGGTGGCCGGCTTTGCCCCTCTTGGCGAATACTACATGGTAGGCGGTGGGCTTCAGCTTGGTGTGCTACAGGCCGCGCACCAGAAGTCCAATCAGAGTGATTACTGGCGCTTGATTATCGAAGGGGGCGTGACCTTCACCGAAGCCTCTATCGGCATCGATGAGTCAGGGGAACTACCCGGAGCTTATTACTACCGAAAAATCGCAACTGTCGGCGGCTTAAGACTAAATTTTTGACGCCATGACCTTGCGACTCCTTCGCTAACCGGGGCCTGTCTGCGTCAGGCACGCGGCCGCTCAAGCGCTATGGCGCGTCGTGGACGCGCACTGCCGGCGGGTCTTGGGCGACCCCTTAGGTAGGTGCGTTATGTCAGTAAAATCGGCGTTTTTTCCGGTAGATCACCGGCTTAAACGGAGAGCTGTTTGGTGGGGCAAATAAATCGCTCAAGTTTTGTCGTTGATATGCCGATAATACTAATTGGGTGTGAGGATTGACCCAGGAACTTTCAGCTCGGCGTCAGCATCCGGGCATATGGGGCGGCAACGTGAAATTTAAAACAACAAGCCATAGACTCATCGCGATGCGTTGCTCGGTTAGTTTGATGCTGACTTTTGGCTGCTCGAGCGCCACCCCCGAGTCCGGCCATTTGGGCAAAATCAGTGGGTCTACACTGCCCGATAATGGTCCGGCACTCAACGCTAACACGGCCGCAAAACCCGCCGTGCCTGCTGCTCCCGGCGCCAGCGTCGGTCCTGATTTGGCGGGGTTTCTAAAGGCCTCGTACAAAGTCCAAGTGCATTTGGACGGTAAGGACGGACCCCTTGGCCTACTTAATCTGCTGCATCTTGATGCTTGCAATGGCAATATCGATGTTTCCTTAAATCCTTCGCTGCAGGCGATAGACGCTGGGGACTTTAGTAAGGTTCTTGTCATCGGTGCGGCGGCACCCATCGATTGCCCGATCATCAACAGCCATCTCGCCATCGGCAAGGTGCTATCCGGGTTGTTCGCCGCTGGTTCTTCAGGATCTGGACTTCCGATCAAGAAGGACGGCGATATCCTCGCGCTGACCGCGCTTAATGGTGTTGCCTTCACTCCTGGAAGGCCGTTTTTCCCATCGTTACTCGCGGGCAAAAAGGAGGCTTTAAGCGTGCTTCAAGCCACGAGCCCGAGCAAAGCCACACTCGACGGTAAGGACTATTCAGGGACATTTTCCCTCAAAATGATGGAGTTTGCCACCCCGTACAAACCACCAGGAATGAATGTTACGTTCCCCAATTCAATGTACTTTGTCGATAGCGCACAGGGCTTTGTTGGTTTAGATCCACTGAAAGGATTGCTGTTTGATGAACTCAGCTTTCGCATGAGCCTAGCCCCCATCGCTATCACCCAGATTATGATAAAAGGTCAGGCGGACAGGCTCCTTCCGGTGATCGCCACGGTACCCGATGAAGCATTCGACGGCATTTTGAAGCTTACCGCGCCCTTAATCAAAGGTGTCGTAGCGAGTAACGGCTTGGACAATCAAGTCGTCATGGGTGTCGCCAAGGACATCACGGTCATTATTACCATTGATTTGATCGCTCAGGAGGGCGCGGACAAGGCCAGTACCGGGGCTGACCGCGGCGAAACCTATGGGACCGCGACACCGGCCGTATCTTCAACCGCAACTACACAACCTACGGCAGGACCCTGATATGCTCGGCCTTCGCTCCTTTAAAGTGTTGATCGGCCTGCTGCTGCTGCCGATGTTTACGACAGGCTGTGGCCGACGCTTAAAGCGAGCAAGCGACGTGGCATACCTTTTTAGCAAGCCGCCGGTATCGGTATCGGATATCGCCACCACGATCTGTCAGTCCCTAGGCACGCGTGATGCGCTGCCGAACACCAAGGGAATGCTGCCGCAGATTGGGTCTTGTGCCGGGGCCGGTCTGGCCGCGGTGGATTTTGACAAGATTTCGTCCTTCACTTTCACCGACCTTCCTGGTCAGACCGTGGCGCAGCAGGCAAACTCAGATGTGTTTACTAAGTCGATACGAACCCAGCTGTGGTTGAACCGGAGTATCCCTGATCTTCTGGTGGTACTTGCGGACATCATGAAGCAGGGAGACCTCCTTGCTGCTGGCGAGGTCAAGCTGCCAGATAGTGTGACAAAGGATCTTGCAGGACTGCTTAAACCTGTGGTCAAAATCACCGAAAAGCCAACTCTAAACATAGATGATTTATCGTTTAGTTTGAAGCTCAATGTGGTTACCTCGGGCGCCGTTTTGATCGCCAATGATATCGCGCTTAACGGTAAGGTGTTCAACAATGGCATCGCCGTGACGATATCGACGACCAAGCCTTATGCAACTTACGATAAGTCGCTTCTACAATCATTTGATGTTGTATTTTTGGTGATTCCCTATGCCAACGATATCTATCTCGACATGGCGGTCAATCTGAGTATTTATAATATCGGTTTGAATGGTCCTATCGACAAAAATATCAATTCGATTTTTGGGACGGCATTGAAGACCTTGATGGACACTCTTATTAAGGTGGGAGTCAAATCATGAACCTGCGCCTTTGCCAGTCACTAAGCCTGATCATTGGCCTGGGCACAGGTTGCTACAGCAACGATGAGTCCTTGGTCGGACAGTCCGGAAATCTCCAAACGAAGCCGGTTGTGCAAGGCGCGACAGCCAACATCCCGGGGGGGAAGTCGGATGCGACGGCCAAGAAGTTGGTGGCATCGGCAACCTTCTTTTTGGATATCGTCACGGCCTCGGGCGCGAAGCCCTGCACCGGTGAGGTCAATTTGAATATCATGGAAGACTTTACCATTTCACTGGCCAACTCTAAGGCCTTGTGTGCGTCCTTAACCCTCGATCTGGAAAAATTACTGGGCGCGCAGCTACAAAGTGGCGCTGGCCTCAACGTGAACAAATTTTCCAGCGACGGTCAGATATTATCCACCAGTGAAATCGCCGGCGGCACCTTTTCTCCGCCGCGGCCGTTTATCGTTGGGCCATTGGTCCAGGATATCACTAAGTTTAGCGGCTTAAAGCGCACGACGGCGAGTACTATCACGGTGGCCAAGCCAGATACTGGTCCGGCGCTGACAGCACCCGGAACTTTTGTCACCACCGTTCTTGAGGTGAACCAGGCCTACACCAATCAATACCTCAAGCAGGGCTTTGATAAGGTCATGCACTGGACGCTGGAAACCCAGGGCTTTCAGGGGGTCCCGGCAAAATATGGCCTGCTGTTTAAGCGCTGGGAATGGTTTTGGAACACGCGCCCAATCATGATTCCCAAGATCATCATCACTCTTGAAGGACTGGATGCCTTTATCGAGAGTAAATCAGGTGAGACCCTGTCGGAGCTGGTTGGTGAAGTGACCGTGACTCTGACGGTAAAGGATTACAATTTAAGCGGTTCCTGATCGCGATGATAGCAATTGCTCAGGAAGTGATCGCTGCGGCTTCGCCGTCTAACAACCTGTACGGAAACACCTTCAATATACCTCAGCTCCTGAGTCATAAAATAGCCTCTCAGCGTTATGTTCCTGACCCTTTTATTTGTCGTAGAGATAGAAGCTGAATTGGTGATGGTTAACTAAAAGGAAACGTATAAGTCTGGCGACATTGATGCTACGAGCCTAACAATGCAGCACCCTTTCGCTCCAGTCGCCTCGCGCGCCAGGTCAAGGGTTCACGGCGACGCCAAAAGGAGGCCTTCCGCCGCCGGAGGGAAAGCCGCCGGGTGCGCCGTCAGGTGTCCAACTTCCATCAT
>CAIYRB010000062.1 GCA_903928445.1 uncultured Pseudomonadota bacterium | reverse complement strand
GCGTAGTGGAATAGAGGAATGAGCTTCCTCTGCAACTCCGTGCCCATATAGATAAGGAGGTTGCGGCAGCTGAGCAGGTCGAGTTTGGAAAAGGGCGGGTCTCTGATTACATCTTGCTCAGAAAAGACCAGCAAGTCACGGATCCCTTTGTTAACGCGGTAGGCGCCGCCTCCCGGTTCGAGCGTAAAAAAACGCGCCAGTCGCTCCGATGTTATGTCGGCAGCAATGCTGGCCGGATAGATGCCGGCGCGGGCGGTGGCAATCGCCTGGCCGTCAATGTCGGTGGCGAACAACTGCACCGTGTAACTCTGCTTGACCGCCTCCATGCGCTCCACCAGCAGGATGGCAATGGAATAGGCCTCTTCACCGGTGGAACAGCCTGCCGTCCAGATGCGAACCAAGCTGCCTGCGGGTCTGCCTTCAAACATCTTGGGAATGATCTGTTCCTCCAGCGCCTGGAAGGCCTCCGGGTCGCGGAAGAAAGAAGTCACGCCGATCAACAGGTCGCGAAACAGCGCGTCAACCTCGGCCGGCGTCTGCTGAAGATACGTGACGTAGCTTTCTAGCGCTTCGATCTGGTGGACCGCCAAGCGTCGCTCGATGCGACGCTGGATGGTATTCGGCTTGTATAGGGAAAAGTCGTGGCCGGTCTGGCCGCGTAGCAGGATGAAAATCTTCTTCATCGCGTTCTCGCTCGTAGGCACCGGGACACCGACGGACCTGGGCAGCTTGCCAAAGGCGTGAGCGGCGTAGGCTATGAGCTGGGCAGCCATCTCGGCCGGCGGCAGTTCGTAGTCCACCAGGCCGGTGGCAATGGCGCTGCGCGGCATGCCATCAAACTCGGTAGACGCGGAGTTCTGGGCCATAACCATACCGCCCTCGCCCTTGATGGCGCGCACGCCCTGGGTGCCGTCACTGCCGGTGCCGGAGAGCACGATACCGATGGCCCGTTCACGCTGGTCATGGGCGAGCGACCGAAAGAAAAAGTCAATCGGCAGACGCTGGCCGCGCGGCTCGGTCGGTGCCAGCAACTGCAACGAGCCATTCAGAAACGCCATGTCACGGCCCGGTGGGATGATGTAGGCGCAGTTTGGTCGCACCTGCATGCCATCTTCAACTTCGAAGACCTGCATTCGGGTGTAGCGTCGGACAAGGTCGGAGAGGATGCTCTTATGATCCGGGGCCAAGTGCTGCACCAGCACAAAGGCCATGCCCGGATCGGTGTCGATGGGCATACCAGAAAAAAACGCTTCGAAGGCTGCCAGCCCCCCGGCCGAGGCGCCGATGCCGACTATGGGGAATTTGTCGTCAAGAGGAGTTAGAGTTACGTTTCCGGCGTCCGTTGAAACGTCTGAATTTATCGCCATGGTTTTTTTCACTTTTTATCCGAATGACCAATACGGGAAGATATTTTCATTTTATTTGTTCATGTGAACACAGGCCTACGGCCCGATCAGTCTGCGCCTATGACGATTACTGGTCAAGGACTTCGGGGAGGGATCGGCAATACTAATGTTTACAGCCACTTCGACCGGGCAACTAACTGTATCGATCGGGATACAAACGTAGTGACCGCAATACATTGGTATCCGCCACAGCGCGCTGGGCTCCGACAGCAAAGCGCTGACCCCGGCCGCCCAGCTATTAGGATCTGAGTTGACTGAGCGAGCAAAATGGTCTGTTCGGCTTGCTTATTGCACTGTCCTTTCCGAATTTCAATGCGTTCTATAGCGTATCCGCATTCTGTAAATTTAAGCTTGTTTTTAGGGGGCAATAGACATGGATATTTCGACAGACGAGAATCGGAAGAGAGCGGAGGCTAGTCGTGCTCATGGTCGCAGTGGCGTTGCAGCGGCGGCTGGCCGAGGTGAAATTCCTACCAGTGTTCAGACTCGGCTGCCGGAAATTATCGGGCGTGATGACCAGGCCGTACTAAAGGACTGGCTGCCCGCGCAGATGTCTTCACTGGCCGCCCGCAAGGATTTAATTTCTGAGGTTGAGCTGACGAAGCAGTCGGCCGATTTTCTCGCGGTCTTTACCCCAGCATGCCACCTCGGTAGTTTGACTGATATCAGCGCAGCAAATTGGCAGCCAGTTTTGAAATTCCTAGGAACGGTGTCGCGCAGTCGCGCAATCGGGGGTTTCTCAGCATCTGAAACGGCGACTTTTGTCTTCTCCCTTAAACAGCCGCTTTTTATGCGCTTGCGTGCGGAATATAGTAAGGATCCTGAGGTTCTAGCTGACGAATTATGGAATACCACCGTGCTCTTAGACAAGCTGGGCCTCTACACGACGGAGGTGTTTCAGCAGAGCCGAGAGGAGGTCATCAAGCGCCAGCAGATAGATATGCTCGAGCTCTCTACTCCCGTCGTGAAGCTCTGGAACGGCATCCTCGCCATCCCGCTCATAGGCACCCTAGATAGCACCCGGACCCCAGTCGTAATGGAGAGCCTTTTGAAAGGGCTCGCTGAGACTGGGAGCACGGTTGCCATTCTGGATATCACAGGTGTGCCGACCGTTGATACCTTAGTAGCCCAAAATCTACTCAAGACTGCAATGGCGGCTAAGCTAATGGGTGCACATTGTATTATTTGCGGCATCAGGCCGCAGATTGCGCAGACCATGGTGCATCTTGGCGTGGAGTTTGGTGAGGTCATTACTAAGGCGACGCTGTCAGATGCTCTGCTCTATGCCTTCCAATT
>CAIYRB010000061.1 GCA_903928445.1 uncultured Pseudomonadota bacterium | reverse complement strand
GCCGCTGCGGCCGAAGTGCTAGCGCCGACGTTAACGACGCTTGGCTCGGCCGAGATTTATGTTCAGGCAGATACGATGGCGCAAATCGAGGCGATGGCTCGCAAGGCTGGACTTAAGCAGATTGACGGCGGCCGTTTGACATTGAAGCCGTTTCCGACCATTACGAGTTCAGTCCTCGCCAGTGTCGTCGGTGGCATCAGGGTCGTACCGTGGCCGCGCGTCTATGCTGACTTGCGATTGGTGGGGGTCCGGGGTGAAGATGCTGCGGAGCATCTGCGAGAGGTGATGCGTGGTCGATGACATGGAAAGGTCCGGGCTAAAGACCTAACCCCTCTTTCGCCCATATATACGATATACTCCTATATATTCAGTGGATTGCATAGATTTCCAGTCAAATTTTTTTCAGAAAAACTATGTATTATTTAGACCTTGGATGCAGATGATGAATCCTGATGATCCGAGCCTTTACAGACATCCTAATTAGGATCATATAATCAGAGTATTACCAAAAAATGGCTCATGTACCACAAAGTTGTTATCTTAGACAATATATGGTAAATATCAGATATGAAGAAGATATCCAACCTACGTGAGTACCTCGAACGAATCACCGGCCGGTCCGACCCTATTCAATTCACTGGGCGCTCGGAAGTGGATCTTCCGCGCTATATCGGGGGTCTTTATGAGCTACACCAAACCAGCCTCCTGGGGATTCCAGCGGTATTGGCGATCTTGCGACCCGGCGACGTTCCTAGCGTCATCGAGATGTCTCGCCATTATGAGTTGCTCAAGACCCGTACTGGATCAGAAGTCGTTTTTGTCACTGACGTTGCTGGTCAGAGGACTGGGGAACGCCTGATCCACCGCCGCATTCCCCATATCGTGATCGGCCGGCAGATTTTCTTGCCATTTCTGTTGCTCGATATCAAGGCGACCGGGAGACTGCTCGCTGGGAATGAGGCACCGCTGGTGACCAAGCTAAGTCACGGGGCCGAAGTGCTGCTTATACGGCAGCTGCTTCGTAGCGATCTTAGCGGATTGTCTGGGGCCGATCTCGCCCGAATGACCTCGCTTTCGGCCATGACGGCGCAACGAGCTATCGGCCAATTGGTCGCTGCGAATGTCTGCCAGCTCGAAGCGGAAGGTCAGCGTAAGATCCTGCGATTTGCTGACAAAGCGGGTCTGTGGTTGGATGCAGTCAGGATTCTCACGCCGCCTCTCTCTATGATCGTGATGCTTGAGTCGGTGCCGCCTGCGCTACCAATCTATGTGGCCGGCGCATCGGCGCTGGCCCGATCAACCTTGCTAGCAGACGATGAGATCCCGGTATTCGCTACGAGTCGTCGCCATTATAGTCGCTTGGATCACCCTCGTTCCGTGCCCACCGAAGATGCAAAAGTGCGCCTTGAGATATGGGACCGCGATCCGGCACTGACTGCCAACGACGGTGTCGTCGATCCGATATCTCTCTACTTGAACATGCGCGACGGCGATGATCGTGTTCGAATTGCGCTTGCCGAACTTCTGCAGCAACATGACCTAGGAGTACCGTCATGATCAAAGGACTGGATCATTTTACCAAACACTTTGCCGACAGCGCCGACGACTTTGTCGTGGTTGGCGGCGTTGCGGCGCACGAGATCATGGACTTCGAAGCGCTTCCCTTCCGCGCCACTAAGGATATCGACCTTGTCATCATCGCACGTCCCGCCACGGCATTCTGCCAGCGGCTTGTTGCGTACCTTGAGTCCGGGAAGTACGAGATCCGGCAAAATAAGGACGGAAAGCCGACCTACTACCGATTCATGAAGCCAAAGGAGGCCGAATACCCAGCTCAGATCGAGATTTTTAGCCGGCGCCCCGAGGATCTCCCGTTGGCTGACAATCAACACGTCGTGCCGATCGGTGATGCGCCTGAAAGCGCCGCGCTATCTGCGATCCTGATTGAGGACGACTACTTCGAGTTAGTCAAGAGCACGATGCGCAAGATCAAAGGACTTCCGGTCGCTGGTACAGAAGCCATCATTGCGCTCAAGAGTCGAGCATTCAATGATCTCACGGCGAGAAGGGCGGACGGCGATCTGACTGCCAATGCCGATGAGATCAGGAAGCATCGCAACGATATTTTTCGACTCTCAAAGGCGCTGTCGCAGAAGAGTACCGTGCGCTTGACCGGCCTGCCAGAAATCCATATGAACCGATTTCTTAAGGAGATTGAGCGGATATCAGCAGCAGAGCTGAAGCAGCTCTTTAAACAATTTGGCGTCAGCGACGAGCCGGCAGCTTGGGCCGATGGCATGCGTCGCTCATTGATCGAAAAACCTAACCGAACTCCGCTCGTGTAAGTCTATTGTCGCCGAGCTCCTTGGGCAACAAGGGTTTCGGCCACGTTGAAGAAGAAGGTCACGGTGCGCAAACCCTGTTGCAATCCGCATCCCATCCTCCTATGACCTATTCATGTGAATGGAAATCCCCAAATCCCTTGATGCTGAGCTGTTTTCCGTGACGCTTGATTCTGTCTCCACTTGGGACGCGCATCCTTTCCTCCTGGCATCAAAGCGCCCCCGCGATGTCCGTGAACTCCTGCGGCTCATCTTTGGTCACACAGAATTTAGACCTCACCAGGAAGCCGTCTGTCGCGCCGCCGCACAAGGCCAAGACCTCCTGCTCGTCATGCCAACTGGCGCCGGCAAATCCCTATGCTTCCAGATCCCCGGATTAGCCCGTGGCGGTACGACCCTGGTCATCAGCCCGCTTGTCGCGCTCATGGAGGACCAAGTCGCCAAGCTCCAAGCCCTTGGGCTTACCGCCGACCGTATTCACGCCGGTCGCGCTAGCGACGCCAGTCGTCAGGTCTTCGCAGCCTACCACCAGGGTCGGCTCGACTTTCTCTTTGTCGCCCCGGAGCGCCTCGCCGCACCGGGGTTCTTAGAGATGCTCGCGTCACGACCGCCGACCCTGATCGCTGTTGACGAGGCGCACTGCATCTCGCAATGGGGTCACGATTTCAGACCCGAGTACCGGATGCTCGGCCCTCGTCTTGCCCAATTGCGCCCAACTCCCATCATGGCACTCACGGCGACGGCCACGGCCCAAGTCCAGGAAGACATCATCCGCCAGCTAGGTATACCCGAGGCGCAGCGCTTTATTCACGGCTTTCGCCGCACGAACATCGCCATCGAAATCGGTGAGCTGGGACCAGGCGATCGACTTGAGATCGCACAGAACCTCCTGACTAACCCGGCAGCCAGACCCGCCATCGTCTATGCCCCGACCCGCAAACATACCGAACGCTATGCCACCGAGCTGGCCAAAGTCCTTAAGGCCGCGCCGTACCATGCCGGGATGCCGGCGACGGACCGCGATCTGGTCCAAGCGGCATTCGTTCGTGGCGACGTGGACGTCGTGGTGGCGACGATCGCTTTTGGCATGGGT
>CAIYRB010000060.1 GCA_903928445.1 uncultured Pseudomonadota bacterium | reverse complement strand
TCGTCGATTCGGTTAATGACAAGCCGCTTCATCGCATCCTTCATCAGATCAGAGCAGAACGAAGCGCCGATGATCGCCGTGATCTTGTCGACGTTTAGGCGCTGAACGAACTTGGTGACTTCGGCCCCGTAGCCCAAACGCCGGAACTCGATGACGTAATCCTTGGCCGTCGGCTCCGACGTCATGTTTGCGGCGATCTTGCCCTTGGGATTCCAGTCGGCTCTAAGAAACTCGCCGTACTCAAGTCCCAGGGCGGATGTATTGTCGTAGATCGGCGCGAGCACGGTGCCTTTGGTCGTAACGAGTAGGCCGAGGTTTCGCCCATGGCGGTCGTGATTGCCGATGATGGAATCGAAAAGACAGGTGGACATAAAAATGACTGCATCGGCGTGACGCCTTGTTTCGTGAAGGATTGATTTTAGCAGAGCTTCACAGTCATAGCGCCCGTCTGGATCTAGGTGATGGTAAATATGCACGAGGTTGACCGCGCCCGCATTCTTTCTGATGAAGTTTTTGGTGACAAACGCGCGCTCACCTCCGAACTTGACCATGTAGAAGGGCGGGACCGGTAAGCTGCAACTTTTGGCGATTTGGTTGCAGAGATACTCGACGTCAGGTAGCTCGGGCGCAATCTCCTCTTTGACCTTGAAGATGTAGGATTGGTCGGCGAGCGTGGCAGAGTATTTTTTAAAGCGGCCGTGGAAAAAGCTAGTGTTCCAGCCTGCAGCGTCACCTTGTTTGGGCACGGTCGGACCTAGGCTCGCACTCTGACGGCGCTCGAATGAGCCGAAGCTAGCCATGCCCTTTAGCTTAAACCAATCGGTAAAGCACTTGACTTGCCTCCACACCCTTTTCTTGACTTCCCTTAATAGTCGTGGGGGGGACTCTATCAGGCTCTTTCGATAACAGCGCGCAGCCCTTCCCTCCACGGCAAGACGTCAATTTTGCCCAGCTTGTAAGGCCTCGGGGTGCGGCAAAGGCAATAGAGCGCCGCTGTGGGATGCTCGTCAGCAAAGCTGATGAGGCCGGCAAGGTCGAGTTCGCTGGGTGTCTCGGCGTTCTTCAGCTCAATGGCCCGCGCTTGGTCGCTGGGGCCACGGCTTAAGACACAATCCACCTCTTTTCCGCGGTCGGTGCGCCAATGATAAAACTTAAACCCGGTCTCGAGATAATCGTTCAAGCGAATCAACTCGGTGACCATGAAGCTTTCAAAGAGTGCCCCCGTCCGAAACCCCGAGACCTTGACGTCAGCGCGGAGTTCGCCGCGCAAAGTATTAAGCACGCCAGTATCGAACAAGTAATATTTGGGGTTAGTGCGGAGCTGTGTCCGCACAGAAAAACTCCATGGTTCCAGGCGGAAAGCGAGGTAGGTATCGACCAAAATATCGAAGTAGTCGCGCACGGTGTTCGGTGCGACATGGCAATCACGGGCGACCTTTGCATACTGTACGGGAGCGCCATTCATTTGCGCGGCAACCTCGAGAAATCGGTGGAAGGCTTGAACGTTTCGCACCAAAGCCTCTTGCTGTATTTCTTCCTGTAGGTAAGTGGCGCAGTAGCTTTCTAGGTAACGAAAGGGGCGCTGCGAGGCGAGTGCTGCCATCGGTAATGTGCCGAATTGCAAAGCGCGGTCGAGGTCAATCTCCATTTCAAGAGTCGTGAACGGGTGGAGCTTTAACGTCCATGCACGTCCCGCGAGGAGATTGACACCGACGCGCTTTAGTTTACGGGCGCTGGAGCCGGTGAGGAGAAATCGTACGCGGCCGCGAAACCGTTCTAGCAGGAGGTGTACCTCGTCGAGAAGCGGAGGAATCTTCTGCACTTCATCGATACACACCAATAGTGGCGTGTCGCGTTGCTCGACCATCGCGCCTTCGACGTCGCGAATGAGTTGTGCGGGATTTAGGAGGTAGCGGTTGTGCTCGCGAGGATCCAAGAGGTCGATGGTCAGAGCTGATGATCGCGTGGCAAGAAAATGCTTGATGAGGTGCGTCTTGCCGGTGCCGCGTGGCCCGAAAAGTAGGGCGGAATTCTGGTCGCCGAGGATGCGACTGAGGTTTAAAAATCGCTCGATCACAGCTCTGTTTTCCTCACAAAAAGTGAAATGCTACTGATCGATATTATCGAAATAGTCCAATAAAATCAACACGACATTTAAATTAGCCCGATTAGTTTATTAATAGATAACCTTCACAGGCGGGCACACTTAATTGACGGCATCTAGCTCGGGCGGTCATAGGCGTTGGCACACGAGGTAAATCACTCAGACCCGACGCGTGGCCGACTGTGCTGACGTGAACGGTCCATGGATACTAGGCCGCCAACGAAAATAGGGGGCTTAAGACCACTGGCGGCCGCAGCTGGACAATCGGCTATATTGATGGGGGCGCTAGTCCCAGTGTGGCTGGCATTCGGCCCTTGTGATGACTCCGACTGAAACTTGGTGTTCGAGCATGCAAAATAGCGGCGGCCCTTCCCGGTGGATTTTTCCGAGCAAACAATAGCAACATCATGGTGAATACCCTTAATGCGGCCTGTAGCCCTGCGAATTACTCCGGCGCACCACCGTGTCTGTCCCCTTTCATCGCTCGCAAATTGACGAATGGAGTTGCCCCGCTGGTGACTTGCGGCAGAACCCCGTCCCATTTCTCAATGGCCCGATTCTGAATGATGTTTTCATTTAGTGTCGATTGCAGTAGTCGGTTAGCCTCTGCCTCGCCTTTGGCGCGGACCATAATGGCTTGGGCGTCGCCCTCGGCCTTAGCCACGGTCGCTTTGGCTAAGGTTTGCTGCTTTTGTAGTTCGTATTCCGCCTGCTGCGCCTGTTGCTGTGCGCCCATCTTTTCTTGCATTTGCTTTTCGATCGATTGCGGCAGGTGGCTGGCACCTAAATTCACTTTATCCAGCAAAAATCCCATTTTGCTAAGTTCGGTTGTCAGACTGTTTTGAATTGATGTTTGCAGCTGACCACGCTTAGAGGAGATCAGCTCGCCAAGTGACACCTGGCCGGCGGTATTTTGTGCGACGGTGATCACCGTGCGGCGGATGAAGGTCGCCTCGATCTCAGCCATATCGGCACCGCGAAAGGCGCGGAAGACATCGGCCGCCCGCTCCTCGGAGGTGTTATACGTGACGGAAATGTCTTGGCGGATGTGTTGGCCTTCCTGGGTCGGCAAATCGATACTGTCATCTCCCGTCGCGGAGCCTTCGTTAGCGCGGGCGACCATCGTATATGTGCGAAGAGCCGTAGGGTAACTCTGGACCCGAGTAATAAAAGGAATGCGCCAGATCATCCCTTGTCCCACGGTTCTTAGCGATCCAGTCCAGAGATTGAAGACGACCCCGGTATTGCCGGGTTCAATCACTGAGAAGGAGCTTGATCCGACAATAAGGACTGCTATTAGTGCAGCGGCACTTAGGATTGGGCCGAGGTTTCGTTGTAAAGGAACGAGATTTAGATGGAGCGTTTGTTGGTTATTCATAGGATCTCCAGAATGGATGTTTATCGGCGCGGCTCTTGCCATACTTCACGACGTCAAGGTTGTCGATCAGCTTCGCTACCGTCTCGAGGTCTTCGCCGGCATAAGTGTTTTCTTGATACACCCTGCGAGTCAAACCTAGGCGCCTAACCGGTTGACGATCCAGCCAACTTATCCACAACAATCCCGGTTGCTACACCAAAAAATTATGAGCACCCCGTCCCATGACTGTACCAGGGCTTCATCCTGCAATCCAGACTGCAGCACTCCAAATCGCCCATCCCGACTGGGGTCTCGCCAAAATCGGCGCCCACTACGGGATCAGCAAGCAGGCGGCGCAAAAGCGGCTGGCCAGAGCCTTCTATCTTTATGCCGGAACGGCTAGCGGGGTGATTTATTCCTCAACGCGTTCGCGTAGCCCTGGCAATCCTTCTGATTCTGATAGACGCCGAGGTTGCCAGCGCCCATGAGCTGCCCATCCGCTGTGCCCTCAAGCTTGTAGTATGGCCCACTCGGCGTGCAGACGAAGCCAACGTGTTGCACAGTCTCGGTACAGGAATGATCGATGGTCGCTACCCTTTCGTCGATTACGAAACCGGTCTTGAGAAAAATACGATAGACTGACCGTCCAGGGGTGCAGGACAGGTCCGAATTTCCATCGTAGTCGATCACCTGTGCTGTGAGCGGCGCCCAGGCGCCTTCGTTGTTGCTTTTGGCTGGGCTTGCTTTCGGGTCCACGGCTGGCGCGGCCGCTGATTCGCTTTTCTTGCTGGTACCGCAACCGACCAACGCAACGGTGCTGGCCACTAATATGGCATAGCTGATCGCCATTTTTGTCATCTCGCTCATTGCATCCCTCCAGAACGGTGCTATTTGCTGTCAAAAGCTGCAAGGATCAGACACCCCGACAATAAAGACGCCTCGTGGCGAACTTGTTTCTCCTATACTCATCAGATACTCAAGGGACCTTGATTCTTAGGCTGATGTTCGCCTTCATATCTGACCATTCGGAATATTATTTCTTACGGCTGGTCAGCTGCGCCAGCCGAATTGTCGGGACTTTTTGAATTCCCAGGCTTGGTGGCTGAAGTATCACCAGTCTTTTGGTCTGTGCTAGGCTTGCAGTCTCCCGAGTCAATGTCCTTATATTTAGCGCAAATTTTCTGAAGACTTGAATCAGTCACGGGTATATCTACGTGGCAAGATTCTCCGCCACCCGGGGCGCTCGGGTCGGCAATCCATCCCCAGGCACCGCTGCCTTGGGGTGCCGACGCTGCATCGCAAATCTTAAAGTGTCTACTCGGATCGAAAGCGTCCTCCCACTGCTTTTTGTTGCCAGCGCTGATATAGCCAATCGATCCGCCAATTTCTTTTTGATAGCACATCCAGTTTTTGTTGTTAGTAGCGCTCTGGTTGTAGGTGCTGCACTCACTCGCATATCCCCATGTTGGTTTATCGTCTAGGTTCAGGCCCGCGCTACTTTTCTTCGCTGCGACAATGGATAGCGCGACCGAGACGCGTAGTGCGCGGACCATTGTTGCTGTGTCTAGGCGAGGCACTGAAGCCTTTGGTTGCGATAGTGCGGTGAGCGCTGCGCTTGCAACCTTCACATAAGCCTTGATCTCATCAACTTTGATTGCGCCTTTTAAACCATGCGCGGCGAACAGGTCGTTCATCGATTTGAAGGGTTTACCTATAGATTCAAAAGCAGCTAGCGTTTTGGAGTTCGTATTCAGCGAGGTTTTAAGTTTACCGAAAGTTTTTCCATTGAAGGCGAAGCTGTCATCTGACAGACCTGTAGTAAGTGAAGAGGCGAACCCTCCAACTGTGGAGCTGCCGGCTTTAGCAATGTTGCTCACGAACGCAGGTGATTTCTGTGTCTGCTCTAGTAGGCTATTCAGGTCTGCAGCAGCGCCAGTAAGATCAACATCGCCTAGTGGATTGCTAGCGTTTGGATTGCCGCAGCTGATGATCGCAATTCCTATAAGTGCAATCTGGGTACCACGGATGATGGTTTTAAGGATCATGATGCGCTCCTCTAAGGCGTAGTCTCTTCATGTAACCACCTTATCGGCAGATGTTGAAGATTTCTTTAGAAACCCGGCAAAAATGAGTACTTTCGACGGCTTGCGTGGGAAGGAAATAATTGGCCTGGATGCTAAGCTGCGGCTATTTCGAGTTGAGTTGAATTAAATCCACCGGATATGTGAGTAACGGGCTGAACAGTGTACTCTCCTAAGAGGTGTTTGGAATCTGGGGATAAGTGGGAAATGTGTGTTGCCACTACAGGCAAGATCAAGCGATCCGCGACCAGGTGACGGCTTCTTCGATTTCCAAGGCCAGCGCCAAGAGCCCTTGGTCTTGACCAAACCCAGTTGCAAACTGGACACCCAAGGGCAGGCCATTGCTGCATGAACCCATCGGCAACGAAATGGCCGGCGCGCCGGTCACATTTTGCTCCTGGGTGAACGGTGCGAAATCAGACAACTTACGCAGAGACGACTCGGCGTCAATATAAGAACTGAGTTCACCGATCTTTGGCGTCGGGTGACCGTGGACTGGCGAGATTATAACATCGTACCGCTCATATGTGGCGGTGAGGGCGCGAGCCGCAGCCTTGAGGCGCCGAATGGCGTAGGGAAGTTTATAAAATCTCTTAAAAAAGAGTCGACTGAGGCCGCGAGTAAAGGGCTCAAGTTGTGCTTTATCCAAAGAATATCCAAGCGTCGCCTTGCTAAAATGGTGCATGGAAAAGGCGATCATCTCCCAGTAGAACTTAAAATCATCCTCCAGCGACGCGGGAATAGGCGTTGGGACCTCTTCGACCCTGTGTCCCATGCTGGCGCAAAGTTGCGCGGCCTTTACCGTGACGTCTCTATTTTCGGGATGAACCGATTGACGGCTTGGATATTCGGTAAAAAAGCCGATGTGGAGGCGCCTTTTGCCTGGGCGCGTGACGTCGCCAATGCCCGGCAAAGAAGGGTTACGGTAAACGCGTTCCGCCGCCGCGAAAAAGGCGGCGGTATCGCGGACGCTGCGCGTCAGAACTCCTTGTTGCACCAAATTGATCGGTAAGGTTTCCGTGCCCTGTAACGCGGTTAATCGACCCCTTGTAGGTTTCATTCCAATCAGTCCGCAGCAGGCAGCGGGTATCCGGATCGACCCGCCGCCATCATTGCCATGGGCTATCGGCACGACGCCAGCGGCCACTAATGCCGCCGCACCGCCAGATGAACCACCGCAAATATAGTCGCTATTCCACGGATTTCTCGTGGCTCCGTGGAGAAGCGACTCGGTGGTGGCCGTTAGGCCAAACTCCGGCATGGTGGTCTTACCCAGATTGATAAGTCCCAGAGCCAGGTATTCTTCGATGAATTTTGACGACTGCGTGGCGAATGCGTCGGAGGTCGCGCGCGACCCCAGCCGCGTCGGCAAGCCTCGAACCTGTTCGTTGTCTTTGATAAAGGTTGGTAGTCCAGAAAAGATGGAAGCGTGGCTTTTGACTTCGTGTTTTGCTGCGCTAGCGAGGGAATTCGCAAAATCCTCGACGCTAATGGCATTGAGCATGGGGTTGACGGCCTGCGCCCGCTTGATCGCGGCTTCGACGACTTCGTGCGAATTGATTTCGCCGTTACGTATGAGAGCGGCTAAGGCCACGCAGTCTCGGTCAGCCAACACATCGTCGCAAAAGGAACGAATATTCATCGGTGATTGATCCCGTTACAAAATCGTCTTAACGTGTTTGTTGATGATTGATCCTAGCACAATCCTTATCTGTTCTTGACTACGATGCGGCCGGCGCCACAACGAGCGAGGCATCGACGCCATTCGGGTCAGTCACTTCCGCTAACCCACCGAGACGACTACCTCACCTCACGAGTGGGACTAGGGGGCAGCCACTTGGTCACGATCTATTGCCCATTTTTAAATATAATAAGTTACTTGGTCACGCTATTGCATTTATTTCGATATAATATATTCAAGTAGTAGGTAATGACATCCGAAGATAGATCATAGCCTTAAAAAATTGCAAAATTGGAAAAACCGCCGCCATGCCCAGGACTAAGCCCCCCAAAGCAAGCTCCTCGCCCCTCGATGCGGCGGTCAGCGCGCTCCTGCCTCCTATCAAGGCTCGGCATCGGAAAAAGGAAGGCCTGTCAGCCGTGGCCCGTGCCTTGGCCGAGGCCCGGGTTACCGCCGGAATGACGCAAGCAGAGCTGGCTCGCGATGCCGGGGTCAGCCTCAACTCCCTTAGGAAAATTGAGCAAGGCGACATGCGCGTAAACCTTGTGACCGTCATGAAAATCGTCTCGTATCTTGATAGTGAGCTGACCATCGTGCCTAGGCGCCGCGGGTCCCAGGAGACGAACCGTGGCTGAGCGAGCAAAAATCTTCGTGGCAGGAGTTTACGCCGGAGTCCTGGAAAGGCGAGACTCCGATTACGTCTTTGCATACGAACCAACTTATCCTGCAGCGGCGCCTCCGCTGAGCTTGCTCATGCCAGCAACCACCAAGGACTATAAGAGCGTAGGCAGGGTCCATCCATTCTTCGAAGGTCTGATGTACGAAGGCTGGCTACGGCGCCTGGCCGAAGGCGTTGGCACCGACACGGAAGCTCCGGCCGGCGTCATCGACTACCTCGTCAAAAAATGCTCGCACTCCATCGGTGATGTAGAAATAGCCGCCGAAGACGCCCTCCGTCCTGCCGAGATGCGACCGACAACCGTTACCCGGACCGGCTTCGCGGCGAGACTTAGGCGGCGCGACCGCTGCCTACTTTGCCTGCAGCGGCTGCCAAGCAAGGGACATAATCGAAGCTATCATGAAGCCTGTTCACTGTCCTTCTTTGGCACTGAAGAGCCCCCGCTGTTCCCCTTCGGTCCGCAAGACTTTGAGCGCCTGGCGATTGACTCCATTTCCAGCGGCATCGCTATTCCCGGAGTTCAACCCAAGCTCCCAGTCTACTATCCAGAGGCCGACTTTCACTTCATCCTAAAGCCTCAAGTACAAGGTGTTCAGGCGGTGCCGGAAATCGAGCAGCTCTGGATGAAGCTGTTCACCCTGCTGGGGGTGCAGACTGCCGCGTCCGGACTGGTCGAGATTGAGAGTGGCGAGCTGGCCTACCTAACCCGCCGTTTCGACCGCGTACGCGGCGGCGAGAAGCTCCACTTCGAGGACTTCGCCCAGTTGCACCAAAAATCCAGTCTAGGTAACGAGAAGTTCGAGGGCCGAGTTTCTGACATAGCAAAAACCATAAAGACGTATGCTTCTCCTAGAACACGAGCTCGTGACCTCGAACGGTTGATCGAACTGACAGTCCTGAACTTGGTTTTTGGAAACAGCGACGCTCACCTAAAGAACCACGCTATCATCGGCACGTCAGGTGATGGCCGCACTCCCTTCTACACGCTGTCCCCGGCCTACGATATCTTACCAAATCAGTTCCTTGGGAAACCGAGCGCCAACGCTTCCGCCCTCTTCATCAACCATAAGAAGAGAAATATTCTGGTGGTAGACTTGAAACAGGAAGCCGAAGACTCGGGAGTGAAAGCGCAACGCGTCGACGAGGTACTCGGTCGGGTAGCCAAGCGAGGCGCAGACATCGTTGCGCTCATGCGCCAGTCCGTCGTGCCCCAGGGCAAAGTCGACCAATTGAAAATGCTCATCGACAAGCGCCTTCGCTCGCTAGGGGCTCCACCGCTGCCCGAAGAAGACTCAGCCATTGGATAAATCCAACCAGCTGGGGAGATGTCGAACGCAGTCGCCTCGTGATCGAAAACCATCTTCTCGTTGATCAAAGATCCCGCGCCCGGAACGCTAAGCTTTCTGTGTCTTGGGCTTACTGCGAGCAGACCGCCAAGTCCGGAAACTTGTCGCAAGGCGCTCGTTTAACTAGCTTCAGCAGAGCGGTGTTAGGCCTGGCCACTCGTCGCATGAAAGCCTACGGCGTCCATAAAAGCGCCAAAGCGCTGCGGCAGCGGCGCCTTTACCACCTGACGCGCCGCCCCTGGCGCCGGCGTAAAGGCGAGTTCGCGCGCATGCAGGAAGTGATGCACCGCGCCCAGCTCGGCCAAGGCCGGAGGTAGCGGCTTGCTTCCAGGTGTATTATAGCGCTTGTCACCGATGATCGGCAGATCGTTGATCTGAAGGTGGACGCGAATTTGGTGACTACGGCCGGTGTGCGGATAGCAGGCGATCAAGGACACGCCCAGCTCCTTATGCATGGCCAAGACTTTGAACCGGGTCATCGCCTGGCGTCCACCGGCGCGGACGGCACGAACGTCTCCGGTGCGCTTGTCGATTTCGGAAAGGTAGGCGTTTTCTGTAAATTCCATTTGTTTAGGAATGCCGTGGCATAGGGCGAGATAGGTCTTTTCAACTAAGCGCTGTTTAAATTGCTCGGTGAGCCAGGTGGCGCGCGGAGTGCCTTCGGCCACCAACAAGACGCCGGAGGTTTCTTTGTCCAAGCGGTGAACTAGGACTAGTTTTTGGTGCGGCGTCTTTAGTGTTTTTAACAGAGCCGCCAGGCACGGCACGACGTGCATGATCGATTGGTCTTTGGTCGCTTGTGCGGCCATTCCTGGTGGCTTATTGACGGCGATGACGTGCTCGCCTCGCCACAGCAGGTCGTCGGACTTGAACTCGGGACGCTGCGTTTTTAATTGTCTCAGGGCGTTTTCGTTGTATTCAAAACGGACCTTATCGCCCCTGGTGACCTGGCGCGAGGCGACGCGCACCCGCTTGCGATTGACGTAGACGCCTCCGACGTCGATCACCTGGCGAATCTTGCGTTTGGAAAGGTCCAGTCCCGACTCCGAGAGAAAAACGTCAAGGCGTTTACCGCTATGATCAGCGTCGACGGTTAAATCATGGGTCTTCACTGCGCGACCTCGGCAGACGGCGGAGCAAAAGGCGGTAAGATCAGCTCTTGATCGCCGGGTACCCAGGTCTCGAGGCGTGAGCTGAGATAATCGGCGACCAGCTGCATGGATGAGCCAAGTTCAGGAGTACGCTTAAGGACGCCCCAGAGGGCTAGGGCCAGGTAGGTGGCGCTGTAGCCAGAGGCCAGTTTTATTAAGCACACCGCGGCTGCTTCGCTGGCGGTTGGAAAAGCGGCGACAACCAACAGGCCGTCGGCGCCCTCCTTAGCTAGCACCTTGCCGCCTGTGGCTTCCATCAGTTCGGATTCGAGCCGGCCGTAGCCTCCGACTAAGCGGATGTTGTGTAGCCACAGATTTTTTAGGTGTTGGTAGTGCGGGTCTTCGCTTAGCAGCAGCCGCTCCCAAAGATTGAGATGGGCCTTGGCGCTGATGGCGAGCGTCGGCAGACCGCAGCTATCGGTCATCCACACCGGGCGCTCGCCGACCAGTTGGCCGATGAGGTTGGCGAAGCGCTTTTGCAGGGGATGGTCTGTCTCCCAGTAGCGTTCCAGCGGATAGCCAAAATGCCGGCAGGCGGCAAGGGCAGTCAGGTGCTTGCCGGAACACGGATGGTGGAGGCGCGACGGCTGCATTTTGGCATTGCGCATCATGGAATTGATGCCGGCGTCGAGTGGAAAGCAGCGCGGGCAGACGATCTCGTTTTCGCCGGCACCGGCTACGGCGCCAAGCAGTTGGAGCTGCTCCATGTGGTGTGGCTGACCGGAATGCGAAGCAAGCCCAAGCGCCCAAAACGGCTCGCTACCGGCGACGTCGGCGGCGAGAAACTGCCATGGTTTGAGCAGTGAGCGAGCGATGAGCATGACCGCGGGGTCGCTGCCGAGGATACGTTTTTGGCCCTCGGCTTTGTAGTAGCTGACACCGCTGATGACGACTTCGGCGATGCCTTTTCTGGCCAGAGCGAACAGCGGGCTCAGGTTGGCGACGAGGGTCGGAATATCGGTGCGTAACGCCATAAAGCCTCAAACGGTGACGTAGGGTAGGACCTGGTCGGAAAAGCGTTCCATTTGGTCGAGGATCTGGCTGCCGTTGGTTTGATTGAATTCAAACCAGAGCATCAAGCGGTCGTCCGGGTGAAAGCCGTGACGTGCGCCCGGTGCTAACTGGGCGCGGATATCGGCGGCGGTGCCGATCAAGGCTCGCTGCATCAACACCCCTTTGTCTGGAACTTGGGCAGTACCGCGCATCGCTTCGATATAGGTGTCAAAGCAGGCGGAGGCACGCGCCTCGGCGACGCCTGGGTCGCGGTCGATGAAGACCATTACGGTGCGGGGTAAACGCGAGCGATGCCATGGTAGGCGCGGCGCCGTGCAGCGAGAGGCCAGGTCTACATGCAGCTTTTCGATGGCGGCGGGTGGCGTAAAAGAGAGGTTGAAGACATCCACATCGGCCCATTTGAAGCCGGTCGCAAGGGCCTGTGGGCTTGCCGAACCGAGGACGATGCGCAGGCAGCGGGTCCATTCAGCCGGGCTCATCTCTGGCACCAACTTAAGCCGTTCAAACTCCCAGCGGCGCGTGTAGGGCGTCGCGTCAGCGTAGCGAAGGTCGCGTAGGTCCAGGTCTTGGCTGCCGAGGGTGTCGCCGCTCAGCAGGCGTAAAAAGATGGTCAAGGCTTCGATAAAGATCAAGGCCTGAGCTTCTGGCCAACGGTCGACTTCGATTTGACTGCGCGGCACGATGCCGAAAGGTCGATTGATATAGGGAAAGCGGCCGGAGGCGATACCAATGCTGAGGCGGCGTGGTTCATCACGCAGCGAGTTTAACCACGCCAGAGTGCGCACCCGGTCGGCAGCGGCGATGGGGCCGCCGTTGCCGCCAACGATATTCATGATGGCAGTGCCAAAGCCCAGGCGCTTGGTGCGTTCGAGGATCAGCTGGCCGAGCTGCAGGGAGTCGCAGTTGAGTCCAACCTCGCCACGGTAATGGGGGATCACCGGCGCAGCGCCGTGTTTTTGCACTTCGCTGGAAAAGTGCGACTCCGCCACCCACATCGTGCCGTAGCCAAGACGGTCGGCGGCGGCCACTTCGGCGAAAAATTGCGCAAAGACCTGGCGATCGGTGCGCGGCTCGGCGGCATCGTCGATTCGACCTAGGGAATGGAATACATCAAATTGCATGGATCCTACTAATCGCAGCCGAGTGCGTTAGTCAATACGGGATTCCCGGGCACCACTTGGTCACTCCGGCGCGCTTGGGGCGCCGCAGCCCAGCCAGTCCTTGGCCGCTTTCAGATCCGGCGCATCGATATCGCCCGCAGGTGGCATTTTTTTGCCACCGCTGATGCGCCCAAGGATGGTGCTTCGCCAGACCTGAGCGTCCACGGCGCTATCGAAATTCGCGCCGACTGTGGCGCCGCGACGGTCGGCCCCGACGACGCTAGAGCTGTGGCAAGAACGGCAATACTTCAGCAAGAAACTGCTGCCAAATGAGGTATATGTGAGCGCAGAACCAGTGCTGCAGGTGAGATTGGACGGGGCCGGGTAAGCTTTGGTGTTAGGGATTTCGGGAGGCGGCGGTGGGGAATCGTCATAGGCCGAGCCACTGGGGCCACCACAGTGCGCCAAGGTAGCAAAAAGGAGGACAGCTAGGATCCTCGCCGCCATGCGCCGGCGGGCTGGAGCAGTCCAAGCTAAGGAGCGGTAGGTTGGGCGGGGTGTTGGCATGATTTACTTAATCACCTGTGCTAGCGGCGCCGTGTCCCCGAGAAGCGCGGTGGTGCTGTATCCAGCCTTGGTATACAAAGCGCCCCAGATGTTGGCCGGGGTCAAAAGGATCGAGCTTGGCTTGCCCGCGCCGCCAAAGATCGGATCGACCGGCAGGCCGCGCAGGAAGCCATCGGTCAGACCGATGACTGTGCCGCCATTGATACCTGCTCCCCATAGGAGCATGGAGGTATAGGGCCAGGGACCCTTACCGGCATCGGCGTTAAGCCTTGGCGCGCGACCGCCGTCGCTCATCACGACGAGCGTCAGCCTGTCGCTGATCCCGCGACTTTGGGCGTAGCTTAAAATCGCCGTAAGGTCGGCGAAGAGGCTTTGGTAGGCGCTCGATTGTACGCTGACGTGATTCTTGGTGGTGGCCCAGGCGCCGGTGGCGCCGGCTTGAACGGTGGCGGCGATCGATGCTCCTTGCGCGAACAGCGCTATAGCTAGCTTGGCCTGGTAGGCGAAGGTGTCGCTTGTGCCTTGGTCGCCGACGGAAGTGATCGCTGTCTTGAGTTGAGCGGTCAATTTCGCCTCGTTAGCATTGCTTGTGGCCAGAGCTTTGAGCTTGTCAAAGTCGAGGCTGCTTTCGACCACGTTGTTCATGATCTTCACCATGGCTGCTGCGCGCATGGCCTTGAGCGCGTCTTCGCCGCCGCTGCCAAAGTCCAGACTGTTTGGCACTGCGGCTTGATATTCCGCGATGGTCGCTGCGCTTAGGTGCGTCGCTTTATCCAGATATTCGCCTGGCGCATACGGTGCTTGAAAAACCACGTGCGGCAGGTCTCCGGCAAAGCCGCTGGAGTCGGCGTACAGCGTCGCCCAATCGACCCGTCGCACCTTGCTGGTTGGGACGATGGTGAACAACTGCTTTTGTGCGGTGAAGCGGTCCATGCCGCCGATAAACAAGCCATTGATGATAGCGCTGCGGTCGCCGTAGGTGGTAAAAAAGCTATGGACCGCGGGGCGATCGGCGTGGTCGGTGTAGGTGATGCCACCACCACCGGTCGCTTGGCTTTGCCCGCTTTCGGAGTCGACCGTCGACGCGTCCGGTTTGCCGTCAAACACCATCGATGGATCCCAGCCGCCGCTGGCGTAGACGACGAGTAGAAAGGGCGCAGCGGCGACGGCCTGGGTGCTCGAAGCGAGGCCTAGACACAGCACTGCCAAGTGTCGGTTGGTCGAGCGAGTGAACATTTTAAATAGCTTATTCATGGTCCTCAATAGGTCACCAAGGCTGGGTGACTAAAAACGGCGGTCAGGAGTAGGCCCCATGCCTTGCGCGAGGAATCGGCAGTGCCATCTGGGCTGATCTTGGTCCATAGCGCCTGTAGGTCGATATAGATTTGGTCTTTGTCCGTAAGCGGCGTGCCGGTTAGGCGCAGCCATAGGTCCTGAATCTGTTTGGCCACGGTGATCGCGCTCGCGCCCGTCGCGGCGCCGTCGGGTAGGGTGGTGAGCAGGTGGCGATTGGTCGCCAGAGCCGAATCGGCTAGCTCCTCAGACACGACGGCCGTCGCCCCCTGCCTAGCCAAGCGGTCGACCGCGTGCCAATAGACTCCACTAGGAACTCGGTCCGAGCTCGTAAAGCTTTCACTTTGACCGGGGTCGAGATCGTCTGTAAACAATAAACTATTTTGCGGTAGAACGGCTGCGAATAGCGCTTCCCACTGCGCTCTGCCGAGAACTTTGACGCCGCTTCGGCCGCGCTTGCCTGGGCCCTTGACGCTGGAACCGATCGGCGATGTCGCGTAGTCAGAGGCAATCACTAATTCGCGGGCTGCCGCGGTGAGGCTCTCACCATTTCTTTCGAAAGCGTCTAGAGCGACGGCCACCAAGGTCTGGTCGGCGTTGGTATGGCTGCGTTGGTAGAGTTCTTCGAACAGGCGTAAAATCTCACAGCGTCGCATCCGCGCATCGCTGCCGACCAGCGTGCCGAGTGCTGCCAAGCCCTGGAACGACGTGCTCGCATAGATGCCGGTGGTCGTGTCAAGCGCCGCCGGTGGCTGGAGCCAGGCCGCGAACGAGTCACCGTTAGCGAAGCCGCTGTAGGCTTGGCGCGCGCCCGCGAAAAGTGCATGGCAGCCGGCGCATTCTTTTTTGCTAAGCGATAAGGCGTTTAAGTCGCCAGCGATCTCGCTGTCTTCTAAAGCGCCAAAGTTATGGACTGACGGTAGAGTTGGCGCGATGCAGAGCAATTCTTTGAACAACCGGCCGGTGCGTTGGTAAATCCCGCTGTCGCTGTTGATGCTGGCGAGAAGGCCCGGATCAACCAACAGGCCCGCGGCGGTGGCCTGGCCAAAGGCCGTGGCCAGGCGGCCTGACCCACCGGTAAAGGCTGCACCGAGGTCGCTGGCTCCCCAGAGGCTTAGCAGAGTTGATGGGACGATGACCTGTGCGGTTTCATAGAGCCGGTGCCAGGGTAGGTGTTGTTCCAAGACGTAGCGCACCGCCAAGCTGGGTTGCTGGACGATCGCTTGGCGCGTCGCCGTGGTCAAGGCCGCTGTAAGGCTGCTGTCGCCCGCTGCGGCAAAGCGATCAAGGTCGACTAGAACATGACTGTCTAGGTGCCACATGCGCGGGTGCAACGCGGCCAGTGCCTGGGCACTGGCGCGGTCGTTCAAGTAGGCGCTGGCGACTTGG
Organism: uncultured Pseudomonadota bacterium; assembly: GCA_903928445.1. Classification (GTDB taxonomy): domain Bacteria; phylum Bdellovibrionota_B; class Oligoflexia; order Oligoflexales; family CAIYRB01; genus CAIYRB01. The sequence goes on along the minus strand of CAIYRB010000060.1, from coordinate 65,112 downwards.
ACGATACCTGCGGAAGCGGCGCTGGCGAGGCTACTGTCGGCACTACTTGGCAAGTGCATGGTCAAGTCGAGCGCCAGGCGGCGCACCAGCTGCGGCGCTCCTAGCGGGATGGTTTTGCCCTCGTCGGCAGTGTCGTCGGGTTTTTTAGCAGGTGTTGCTGGCGCTGGCGCCGGTGTGGAAGGCCCCTGCGGCAATAAATTATCGGAGATCGAACAAGCGTAACCTGTCATGGCCAGGATAAGCCCTAGCAGAGGTCTGCGGAGTTTTAGACGTGATGGCAGCATAGCGTAGGCTATGCATCGGTCAAAAGGCCACGGCCCTTAAACCTGGTCCCCGCGCCCCCGCTTGCGCAAACGGCAGCAAAACGGGGTTAGCGTCGAGATACCGCCTAAGTGCAGTACCGGGTCAGGCCTTGGCCGCCTCCTACAAAGCAGCATAGAGGCGCGATATTTCAAGGTCGCTGAGCTGACTAAGTCCTGAGCCTGCCTCGGTGACGGTTTCCGATCGCTGCTTTTCGACTCCGCGCATCATCATACACAGGTGCTGAGCGGTGGCGCGCACGACGACGGCACGTGGTTTTATCAGGCCAAAGAGGGCATCGGCAACCTGCTGCGTTAAGCGCTCCTGGACCTGCAGGCGCCGCGCGTACATGTTGATGAGCCGGGGAATCTTCGACAGCCCGACGATCTGCTCACCAGGGTAGTAGGCGACGCTGATCTTGCCCCAAAATGGCAGCATATGGTGTTCACATAAACTATAAAACTCGACCTCTCGCACCGACACCAGACCGTTGCTCTCGGAGCTGAAAACGCCGGAGCCAGCCACCGCTTCAGGCGTCGTGTGGTAGCCGCTAAGTAGCTGCGTCATGGCCTTCGCGTAGCGCGCTGGAGTCGCCTTCAAGCCTTGGCGATCGGGATCCTCGGGGGTGGCGGAGAGTAGCAGCAAGCCCGCCATTTCGGCATTGCTCAGCTGGTTGGGGTGGGTTGCTGATTGCGGTAAGCGGTGCAGACCACGAAGGGGGGCGGGCAGACTCGAGTTGCTTGGGTCTACGCCTGGTGTCTCGCATCCATCCGGTTGATCGTGTAGCATCGACTTTCCTCGTATCGTTTGCGGTATCCTGGGCGCAAGGCGCTGGGTACACCCGGTAGACTAGGTAAAAAACCCTGGCGGAATATACTCGAAGCCGCTTGACGATTCGAATCTTTTGTCGGCGGCCCGTGCCTAGGGTCGCCAGACCCTTGTTTAGATCATGAATATCAATTATTTATCATCGTACCGCGGGCTTGGGCGGGAGTTCCTGCCTTGACTGGCGCTTTGCGCAAGGCGCCGGCTTCGCACAAAAGGTAGTCGACCGTGCCCTTTTGGTCGACCCGCTCGGGCCTTCCGACGATGACTGCGCCTCTGTCGACACTGGAATCGTTCTTTAGTGCCAAATCAGCGGCCAGAGTCGGCGAGGCAAAGGCCATGAGCGTCCCATTGAGGCGGGTGCGGTCGATGCGCAGGGCCTTGTCTAAAAGCTGCATCGGCTTTGGCTGCTGCCATTCGCCTTCGGCAAAGCACCAGTCGCGGCTGAGGTTGAGCATCGGACAGGGTGCTGCATGCGGGCAAGGGTAGAGGGGCAGGTAGCCAAAGGCCACCAGTTCGTCGCGTAGCTCCATCGCCGCGCGCGACTGCGCCTGCGTCGCTGGTTCCAGTAGTAACAGCAAGGTCTTGCCTGCGACCTGCGACGAGAAGATCGCCTTGAGTCGAGACCGCGCCTGAGGATTTTTTTCTAGCTCGTTCCAGACATACCCCAGGGAAAAGCCGCGCACCCGCGGATCGGACGGCGCCACCAGACGCGCTGGGTCGAGGCTTTCCAAGCCGACGCGGTGCGTTTTCGCGGCTAGTCCGGCAGCGGTCAACACCGCCGTGGCGGCATCGAGCAGGGTGCCAACCCCGTCGTAGAGGTGCAATTCAAGGCGACCAACGGGCAGTCCCGAGTGCACGAGAAAGTCGCCGATGGTTTGCGCGATGGCACCCGTGCCGCATCCCAGGTCATGCCAGAGTACGGGATGTGGCGAGGCGGCCAGGCGCTTGACCCAGGCGCTCAGGTCGTGGCGTTCGTCGAGTCGCCTGAGGAGCAGCATCGCCCGCGCCGCGTTCACCAAATGAAAGCCAAGCAGGTACGCCACCGTCTGGCGGGCGTTGCCGAGGAGTCCACGCGATAGATTTGAGCGTTCCTGGGTGAAGGTTTCCCACAGCTCAATAACGGTCTTGGTCTCTTGTTTCTGCACCTTGCTCAGTAGTTCATCCGGTGTGAATTCGGCACGCGGGGTGCCCCTAGGCAATTTTGCCATACCGAGGATGGCGGTGCGCCAGGCATCGAGCATCCGACCGGGTATATTGATCGAGCGTTGGTTAGGCGGTAGCATCGGCGGTGCGGTCTCCGTGAGGGGGCGGTCTTGGGGTTGCCAGGTGTAGACGTTTTTGCCGAATAACGCTAGGCTCGTCGGTGGTCGTGGCAGGCATGCGCGGCGCCCCCTTTTAGCCTATTATGGACCGGTGGCACATCTTAAAAGCAGCGGCCTTCGGCGCTGCTCGTGGACACCCCCACCCGCCCTTGTAACGCCCTGAGAACGCACTGAGAAAGCACCCTTAGAAAGCACAATGGCATGAGCGAAACGCAGCCCCCGGCACCCCTCCACATCGGTAAACCCGACTGGCTTAAGACCAAGATCCCGTCTGGAGACATCTACTTCCAGATCAAGCGCGACCTTCGCCAGCGGCAATTGTTTACCGTCTGTGAGGAGGCCAAGTGCCCGAATATCTCGCAGTGCTGGAGCGAGGGCACGGCGACCTTCATGGTGCTTGGCGATACCTGCACCCGCGCCTGCCGCTTTTGCCACATTAAAACCGGTAACCCCGGTGGTTGGTTGGATGCCAAGGAACCGCGCCAGACGGCGGAGTCAGCCAAGGCCATGGGGCTTAAATATGCCGTTATCACCATGGTCGACCGAGACGATCTGCCCGACGGTGGAGCCGCCCATGTCGCGGCGGTGATCCGCGAAGTGCGGGCCTTGAGCCCGGAGATTACGCTAGAAATTCTCGCGGGAGATTTCCAGCAAAAGGTGCCTTCGCTGCAGGCGATCGTCGCGGCTCGGCCCGAGGTCTTTGCCCACAACCTGGAAACCGTCGAGCGTTTGACGCCACGCGTGCGCGACGCCCGTGCTAGTTACCGCCAGTCGCTCGAGGTGTTGCGCCTAGTCAGGCAGCAGGCCGACTACCGTGTCTATACCAAAAGCGCGTTGATGCTCGGCTTAGGCGAAACCTTGGACGAGGCCTTGGAAGCTCTCGGCGACCTGCGCGAGCACGGCGTCGAGTTTGTGACGATTGGCCAATACATGCGGCCGACCAAGCAGCATTTGAGCATCAAGCGTTGGGTGCCGCCGGAGGAGTTTGACCTCCTTGCGGCGAAGGCCAAAGCCATGGGCTTTCTTTCCGTCGCATCCGGACCGCTGGTACGTAGTTCCTATAGAGCGGCGAGCTTTTTTGCTCAGGCGACCGCGCCGCGGTGAGCGAGCTATGAGTCCGAATCTGCAGCTACGGCTCCTCACCCTGGTGTGGGTTGCATTGGCGCACCTGCCGGCGCCGTGGTTGGAGGCCGTGGCAAGTGTCGGCGGCTGGTTGCACCTGCGTCTGGCGCGGCGGTCCCGGCGTCGCCTGTTTCTCAATCTGCAGCGAGTTTACTCGTTGCCGCGCCACAGTGAATTCGCCAAGATGTTCGCGGCCCAAGTCTTTCGCCAGCAATTCCTGATTGCACTGGAAACCCTGCGCCAGATTCGCCGGCCTGGCTGTATCAAGGTGCTTGGTTTTGATGAGCTGAAGGCGCAGATCGCCGCGGCGGAGGCGGCGGGACTCGGCCATATGTTGGTGACGGCGCATCTGGGCAGCTGGGAGCTGTGCGCTTCTTATGCCCAAAAAGCAGCCAGCAAACCGCTTCATGTGCTGGCTAAGCCATCGCGCAGCAAGCTGCTTACGGCCTTTCTCGGCGTGCTGCGAGGGCGCATGGGGACCCATGTTTTATGGACGGATAAAAAGACGCTGCTGCGCGATATGCTTGAAGCCCTTCGCCGCCGTGAAGCGCTTGGCTTTGTCATGGATCAAAAGCCAGAGGGGCGAAGTGGCCCGGTCGTGCCTTTTCTTGGGGTGGCCACCGAGTTTGTCTTTGGGCCGGAGAAGTTGGCACGTAAGGTCGGGTGTCCAGTGATCGCCATCTTCTGCGTCAGAGAGGGCCCATTGACCTACCGTTTGCTCAGCGAAACCTTGTTTGGTCCGGCGGGTCCGGCGGGTCCAGGCGGCGCTCAGCCCACAGCGGAAGGCGCCGTGACGGCACGCTGCGCCGAGGCGATTGAACGGGTCATTCGCGCCTATCCGGAGCAATGGACCTGGACCTACAAGCGTTGGCGGGAGACAATCTGACCTGGCGCGGCACTAGTGGCAAGCTGGCAACGGCAGAGGATATGAGCATGGCCGTATTTGAATCATGGCTGCATCGTTGGTTTCACGTCTCGGTGCGCGGCCTGGTCGAGTTTGTCGTGGTTGCTGCGGTGTTTATCTGTGCTGTGCCAACGCCGCAGTCACTGCTGTGTGGCGCAGTTGTCAGCGCCCTTGGCTTGGTCCTGCGCGTTTGGTCTGCGGGCTACCTGCGTAACGCAGAGCAGTTCGTCGGTCCGTTTCGTTGGCTGCGCCATCCGTATTTGCTCGGTACGCTGTTGCTTTTTTTTGGCCTGTGTTTGGCGGGCCGTAACGCACCTGTCACAGCGGTGTTCTTGGTGGCGATGGCCATCCTGCACGGCAGGGCTTACCTGCGCGCAGAAGCCGCTGCGGCCGCCCAGATTGGGCCGGCCTACACGCTCTACCGCGGCGAGGTGCCAGCGCTGCTGCCGCGGCTGTGGCCATACTCGCTGGCGGCGACCGGGCCGCAGCCGCGCTTTGCTTGGCGCCAGGCCTTGCTGCGTGGGCGTCAGCGAGAGCTCGGTGCCGGGCTCTGCCTGATCTTGGCTTGGGCCGCGCTGTACGGTCTTACCCTAGCGCCGCCGCAGCGCCAGACGCATGCGGTAGTGGCTTTGGTGGCCTTGGTGTCTATCGTTGCGCGCTTTGCTTATTATGCTAGCGTGCGGCGTAAGCCGCGCTAGCCGGTCGCTTATCTTTCCATGCTGCATTCAGGAGGACTACCATGACTTCACCATATACTTCGCCACATACCTCGCCATTTCCCGACTTTCTGCAGATTCAGGAGCTGCTGACTGAGGAGCAGCGTTTAGTGCAAAGCACGGTGCGCGATTTTGTCGCCAAAGAGGTCGAACCCAAGATTCGCACCGCTTATCTGGAGGAGCGCTTTCCCACCGAGATCATCCCTAAGCTGGGCGCCCTAGGTCTGCTTGGGTCGAATCTCAAGGGCTACGGCTTACCGGGCATGGACCATATTTCCTACGGTCTAGTCATGCAAGAGCTGGAGCGCTGTGACTCGGGGATTCGCAGCTTCGCCTCGGTGCAGGGCGCATTGGTCATGTTTCCAATACACGCCTTTGGCAGCGAAGCCCAAAAGCAGGAGTGGCTACCAAAACTCGGCAGCGGCCAGGCGGTCGGCTGTTTTGGCTTGACTGAGGCCAATGGCGGCTCCGATCCCGGCGCCATGCAGACACGGGCTGAGGATAAGGGAGACCATTGGGAACTGAATGGATCGAAGATGTGGATCACCAATGGCAACCTCGCCGATGTCGCGGTGGTGTGGGCGGCGACGACGGACGGCATTCGCGGCTTTGTCGTGCCGACGAAGACTCCCGGCTTCACCGCGCGCAAGATGGAAGGTAAGTTGTCGCTGCGCGCCTCGGTGACTTCGGAGCTGTATTTTGACCATTTAAAGCTGCCCAAAGACGCCGTACTGCCGCTATCCCATGGCTTGAAATCACCGCTTAGCTGCTTAACGCAGGCGCGCTACGGCATCGCCTGGGGCGTGCTCGGAGCCGCCGAAGCATGCTTTGACGAAGCTGTGGCCTATGCCAGTGACCGTGTCACCTTTAAAAGGCCAATCGGTCATACCCAGCTGGTACAGCGCAAGTTAGCTATCATGCTGTCGCGTCTGACCCAGGGTAAACTCTTGGCTTTGCGCCTCGGTCAGCTGAAAAATGCCGGGCAGCTGCACTTTGCACATGTCAGCATGGGCAAGCAAAACAACGTCGAGATGGCGCTAGAGACTGCACGCACCTGTCGGGACATCCTCGGTGGTAACGGCATCATGATCGAGTACAAAGCGATGCGCCACATGTGTAATCTAGAGACGGTGTTTACCTACGAGGGAACCAACGATATCCATCTGTTGATCGTCGGCGCTGAGATCGCCGGCAAGCAAGCCTTTGGCGCTTAGAGGCTAGTCGGTAAATTCCCTGTCTCCCTACTGCCGCGCCTCTGTGGTTAAAAGTCGGCGTTTGGGTTTGACCACGGAGGCGCGGCAGTAGGGAGGCAGGGAATTTTTCGCACCTGTTCTTAGGCTAACCCCAGGTAACCAGAACCTTCCTCGTCCCTGAGCGGTTTTGTGCTAAATCTAGCTGGAGGACTGGCAGTAAGGTTTGATCGCGTTAGGCCGATACCTTAGTTACGTGGGCCACAGGTGCGGCTCTCGTCTAGGGAGCGGCATGCAAAAGGCTATCGCACAAAAGCTAGCGGAAGCGAACAAGCTCATCTTCGTCAAACGCTATGGCGAGGCGGAGCAGATGCTCGATCAATTACTGCAGACTCCAGAAGGTGGCGCAGAGCTTCTGGTGCACATGCGGCGCATCGAGCTCGGCACCATGCTCAAGAGTTTGGCCAAGCTGCGTACCCACTATTTGCAGCGCATGCAGGCAGAGCGCGATCATGGCGCCGTTGAACTCTGCTTGGCATTCGTCGAACAGCAAGGTGAGCTGATCACCCCAAGTGAGGCGACGAGCGTCTTTCAGGATATCATGCGGCGCCACGGCGCCAGCGCGCCGGCATACTATGGCATTGGCTGCAGCATGGAGCAGCAAGGCAACTTTGAGCGAGCTGTTTTTAACTACCAGCAGGCGCTGAATCTTGATCCCGAATGGTTTGTTGCCTACTTTGGGCTGAGTCAGGTCCATTACCAGATGGGTGACGAGCGCCGTGGTGACCAGTTCTTCTACCTCTTTGAACAGGCCGCGCCGTTCAATGTTTATGGCAATTTTGAAACCCATAGGCAGCTATCCACGGAGTTTCTCCAACGTGAGCGCTACCTCGAAGCCGAGGCGGCCATCCAAGCCTTGTCGGCCTGGTGGGTGGAACATAAGGGTGTTTGCCCCCTGGAGATTCAGATCTACGAAATGCTCGCCATGGCGCGCATCCAGGCGGCCCAGGGTGATCATGTTCATAGCGAGATCCAAAAGAGTCGGGCCCATGCCTTGGCCGGAGGCGCACTGGATGACCCACGCACCAAGGAAAACGTCCTCTATTTTATCGCTAAAGTTACCGAGGACTTTGAGGGTCTGACCCCAGCCTTGCCATTTTATCAGCGCATTTTGAGTTCCGAAGGCGCATCGCAGGGGGTGGTGCAAAAGATTGGCAGTCTGTTGCTTGGGCTTGGCGAGCACCAGCTCGCGCAATCGATGTTTACCGAGGCCTACCAGGCTCATCCAGAAAACCCAGATGTGCGCTTTTGTCTCCTGGTAGCCAACCTGAAGCTCGGCGGTGTCAATGTCGAGGAGTACCTTATTGGTCGGGAGCGGCTGCGGCAGTTAGTCGAAAACAGCGGCGACAAAGTTGAGTTGCTGGCCTTACTGCATAGTCTGCTGGCGAAATTTAGCGGTGACGCCGAAGTGCAAGGGCATATTGCCGACGTTTATCTACGCTTAGGCAATATCGATCGCGCCGGTAAACACTACGACGCCATGTATCAGCTTGACCGCGGCAACCGGGTGACGGCGCTGAAGTATGCGGCCTTTGTCATGCAATATAAAAGCGCTGACCTAGCCATGGAGATCCTAAGTTCGATCCATACGACCGCGGGTTTGCCGACCACTAGTCAAGCCGAAATCTATTGGCTAAAGTCGAATTTCTATGCGCAAAAGCACGATTTTCACATGTCGCTGCAGCTGCTTCGCAAGGTGCAGACGATGGACCCATGGAACGTCGCTTACCTGCTGTCAGAGATTACCAGCCTCATGCATCTCGCGCCGCTGGATGCCGACCTAAAAGAAGTCGATGCCATGTTAGCAGGTCTAAGCAATGGTGATGAGTCGCCAGAATCCTGGGTGGATTTTGATCAGCGCACCGGACTTATGCTCGAACAGCATGCCTATGAGCTGGTCTATGCGCGGCGCAAGCTACGCTATTTATATGCCAGCGGCGCACCGGCGCCACTTTTGGCTCTGGTTCAGGCCGCGTGCAAGTACGACGCGGGACGTGCTACCTACGACTTTATGAAGTTGCTCAACACCAATTTTGATAGTCCTGATATTTATTGGGCACTCGGGATCTTGTTCAAGGAATTGTGGCAGCTAGAGACGGCAACCGTTTGGTTTGAACAGATGCTGCTTTTTCCGGCCTTGCCGCCTATGGACCAAGCAAAAGCCTATCTGGAGCTGGCCGATTGTTTTGCCTGGCGCGGCAAATCCATCGATAAGGCGGTCGAATACGCCAAGTTGGCGATCGATCTAAACCGTGAGCGCAGTCAGAAAAACCTAAAAGTTTTAGCTCACTGCTATCTCAGGGCCGGCCTTATAAGGCAGGCGACGGCGGTGCTTTCTGAATTACCACCCGAGTTGAGCACGGAAGCGCGCTATTTGCATGGTCTACTGCATTACAGAAACGGCAGTCGCGAGCTCGCCAATCAAGTCTGGAAGCCGCTTTTATCGACCGCCAGCGAGAGTCTGCGCTTGCACACGATGAAGCAAGACGTCCTCAAGTACTACTTTGAGGGCGCGCCCTATTTGAAGGCGAATTAAGCCTGTACCAGAGCTTGTCGCAGACCCTACCTTCCCGTTTTGGTAAGGAAAAATCCTTCGCCGAATGGAGAAATACATTGACGGGTGGGGCGTTTTATGGAGAATAGGTCTCGAGCTAAGACGAACATATTTTATTGCTAAGCATGGTTGCCGGTGACCCCTGGGGTGACGTTGGATTCCTCTGATTTCTTTGGAGGATTTCGACAATACTCAAGGAAGCCTAAAGTTATAGGTCGAATCGACCGATAGCTGCAGCCGTAGTTGCTCTGTTCATGACTGACGCTGCCCGCGTTAGTTGTGCCAAAACGACCACTAACAGGGGTGATGTTGTGAGGTTCAAAATCGAACGGGTCGGGGGATCTAAAGCCATGCAAAGTTTGTCCCAGATTTGTAGTAATTGCACCGTCGAGTCAAAATGCCGCAAGCGCGAATTTAGCGTCGAAGCATGGACCGTCCTGGTGATCTGGAATGAAGTTCAAGCCGCCGCTGTCGATCAGCCGCTGTGCGACGAGTGCTACAACGAGCTGCGCGAAACGCTCATCGATAGAGCAAGCGACGTCGCCGAGGCATTGCTGGTCGGCGCTGGCGTGAAAACAGCCGGAGGATCGAAGCACGCCACTCCTGGTCGCTCGAAGGTGCGCAGGGCAAGCTGAGTTTATATCTCAGCCTGCAAGCTTCTCGTTGCGCTATGTTTGTTTATTGGCTTTGATTATTTACCAAATCACGCCGTCTAAAGTTTTGACGCTACCTGTCGACATATCCTCCAGACGTTACGCTACTCGCGCCAACCAGTCTTGGAGGGTCCTCTCCCATGCCAGGGAATCTGCTCACCAGTGTCCAAAATCTTTGTGTCATCAGCAAAAGGTCGCTACTAACCCCGGATCAAGCTTATGCGAAAGGACAAGGCGCCTACGGCGAAGCGTTGCGCTTGATGTGGGCGGGTGAGTATGCCGAGGCAGCGGATAAAGTCGCTGCGGCATTGGCGGCGGAGGATGTTCCGGCCGTGCAACGCTTTGCTTCCTACAGGTTGTGGATCGAGGCCCTCGCCGAGCAGCAGGATCACGCTGGGCTTAGGCAGCTAAGCCAACATCTTTTTCGGCTTGGCCAGGGCGACGAGGAGGTGCAACCGACCTTTGCCGCGCTGCGCGGGATTGCCCATTTCGAATGCGATGAGCTTGGCGCCGCTCGGCTCCTCGCCCGCGCCGTTCAAGGCGACGAGCCGAGTCCTTACAGCCTTGAGCTGGTGCAGCTAGTGGCAAGCCGCTCGCCGGGTCATGAAGACCCAGCGCTTGCGCGCAGCCCCTTGCCATTGACCGATTATTATCACTGGCAAACCCTAGCCCGGGGTCTTTTGCTCGGCCAGCACCAGAGCGCACTGGCGCGGCTACTGCTGACTCTGCGCGAGCAATCCCATGACGCGGTGTTGCCCTATTTGTTCGACTACCACCAGCACATCGACCAAGGCGACTACCAAGCTGCGGCTATCGCCGCGGCGCACTTAGTCGAACTATACCCCGACTCGATGGACTACGCGTATTTTTGGGCTTACGCATTGTATGAAGACAAGAATTATCCGCAAGCTCGGCAGATCCTCCAAGCTGTGGTGAAAAAGCACGGTGAAGACGATCCCGAGGTCGCTGGTTTGCTTGGGCACTGTTTGGCAAAAGGCGGCGATCTAAAAGCTGCAACAACTTGGCTTAAGCGCTCCGTCGCGCTGCTCAAGGTCGCTGGTCTACCGACCTCGCATGTCAGTCTGCAGCTTGCCGATGCTGAAGACGAGATGCGCGGGGAGGAGCTTGATCCGGCTCTGACTATTCCCCGCATGACACGCAAATGGTTGGTTAGTCTGTCGCCACGTCGTTACCACGAGCTTTTGACCAGTCCTGTTGGTAGCATTGATCGCTTGCTCAGGCCGATGGGACCGGAGCCGAAGGCGGGAGATTTTTGCTTTTTTGCCACGACGACGCAGGTTGATCCGCAAGGCAGTGCGCAGTGGCGCATCGTCGCCATTTACACGCTCGATAGCGACCCGATTTGGCATCCGACGCATGGTTATCACAGTGCCCTGCGTTTAGTGACGCGACTTACCGATGGTCTACCGGTCGATATTCAAACGCAAAAAGAGCCAAAAGCGCTATCAAATAAACAAAAAAATACTAAAAATAAGCGGCGTGATCAGCATATTAACTACGGTGTCTACGAGCTCGATAACTACGCCATCGACATCATCGAGGATGCCGTGCGGATGAGTCGTGATGATATGATTGAACGGCGGCGCGGCTCCGCCGAAAGTCGTCGGCCCACGGCCTAAGAAAGGAATCCCATGCGTATCATTCCTTGGATGGTGCTCACATGTGTAGCCTGGACTGGGCTGCTCATTGGTAATAGCGGCGGGGCACAAACCCAGCCGGTAGAAGGTGACCCTAGTCAAGTCCAAGGCGAGCCGGAGGTTATGGAAGCCGAAGCCGCGACGCCAGAAGTTACGCCCGACGCGGTGCCGTCTGCCGCCCCGGCAGATCCTGCTGCCGTTAAGTCTGCCAGCGAGCAGGCGCCACCTCGCACGGACAGCGTCACTGGAGAAGATCCCCACCAGGTACCTGCAGTTGCCGATCCGCCTGCATCAAGTCCGGCTGTTGCCGTAGCTCCCAGCATCAATCCTGAAACGGCAGGTAAGCCCGACCTTATCTCCGGCGGTGAGCGGCTGTCGGTCCGCGATGGTGATTTTTCCGTGACGCCGCCAAAAGGTTGGGAGGTGTATGAGCACCTGGGCGACCTGACACTACTCATGCAGATGCCGCATCAAGACGGCGTGAAATACCAGCGCACGATTCAAGTCGCCAGCTTTAGCAACCCCCGTTTTATCGATGAGACCACGGCGAAAGAATACGAAGAGGTCATCACCCGTAAGTTTGCCGCCACTTCGGCCGCGATCGAAGGCTACCGCATCCGCAATCATTTAGTGATCGATATGGCTGATGGTCGCCAGGGACTGCTGTTTTACAGCGAGTTCAATCTGGATAATGTCGCTTTGATGCAGGCGCATATTTTGGTCTCCTCGGCGGGTCGGCATTATCTCATGACCTATACCGACGTCGCGGAACATTTTGAAAGTGAAGCGGCCAACCAGTTTCTCACCGAAGCATGGGACTCGATGATTTCAGTCCAACTCGGCGCACCGACACCGGGGCGCTTTACTGAGGTCATCTACGGGGCCGCTGCGGCTGTTGCCACTGTCTTGCTATCAACAGGACTTATTTTGTTTAGGCGCTACCGAGCCGCGCGCCAATACCGTGACTATGCTGACGGTGACAGCGACGGTACCCTCGAAGGCAGCCTTCCCGCGACGAGGATGAGCAGCACTACCGGCTCTGCCTTGTCGCAGTTCACAGCAAAGCCGCAGCCGAGTGCCCAGTCCTCGCACTTTTCGAGCCTTAACTCGGAGTCGTCCGCAATGCAGTCAAAGCGCGCTAAGAAGACCAAAGCCCAGTCCAGCGAGGGTGCTGCTCCGCTCAACATGGCGGCCAGAACCACCAAGAAGACCAGCAAGAAGCCCGAGACCATGTACAGTGAAGGCGATGAGCCGCTGGGTCTGGATCTAGACGATGACGAGGCGGTTTAGTCCTGGCTGGCGCGTATAAGCGCCTTGCACCGCGGCAAACATGCGCTATACTGCAGCCCTCGCTTCCAGTCCAGGTGCAGCGAGGGGAAGCGCGGGAATCAACATGTTTGCAGCGATGCAGTTTACCAAGGGAATATTGCGCCTTATCGACCAACGCCTGCTGCCGCAAGAGGAGGTTTGGCTCGAATGCCGGGGTCTTGAGTCCGTCGCCTTGGCGATCGAGGACATGGTAATCCGAGGCGCACCGGCGATCGGCTGTGCGGCCGCTTACGGCCTCGCATTGGACGTTCAGGCTGCAAGCCTTGGCGGTGGCACGTGGGACGAGTACAGAGCGCGCTTTCACGCTGGCATCAGCCGCTTGGCTCGGACGCGTCCAACCGCGGTGAACTTGTTTTACGCCCTAGACCACATGCGCCGGCTCGGTGCCACGCTGGCCTCGACCATGTCCATCACCGCGGCAGCAGAGGAGATCGTCAAGCTTGCCGAAGACTTGGCCGCGGACGACCTAAAGACCTGCCAGGCGATCGGCGCCCATGGTGCCAAGTTAGCCGAAGGGCGCAAGTTGCGGATTCTGACCCATTGTAACACCGGTAGTCTTGCCACGGCGGGGTATGGCACGGCCTTAGGTGTGATTCGCTCGTTGCACGCCGCGGGCCAAGTCGAGCTGGTCTATGCCGACGAGACGCGGCCGTACCTGCAGGGCTCGCGCCTGACTGCCTTTGAGTTGCGCTCGGAGGGGATTCCCTACAAAGTGATCGCCGATTCAGCGGCAGCTTATCTCATGCAGTTGCGACAAGTTGACTGGGTGATCGTTGGTGCCGATCGCATTGCTGCCAACGGCGACACCGCCAACAAGATCGGCACCTATGGCCTTGCCGTGCAGTGCCGCCATCATGGCATTCCATTTTATGTCGCGGCGCCGCTCGCCACCTTCGATACGACTTTGGCCACCGGAGCGGAGATTCCTGTGGAGGAGCGTAGCCCAGACGAGATTCGCTACACCGGGGGCAGGCAGATGACGCCCGTGGACGCTCCTGTCTACAATCCGTCCTTCGATGTGACGCCGGCTGCGCTTATTGCCGGACTGATCACCGAGAAGGGTGTCCTGAAGCCGCCGTACACAGAGTCCATTGACAGGCTCCTTCGCAATAGCAATTGACAGATGCGGGTGTCTTTGCGACAAGCAAAGATCGCTGGTGATAGGTTTGGGGGTATAGCTCAGTTGGTTAGAGCGATACGTTTACACCGTATAGGTCCACAGTTCGAATCTGTGTGCCCCTACCATCCTCGGCCGCTGGGCCACCAGCCCGAAAGCGACCACGCCGTTCTGGCCTGCCGCATTTTATCATAACTTACAACCTCCTGTTTTTTATGGCTTAGACACCGAGCGTCAGGGTTCGGCTAAAGTTTTTTACCGGCTTTTCCGATAGGGGTCTTAGTTCATCAATCAGCGATGCTGGCGCTGGAGGCCAGCACGAGCCGGAGGCGTTCTGTTATGGTCGTTAAAACCCCCATCATTTTCAGTTCAGTGGTGCTCTTGCTTGCGACAGCTTGGGGTTGCAGCACGGCGCCGACTCCTGCCGGCAACTCCAATGCCTCGAGGGCTGGCGGAGCCAATGCTAACGGCACAGACTCCACTATAGCGGGGACTCCCGGGGCGCCGGCACCTACCCCTGGCGCTCCTGCCGCTCCTGGGGGTCCGACGACGACACCTGTCGATCCTACAACTTCGAAGGCTCCTGCGACTGGCGCGACGGCTACAACCGCTAGCGGTTGGTGCGCGGCTGCTGGGGCGACGTCCGTCGTCAAGACGACCGGAATGGTGAAGCCCTTCGCCCAGCTTTGTGCCAACGGCAAAGCGACGACGTTTCTTGCCGACACCTTGGTCAAAACAGCTTACGCCGGTACCGGCTCCCCTGCGCTGCAGATGATCAATCCAATCGCCGACCCCAGTGGTACCGTCACCGCCTTTTTCGGCGTAGGCATCAAATTGCCGCTGACCTCCAAAGACGAGTTTGCCGGCGGCGCCCTCGGCCAGGGCAAAGTCGCCAATGCGATCCAGTTGGTTAAAAACCAAGGTGACACCCCTGGTGCCATCACTTCGGTACCAGAAGCGTCCAATCCTGATAAGGGCTGGGTGCGTGGCTGGACGATCGAGAACATCTCAAGCAAGGCCGTGGCCATCGTCACCATCAAGACCGACTATGTCACCCAGGTCGATCAGTATGACTTAGGTGGTGGCTACTACATGTACACCTCGCAGCTTAAGAAATCGGTCGAGACGATGAAGGACTACCAGTTGCTCACGGCGGGGTTTGACATCAACGGTGTTGGCTACCTCCTGACCGTCGTCCAGATTGCCGCAGAGGACCACGGCTTCGCGACGATTGCGATCCAGACCGTGAGCGATATCGCCAATGCAACGATCAAATTTATGTACACCACGGCGACGGCGAAGTAAGCCGGGGTTCAGCCTAGAAGCTGTAGGAAACTCCAGCGCTTCCCATGATGACTTTTAGACTATAGGTGCCAGGTTGGTAAAATCCATCTGGCACCAGTAGTGCCCCGTACATATATACCGCCGCCATCTCGATGTAGGAGCTGCGTCCCGTTGAGTAGCGGTAGCCACCGGAAAAGATGTTGCGCGGGACGGCTTCGAGCTGCCCGATGCGGACCCCGCGGACTGAGGGGAATTTGTTGCTCGTCGTGTCTACCGGATCACCTGCGCGCATATTGCCGCCGTCCATGCCAAAGGCTGCTTCCAGGCGATGCTGTGGCGTTAGCCAAACCCGGGCACCGACGGTGATATCGTTGGTGTCGATAAAATCGGTCGCGTCCCCATCGGTGCCTAAGCCTTGCTTGTAGGTGGTGCGTCCAGCGCTCCATTTCTCCCGCACAAAATCAAAAAAGGCGCCGACATGGCCAACCCGCCCTTCGATACCAAAGCCGATCTGCGCCGGATCAAAACCGACCCCCTTGAAGTCCTGGTTTTGAAAGTTTGGTTCGGTGGCATTACTTGAAGCGGTGTTCACCGCGAGGGTCCCGGCGTAGGGTCTAGTCGCGGCGGTCTTGTAGCTGAGGCCGACGGTCACGCTGTATGGCAGGTTGAGCCGAGTGCCGAACACGTACTGTTTCGAGGTGCCCTTGTAATCGGCGTTTAAGGTGACTCGGTCAGTGCCAGACTTAACCAGCGTGACCTTCGACTGGTCGCTGTAGTAAAGCAGGCTGACGCCAATCGCAAACATTTTGTTGAACTGAACGGATGAACCGACCGCGGCACGAAAGGCCGTTTGTTTACGGGTGACATTCGAGGCTTCAATCGTGCCCGGGGTAATTTGCGCCGGTACGCCATTATCGACCTGGGCGCTACCATTGCCAAGGGGCAGCATGGCGAGGCCAAGTACAAGCTGCGGTATGGGCTTCCACGCCAAGCCGAGGCTGGCCAGTGGCGTCGTCGCAGTGAGGACAGCTGGGACGTAGGTGCCCGTATCCGAGTTTTGGTAGGTGTAGGTGATCTGCGCCATCGACAGATCGATTTCGGGCTGCACACCCCGGGCGGTGCTGAGGTTTGCTGGGTTAAAATACATCGATGTGGCGCCGCGCGAGACGGTTTGGCCAGCTCCTGCCGCTGCCTTGGCCTGGATTCCTGGCATGAGGAAGTCAGCCGCTAGTGCGCTGGGAGTCAAGGCCAGCGCGAAGCTCAACCAGGCAAGACTCGCGATCGTCGGTAGAGGCGGCGGCACGTGCTTCATAGTATGGATTTTATCATAGGTAGATCTATGGTTTATCATAGACCAAAGTCTCGCGTGGACGGTGGCATCGTGGTGGCGTCAGAGGGCTGCTGCGGTGGGTCCTGACGTGATTAGGTAAAGCACCCTCTTTTACAGGAGTGACCAACATGGATCAGCGTTGGAACGGGGCCGGTTTTCTCGGTGTTACGGCCGTGGCCCAAGCGTCCGCCTTGGCGCACACAAGGCTTTACCGCTTTCTTGCCGCGCCCGACGCCGCCGATGCGGTGATGCGCATCCTTGTCGCGCACGTGGCCTTGACACCTGCCGATAGGGCGCTGGTCGAGGACTTCACCTTGAGCTTGGGTGGGGCAGGACGGCACCTTACACTGGTGAGCTACTTCCAGACGATGGCCGAGCAGATCGTCACGGATGCCGAGTTGGCGACTTATGTCGTGCAGGAGTTTTTTGTCTCGACCAACTTCATTGCTTATTACAAAGGAGAGGCGCCACGGTTGCTGATGCTGGCGGACTTGGAGCAAGGTCAAGAGGCAGAGCTGGCGCTAGCCTAAAGCGCAGTGCGGAGACGATCACGCTTGGCGAAAAAAAGTCTGATGCCATTTATTGCTCCGGCGCGGGATGGAGGCCGATGGCCTGCAGCACGACTGCGGCGATGCCTTCGCTACTCTCGCTGAGCCTGTGGCCACCCGGCAGCTTGACTGCCTGGACGCCGCCTAGAAGCTTCGGGCAAAGCGCTTTGTGATCGTTGGCACCGAAGAAGCACAAGCGCTTAAGGTCCTTGAGCTTGGCCAATTCCGGCGCCACCAGTTGGCCTTCATCGGCATCGTCGTCATCAAACCATTCAGCGATTTGGAATTCAAAGCTGGCTTTGGCCGAAGGGCTGATGAGAGCCACTAGCGGTACGGCAGCCTTGGTTGCCCCTGATAGGCGCGAGACCATGAACGGCAAAACCTCGGCCCCAAAGGAGTAGCCGATGACGATGGCCTTTTGCTTGTGCCATTCATTTAGGTAATAGGTGAGCAGTCGTTGCAGATCAGCGCCGCTGCCGTCCGGAGTGCGTTCGCTCCAGAAATACTGCAGCGAGTCCAATCCGATGACCGGTACGCCCGCCTCAGACAGGCCATCTGCAACGTCGCGGTCTAGCCCAGCCCAGCCACCATCACCGGAAATCAAGACCGCCAGATAATCGGTTTTTGGCGCCTCGAGCGGCGCCGTGACTTCGACCAGCGGTAAATCGACGTCGTCTAGGTTAGGCGCTGCGGCCTTCGCAGTGTCCGTGCTCCTGCCTAGACTCTGCGCGGTGTTGATCTGGGCGCGCCGGACAAAGGCCGTCGCGCTGACATCGCGAACGGCGCGTTCAAATTCCATCTGCCAGCGCCTTTGCGCGCCAAATCCGTGGCCCACCAAGTCCAAGGCCACCAGTCGCGCATTGCCCGAGGCGGCGACGAACGCTTCTGTTTGCTTCAGGGTGCAGACTTGATCGACGCGACCGTGCAACGCCACCCATAGTGCCGGCAACTGCCGACTTGGCAGCACGTCGTAGCCTCGATGTGCACCTTTCTTGGCCGTGCGGTGCGGTTTACTGGCGAGGCCGTCGCCTTTGCATAAAGGCTTGCGACTGGCGATATCGGGACAAAAGCCAAGGCTGATCGCACCGTCGAAGGTCCCAGCCGGAGCCGCTGCCAAAGCGGCGTATGCCAGCGTGGCGCCGGAGGAGTAGCCGACCAGGATCGGCCGCAGGTAGCGGCGTATGCCCAGTCGCCGCAGCACGACTTGGGTGAGAGCTTGCAAATCCGCTGGTGGATAGATGCACGACTCTTTGCCCTTTGCCTTCGCCGCCAAATACCGCGGCACATCGACGCCGATCACCAAGTAGTCCTTGCGATAAAGCATTTGGGCCATATCGATCACGCCTTGGTTCCAGCCACCGTCACCAGAAAGAAACAAGACGACTTGGGTCGGGGCTTTTGGTTTATAGACCGCGACGGTGCCAAAGCGGCCAAAGCTGATTCCGGTCACCAACCCATCCTTGGCCGAGGCAGGCGGCGTAGGCGCAGAGCGAGGTTTAACGCCAGTGACCTTCGGCGCCGAGCCGTTGCCCGCCGCGCCAGGGCTTTGCAGGGTGGTGGGCGGTGGCGGACTGACGACGGCAGGAGGAGCAACGACGGTGCTGTTGCCGGCGCAAGCAGGGCTCACCAGGGTTAGGATCAACAGCCACGACTTAACCTTGAGCTGATTCACCGCGTGATAGCTCCTTTGAATCCGGTGTTGATCAAGGTGGCGATGTTGGCGAGGATGTATGGCAACTTCCGACCTGGAGGGCTGGCGATGTACTTCGAACGCCACTCGGGCGCGAATTTGTCCTTGTAGTCTCGCAGCCCTTGAAAATGATAAAGGCGCTCGCCACGCTCGAACAGCGTGGCGCCGAGCCGACTCCATAGCGGCGCGAGCGGTCGACTTTCCATACCAGAAAACGGTGCCATGCCGAGGTTGAAGCGCTGGTAACCAGCGTCTCTGCCCCAGGAGATCAGTGAGATCATCAGGAAATCCATGACGCCTGCTGGGGCATCGGCGCTAAAGCGCATAAGGTCAAACGATAGTTCGCCTTTGTCTTCGGCTTCCCAGAGATTGGCGAAGCAAACGATGTGCCCCTCTCTTCTGATGACGGCCAGTGGAAAATAGCGCAAATAGTCGGGGTCAAAGTGTCCAAGTGAGAAGCGCTTTTCTTTGACCCCCTTGTGCCTTAACCATTCATCGGAGATGCGTTTAAGGTCCAAGATCTGCGGGTCTACCGCTGAGGCTGGTAACACTTCGAGTTGCCAGCCCTCATGCTGCAGCCGATTCATGACGTTGCGAAAGGCCTTAAATGGACTCCCTTTGAGCGTAAAGCGTGGCAGGTCGACGATGGCCTCTTCACCGATTTTGAGCAGCGAAAGACCGGCTTCGACATAGAGTCTTAGGTGATCGACATCGACTTGATAAAACACCGGCCACCCGTCGTAACGATCGACGAGGTCACGAAAGCGCCAAATCAAGTCCTGATGGGTGTGCTCTGGGCCGATCGGATCGCCCATGGCCACCCAGCTGCGTCCTTCATTGGCATACATGATAAAGCCGCTGCGCTCCGCGTTCATCAGAATCGACTTGTCTTGCAGCAAGGCGAGGTTGGCATAGGTCCGCGGGCATTGCTTGATGATGGCCAAGGCTTCTGGTCCGCAGGGCTTAAGCACCGTTGGTTCGCGCGAGGGCCGTAGCATATACATGACGACGAGGACCAGGGTGCTGGCCACCGCCGCCACTTCTGCGCGCAGCGCCCGAGGTGCGTCTGCGGCGAAGGTGAACGTCCACCACAGGGAATCGCGGTATTCCACGTGCTTATTAGCGAACCACCCAAGCCAGATCATCGCCATGAGTGAGGTAGTGATCGCCACCGTCCACTCAGGCGAAAAGCGCTGATCAAGCAGCGACGCCTTGCGATAAAAATAATGCCTGCACGGCATCAGCAGCAGCAGAGCAACGGCGAGGATCAAGGCCTCTTCGTAGTCGATGCCTTTGGCTAGGGAGAATAAGATCCCAGCCCCCAGCAAGGCACAGGTAAGGACGTAGGCACCGTCAAGGCGCTTTTGCAGGCCGCGCGCAACGACGAGCAGGGCAGCGCCGGTGATGCTGGCGAGAAGGTGGGTGATTTCGACAAAGGCCAGCGGCATCTTTTGCGCCAGCCAGACCCGCCGCTCGTCGACCGCCGGTAAGGCCCCTGATAGCAGCAGGATGATTCCGGCACCAAACACGAGGATCGAAAAAATCCGCGGAATAATGGCGTCAAACCACCGCTTAGCGTTTAAGGTGACGCTGCGTATATGTCCGCTGGCTTTGCCAAGTTCAAACAGACTCAACCAAACGACGGCGACGACCAAAGGGACTAAGTAGTAGATCGCGCGGTAGACCAGCAGCGAACCAAGGATGGCGCCGGGATCTTTCAGACTCGTAAATGCCGCGAGCATGATCGTTTCGATCACGCCGAGCCCGGCTGGCACGTGGGCGACGGCCACGGCGACTGCCGAGAAGGCGTAGAGGCTGACAAAGGTCATCCAGCTGATGGGTAAATGGTCCGGCATCAACACGTAAAGCGTCGTGCTTGCCAAGAGCCAATCTAGCGCGGCGATGGCGCATTGACTGAGAGCGAGGCGCAGTGGCGGTAAGGGAAACTCCCAGCGCATCAACTTAAGACGCTGGCCACCTCGCGCGCAAAGGAGCAAGTACATTGCCCCCGCCATTAAAAACACCGCGCCCGCGGCCTGGTATACCCAGGGTTCAATCGGAAAAAACGCCATATCGGGTGGCGGCCAACCGACCCACGTGACTCCTCCAACTGTCAGCAGTCCGAGCCAGAAGGTGACACCGCAGAACACTGCCACTTTAGTGACGTCGATGGCCGATAACTCAAAGGTCGAGTAGATCCGGTAGCGAAATGCCAGACTACCAAAGATGGATAAACCAATATTATGACTAAACACGTAAGATATAAATGAAGCGAACGCCGTCTGGCGAAAAGGCAGCGGTCTGTCCGCATACTTTAGTCCGAAGTAATCGAAGGCGGTCAGCGTCAGATAACTCAAGGTCGTCAGCGCCATCGCCGCTGCAAGTTGCCAGGGTGACAGCGCCCGAGCGTGATCCATCACCTGATGCACATCGACGTGCTTTAACTCACGATAGAGCAGCCACAGCACCGCGCTAAACAACAGCCCTAAAGCGGCCATCCCAGCGGTGCGGAGCATTCGAGGATTGAGCGTTAAAATATTTCTAACCATAACCAATAAAATGACTGCTGATGACCACGGCGCCGCCCGTCGCCAAAATTAAAAGCCCTTTGGAGATCGGCCCTTACGGCCCCATTCTACACGATTCGAGGGAAATCTTTAGGGGATTTGATTTTATTGGTGACAAAAGTAGTGGGGCGGCTAGGATGCCTCCTCCTAAGGGTGCCATGGGGATATAGCTCAGTTGGTTAGAGTACGCCCTTCACACGGGCGGGGTCCACAGTTCGAATCTGTGTATCCCCACCATGATCTCCTGCAGGCCACGATTTTAACGTCGCCTTGCTCGAAATCCAGAGATGCTAATACGGCGGTGTTTCACTGCCCTAGAGGCTCCCTGGATTTTTCCCATTCCCATTCTCGTTGCCAGGGGGTGGGCGATGATTAAAGGCCCTGTTAAGAAGCACCAACCGAGGCCAAGAACGCCATGACAGCTTTAGAAATTACGCCAATTCCCTTGCTTTCCGATAACTACGCGTGGCTGATCCGCGACGTCGATCAAGACGTCACCGTCGTCGTCGATCCATCCGAGGCTGCGCCGGTTGTGGCCTACTTGCGCCAACGCCATCTGCGCCTTGATGCCGTGCTCAACACCCACCACCATCCGGATCACACCGGCGGTAACCTCGGCCTCAAGGAAGCGTTTGGCTGCCACATCATCGGCGCCGAGGCCGATCGTCACCGCATCGTTGGACTGGACCGCGGATTGGTTGAGGGCGACACGTACAGGGTTGGACGCTTCACCGCCAAGGTCATCGCCATTCCAGGACACACCCTTGGGCATATTGCCTTTGTGTTTACCGAACCAGCGGCGGTGTTTTGCGGCGATACGCTGTTTTCCCTTGGTTGTGGGCGCTTATTCGAAGGTAGTCCAGAGCAGATGTGGACCTCGCTGAGTCGACTCGCGGCATTACCTCCCGCCACCCTGGTCTGTTGCGGCCACGAATACACGGCGGCAAACGCGGCCTTTGCGCTGACGGTTGATCCAGACAATCAGGCTTTGCAGCAGCGTGCCAAGGCGGTGGCTGAGCTGCGCGCTGGGCCGGTGCCACAGCCGACAGTCCCATCCTCGGTAGGACTAGAGCTGGCCACTAATCCGTTCTTGCGCCCGTTAGCTGGCGAGGTGTTGCGACACCTCAAACTACCATCGTCCAGCTCGGCTACGGTGGCTTTTGCGGCACTGCGGCAGCTGAAGGATCGGTTTTAGAGCTGGTTGCCGGGAGGTTTTTGAACCCTTTAACGCACATCGCTAGGTGCGCTGACCTCCTTTATTTTTCACGAACTAACCATAATTTAGGTACCAACGATGAAACTCATCAGCATGACTCCTGACCTTTATAACTATGTTTCGCAGCACCAGATATTGCTCCATCAGGTCCTCCCCGAGCTGCAAGCCGAGACCAGTCGAAGGACGGATGCTGGCATGCAGATAAGCCCTGAACAAGGCGTCTTCATGCATACTCTCGCAAGGTTGATCGGTGCAAAGCGCATCCTCGAGATCGGATGTTTCACGGGATATAGTTCGATCTGCCTCGGCTTGGCCCTTCCTGAGGATGGTCAGATCATCTCTTGCGATGTGGACGAAGAAACAACTGAGGTCGCGAGGCGCTACCAACGCTTGGCGGGTCTCGGTCAAAAAGCCAGAATTGTTCTGGGCCCGGCAATCGACACCTTAGGCGATTTGGAGCAACAGTACGGCACCGGAAGTTTTGACCTCATTTTCATCGATGCCGATAAAGAAAACTACGAAGTCTACTATGAGAAAAGCATCGCATTGCTGCGCCCAAACGGCGCCCTACTCGTTGATAATGTGCTGTGGAGCGGTCACGTCGTCGATCCATCTGATGTGAGCGAATCGACCCTGGCAATTCGTCGGCTCAACGAAAGGATTCGCCTGGATCAAAGGGTCGATAGCAATCTTCTTCCTATTGCCGACGGTATTTTTCTGGTGAGAAAGCGCTAGAGACCAGGTGAATAGGCGGCAAACGGCACCCTAGCGGTCAGCCTCGGTCGCAGTTGTGACGATCGACGGTTGCCGGACTCCGTCGACACCTGGTACCTGTAGGTCTCACGACTTTTGTTCGCCAGCCTTGTGGCGGCCCTTTCGAGGACTTTCAGGACTTGGATTCATTGCATAGCGTGATCGCCAATCCGGCGGTGTTTGAATTACTGCTGCTCGTCGTCGGTGCCGTTGCCGGGGGCATCGGGGCGATCTTGGGCCTAGGTGGCGGTATCGTCATCATCCCGGCGTTGACCCTGCTCTTTGGCATCAATATTCGCTATGCCGTTGGTGCCAGCATCGTCTCGGTAATCGCCACCTCATCGGGCGCCGCCGCGACCTATGTCAAAGACCGCATCACCAATATCCGGGTCGCGATGCTGCTTGAGGTAGGGACCACGATCGGCGCCTTTGCCGGGGCGATGCTGACGACCATGATCAGTACGGATCAGCTGTTTTTGTTGTTCGCCGTGATCCTTTTGTATTCTGGTGTCGCCATGGTGCGAGGCCGTAAGCCACAGGATCTGGGCCATGAAGTTCGTGCGCCAGACCCATTGGCGACGCGGTTGCGCCTGAATGCGTCTTATCCCGATGCCCTGTTGCAAAGGGAGGTCGCTTACCAGGTTTATCATGTCCCGCTAGGCCTCGCCTTGATGCTTGGAGCTGGCTTGATATCGGCGCTGCTTGGTATTGGCAGCGGCGTGCTTAAGGTGCCGGCAATGGATCAGGCGATGAAGCTGCCGATCAAGGTGTCCAGTGCGACCTCCAACTTTATGATGGGCGTGACAGCGGCAGCGAGTGCCGGCGCCTATTTTATGCGCGGTTGGATTTTGCCTTCGCTTGCCGCACCAGTGGCCGTCGGGGTCGTGCTCGGTGCTTGGCTTGGCTCGTGGTTGATGATGCGCATGTCCAGTGCACGGATCCGTAAGTACTTTGTGGTCGTCATCATCGTCGTGGCGGCGCAGATGCTGTTGCGCGGTTTAAACCTAAAACTCGGTTAGTTAGGGGAAACACGTGGTATCTGAGACCGACCGTCCTGGCCTGCCGTCGCCCAGTCGTGTGGAGTTATTGACCGCTAATCTGCTGCGCTACGGCGTGATCCTCTGCACGCTGGTGATCGCAGTGGGCATCTGTATGAGTTTGGCCGCCGGCACCCAGGGGGTGTCGCATCTAGGATCTTTTATTCAACAGATCATCAGCGGGCATCTTGTGCCAGCCTTGCCGCCACTCCAATGCTTTGCCCATTCGCCGCTTTGGACCTGTCTCGCCGGTCCAGACGTCGTCATGGACTTGGGACTAGCACTGTTGATCGCTTTGCCCGTGGCCCGGGTCGCCATGACCATGGTCGTCTTTGCCGTGCAAAAAGACCTGATCTATACCGTCGTTTCGGCAGTGGTTTTAACGATTCTGCTGCTCGGGTTAGGACTAGGCAAGGATTTTTAGCTCTAAACGTACGAGGTGTCGCCACCGCTGGCGATGATGATCTTGCCCTCGGCCTCGAGCTTCCGGGCGATCTGCACGACCTCGAATTGGATCGTCTCGACATCCGACAGCTTGACGGCTGACATCGCTTCCATATCTTCTTTAAGCATCTTTGCGGCGCGTTCCGACATATTTTTAAAGATAAGTTCGCGTACCGCTTCCGATGAGGTCTTGAGCGCAATCTTCCATTTGTCGTTGGAAACGCCTTTGACCAGTTCCTGGATGCCGCGGTCGTCGATTTTAATCAGATCATCGAAGGTGAACATGAGCTGTCTGATCTGTTCGGCCAGATCCGGGTCGCGCTCTTCTAGGTTGTCGAGAATCTGCTCTTCGGTAGCCTTGTCGATCAGGTTGAGCATTTCGGCCAAAGGTTCGACCCCGCCGATCTTTTGCGTATGGATCGAGCCCATGGCTTGGATCTCATTGCGCAAGACATCATCGATTTCGTCGATGATCTCCGGGGCGACGGCGTCGAGGTTGGCGATTCTAAGCAGTATTTCCGTATGTAGGCTTTCTGGTAGGAGTTTCAGCGTTTCGCCGCACTTCTTTGGGTCTAAATGGGCCAAAATTAGCGCGATGGTCTGGGGATGTTCGTTGCGAATAAACGTCGATAGGGTGCGTGGGTCGATGAGCTCGAGCGAGTCTAGGTTTGCTGCGGAGCCAAGGGCCAACTGATCGATCAGCTCGTCGGCATCTCCGCCCTTAAAGGCGCTGCCGATGACCTTCATGGTGAATTCGTTGCCACCATAAAAAAACTTTTTGTTTTGCTGAAGGATCTCGTAAAACTCAAGCATGACCTCGTCGACGATCTCTTGTTCAAGGCGGCCGAGCCGGCTCATGGCCGAGCCGATGCGCTTGATTTCAAACTCGGTCATGTTCTTAAAGATCTCGGCAGACACGTCCTCGCCAAAGGAGAGCAGCAGGATCGCGGCCTTTTGGGCGCCGGTGTACTTATTAGTTGCCATGGTCTATCGTCTCCGCCCCGAGCATTGAGTGCATGATTTATTCTAAGAAATCATTGGCTTTGACGAAAGGTTGTCAGCTTTTTGACACGTTCGCGCCGCGGCGAAAAAGGCCGCCGTTTTTACCGCAATCCTCGCATCTTGGGCCGGGATCAAAGTCTTGACGCGGACTTTGACGCATGCCCAGGCCGTGGCGCTGGCTGGTAGCGAGTCATCTCGGCAAGACCGGTGAATCGTCTAGGAATGATGCACTTGTGCCTTTTTCGTCAGTGCGGCGCACAGTGTAAGAACCTTGGTGACTGAATCTATTCAGCGACTTACCCGTGGCACCGCGATGGAACAGAACTTGCTCTATGCTTCCTGCCGATGCTGAGCCCTCCCAAGGCCCAGCTAAGGTGGGTTGCCTTATCTGGGTACCTTCTTCTCTCCCCGCTGCCTTTGCTCTCTGTCCTTCCACACTCCTGCTGCCGTACAAGAGGTCCCCTTGAAGTCGCCGATTTTGTCTAATGCATCACGCAACAACGCTTACTTTGGATTTGCCCTTCTGGCTCTGGCGACGAGCCTGCTAGTCGCGGTGGTACGGGTGGCGCCAAGTGTAGATTCTTCGCTACTCTTCGCTCGCAGTAAGCTGCATCGGGCCAAAGTGTCCACTGGACCGCTGATCGCGCCTTCCGCACAGGTTGAACAGGACACCACCGATTATCTCGGTCAGACCCATACCGTCGATCATGCCGACGAATGCTTGCCGATTCACATTCGTGACGAAGGCAAGATCAGCGTGCTTTACCTCCACTGCTCAGAAAACGCCTATGTCCATGACGGTGAAGCGGTCGAAATCAGCGAGGCCTTCAAGGTCCCGGCGTCGATTGCGCGTCGCTACAACTTTTGGCGCCGTATTTATTCTCTCTGGGGCAAGGAACAGTATGTGATGCATGTAGCCGAGTATCCCGAGGTCGTGCTTGAGGCTTTTGACGGTTCACGTCTTGGCAGCGACCTAGGCCCAGTAGCGCGTGAGAAGCAGATCAAGAAGGTGGCGAAGAGTGAGCGCGAGTTATATCGCAAGCTGCTTCTAGCAATGCACAATAGCCGGGCCCACGAAGAGCGATTCACCCCAGCCATGAAGCGCGTGGCAGCGTCGATGGCTCATATCAAAGACCCGGGTAAATACCTAGTCGCTTATCAGACGTTGCGCCTGCAGCGCGGACAACGCGACTTTATCGCTGGTGGTTTACTGACTGCGCCAAAATATCTGCCAGCGATCGAGAAGGAGTTTGCCGCTCAAGACATTCCAGTGGAAGTCACTCGCCTGGCCTTTGTCGAGTCGTCCTTTAACCTCAAGGCACAATCAAAGGTCGGTGCCTCGGGCGTTTATCAAATCATGCCAGCTACGGGTAAGCAGTACCTGAAGATGTTTGACGGCATCGATGAGCGCAACGATCCGATCAAAGCGAGTCGCGCCGCAGCTAAGCTGCTGCGCCTGAACTACTCACTGACCGGAAGCTGGCCTTTGGCGATCACTGCTTATAACCACGGGGTCGGCGGTATCCGTCGCGCCACCCAGGCCGTTCACTCACGCGATATTGTTGATTTAATCAATCGTTACCGCGGTAACCAGTTTGGCTTCGCCTCGAAGAACTTCTACGCCAGCTTTCTCGGCGTCCTGGCAACGCTCAAGGATTCGAACCGGATCTTTCCCGAGGTACCAACCGTCCAGGCCTTGGTGTTTACGCCGGTTCGCCTGACCAAGTCGACCTCGATGCGCGAAGTCCTCCGCACCTACGCCACCTCGACGACGCAAATTGCAGAACTTAATCCCGATATTGCTTCTTCGATGCTAAGATCAGTAAGGATGCTACCCGCTGGCTACGTCATCAAAGTGCCGCCCCGCGCTCCGGCAGCAGCTTTGGCTAGTGAGTCGCCTCGCCAAGGAGCGAAAAAATAGGCCTTTGGGCTTATGAGGAGCAGATGTGCATTGCTGGTGTGACAGCTTGATCAAGTCGACCCTATGGATCTGGTTTATCGCACCTGGCGCCTTGCTGGCCAGCGCTTGCACAAAGGTCAAGAAGGATCAGCGCCAGGCCGCTATCCTTGATAATGGCAGGCAGCTGGAGGCGCAAAGCTCCTCCCTCGGTATCTTGAGCATCAACGCCGATCTGCGCGAGGACGGCTTACTGCTTCATGTCAGCGGCATCCCGGATGGCTCGACGCTGGAATGCAGTTTGGACCAGCTGCCGTTGATTCCATGTAGCGATGGCGGGCTGTACGCTAAGCCAAGCGCTGGCGACCATAAGATTTCAGTCACTGCACTGACCGGCAACGCCGTGACTGCCGTGGGGGAGTCGCCGGTATTCACCGTGGCACCTGGTGTGACGGGAGCGCTGATCTCTACCTCAGGGCCAAATTCGCTGGCCTTGGCACTGGATGACCCGAACTTCAGCAATGGCGGCAATTGGTCCCTGGGCAAAGATTTCACCGTGCGCTTCAAAATGATAGGCAAGCCGAGCTGCGACCAACCCCAGGTCAAATGCAAGGTCGATAGCCGCACTGGCTGGTTTTGGGTAAGCTGCGACGCCGGCGGCACCTCATTTTCCATCGCCAAAGAGCAGCTGGCGCTCGGTCTGCAGTTTCTGACGGTGCAAGCGAGCTGTCCAGATCGGGTCGGCCCGCCGCTTAGTCTGTTCTGGTATGGTGTTCCAGACGGTTATCAGCCGTTGATGCTGCGCGACATCAGCGATGCCCACCACCGGCATATCGTCG
The DNA here is from genome assembly GCA_903928445.1 of uncultured Pseudomonadota bacterium. Taxonomy (GTDB): domain Bacteria; phylum Bdellovibrionota_B; class Oligoflexia; order Oligoflexales; family CAIYRB01; genus CAIYRB01. Next base: position 36,752 of record CAIYRB010000060.1, on the reverse strand, counting down.
ATTTGATCAAACAAGACGACTGCCCTTATGGCAGCCAGCGCATTTATGAGTGTGCGCCAAACGCGGCCGACAGCTTTAGCGCCTGTGCTGCCAACAGCAATAGCATCGATCAGCCGCAGGCAGGCTACCGTGTTCGTCTAACCTGTGCCACTGCGGTCGGTCCGGTCTTGGTGCTTGGCTCGTGAGGCAACATTGATGCATTGCGTAACTGCCTAACAGAAGCTGAATAGCTTCGGCTTTTTGTCTCCCTGCCAAGTCAGTAAACATCCCTTCGCTTAAGTCATTGGCAGGATTTGCCGACACCAATGCTGAGACTCCCATTTGCGTTGGAAGGTGCTATGAGTCGATTTTATATCCGTTCGATGTTTGGCCTAAAGTTCGCCCTGCTGGCGACCCTGCTTATGTTTACTGGATCCTTGCGGGCTCATGCTGAGGACGCATCGGCACCAAAACTAGAGTCGAAGGTCAAGCTAAAAGGCATAGGCGGCGGACTCAAAGCTCCAGTCGCCAAACCAGTCGCGGTGGCCAAACCAGCCTCTGTCGCTAAGCCAGCCGCTGTCGCTAAGCCCGTGGTGGCGAATGCCACCGCAAAGCCAGCGGTCGCGAAACCGCAGTCAGCTACCGCAGCAGCTGCACCCGCGAGTGGTGGCGGGACTTCGGGTGCGGTCACAGCGCAACCGACAGTGCAGCCGCAACAGTCGCCTGGTGCCAAGCACGCGGCTTCTTCTCCTGGTAAGAGCCATAAACAAAGTAAAGTTAGTCATGGCAAGGTCGGGAAAAAGTCGCCAGCAAAATGGCGAAGCAGTGGTAAGTCCAAGAAGCACCATAAGGGCGCAGTGGCGCACGGCAAGCCCAAGGCCGCCAAGCAGCCCGTCGCCCCGGTCGCGGATGTGAAAAACTCGGTGGCGAAGCCAACACTAGCACCGCCAGTCGCAGAACATAAGGAAGTCGCCAGCCCTAAAGCCGCGCCAAAAGGACTTTCCGCCAAGTCGCCGCAGGAATTGGCAGCCGATAAAATGGCTGATGGTGCGGATCCAGCCTTGGAAGGTGATGAGGCCAATGGCAGCAGCATATGGCGGATCTTGCTGGTGTTCACCCTTTTCACCACCGCGACTGCAGGGACCTTTGTTTACTTGAAGCGTCGCAACGCGATCGGATCTGCGGGCCGTAGCGATGACGGCGAATACACCGGTGGTGGCTCAGCCGCTACAGGTGAGGAGCCGCTTGCAGTGTCAAACCAAATTGGTGGTGATAGTGGACCCGCTTTTGCCACCTCTGATTTTGGGCCGCTCGGTGACACGACGATCGAGCCGTGTAGCTTTGAGCGGTATGTGGAAATACAGGTGGCGCAAGCCTGTTGGGCTGAGCAAGGGGTGGATCTGGTCAGTCACCTACGGACCTATTTCGCGTTGTCGATGCTCGAATGGTCAAAAATTAGCGTCTATTGGAAACCAAGGTACTTGGTCAACGAGGATCTTAAGCAGCGATTTGACCAACTTGAAGGAGAATTTAAGGCGAAATACGGCCAGGCAGCCTGAGGGTGCGCAAAGAATTTACTGAAAAGGCGTATTTTTGCGGGTAGGATCGAGCGTCTTTAACGTTCTGTTGGTGATGCCGCTCATGTCGATCTCGTGGTCTTTGTTCTCGTCGACCTTTGCGCTGATATTCTTGGCGGAACTTCCCGATAAGACGATTTTTGCGGTGCTCCTCTTGGCCGCCAGCCATCGCCCGGCGGCCATTTTCGTCGGCGCTGCTTTGGCTTTTCTCATTCAAACCATGATAGCCCTGGTGTTTGGCAGCGTCTTGACGCTGGTACCTGCGCAGGTGATTCGTTATGGTTCGGCGCTGCTGTTTTTTATCTTTGCCGTGCAGATCTGGCGCAAGCACGATGAGGCCGCGGCCGCAGCGGTGGTCGGGGTTGGCGCCAAGTCGTCTCCGGGTGAACGCTTTTGGCCGACTCTATGGCTGGCTTTTGTGACGATCTTCGTTGCTGAGTGGGGAGATCTGTCGCAGTTGGCGACGGCGGCCTTGGTTGCCAAATTTGGTAATCTTTGGACCATTGGCTTGGCGGCGACGCTGGCATTATGGGCTGCTGCCGGACTGGGAGCTATGCTTGGACGAGTTGGCAGGGAGTATCTTGATGCCAAATTGGTGCATCGGCTCGGGGCGGTGGCGATGGCCGGCGCAGGTATTTACTCTTTGGTCAAAAGCTAGCGAATTTTCACTCGTAGCTTGTGATTTCGAGGATGTACAGGACTGTGAACGAGGAAGGCAAGCATAGCTCTGCGTCGATTGGTCCTACTCCAACCAGTGGCTGTTTGCGAGGCCGTCCCGACGGCAGCCCATTTCTGGCTTTTCCCGGGGGTATACCCGGTGGTATTTTTCCTTTTCGCTTCCCCACACTGGAGATTTATTTATGATTCGCCGCACCCCAGCTCGCCTCCTGCTAGCCACTGCGCTTCTGACGCCGACCTTTGCATCGGCTGCGACCCTTTCCGCCGACTCGACCACACAGCCGACGGCCAGCATTCATGACCCCGAGCTGCTGCAGATTCTCAATCTAGCGCTGTCTTTCGATGCCGACTCCGCGACAGAAGCCATCGCTACGTCGCACAATATCCGCGTCAAAGGCATGGCGGACGATATTCTAAGAGACAGTACCCAACTGCGCCTTGAGGTGAGCGCGCTGGTCGCTAGTAGCGGCCTTGTCGCCGCTGAAAGCACCGCCAGCCAGGCCCAAGGGCGGCGCAGCAGTCAGGACCTTCAGACTCTACGCGCAACCTATGGCAGTGCCTTTAATCATGTCTATTTGCAGCAGCAGATCGACGCTCAGTATGCACTGATCACCTTGCTCGACCAAGCCGCTGACCTGTCAGTGCTGCGCGAATTAAGCGCTAAGGCCCGGACCGCCGCCGCTCGCCACCTACTGTTTGCCAGGCAATTGCGTGGTGATCTTGAAGGCCTCGAAGCTCAATAGATTTACCGGAAGAGCTTGAGATAGGCGCCGTAGCCTGCAGCTTCCAGTTCGTCTACTGGTATAAAGCGCAGCGCTGCGGAGTTGATGCAGTAGCGCAGGCCGCTTTCGCCTGGTCCATCTTCAAAGACGTGACCAAGGTGTGAGTCCGCCTGCACCGAGCGAACTTCGGTGCGGACCATGCCGTGGCGGCGATCGGTTTTTTCCCGGATCTCAACTCCAGGTACGGGTTGGGTGAAGCTCGGCCAGCCGCAACCGGCGTCAAATTTATCGAGCGAGCTAAATAGTGCTTCGCCTGAGATCAGATCGACGTACAAGCCGGGTGCCGTGTGGTTGTAAAAGGCGTTGCGGAAGGGCGGCTCGGTCCCTTCTTCCTGCGTTACCGCGTACTGCTCGGGCGTCAGGGTCTTTTTTAGCTCGTCCTTGCTGGGCTTTTGAAAGGTCATGCTCGCTCCTTAAGGATTGGGCTGGGCCCAGAGCCCTCTTTGTTCTTGCAGCAAGTCGTCAAAGCTGCCGTCTTCGATACTGGCCCGTATGCGCGCCATGAGGCGAATATAGTAGCTTAGGTTATGCAGCGTGAATAGGCGCATGCAGGTCAGCTCACCGGCGACGAAGAGATGGCGCAGGTAGGCGCGAGAGAAGGTGGTGCAGGTGTAGCAAGGGCATGCCGGGTCGAGTGGGCCTTGGTCGAATTGGTACTTTTGGTTCTTGATGTTGACGCGGCCTAGCGAGGTGAAGAGCGAGCCGTTGCGGCCGTTGCGCGTCGGCATGACGCAGTCAAACATGTCGATGCCTTTAGCGACGCCCTCAATCAGGTCTAAAGGTGTGCCGACGCCCATTAGGTAGCGCGGTTTATCTGTTGGCATGAGCTCGGTGCTGGCGTCTAGCATGTCGGCCATCTCCTGCTTGGTCTCTCCGACCGACAGGCCACCGACGGCGTACCCCTCAAAGCCGATGTCGGCCAAGGCACGTACACTGGCTTGCCGTAGATCCGCGTAGACGCCGCCTTGGACGATGCCGAACTGGCATAGATCGTCCTTGGTCCGAGCCTGGCGACAACGCGCCGCCCAGCGCATCGAACGCTGCATGGAGCGGTCCGCTTCCGCATGCGTGGCAGGGTAGGGCGTGCATTCGTCGAGGACCATGTGGATATCGCTGGCGATCGTCTCTTGGATCTCGACAGCAAGCTCCGGGGTCAAGTGAATGCGGCTGCCATCGAGATGGCTTTGAAAGGTTGCGCCCTCTTCGCTAATTTTATTTAGTTTACCTAGACTAAAGATCTGGAAGCCGCCGCTATCCGTCAGAATCGGCTTGTCCCAGCCGATAAAGCGATGCAGGCCGCCGAAGGTCCGCAGCACTTCGAGGCCTGGGCGGAGGTACAGATGGTAGGTGTTACCGAGGATGATGCTGGCGTTTAGCGAATGCAGGTCTGCCGGGGTCAGGCTCTTAACGGCGCCGACGGTGCCTACCGGCATAAACACCGGTGTTTCGACGCTTCCGTGCTTGAGCTCTAAGGTGCCGCGCCTGGCGCGTCCTACCTGGGCATGCAGGGTGAAGCGTTTGACGCTGCCGGGTGCGGTGGACGCACCTTCAGCGTGGGAGCCAGGGGCATGGTCTGGGCCGGGGTCGGAAGTTGGATTAAACAATGCTTTTGCCGAGAGCTGATTGCACCAGCTCGACGGTTAGCTGGGCGGTTTTGTGGGTGATATCAGTCATCGGGTTTAGCTCAACGAAGTCCATCGAGCTAAGTAAACCGGTATCGGCGATCATTTCGAGCGCGAGGTGCGCTTCGCGGTAGCTGATGCCGCCCGTGACAGCCGTACTTACACCAGGTGCTGCCGTAGGATCAATCCCATCGAGATCAAAAGACAGGTGGATGGCCCCGGTGCCTTTGGATGCGACGGCGACCGCATCCTTCATCACCGCGTGCATGCCGCGCTCATCGATCTCGCGCATGGTGAAGTAGCGAACGCCGCTGGCCCGAAGGATCTGCTTCTCGATTCCGTCAAGCGTGCGGATGCCGATTAAAGCAACATTCTCGGGGCGTACCATCGGTATCCCGCCACCGATGGCGAGCAGCTCTGGATGACCCTGGCCGAGTGCGACCGATAGCGGCATGCCGTGGATGTTTCCTGACGGTGACGAGGCCGGGGTGTTGCAGTCGGCATGCGCATCGACCCAGATCAGGCCGAGGTTTTGCTGCCTTTCACGGTAGTAGCGGGCGACTCCGGCAATGCTGCCGATGGCGATGCAGTGGTCGCCACCCAAGGTGATGGCGATACGGTCTTGACTGAGGGCCCGGTAGACATGCCCCTCTAGCTCGCGGCAGACGGCGGCAATCTGCGGCAGGAAGCGTTGTGCCGCGGCCTCGCTTGGTAGTGTGTCGCGGACTGGGACGGGGAGGTCACCCAGATCGAAGGTCTCGATACCGAGCACATGGATCTTCTGGTGTAGGTCCGCGATGCGGATGGCCGCTGGGCCCATGTTGGCCCCACGCATGTTAGCACCTAGGTCGAGGGGAACACCGATGATTTGTACTGCAGCTTTGGCGGCCATGTATAATCCCTGGATAGTGGATACAAGCAGTTGCGCTAGGATCCAAAAGGTCTACCTGGACACCGAAAAAGTTACAACCAAGCCTGAGTCGAAGAGATAAAAGCCATATATTAGTATGGTCTATATGTGTGCTTGTGGCCCACTCCCAGTTGCAAGTTTGTGGTGGCAGCAGCCAAACTAGCTGCGGTGTATGATCCTAGCGCAGCGTTTCATCCGTTCGAACGAGACGTAGGTCATCATGGTTGGTGGATCAATGACGGCACAGGTGCAAGTGTAAATTGGCTACATTGAGCATGCTTTGGCCCCTAGGCAAGTCTATCTAGCCATGGTAAGTTAATGCTTACTTAGGTGGGGATATGGTGCCAAACTCTCGCAAATCCAATAAAAAAGATGAGTCAAAAAGGCGTCTTAGCTCAACAGAGCGGCGGCGTTTGATCATCGAAGCCGCTGTTCCGCTGTTTGCGCAGGAGGGCTTTCGCGGGGTTACGACCAAGCAACTCGCCAAGCAAGCCGGAGTATCGGAAGCACTGCTCTATCAACACTTCCCAAGTAAAGACGATCTCTACGCCGAGGTGCAACGCTTCTCCTGCAATCCTAGCGAAGAGTTGCGGATCATGCTTGAGGGCATCACGCCTTCGACCAAGATGCTTGTCTTGCTGCTCTACTTTATGACTAAGATGATTGTTGAGCATGTCGGCTTTGGTGGTACCCACGATCCGCTGTTTCCCCGGCTGATGCTGCATAGCTTGCTCGACGATGGCGCCTTTGCCCGCGAGCATTTTCATCAGGTGACCAACCGGATGGTCAGTATGATTCAGCGCTGTATCGCCGCAGCTCGCGCCGCGGGGGACTTAGTCAGCGATGAGTCCGACGACGCTTTGGTGTTTTGGTTTTGCCATCACACCTTGGTCGCAATCAACATGTACCAATTACCCTTGGTCCCGGTCATGCCTTATCATGGAGGATCCAAGGATGCGCTCACCGCTCCGGTGATGCGTTTCATGCTTCGAGGTATTGGACTAACGCCAAAAGCCACCAGAAAATATGTTCAATTTGACGAGCTAGCCGCCCAGGTGGAGCAATGGCTCTGCAACGCAGGTAAAGGACAAGACGCATGAAAGTAAACATGGTTTATCGACAAATCGCCGCATGGGGAGTCCCCGCGGCCCTTGCTGTGGTGATGGCCGCGCCGCAAGTGGCCATTGGCGCCGATGGGACGGTGCAAGCCACCGTGGCGGCGTCTTCAGCGGCGCCAGCCAATGCGCTGCGTATCAAGCTTGCTGATGCGGTGCCTTTGGCCTTGGGCCAAGCACCTGCGCTCAAGGCGGCCGAAGCGCAACGCAATGCCCAGACTGAAGCCCGCCGGGGCGCCTGGTCCGACGTCGGTCCACGGGTGACGGCGGCCTACAGTCAAGTGCGCTTTAACGATGCTGTGAAGGTGCCGTTTGGTCCGAATATCATCACCGTGCGCCCGGCCAAGTCGGAGACGGCGTCGATCATGGTGGCACAGCCGATCACTGGCGCCGTCGCCCTCATCGTCAAGGCCAAGTATGAGGGCCTGCAAGAGGATCTAAAAGAGCAGTCGCTGCAGCTGACGCGCGCTGATGTGGCGTTTCGCGCGACCGACACCTGGCTGACGGCGTACCAGGCGCAACGCCAGCTTGAGATCGCGGAAGCCTCGGTCGCCGCGGCCGAGAGCCAAGCGCGGGATGGCAACGCGATGGAGCGCGCTGGTCGCGTCAATCGCGGTGACAACCTAAAGCTGCAACTTGCGGTGTCGGAGGCCAAAGGTAACGTCGCCCTAGCTCGGGCCGGCCGAGATACGGCATTTGCTGCCTTACGCGAAGCCTTAAACATGCCGATGACCGAGGAGGTTGCGCTGGATGGTGAATTGCCCGCGGTGCCGCCACCACCGGAAACCAAGCAGGCTGTGGATGAGGCTTTAGGTAATCGTCTCGAGACCAAGCAGGCCAAGACCGGTATCAGCGTTGCCCACATGTACAAGGACCTGGCCTATGCGACGTTCACGCCGCAAGTCAGCATCTTTGCCAAATCAGAAAAGAACCTGGCCGAGGTCAGCTTCGGCAGCGAGAAGTTTACCCACACCTATGGCGTGCAAGCGAGTTGGGACCTTTGGACCAACGGTACTTCGGTGTTTCAACTGCGCCAAGCTAGCCAGGGTGTGATCGCGGCCGAAGAAGGGGTGCGCGGCAGCGATCAGCAAGTGCGTCTAGATATCCTCCAGGCGATCGCCAACTACAAGGCGTCGCAGGAATCCCTGGCAGTGGCCAAAGTTGGAGTGAATCAGGCGGAAGAAGCCTACCGCATCGAGCAGGCTCGCTTTAAAACCGGTTCTCGCTCCGCCACCGATTTGGTCTTGGCCGAGACCTCGCGTACGGCTGCTAAGGGGCGCCTGGTGACCGCTCAAACCAATTTAGTTCGCTGGCACCTCAAGACGCAAAAGGCGCTTGGTGCTGAGCTGCCAAAACTTTAACCGACTGAAGGAATTCATATGTCTTTATCAAAACAACTATCTATTGGCATCGTCACCTTTTTGCTGGGTGCGACCGGCTGCCATCAGGACGACGCGGCAAAGGCCTCTTTGCCGCCCAAAAGCGCTGCAGCAGGCGTGGCCGAGCCAGCTAAGGCTAGCGGCAACGGTACGGTAGCAGCGCCGGCGACCCCGGAGCCTGCGACCAAAGTGGCCGAGCCCGCCGCGAGCGAAACGCCAGCACCTGTCGGTCAGCCGCCACAGCAGCCTGCCGCCGAGTACCGCTTGACTGGTCAAATTGCCGCCGTGCGTCGTGCCCAGCTTGGATTTCGCGTCTCTGGATACATCAAATCGGTGGGCGTACGGCCAGGTTCGTCGGCCAAAGCCGGAGAGGTCCTTGCGGCCTTGGATGATCGTGATTTTATCCTCCGGGTTGAACTGGCGAAGGTCCGCCGCGACAATGCTAAGGTGCAGCTTGCCGAGGCCGAAAAGGAGTTGAAGCGTGAGCTTCAGCTGCAAAAGGATAACGCCTCAACGGCGATGACCTTCGATAAGGTAAAATCCGGAACGGATCAGGCACGCCTCGGCTTGCAGATGGCTGAGCTCGACTTGCAGATGGCCACAGATGCCCTAAAGGACACCAAGCTCACAGCGCCTTACGACTGCGTCGTCGTCGAACAGCTTAAGTACGACGGCGAAGGCGTCCAACCAGTACCACCGGCACCGGTGCTGGAAATTTACGATCAAGCGGAGCCTGAGATCAGCCTGTCGGCTCCGGAACGGTTGATGGGCAAGATTAAACTGGGCGATTCCATCAGTGTCTCGGTGCCGTCGGGCAATTTTACCGGCAAGGCGACAGTGACGCGGATCGTTCCTGTGATCAACGACAAGACGCGGACCTTTGCCGTCTACGGCAAGTTTCAGAACTTCGACAAAAAAGTTGTCGCTGGTTCTTATGCGGAAGGCACGCTCGACTGATTGGCCGGCTCAACAGGTGTTTTCATGTGCTTAAAGATTACTGGCTGCGGCACTGCCGCCTGCAGCGCCTCTTTGCTTGGGGTAGGTTATGATTTTATCGGAAGTGTCCATTAAGCGACCCGTCTTTGCGACGATGCTAAACTTGGTGCTGATCGTCTTCGGCCTATTTTCACTGCCCCGCCTCCCGGTCGACCAGTTCCCGGATGTCGACTTTCCAGTTGTCACTGTGACCATCGAATATCCGGGTGCCGACCCGACGTCGGTGGAGCAGCGGGTGCTCAAGCCGATGGAGGATGCAGTCAACGGTATTTCCGGACTCGATAAACTGTCGTCCACCGGATATCCGAGCCTTGGTATCATGGTGCTGAGCTTCAAGCTGGAAAAAAAGGCCGACCAGGCCGCTCAGGAAGTTCGTGACAAGGTGTTTGCAGCTTTATCCAAGCTCCCTGCCGAAGCAAAAACGCCGGTCATTCAGAAGCTCGATATCGGTGGAGCGCCGATCCTGAGCATCGCCTTAACGGGTGATACAAAGATCTCTTATGAAGCCTTGTCGAAGTTAGCCAAGGATACGATCTTGCCAGCCCTGCAGCGGGTGACCGGTGTTGCGCAGGTGCAGACCGCTGGGATTCGCGAGCGTGAGGTACAGATCTTTGTCGACCGCTCGCGTCTAGCAAGTTTTGGCCTGACTCCGGGCGATATCATTCAGTCGATCCAACAACAAAACCTCGATGTGCCGTCTGGGAAAGTGCAAAATTCGACGAGTTTCCTGACGCTTCGCGTCAAAAACCGTACCGCGAGCGGTGTCGAGATCGCCGCTTTGCCAGTCATCGGTGGCGCGCGTAGCGGTCTTCGCATCAGCGACGTTGCGCAGATTGTCGACCAAGCAGCGGAGGAGACGTCTGCGAGCTTTGTCGATCATAATCCGACCATCTTGATGAGTATCCAAAAGCAGGCCGGCACCAGTACGAACACGGTCTCTGAGGACACCCAAGCGGCGTTGCTCAAGCTGGGGAAGGGCTTGCCCGAAGGGGTCAAGTTGCAGGTCGTGACGGACAACTCCAAATATATCAGGGGATCGATCGATTCCGTGAAGCTTGACTTGGTGCTTGGTGCCATTCTCGCGACCTTTATCGTGCTGGTGTTTTTGCGCGACCTGCGCATCACGATGATCTCGGCGGTTGCCTTACCGACTGCCGTCATCGCGACCTTTGCCTTTCTCGATTTCATGCATTTCTCTCTCAATCAGATGTCGACTTTGGGGCTGTCGCTATCGATTGGCCTGCTGATTGACGATGCGATCATCGTCATCGAAAATATCGCCCGGCATTTGGGCATGGGTAAGAGCGGTGCTCAGGCTGCCAACGATGCGACGTCGGAGATCGGACTAGCGGTGCTAGCGACCACGATGACGATCTGTGCCGTGTTCGTACCGGTCGCCTTCATGGAAGGGATTATCGGCCGCTTCTTCTTCCAGTTCGGTCTAACGGTGACCTTCGCCGTAGCCGTGTCGCTGTTTGTCGCCTTCACCTTGACGCCGATGCTTTCGGCCAAATGGCTAAAGCCTCATGCGGGCGAACACGGTGCTAAGCCAAAAAACAAGGTACTGCTCAAAGTCTGGCAAGTCATCGAAGACTCTCTTGATTGGCTGGATAGCTCGTACAGAAGCACCCTGGGCTGGTGTCTCAGCCACCGTGGGGTGACTCTTTTGGGCGGTTTCATGACCTTTGTACTGAGCATTGTCTTGCTGCGCTATGTTCCGGTCGCCTTCTTTCCCAAGGAGGATAAGTCGGAATTCAACGTCAACTATGTCTTGCCAGAGGGCACGACGATTGAAGAAACAAAGAAGAAGTGTCTGGAGCTGGTCGATGCTTTGCACACCTATCCCGGCGTCGACAAGGTCGTGACGGCGATCGCCGCCAGTTCGGACAAAAAGCCCAACAAGGCCGTGCTCGACGTGTTGCTGGTGCCAAAACACGATCGGACCTATGGCCAATTTGAATTGATGGATCGGCTGCGCGAAGAGTTGCTACCGAAATTCGCCATCGGTGGTTCCGAACTTGACGTCAGCGAAGCTGGCGGGGCTGGTGGCGGTAAAGCTCAGCCGATCCAGTATATCTTCAAATCCGACCACTATCCCGAATTGGTTGGCTTCACCGACAAAGTCGCTGAGTTCCTTAAGACCAGTGTACCGGGAACCGTCGATGTGACGACCAGTAAGCCAAAGACGCAAAAGGAGTTCCTCATCGTCGTCGATCCTTTGCGAGCGGCTGACGTTGGGGTGTCGGCAGCGCAAATCGGTCAGATCATGCGCTCACTCTTTGAGGGTGATAAGGTCTCGGAGATCGATGACGGCGGTTCATCCTTCGACGTGCGCCTGCGCATCGCCGACAAAGATCGCCTGAGTGCCGAGGATTTGGCTAGCGTGACGATGATCAGTCGGAAGGGCCAGCAGTTAACGCTCGGCTCCATCGCCAAGATCGTGCCATCGAATGCACCGTCGGCCGTCGATCGCTTCGATGGACTGCGGCAGATCACCGTGTTGGCGAATTTTAACGGCAAAGATTTAAATAAGGCCGTCGGCCAGCTCGATGATTACCTGAAGAAAAACATGCCTGGAACGATCAGTTATTCGCTGAATGGCCAGGCAGATATTATGAAAACCTCGATACAGGCCATGCTTAAGGCTTTGATGTTGGCGGTGTTGCTTGTTTATATGATTCTGTGCGCCCAGTACGAAAGTTATTTGGCGCCACTGGTGATCATGGCTGCCTTGCCGCTATCTCTGACGGGGGCATTTGGCTCCTTGCTCCTGACCGGTCAGATCATGTCGATCTACACGATGATTGGGATAATTCTGCTCATGGGTATCGTGACGAAGAACGGGATTTTGCTGATCGACTTCACCATCCAGAAGATCCATGAGGGGATGTCTGTGGATGCGGCTCTACTCGAAGCCGGTCCGATCCGCCTTCGTCCGATTCTAATGACCACCTTTGCAGCCGGTGGCGGCATGCTACCGATAGCGCTAGGTCATGGTGTGGGTGGGGAGGCGCGTTCCCCTCTCGGCGTTGCGGTGATCGGCGGCTTGTTGTTGTCGACGGCTCTGACCCTGGTCGTGGTCCCTTGCGCCTTTAGCGTCGTGGAGCAGATTCAAGCGTCGTTGTCGCAAAGGTTTAAGCGAGCTAATGCCTAAAACGGCGCAGCTGCCTCGGCATTAACTCAGCTTAGCTAAACAGATCCTGCGGGTGACCTGGTTTTTCACCAAGGCATCCGCTTTGGTTTTTGTGCTTTGTTCCGATCGTCAAGCGCCATCCGGTCGTTCGGCATTTGCACCAAGTATCTTAAGTCACTATGCTGTAAGATCTAACTTGGTTCATTCAGCATAGGGTTCTAGCTGCCAATGATCGATCTTTTGCGCCGCCAGAGTAGCAAATCCAGTATCCATCTGCGGGTGAATATCATCGTCGCTTGGGTAGTGATGAGTCTCATTTCATGCCGTGGTCGGTCGACTGCCAACACCGTGAGTGAAAGTGTGGGTGCTACCGCCAGCGCTGACGCTACATTGCCTGACATCGCCAAGGTCGGTGTGCCTGCAGTCATCCTCTGGTCAGAACAGCGCATCAAACATGCGGAGCTTAGCTTTAAGAGCAGCGGTCGCTCGAGATTCCCCTCGCCAGACTTTTGGGGTAACGAGATCTTTTATGAGATCATGGTCGACCGCTTTAACGACGGTGATCCGTCGAACAACCTTCGGGTGGTGTCCCCCAGCCAGCGCCTAGGCGTAAGCAATGGCAATCACGGTATCGGCGAATATCATCATGGCGGCGATCTCCAAGGGATCACCAATAGGCTCGATTATCTTGCGGATTTAGGCATCACCTCGCTGTGGCTGACACCGATATTTATGAATGCCAGCGGTGCTTACCATGGTTATTGCGTCTCCGACCTCACCAAGCTCGATCCGGATTTTGGCACGTCTCAGGATTTGCTCAAGCTGACAGCAGCAGCCCATGCGCGAGGGATTAGAGTCGTCCTCGATATCGTGGTCAATCATATCTGTGATGCTGGTACCAAATACGCTCAAGTTCATCAGAGCCAGGATCATACTCAGTGTGCCGCAGACCTCGACGCCGCTGACCTTAGGGGCATCGAAGCCACCTCGCCGTACCAGCACGAGCTGACCTTTTCGTCGGCCTTTTTTCCTCCCTTCAAACTGCAGCGCTTTTTAAACCGCTGTGGTGCCAATTCTCTTGAGGAAATGCGCAGCGAGGGCCCTCTTGCCAGGTTTGGTGATTTCTCGGCCGAGATGCTGGATTTCAACACTAGGGACGCCGATTTTCAAGCGATCTACAAAAACCTTATGGCGTATTGGATCGCTTATGCCGATGTCGATGGCTTCCGGCTCGACGCGGTCAAGCATACGACCACCGACTTTTCCGCTTATTTCGCGACAGAGATCCGCCAATATGCCAACACACTGGGTAAATCGCATTTTTACACCGTAGCCGAGGTGGCAGGCAGTTCACGGACGATCTCAATGCATCTTGGCCGGATGAATCCAGCTATTAACACACAGTCTTGGCATCACCGGGTCGAAACGCAAGCACAAGGCGGCCAGTCGCTGGGGAGAGTGGCAGCGCAGTTTCCTGCTTTTCCGTACCCTGGTGTTACTGGCGTCTACGACTTTGCGCATTCAGGAGTCTCCCGCGATGTGTTGCACAATGTTCGTTCGTCGCAGGTGCTTGAGCATTACTTTCGCGACGATTCTTACTATCAAGACCTGATTGGTCAAGGCGACCCGAGGTTGAATTTAACTGTCCTTGAAATCCATGACTGGCAGCGATTTGCCGATAATTCGGCGAAAAAGTCCAGCCTTGCCCTTTCTTACCTCGCAGTCGCTCCAGGCATTCCGGTGATTTATTACGGGATGGAACAGGGCTTTAACGGCGCTTGCGTGCGCGGCACGGTCGACGCATCGGTTGACGCAAAGGATCTTGAGCCGAGCTGTTTTGGCCCGGGCAGTGCCCAGAATGATGCCAACTATCGGCAGGATATGTTTCGCAGCGGGATGTTTCGCTTAGGCAGCTCATTGCCGCAAATAAACGCACTAGCCCACATTGGCACCATTGCCGCAGCGGGCGATCTTGGTGGCGGCGTTGATCCATATTTGAATCGGGATCACGCTGTTTACAAGACGGCGCGGCGGTTCTTGAAGCTGCGCAAATCGTGTCAGCCGCTTCGCGTGGGCGATATCACCTGGCGTTGGTCCACCGGGGACAATGCAGGATTTATGGCTTTTACCCGGGTTGACCCCCTGCACCGCAGCTACGAAGCCTTGGTCTTGATCAATACCACGGAGCAGGATCTACCCATTCCCGACCTAGCCGTGGAGAATCGTCAAGCCACCTTCGCCAACCTGGAGAATCCTCACGACTTGGCCGTGCCTAAGAACAATGCAGCTGGGGAACTCAGCTTTGCGTCGCGGCGGATTCCAGCCAATTCCGTGATGGTCTACGTTCCTGTTGCCATGGTCGGGCCGTTGTCAGCGGTGGACGGAACTCATTTGTGTGCACAGTGAGGCCTTCCGCCGCTAAATAGTCCCTGGCGCGAATTCTCTTTCGCGCCAGGGACTATTTAGTGATACGATCCCGCCGATTTAGTCTGTGAACCTTGACCAAGGGGGATTTTATAATGTGGCATTTAAACGGCGCCGATAAAGTGGCAAAGCAAATCATCTTGAGTGTCCTGTCAGTGTGTACCCTTACATTGGCAGGGAGTGGTTGCGGCAGCACACATACCGCGAGCAAGGTGGCGACTGCGTCTGACGATTCATCAGTCAGACCAAGTACAACGATTCCCTCTCTGGTCGGGACAGAATGGGTGCAGGCCGGCCATTTTGGCTACCTCCGCATCGATCGTGAAAATGTTGGTGGCTCGGACGGCTGCAATCACTTCGGCGGGATCGGCATCTCTGGAGCACCGTCGCGATTCGTTTTTGGCACCGATGGCCTGATCAACAAGAGCCCCGGTTGGGCCTTGGTGAGCACCAAGATGGCCTGTTTTCCCGAACCGTCTCCAGCGATCGATCTACCCAGCTTAGCTTGGAAGTCCTATGTTCTTGAGGCGCAAAGCCTGGTCATTAAGACTGAGGCCGGGGATACGCTGCGCTTCACGCGTCGGGCGTCGTAAAGACAGGGTTATTTTGTAGTTAAGAATGACTCCGCCGCCTCCCACTCGTTACCCCTTTGAGCTATAGCTTTTAGCTCAAAGGCGGTGGACGATGCGGAGACTAAGCAACACATTCATGCAAGGGCTGCGTATAGCGCTACTTGCTGCGTGCTTAACTTGGCTGCAAGCCGCGGCCGCACCGGTGCAGCCGACGCGGATCGAAGTGCAAGGACACCGCGGAGCCAGGGCCTTGAGGCCAGAGAATACGCTGCCGGCGTTTAGTTATGCGATCGAGGCTGGAGTGGATACGCTCGAGCTCGATATCCAGGTCACCAAGGATCAACAACTGGTGATCTCCCATGACCCGCTGATCTCGCAGGTCCTGTGCTTGGCCCCAGGGGGCAAGCCAGTCGGCGACCACGTGCGCATCCACCAACTGACGTTGGCAGAGGTTCAAGCTTACGACTGTGGCAGCTTGAAGCATCCGCATTTTCCCCGCCAAGTGCCGGTGCCAGGAACGTTTATACCCAGCCTCGAACAACTCTTTGCCATGGTCGCTGCTTCCCCATCCAGTAAGGCGCGGCGGGTTCGCTTCAACATTGAGACAAAGATCGTCCCGCGGTTTCCTGAGCAAAGCGTGACGCCCGAGGAATTCGCCAAGCTGCTCGTGCAGGTGATCGCAAAGCATGGGCTTAGCGACCGGGTCAGCGTCCAGTCGTTTGATTATAGGACGCTTACTGCTGTGCATCGATTGGCGTCGAAGATCCCTTTGATTCCATTGATCGGTGAAAATTTTCCATTTTGGCCCGGCCTGATTCAGGCAACAAGCGCTGCTGTGCTATCGCCGATGATGGACTGGTTGACCGCTGAATCGGTCGCCGAGGCACATCGTCTTCATGTACGCGTGATTCCATGGACGGCCAACGAGGTCGCCGACTGGGATTGGCTTTTGGCCGCAAACGTTGATGGTATCATTACCGATGACCCAGCCGCACTCATAGCCTATTTGAAGCTAAAGGGACGCAGATAGGCGCATAAGATCCTCTTGTTTCATTTATATATCGCGGGGGGAGGGAACCTCCCCCCGCGCTAAATTAATGACTCAGGAGTCAGACATAAAAACCCTAACCATTCACGCTTACAAGTTCTGTAGTAGGCCAAGAGCCACTTGAGGCTGTTGGTTGGCTTGCGCCAAGATCGAGGTGCCAGCCTGCTGCAGGATCTTCGACTTGGTGTACTCTGCTGTTTCAGCAGCAAAGTCCGTGTCGCGAATCCGGCTACGCGCCGTATCCAAGTTCTCGGTTTGCACGCCCAAGTTAGCGATCGTCGAGGTCATCCGGTTTTGCACAGCGCCGAGATAAGCGCGGTAGCTGTTAACCGTGGTGATGGCTTCGTCGAGGCGGCCGATACTCAGCTGAGCATCGTGCTTCTCGGAGATCCCAGCGACGTCTTCACCGGCCATGGTCTTGTCCAACATCAGGGAGTTCTCGCCGGTGGAGAAGCCATTGATGTTGTTTAGATCGAGGCGAATGATGTTGACGGTGGCTTTGTTCTCGAGCGAGTCCGTTTCGCGGTAGTAATCTTTACCTACCTGGACTTCGAGCGGGAACTGATTCTCGCCCTTGTGCATGTCGTCAGCGATCTGTGTCGTGCCGACCAGCAAACGCGTCCCGTTGAATTCCGTCGAGCTGGCGATCCGGTCGATCTCACTTTTGAGCGACTGGTACTCCTGGTCGAGGAATCCGCGTTCCTTCGTGCCGATGGTGTCGGAGGCGGCTTGCACCGCCAATTCCCGCAAGCGCACCAGCATGTTGGTGGTCTCCATGAGACCGCCCTCTGCCGTTTGCACCAGCGACACACCATCGAGTGTGTTGCGCTTGGCCATGTTCAGAGAGCGCACGTCAGCGCGCAGGTTCTCCGAGATTGCCAAGCCCGCGGCATCATCCGCTGCTTTGTTGATTCGCTCGCCAGAAGCGAGCTTGTTTCCAGAGGCTTGTAAGGCCTCAGTGGAACTCCCTAACCTGCGTTGCGCTGTCAAAGACGCAATGTTGGTCCGGATACGCAAACCCATAACGCTGACCTCCTGTCATTAATTCCTGCGGAACGACATCATGTGTTCCTGAGGGACTCATCGACCAGGGCGGCAAGGAGTTTAGGCTGATCCGTCGTCATTTTAGATAAGTAGTTGGAATTAAAGGAATAAAATTTTTAGACCGGGCGCTTTTTGCCTACAACCCTGGCGAAGGTGCCCAGTATGGCGGCTGTCCACACCGGGCCTAGGGCCACGGATGGACTAGGAACGGGCGGCGGCAAAGCGGATAAAACGGTCGACCAGATCGTGACCAAAGCCCAGAACATGATCCACCATGTCGATCTTGCGGTCGGCAAAAAACACCGGGGTGGCTTCGGGATGCGATTGAAAGGACCAGATCGGTAGCGTCGCATGGGCGAGGCCGTCGACGGCGACGTCGTTGCTGCGAGCAATCACGCGCATGCAGTCTGGCACTGCGGCGACGTGTTCGTTATGCGACACGGCGATGGCGCCGTCCATCTTTGGTGACCACGGCGTCGCGTCGATGCTGACTTGGCGGAGTCCAACATGCTTGCGCTGGTCGGCAAACATATAGGTGACGCGTCCACCAAAGAGATGGGCGAGCATCTGATGGCCGTAACAGATGCCGAGTGTCGGCATGCCCTGGTCGAGGTGTGGCCTTAACCATGCCTCCAAGGCAAGCTGCCATTCCAGGCGATCATTGACGCTGGAGGCGCTGCCAAGGACGATCACTCCGCGCGCCGTGGCCACATCCTGTTGCAGCAGCGATGCCATACCAAACAGAGCGGGCAGATGGTAGGTGACGGGAAGGGGCGAGGCCAAGGCGATGCGGTTGAGCGAGGCCAGCTCAGGAGCCCGCATCGCAGGGTCGATGATGACGATGTGGCCAGAGCTTGCGCGCTTCATCAGTGACCAGGTCTGGTAACGGGGACGACGTGACTTGGATAGACGTGGCAGTCTTGATCCTTGCGGCCTGGGATGGTGCGCTGCGACAGGCTGTCTTCAAAAGAACAGTCGCTGACGAGGATGTCGGCGAGCTGGGAGGTCTTGGTCAGATTCTCCTCGCGTGCCAAGGACACCTTGGGGTGATTGGTGGCGCTAAAAATGGTGACACCGCATTGCTGGCACTTGATGCTCGTGGACGCGACCGCATGTTCCTGGTCGTTATAGGTGATGTGGTAGCGACGCGAGCAGGTGGTGTTGTCGACAAGGAATTTTTTGTAAGCCATTGGGGTCGCCCATGTGATCAGCAAAGAATCGTGTGGTCGCAAGTTTACCCACCCACTGCGGACGGGTCAATCGCGGACGAAGTGGCAGGTGTAGCCGCCGGGATTTTTGCTTAGGTATTTCTGGTGGTAGTCTTCCGCCGGGTAGAAGGTCGAGGCATGGACCACCTGGGTGACGACCGGGTTTGGCCATTTGCCCGAGGCGTTGATCTCAGCGATCACGGCCACCGCTGCTTGCCGTTGCGCGTCATCATGGCAAAAGATCGTCGAGCGGTATTGGCTGCCGCGGTCGTTGCCTTGGCGGTTGAGGGTGGTCGGGTCGTGCAAGCGAAAGAAGAAGCGCAGCAGATCAGGGTAGCTCAGACGCTTTGGATCGAAGTGTACCTCGATCGCTTCGGCGTGGCCGGAGGTTCCGGTCTTGACCTGTTCGTAGCGGGGGTTGACTAAATCGCCGCCGGTGTAGCCGACGCGCGTGGACGTCACTCCCGGGTGGTCCCGAAGAAGTTCTTCCACACCCCAAAAACAGCCGCCGGCAAAGGTGGCAATGCTCGTTTGCTGGACCATTTTAGACCCTCCCTTTGCTGACCTTATAGCCGATGTTTTACCCCTCGGCCACTCTAGTGTAATCTCAGAAAACAAGGGGGAACGGTCCATGCAGGAATATCTTGATCCGATCAACGCCGCACTCGCGAGCGCTCAGGCGGCGCTAAGCGATCTGCAAAAGAACGCCCCGACGCTGAGGCAAATCGCCGCCGCCGCCGACTTGCTGGTGCAGACCTTTAAGTCTGGAGGCCACGTCTATAGCTGTGGCAACGGTGGCTCGATGTGCGACGCCATGCATTTCGCCGAGGAGCTTTCTGGTAAATTCCGCCAGGAGCGGGCCCCCCTTCCGGCCCTGGCCATCAGCGATCCAGCTCACCTCACCTGTGCAGCCAACGACTTCGGCTTTGACCAGGTCTTTTCCAGGTTTATTGCGGCGCATGGTCGCCCGGGTGACGTTCTCTTTGCCATCAGCACTTCGGGCTCTAGTCCAAACGTCTTAGCCGCAGCCACTGCTGCGCGCCAACGTGGTGTCAAAGTGATTGCTTTGACAGGAAAAAGTCAGGGCAAGCTAAGTGCTCTGGCCGATCTAACCATCTGCACGCCCAGTGCGACCCCCTACTCAGACCGCGTCCAGGAGCTGCATATCAAGGTCATTCATATCCTGATTGAGTGCTGCGAAAAGAGCTTGTTCGCGCCTGGAGCTGCCTGATGAGTAAGGGGCCTGTGAGTGCTGGCAGTGGCATGGCGCCGGATTGGCTACGCTCGCCGATCTTGCTTAGTCCAAACAACTTCACGCCGTTGACCAGGACCCCGTGGGGCGGCCAGGTCATCGGTGAGCGCTACAAGCTGGATCTTGTTCCCACCGCTCGAGGCCAAAGGATCGGCGAATCCTGGGAGTTCTCCTGCGACCCAGCCTTTCCGTCCCAGGTCGTCCCCGGACAGGGATTCGAGGGACCCTTACTGACTTTGATCGAGCGCTATCCCGAAGCGATCTTGTCGCCTGAGTTGGTGCGGTCCAAAGGCGTGAGCTGCGAGATCCTGCTGAAGCTGCTGGACGCCGCCGAGCCGCTGTCGTTGCAGGTGCATCCGGCCGATGGCGACCGGTTTCTTACGCCAGGTGAGTGCGGCAAGCCGGAGTCCTGGTTGATCCTTGCTGCAGCGCCTGGAGCCGGTATCTACCTAGGGTTTTCCCGCGCGGTCTCGCGTGAGGCCTTGCGCCTGGCCTTACTGGACGGCGATAAGGCCAAGGATCTACTTAACTTTGTCGCCGTAAAGGCCGGGGATTTCTTCACTATCGAGCCAGGTGTTACCCATGCGATCGGGGCTGGTGTCACCGTCTTGGAGCCGCAGCGGATTCTTACCGGCAAGACTGGCAAGACCTATCGCCTTTGGGACTGGGGGCGCCGCTATGACAAAGCGGGACGGCTTGATCCGCTGCACGGCGAAGCGCGGCCCCTGCATGTCGAAGAGAGTTTGCCGCTGATCGACCCTGAGCGCCAGGTGGGCACGGCCTATGTCGACAGCCTGCGGCGTCAGCCCAAGGTCAGCGCCCTTCGCGGCGGCATTTCGGTGCGTGAGTTTCCCGCCAATCCGTACTATAAGACGGTCCTCTGTTCGCAGCCGGCTGGGACCGAGCTAAGGTTGCGCATCGAGGGCGGCTACGGTGCCTTGCTGATGCTTTCGGGCCGGGTCACCGTGGCGGGTAAAAGCCTGGTGACAGGTCAGCCCTGTCTGCTGCCACATGCCGCGATGCCCATGCCGTTTAAGGCCGAATTGGCCAGCGAATACGCTGTCCTCGCTCCTGCTTCGGCGACTATAGGATGCTTAGATGTCAGTTGAAATGTCCCGGGAAATCAGCAAGCGACGTACCTTTGCCATCATCTCCCACCCCGATGCCGGTAAGACGACCCTCACCGAAAAGCTGCTCCTCTACGGCGGCGCCATCCAGCTGGCTGGCACCGTCAAAGCGAAACGCTCAAAAAAATTCGCCACCTCCGACTGGATGGAGATCGAAAAGGCGCGCGGCATTTCGGTGACGAGTTCGGTGATGAACTTTCCCTACAACGGTCACTTGATTAACTTGATCGATACTCCCGGTCACCAGGACTTCTCCGAGGATACCTACCGGACGCTGACGGCGGTTGATTCGGCGTTGATGCTGATCGATGCCGCAAATGGTGTCGAGACTCAGACAAAGAAACTGTTCGAAGTCTGCGCGCTGCGGCACACGCCGGTGATGGCCTTCGTCAACAAGATGGACCGCGAAGGCCGCGATCCCTTTGCGCTTATGGACGAGATCGAAAAGACCCTGGGCATCGCCTGCTACCCGGTGACTTGGCCGATCGGCATGGGAGCGACCTTTCGCGGTGTCTATCACCGGATGAGCAATCAGCTGCTGATCTTTGAAAAAAACGCCGACCGGGCCCGTCCCGTGGCGCTCAAAGGTCTGGCTTTGGATAGTCCCGAGGTCGTGGCTGAACTCGGCGAGGAGATGACTCAGAGTCTTATCGCCGAGATCGAACTCCTGACTGGAGCCGGCGATGAATTCGATCGTCAAGCCTACTTGGACGGCAAGTTGGCGCCTCTGTTCTTTGGCAGCGCGGTCAACAACTTTGGCGTGCAAACCCTGCTTGAAGCCTTGATCGATATCGCGCCGGCACCGCTAAAACGCGTGGCCAATGAGCGTGAAGTCATTGCCGACGAAGAGCAGTTCTCTGCCTTCATCTTTAAGGTCCAGGCAAATATGGACCCGTCGCATCGCGACCGCGTGGCCTTTATGCGTATTTGCTCGGGGCGCTTTGAGCGCAATATGAAGTCCTTTCACGTGCGTCTGGGTCGTGATATGCGGCTTGGACGTCCGACCCAGTTTATGGCCCAAGATCGTAGTTTAGTCGATGAAGCCTATGCAGGTGACATTGTCGGCATTCATGACCCAGGCGTGTTTCGCATCGGCGACTCTCTGAGCGGTGGTGAGGCGCTGCATTTTACTGGAATTCCGGTGTTTGCTCCTGAGCACTTCGCCCGCGTCGTGTTGGTCGACCCGATTAAGTCCAAGCAGTTGAGCAAGGCGCTTGATCAACTCTCCGAGGAGGGTGCGGTTCAGGTGTTTCGGCCGGCGCATTCCAACGATCAATATCTTGGGGTGGTTGGGCCGTTGCAGTTTGAAGTGGTCTTGTACCGGATCCTCGCCGAGTACGGGGTGCAGGTGCGCTTTGTCAATCTGCCGTACGGCGTGGCGCGGTGGATCACCTCGGCCAAGGCCGAAAAATTGGCTGAGTTTATCCAGGCCAACAGTCAAAATGTTTGTTACGACCAGCATCAGCTGCCGACGATCCTGGTTGATGAGCCTTGGCGCTTACGATTGATGGAAGAGCGCAACCCGGAGATTCAGTTTTCCGCGACGTCGGAGGGACCGGGGATGGCGCGTTAAGTTGGCCCATCACCGCCGCTGACGACTTCGCTGCTTGGTTTTAGTGGATTGAGGTGAGCCGGTTTGTCGGCTTTGTTGGTCTTTTTGAGTTTAGCCAAGATCGTCACGATGTTCTTCATCTCATCGATCGAGAGTTCTGGAAGTGGTCCGCAGGATGACCTGATGACGGCGGCTTCTGCAGCTATGAGGTTGCCTTTTTTCAGTCCAGCCGGCGTCGTCAATGCGGCGTGGTAAACTTGAATGTTGCTTGGCACCATACTTATTGGACGGCGGCTATGGAATCTTGAGCGAACCGGGTTAGTTGCTGATATAATGCACCTTAACCGATACATTTTAAACGTCGCGGGGACCATGGCATGAAATATCGCGCGATTTCCTGGCGACCTAAGGGCGACGGTACTTTTGCGTTGGGTGGCAGCCCGCGAGGACTGATCTTGATCTTGTGTTTGAGTCTGATGAGCGCCTGTCGTGACACGACGCCGACTCCATCGCTCCAAGCATATATGGACGCCGACGTCGCCTGGGCGCTGGGCGAGGTCCAACTCACTCCCCTTAGCGGCCCAGCCGTCGTCATCGTCACACGGCAGGCGGCGCCGGTTGGTAGTAAGACACCGTCCTTGTACTCCATCGTTGGGGCCGCCAAAGATAGCGATACAGCTTCTGATCAGCACGCGCTGCAGTACGTCGATTTTCATCCAACCCAAAGTCAGCTGCTCGCCTACGTGTTCGAGTTGGATTATATTGCTCGGGCGCAGTCGCCAAACGTCGTCGACTTATGGGCGGTACTGAAAAAAGCCGGGCTCAGTTATTACCATCAGCAGCGAGTGTGGCTTGGTAGTGTTGATTTTGGGGCGGGCTTGAACCATGCGGGTATGACGCCAGCGCTAGGTCTCAAAATATCGCAAATAGCCTCGGGCGTGGGCGCGGGGCAGTGGGCGATGCATTATCCCGATGCGAGCGGCTTGGCGCCGCCGCCGTGGCAGGGAATGTGTCCGAAGGTCGTCACACAATCTCCCGGTCAGACGGCCAAGGTAGCGCCTGGCCAAAGTTTTAGCTGTCGCCCAACGCCGGCAGCGCACGATCTCTGCGGCGGTACGCCGCTGCAGCCGACTTGCCAGCCGGAGCGTCCAATGCAAAAGGCTTTTGCCGCGCTGGTGGCGACGCCTGCCGCCGCCGAGCCGGGCAAAATAACCACCGGCTTAAAGCCAGTGGATGGCGCCACGGCTGTCTATGCAATCGCTGACGCGTTGGCGGCCGCCAAGGTGGTCTTCAGCTCGGCGACGCTCACGGCGGCTAGCGATGAAGCCAATGCCAGTGCCTGCGCCAACCAGTTCTATGCCGTGGCCAGGTCTGTGGATCGCCAATTAAATGCCTCATGCATTCTCAAACCAGCGCCCGCCGCTGTGCAAAATGGTAAGCTCAGCTGCGGCGTCAGTGTCACTTTTGATCACCCGCAGACCTTTTTGGAAAAAGTGTGCAATATTTACGCTGTGTTCCATGCGGCAAGCGATGAGGTTCAGCACATTCAGGTGCTGATCAACTAGGAGAATCATGCTAGCATGCCTTGTTTTCGTCGGTGCATCGTCACCGTTTCAACCATTCTGGTAGCCGAGGTTCTCATATATGATGCCGTTTCGCGTGTTCGATCGAGAAAATAAAGAAATGTGGGTTGTACTCAACTACCACCCGGGAACGGCAGCTGGTGACCATGGTTCCTACCTGCTCGCTCGCGAAGACGACAATGAGCGCGACGGCGAAATGGCGACCTTGCCGGCGTCGCAACTGGCGAAATTCCGTTTAGTCGATTTCCTCGAAGAAGGCGATGCTTACGCTGATTGAGGTGGCGCAGTCAATTTGCTGCTGCCGAGAGGTGACACCTAAAACAAAACCCTCTGCTGTTTAAGCTGGAGGGTTTTGTTTGGCCTAAGTCGCGGCTGCGAATTAACGCGCGGCTTCCTTCAGCTCCTTGCCTGGGCGAAAAACCGGAACTTTGCGGGCCGGAATTTGGATCTCTTCCCCGGTCTGAGGATTGCGACCAACGCGGGCTTTACGCGCGGACACGGCGAAGGTGCCGAAACCGACGAGTTTGACGCCGTCCTTTTTCTTGATGTTCTTACCGACAACGTCGATCAGCGCATCAAGAGTACGCTCAGTGTCTGCTTTCGTCTGCAGGGTGACCTTGGCAATGGCCTCGACGAGTTCAGCCTTATTCATACGAAATCCTCCAATAGCTAGCAAATTGCCGGGAAAAAATAGACCTCTAAGGTGCGATGTATACAGGTTTACAGCGATCGAAAGGGAAGTCAAGTCCTTGTCATAACGATTTTAGTAATTCAAACGTTGTCAATACTCAATGGCAGCCTTGGGGCACAGCGCTCTCATGGCTTCTGGTAAGTGATGGCCGACCATCGGCCTTTGCGTTACAATGCGATCATGATTAATCAGGTGAAAGTTCACATTCAGCCATTGCGCTCGTACTATTCGTACTATTCGTACTGTTTGAGCATTTGCACATTGATTTTGTGCTGGACTTTAGCTGCACCGACGTCGGCAGCAGCGCAGCAACTCGGTGATCGACTGGTCGTAGCGATCAATCAAGTGCCTTACAGCCAGCGTCAGCTGGAGTTGTACTTTGCCGTGCGTGCAGGCATTCGCACTGATACAGATCAAACCGGACTGTTTGTCGATCGCAGCAATTGGAGTGCATCCCTAGCGCTGTTTACTGAAGATATGATGATCCTGCAAGAAGCGCAGCGCCTTGGAAGTTTTGGCAGCGTCGATGCGATGCTCGAAAAATACTCCGCTCAGTTACGGGCTAGGCGAGCTACGGGCGGGGCCTTTGCCGCAACCTTGAAGCGCCTGGGTGCGGACGATCAAGCCTTGGCCCATGCCCTGGAAAATGTGCTGCGTGTCGCCGCCTTTCGGCGCAGTAAAAACCGCCAGGAAGCTCAGGCCCTGCCAAATGCTGCTGCCGCGGCGCAGGCTCAGCCTGGTGTGCTAGCGAAATGGCTGGCCGATCTCAGCAATCGTGCCGCGACGCGGATTTACGCCGGCGCCAACACCTTTCAAACGATTGCACCAACGCAGCGGAGCCGTGGCGATGGACCGTGACGGCGGCGTGCTTCCTGCTGCCGAAGTCGGGGTTTTTCCCTACGCCGGTACGCCCGAACAGGATCTGCAACTTGGCTTATTCGCCGCTGCTTGGCAGGAAGGTCAGCTGCCTTTTTGGTCGCTGTCTGAGACGCAGGCGATGCTCGCGGGCGATTCTTGCCGAGCCTTTTTTGCCGCAATCAGTGAGCACGCACAGTGGCATGGCGTCGTTTTGGTGGAGGTCACCGACGAATGGAGCGATTTGCTGTACCTCTATGTGTCGCTGGCACATCGGCGGACTGGTACAGCCCGCTTGCTGTTACTCCATCTGCTTGAGCGTGCGCGCGGCGAATTGCCGAGTCCGACGGTGATCCTTGAAGTCCGTCCATCGAATCTGGCGGCATGGGGCTTGTATCAGAGCCTAGGTTTTGTCGAGGTTGGACGGCGCAAAGCTTATTACCGCAACGGTGAGGATGCACTGGTGCTTAAACACCCAGGCTACGAGGTGCCATGGGTAAGGCGCTGATCCGTGCTGCGGACGTGAGCGATTTGGTCTGGCTACAAACCGGCTTTATCGGCGATATCATTTTGACAACCGCAGCGATCCATTTGGCGCGGCAGCACTTCCCCCGTGCTAAACAGCATATCATTACAACGGCGATCGGTGCCCAGGTGCTGTCGGGACATGAAGATTTAACGAGTTGTATCGTCTATGCCAAGGGCAAAGCGCCGGCACTTGCTGCCATGCGCCAAGTACGCCGCGACCTGGATGCGGTGCTGCCAAGTGCCTTGCGACGACAGGGCGTGGTGCTGCTGCAGGCGCATCGCAGCTACCGCTCCAGCTTTCTAGCTAGATTTTTGCGACTTCCGACCATTACCTACCGGCAAAGCGCCGGGGGCGTTTTAGCCTTTCGAAGGGTCGACCGAGTGGCGGTGCTGCATGAGGCGTCGCGCATCGCCCTGCTGCTAGAACCCCTAGGTGTGCCGCGGCTCGACATGATGGCGGCCAAGGTGTCGATGCCGAGTCGCCCGTTGCTGGAGCCCAGTGGCTGGCAGCAGCAGCTGCGGCAATGGCCAGGTCCAGTCGTGGCGATCGCTCCGGGCAGCGTCTGGGGCACCAAGCGCTGGCCTGAGGCGGCCTTTGCTGAGCTGCTACGGCGGTGTTTAGGCCGCGATGATCTACTTGTGGTGCTCTTGGGTAGCGCGGCGGAGGCGCCCTTGGCGACTCGTCTCGTACAGACGGTGCCAGCCGGGCATCCACGGCTCCTTAATCTGGCCGGACAAACCTCCTTTGATGACCTGAAGGGTTTGTATCCTCGGCTTAGTTTGCTCGTGGCAAACGACAGCTCGCCGATTCATTTGGCGTCAGCTTACGCCGTCGCGACGGTGGCACTATTTGGCGCCACCGTACCGGCGATGGGTTTTGGTCCATTAGCTCTAGGGTCGGTGGTGCTTGGCACTGACCTTGCCTGTCGCCCGTGTAGCGATCATGGGCCAAAGGAATGCCCGCTTGGGCATTTTAAATGCATGCGCGATCTAGCTGTCGACCGGGTATGGGCGGCTTGTTGTGAGCGCCTGCCGGGATGATTTTTTAGGGTCTTCGGCAGAAACTGTGGATGGCTGAGAGGGATCTTGACTCCTGCGTCGCCCACCCGAGCTCCCAAAAGCGCATATCTTCAAACCCGAAAGCCGATCCCCCAAACCCGAAAGCCGATCCCCCAAACCCCATCCCTATCCCGATCCCTCTAGAATAATAGACACCTCTGTTTGGGATGGGGGCCCTTCTAGAGTAGCCAAACAAAGGCACTTTTCCCTTTGGGTTCGACCATGTATGGGCACGTTGCCACTACACAGTGAGCTGAAACTAGATAAGGATCGTCCCTGATGCTTTGATTTCATGCAAAAGAGGCGACATCGGTGCCGGGTCTAGGAAGTCACTAAGGCCGATCGGTACGGCTTCAATGTCAGGGTGAATCTTTACAGCAAGGCGGTTTAGCAAACTTCCCTCTAAGAAGCGATCTCGACCAAAATCTCGAGAAATCACCGCAAGGTCAATATCACTTTGTGTATGGGCTAGGCCCCTGCTGTGCGAGCCAAATAGCACAATACATTCGGCACGTATCTGATGCTGGCGTAGCGTCGATCGCAGCGCCACCGCTAGCTGCTTAATATCTTGAATATCCACGATTGCAACCTTTCCGCTTCATGCAGGTAGCGTGTGGACAGGTCCTTGGTTGCGCGTTCAAGCAGCGAAAACTTTTCGTCGGGATAGCGTGCCTCTAGATTGAATTCATTGATCTCGGCAAGAATCTTTAGATCGTCTTCAGAAACTGCGAGTCCAAGCTTTTCAATTAGCCCCAAAAGGTTGTGGGTATATGGCGCATGTTCGGACATTTTTTTGCAGAAGAGCGCTTTTAACGCCTTCTCAAGGGCTAAATGAAGAAAAAATAGTCCACTCGCATAGCGGGTCGTCTTACTGATGATTTCCTTCGCCCCAAGTAGGTCTTCGGTCGATCCCCTGATCCAGTAGTCGACCAATTGCTTCGATTTATCCGCGCTAAGGGCCACCAGATGCTCCAAGGATAACCTAAGATTATTAGGATTTTAAATCACATCGAGGAGTGAGGCAAGGTTCAAAATAGTCTAGGGCGTGTTGAAAAAGACCCATCTGCGGCGTTGCTCGGTCAGCTCCGGTCCTCGCCTCGGTCGCGCCTTGCATCTGGGCTTTTTTCAACACGCCCTCTAGTTTTTTGAACGCTTCTCATCAACCCGCGGCCATGCCTAGGGGTCTATCGCGTTACGTCATAAAGTCTATTCACCTCGGTTGCTGTTAAAGCGCCGGTGTAGACATGAACGTCATCAATGGACCCACCGAAGTACGTATTAATATCGGTCCAAGCGCCAAGGACTAGCGGTCTGTTGACAAGGTTTATATCCGTGTAATCGGTGACGGGTTGGTAGGCTACACCATTGACGTATGCATACATCCCGCCATTTCCAGAGCCCCCGGTCGTGTTATAGACAAGAACCCAGTGTTGCCAATTGCTCGTACTCACTCCGATGGGTAGGTCCTGTTCAACTGAACCACTATTAGCCCATAGATACGATTTGTTGGCATTGCCATCTGCACCTGCTGCCAAGCCCATGCCTCCTTTGGCGCCGGCGCTTCCGTCAACATTTGCACCATACATGATGAATCCACCTAAACCTTGGGTTGCAACGCTTGTGCCCTTGACCCAAATTGAGAGTGTCACGTTTGTTTTACCACTTATTCCCAGGTTCGACGAAGAAATCAGATACTGGCTGGATGCTCTATCTAACAAATAGGCACTATCTGAATAACCAAATCGGTCTGCTGTTTTAACTGGGGCGTTCTGTACAGTAGCATTATTTGAGCCGACGATGTCATTGGCATTGTTATTAAAAGGGTATGCCAGCAGTATTGACGAACTAAAAAATTCACCCAATGCGCTGTACACAGCTTTAGCGCCATTGGCATCCAGGACCACAACGTTAAAATAGTAGGCATTCCCTACTGTAAGCCCGCTCACTGTAGCGGTTGTGGTGTTGGTTAATGTCGTTACTAAGGTGCCCGACTCCACGTTAGCAATCGAGGCAAAGCTAGCGTTCGAAGGATTTACAGCTGACCTGTACACCTTATAGGTCAGGTTGCCTCCGAGCGCATTTGTGGCCGCAGTCCATGACAGTCCGATAGAGGTTGAGGACAGAGACGTCGCTGCAATTTTTGCAACTGACACTACAGGAACGCTGGGAAGGGCACTTAATTGAGCGTTGGCATTGGTCGAGCCAATGTTATTAACCGCAGTGACCATGTAGTAATAGGTCGAACCATTGACGACCGTTGAATCAGTGTAGGGACTTGTGGCACTCGAGCTCAACGTGGTCGTATAGCTTCCTGAGCTGGTCCCTCGCTTTAATGTGTAAGACGCTGCACCTGTAACTACGGGCCATGTTATGACCACTTGTCCGTTGCCTGAGACAGCAGACGTCATTGCGAATGCGCTCGGCGCCGTAGCCGCGGCCACAGGCGTTGCTGATTTTTCCGCAGAGGCTTTGGTGCTGCCAGCTGAATTCTCTGCGATAACCATATAGTAATAGGTGGTACCGTTGGTGGCAGTTGAATCCGTGTAAGGGCTCGTCGCACCCGAACTCAGCGTGGTCGGATAGCTTCCTGAGCTGGTCCCGCGCTTTACCTGGTAAGATGTCG
The DNA here is from genome assembly GCA_903928445.1 of uncultured Pseudomonadota bacterium. Taxonomy (GTDB): domain Bacteria; phylum Bdellovibrionota_B; class Oligoflexia; order Oligoflexales; family CAIYRB01; genus CAIYRB01. The sequence goes on along the minus strand of CAIYRB010000060.1, from coordinate 7,015 downwards.
CGCCAGTGACTTGGGGCCATGTTATCACAACTTGCCCGTCACTAGCGGCTGCAGACGTCATTGAAAATGTGCTTGGCGCCGCAGCTGGGGTGCTAGTGGCTTGCGCACCACCAGGATAAAGAGTTTTGTTCTCAGATTTATCTTTAACCAGCACTGCAAAGTGATAAGTTGCTTCGCTTGCTAGGGCTGTGACATTCTTGGTCAGTGTATTGACACTCCAATCCATAACTAAAGCTGCGCCGGAGATCGCTTCCACTTCCGCAATGGTATCAATCGCAGCCGAAGTGGTCGCACGCACCAATTTATACTGCAAAAGTTCCTTAGCAGTGACGTCATCTGTCGCTGCTGGCCAACTGACCGTCATACTTGTTTCCGTCACATTGCTAAAAGTCAGTACGCCTCCGGAAACTGGGCCGGTTTGGTCTGGAAAGACATTCTTGGCAGTTTCTGAAGTCGATGCAATGGTTGATATTGTGTTTGCAGTAACTTCTTTGACACTTGCCGTCGCGGCGGCGTTATCATTGGTGATTGTCTCGACTTTTCCTGCAATTTTGGTGCCGAGGGCTTGATCGTTCTGGATTCCTGATGCCATCCGAACAAACAATTCTTTAATGTAAACACTCCCATCAAGCGCCAGATCCCGCTTAACGCCATCCTGAAGTGTCTTCTGATAATCTCGAAGAGTATCAACAAGGCTGCGAAACGATGAAATGCTGCTAGCTGTCACTTGTATATTGCTATTGCCATCTCTAACAAACGCTACCGCAAGGGTTGATGCAATTGACATGACGACAGCAGGATTTGAGCTGGCAGCAACTCCAGGTTCTGCAGTTGACAGCGACTCAAGTTGATCACCCCTGATGCTTTGCAATTGGAGACTGGCGGCATTTCCGATATCTGCCTTGAAGAGTAAAAGTATGGATTCTTCCGCGAAATCTGCCGGTAGGCGCACAATTAATTCCACGGGGATGCCAATTTCTTTGGTCTCCATGAGCAACTCGCCTGGCCCGTCGCTGGTTCTAAATGCGAGTATGTCTTGCCACTGACCTCGCATCTTTACCTTGGCGGTTACGGGAAAACTCTGGTCTTTGAGAATAATGGACGAATACTTGGTTGTTTTGTCGACGACCAATTCCAAGGTGGCCAAGACCTTAACATCCTTGTATTTCCCGAACTCGAAGATTTTTAAAGCTTTTCGATCCGTTTCTTGGCAGGATGACATCATCTGCAAAAGAGCAACCAATGCAAAAATCAGTCTGAACATGCTATGACCTCCAGCCAAATTCGATTACTAATTGTGCTTTCCAACCTGCTAAGCTTCTCCGGGCAGCATCTAATTCGATCCTAGGCTCGGCGTAAAAATGTTCCAGAACTCCAAACCTATGACCCAGCCCAGCATAAATTCCATAGTCCGAGCCTGAATCTCGATTCGTTTCACCATTTGGCTCATAAGTGGCATTTCCAGCCCATCGATGTGCACTGAGTCCCCCATGCCCTAAGATCACGCCACCTATACACTCAGCAATTTCATACTCTCCACCAAGTCGAAGGCTCCTAATAGTTACCTGGCCTGAGACTCCATTTTCTTTTGTCCTCGCATGCTTTTGGCTCGAATAGAGACCTTCAACGCCAAAACCAGGCAGCATCGACGGAGTTTTTTTTCGTATCGCAAGACCATAGACAGTCGCAAGTTTTACGTTTTTGGAAATGCTGGAAGGCGGCGTCGATGGTCCGGCGAATAGTCCAACGGACCAGCCCTCGGGTATTCCAGACTTTGATTGCGAATCAACTTCAGCGGGTGCCTCTTGGGTCTGAGGTGGATTTTCACTAACTGAGGCTGTGACAGGCGTTGTTTTTGGCGGAACAAAGCGAACCACCGTCCGCCTTTGAGCCTCGACAATGGGTGGGGGCAGCCCACTATCCGTGGGTAAAACTGCGCCTTTCCAATCGAGGTCGATATTTTTTGCAGGGTAGCCAGCAAGAGTTGCCTGGCGAAAAATCACCAAGGCCCGCAAGCGGCTAAGTACCCGATTGAGATAGATGCTGCCTGTCTTGTCATCATACGCCACGATCGTCAAGCGCCCATCGCTGCCCGCTCGAAGCCTTATTTGATTCAAGAGTCTCAGCAGATCTGCAGGCACGGGATCGGCATCTAAGATTGGATAGTTCAAAATCAGTTCATCGATCGAATGTTCCTGCGCATAATTTTGCCCCGCTACTGCAATCGAATTCTCGCTCGTGCAAGCATGTCTCGTCTTCGGTTGAAATTTTGCCACCACAACGTAGCCCGGTGGCTTGCTTCGATATTCTCGGTTTTCGTTTATCGGACCTAAGGATGATATCGATACGGTGCGTGGATCTACTCCCGCTAATACCAATTGCCGATAAACTTCCAGAACACGAGTCCGACCGACTATGCGATATGTTTTCGAACCATGATCGTTTGAATAATAGCCTCGAACCAAATAGCAGACATTCGATCCTTTGGTCTGAGCTACTAGAGACAGAATGGCTTCTATTGAATCCACACTCAATATTGTACTGACTGCAGGAAATTTCAGTGAAACCTGATTGTTCTCAATGAGAGGTGCACCCCAAAGCGGGCAGCACATCAATGCTGCAGACATTTTGAATAGAAGGTTTATAAAATTCTTCATTTTTACCTTGATTGATTTTACCTGTTACCTTGACCGATTCTCCGGCAAAACAAAGCTTAATACTAAAATGAAATTTAGATCCCATAGCGCTGAACGGAGCAAAGAGACTAATTTCCTTAATGACTTTATTTTGGTAGATCTTGGAATGGTTGGTTTGCATCTGCCGAGCCGAAGGCCTTGGTGCGGATAACGTAATGCACGCCACTCGGGTGCTCTTGCAACTGCCTAGTGTCATGATATCATAGCGCATTGACGAAGAGAAATAGCCCAAGGCGGTACAGCGATTCAGTGGTTAGCTGTATTTGATCGCCGAGCTGCATGTACCGGGGAAAAGCTCGTTCTTGGCATCCAAGATTCCGCTTTTTTGAACTTCAGTACCCATAAGCAAACAGACGGACTGGGTACCATTGGCAAGACTAACCATGGCGGCGACGTGCTCGGCCTTGTCATGCACAGCACGCTGGCATTCAGTCCGACCGGGCAGCCGTTGGGCATCCTAGCCCAGGAAATCTTTTCAAGGTCTGAATTTCCACAGCTCAGTAAATCACAACGCCGGACCTTGCCGATTGAAGACAAAGAAAGCTTCCGCTGGTCTTTGATGCCCACTGCGATGGCCTTGTCCGAGTAAACGATGGATGGCCTTCGTGACAATGGCATAGACTTCGGCGGCGAAGCGCTTATTCGTGTGCAGCCAGTAACGAAGAGGAATCGGGAACGACACAACAAACTGGCGGTAGGGTGCGAGCGGCAGGACATGGTCGGTCAGGTGCGTGGCCGCCTCGGTTATCCTCTTGGCGCAGCAACTTGGACAGAAACCACGGAACTTACAGCTGAATGCCGCGATTTCCTCTTGTTGGCACACTCGCAGACAAGCTGGATAAAGCAGTGGGCGGGGATGCTGCACTTGAGGTAGGCATCGAACTCCGCGCTGATATAGTCGGGGAGCGGTCGTTCCTCCGCCTCGCGGGCGGCGATGCAGGTGTCCAGATGCTCCTGGATGATCCGGTAGCAGGGAATGTGAGGCTGCGCGCGCCTAAAGACTGCCCCAGCAGCTCACTCCAACCTCCCTTACTTTGACCTGTCCATCCGAGAGTTTGGATTCGAACGTAAGCCTACCGTCTCGTCTAAGTTCTAGTTTGGTCCCAATCTCATTCCCAAAATTCGATTTTATAGAGAAATCGGCCACCGTCCCAGACAGCAGGATGTCACCAAGACCTGCTACCATAGGACCTCCTGCATGAATTGAAACATCCTCAGAGCTGTTGAACTGTGACTGATGAAGAAACGAAAACCTTAAATGACCTACCTGATCTTCACTAACCTCGAGTCTAGTTTCCAGAATGTCCGGAAAAATATACGGTGAAGCAGGCCCCCCGCAGGCATATACGACGCGGCGACCTTCGCTTACTGCTTCAGTGGCGAATGCCGCTACAGAATAAAGCATTGCACTGCTCAACATACCGATCATCAACTTCAAATTTAATGTCATAGCCTTGACTCCCATGCTGAGGTTTTTCTAGACCCGGACGAAAGAAGAATCTAGTTGAACGAGGCATGAACGTCTAATAGACATGACATATTGCTATCATAGCCAATAACTATGGCAGCAGCCCAAAACATGTATATTCATGCGCACGCTCATTCAAACTCCCTTTTTGACTGTCAAAAAGATTGCTTGATAGCTGCTACGATGCACCTGATTGCTGCGACCTTCCTACTGTCTTTTCTTATCAAGACGCAGATTTCGTCGCGGAAAACCGGCGCTCCTTCCATTTTGACGAGCTGGGCATTTGCGTGTTGAACGATCCGCGTCGGGATGATTCCAGCACCGGTTCCAGCCGCCGTCAATGCGCAGACAACTTCTAAATTGCTCGATTCGATAACTCTTTTGGGCGCACCGCTAGGGCGCATTTTCTTTAGAATCGCCTGGGTCTGCAGCAAACTTGGATCATAGATCAATACCGACTCTTCGGGCTGAAGCCCAGCTTTCTTGTCGCGGGGGGAAGCCCTTCTCCATAGTGTCACCTCGTCAACAGCAAGCCGGGAAATAATGAGATCGGGACGCGCTCTTGGATTGACAGCGATCCCCAAGTCTAGCTCGCCGTTGGCGACCGCTTCGGTGACCTTGCGCGAAAGGTCATGCCGCAGCGCAATCTGAAGCTTTGGATGCTGCTGGAGAAGATTCGGCAGGAATTTCCCGAGAGAATAGATCGCAATTGAAGAGTGAATACCAATCGCGTATGCACCCTGGATTTTTTCCACTGTTGCTTGCGCGGCATTTCGCACATCTTCCCAAGCATTCATAAGTTTTTGTGCCTGTTCGAGTAGTTGCTTCCCTGGTCTGGTGAGTTCTACTCCACGTCGGCTGCGTACAAACAACTTGGCCCCGACGTTATCCTCTAAGCGCAAAATGGCTGCAGACAGCGATGGCTGGGAAATAGCAAGGAGCGAGGCAGCTCGAGAAAAATTGCCAGTCCTAGCAGCCTCGATGAAGTAGAGCAACTCCGTCGGTGATGGAGTCATAGATTAGTCCTTTGATCATGGTTCCAAGTCATCAATGATTTAATGACCCGATTGTCAGTAATCCTTGCCTAACAAAATAGCAGGGCGACAAATCTATCGCGGCAGCCCATCCAACAACCGCGGAATCTCGGCGCACATATAGAGCGGAACCGACAGAATCCCGTCATGCAGCGACAAGGCATGCTGTGACACACGAATCGCATGCTTGATGCCCTTTTCCTGCATAAACAACCGCGCGGAGCGCAAGCTGCCCGTGGTGCTGGCCTTGACCTCCACCGGATAGACCACGCCATGATGCGCGATCACGAAATCGACTTCCGCTTCAGCGCCTTTAGCTGCACGGTGCCAGTAGTGAAGCGCGGGACTGGTATCGGCGGTCCGGTTTGCCAACAGTTCTTGGCCAACGAATTGCTCAGCGAGGGCGCCTTCATTAGCGAACAGCGCTTCGAGCAGGGGTTGCGCCGCAAGGTCGATGCCGAGCATATTCAACATCAAACCAATGTCGACGAGCTGGACTTTGAACAGACCGTCGCGCTCCTCCGCGGCCAGCGGCGCGGCGTTGGCGGCGGTTGCGCGAATGATGCGGACCAGGCCTGACCGCTCCAGATCAAGCAACGGCTGCTTAAGATCGCGCGCACGGGCGTCCGCGTCGACGTGGGAGAATTTAAAAGCTCGACCCACGAGACGCGGAACCGCGCCAAGAATCGTCTGTAGTTTACGGTAGTCGTAGCGGCGCCCGTACTTGACAAAATCGGCGGCATAGCCAAGCGACAGCCGGGACTGAACGATCCTGGCTTCCAAGTAGCTCCGAGACTCACGGTAGGTGTCAACCACCTCCGGCAAGCCGCCAATAACAAAATACTCGCGCACCAATTCCAGCAGCCGGTCATGGATTGGCGCCGATACGGGCCGACTGGGCACCGCCTGGCTGACCAGTTCAACCAAGCTGTCCTCTCCGAGCGCTAGCAGAAATTCGCGAAACGACAGCGGATGCATCCAGGCAAAGCCAACCCTGCCGACCGGGAACGACCTGATCGTGTCGTCGTCCAGGGCGAACTCGAGCAGCGAGCCGGCCGCGATGACGTCAAGTCCAGGCCTTTGCTCCTTGAATGCCCGCAACGCCAGCAGGGCGGTCGGTGCCGCCTGAATTTCATCAATGAAGAGCAGCGACTGACCGTCGATCAGCGGCGCTTTCAGCAACGCCTCGAGGTCACGACAGATGGTGTCCGCTGTCAGCGAGGCAAAACACGCCGCCAAACCTGGCGACAGCTCCAGATTGACCTCGGCAAGATGTGAAAAAGCCGTCCTGCCATAGTGACGGATGCTATGGCTCTTGCCCGTCTGACGGGCGCCGCGCACCACCAATGGCGTGCGCCTGGCGCGGTCGGAACGACCCGCCAAAAATTCCTCAAATATTCGGTGCATAGACAAATATCGGTCCAAGTTACCTTCAATAAAAGCCATCTGTGGATATAATAACCGTCTTTTATCGCCATGTCAGGGAGATCCTAAAGAGGGGCGTCATTTTTACGCCGCGCTTCCGGCCACAACCATAGGTATGGACTAACCTTTTCACTGTTGAACCTCCCCTCCCTAAAGGACTGACTTTTACCCACAAGTCCGTAACATACTGAAATCACTTGATTTGCAAAATGGGCCAGATTTAATGTTTTCATCTGGTTACGGTAGATATGGGTAAAAGTCAGCCCTAAAGGAAGGGGATTCTTGAAGCATCGGACGTGACCGCATTCCGTACCTGTCTCGCTGGCTTTCGCTGGCGAGGTTTCGCGGACTCTAGGTCGGCCCTACTACCACTTTTCGCTCCTAGTCCTCTA
>CAIYRB010000059.1 GCA_903928445.1 uncultured Pseudomonadota bacterium | reverse complement strand
CCCCGCTCAGGCCCGACAGGGTTTGAAGCACGGCCCAGGCAAACACCAGCTGGACGTGGAACAAGTCCCTCACGGGACAGTGTGAAAAGTCGACAAGCCTAAGTATTTTAGGTGAAATGGACTTTTCGTACAGGTTGTAAGGATCCCGCAACGCCGTGTCCAATCAGGTTAATCCTGGGAGGACAAAGTCGCTTGAAAACTTCCAGGCACGCGGCGACTCACGCGCTATTACGCGTCGTTGAGGCGCTGCCGGCGGGTCTTAGGCGAGTCCTTAAGCTAGCGCGTTATGTGAGTAAAATCAGGTATTTTGCCGGTAGTCCAGGCGATTAAACGATTATAAGTTTGGTTAAGAAAATAAATCGCTCAAGTTTTAGCTTTGATATGCCGATAATACGGGCAGCGCCTGGGCGTGGACCCAGGAAACTTCGCCTCGGCGTTAACTGCCGGGCATTTGGGGCGTCAAAGTGAGATTTAAAGCAGCAAGCCATAGAGTCGTCGCGATGTTCTGGTCAGTTACCTCGATAGTGACTTTTGGGTGCTCGAACTCCAACCACGATGCCGCCCATATTGGCAAAGTCGATGGGGCCACATCGCCCGCTAGTGGTCCGGCAGCCAACGCTGACGCAGCTGCAAAGCCCGTCGACGCGGCGCCTCCCGCTAAAATCGCCGTTCCTGATTTGGCGGGGTTTCTTAAGGCCTCGTACAAAGTCCAAGTGCACTTGGACGGTAAGGACGGACCCCTTGGCCTACTTAATTTGCTGCATCTTGATGCTTGCGATGGCAAAATCGATGTTTCCTTAAATCCTTCGCTGCAGGCGATAGACGCTGGGGACTTCAGTAAGCTTCTCGTTATCGGTGCGGCGGTGCCCATCGATTGCTCGATTATCAACAGCCATATCGACATCACCAAGGTGCTATCCGGGTTGTTCGCCGCTGGTACTCCAGGGTCTGGACTACCGATCAAGAAGAACGGCGATATCCTCGCGCTGACCGCGCTTAGTGGTGTTACCTTCAATCCCGGAAGGCCGTTTTTCCCATCGTTACTCGCGGGCAAAAAGGAGGCTTTAAGCGTGCTTCAAAGCACGGTCACGAGCAACGCCACACTCGACAGCAAGGACTATTCAGGGACATTTTCCATCAAAATGATGGAGTTTGCTAAGCCATACAAGCCACCAGGAATGAATGTCACCTTCCCCAATTCGATGTATTTTGTCGATAGCGCACAGGGTTTTGCGGGTTTAGATCCATTGAAAGCATTGCTGTTTGATGAACTAGGCTTTCGCATGAGCCTAGACCCCATCGCTATCACCCAGATTATGATAAAAGGTCAGGCGGACAGGCTCCTTCCGGTGATCGCTACGGTACCCGATGAAGCGCTCGACGGTATTTTGAAGCTTACCTCGCCCTTAATCAAAGGCGTCGTAGCGAGTAACGGCTTGGACAATCAAATCGTCATGGGCGTCGCCAAGGACATCACGGTCATTATTACCATCGATTTGATTGCTCAGGAAGGCACGGGCAAGGCGGATACCGCGGCTAACCGCGGCGAAACCTATGGGACCCCGACGCCGGCCACGGCACCGACACCGGCCACCCCTGCAACCGCAACTACACCACCTACGGTAGGACCGTGATAGGCTCCTTTAACGTGTTGATCAGCCTGCTGCTGCCGTCGTTGATGGCAAGCAGTGGCTGACGTTAAAAGCGAGCCAGCGACGTGGCATTCCCTTTTAGAAAGCCGCCGGTATCGGTATATGAAGGGATAAACCGAGGCCGATAAATACCATTTAGACAGTTGTCCGCCTTGGGTCTTCGCATAACGCAAGCGTCAAACCCGCTTGGCGCCAGTGCATACGACTAAAGCGAAAGTCGCCAAAGCTGTCATAAATTTTGTCAAAGAAGGCCGCATCGATACCAGACTGAGGCCGTGCTGGTGACTGCGCGGTGTGGCGATCGCCATGCGGGTTTTGGTCCGTGGAGTTGGACTTAAACAGCGGCTTAAGGGCTGCGGACAACAGGTGGCGTGCGTTGAAGAGATCAAGGCGAAACAGTAATCCTTGAAGGCCTGGGCGCTCATTGAACTGGCCGATCATTGTCACGTGCTTAAAGTGCTGTTTAAGCTTCGCGCGCAACTCCGTCGCTCTAAAGTTGTTGATGTGAAAATCGGGGACTGGCACGCCGCTTTTGACCACGACATCGTGATTTGGTGTTGAGATCAACGCTTTGCCACCCGGCGCCAGTAGTCGGCCAATGCCGAATAAAAAATGATCGGTCGCCGCCGGTGGCAGATGTTCGATGATCTCAAAGGCCGTGATCATATCGAAGGCCTTACCTAAGGTCGCGACCTTCAGCGCATCGCCAACGCGGTAGCTCAGGTGGGCGCCATGAAAATGCGCCTGCGCGACATCAATCGATGCGGCATTCATGTCGATGCCTTCGGCGGACTTGGCGAACTTGGCCAAGTAATAGGTGCCGTAGCCTTTGCCGCAGCCAATATCGAGGGCGTGTCCGCCAGCGGCCAGCTTGCTGGCGTAGACATACCGGCTAACATGCTCGCGAAACATCTTGCCGTTGGGATTCCAATCGACCGATCCTTGATCATGCGGATGGTAGTTTGGGTCGTTGACCGACGACCCATCGCTATGGGTTTGTGCCCTTGCCATAAGCTTTGCCTCGCCAGATCAGGTCGATGTTCAACTTTAACAGTCTGTTACTGAGGGGTCAATGCAGGCGCCAGCCCTGGATTAGCGCGTTGGTTCGTCCAATTGCTTTGGCCTTCGAGCATGTCGCTCAGCCAGTCGCCGAGATTGACGCCGTCGGCAACCACCTCGGCTGGTGGTAGGTCGTGAAAGGTATGTCGACTACCTGTCAGGTAAAAAACCTTTTGTCGTCCGCCCAGATCATGATCGGCAAAGTCATTGATATTGGAGTGCACCGTAAAAAAGCCGTAGTGACTGCCGACCAGGATGGCGAAGCTGTTCATCGTCAAGTCGTCGTACGATGAGATGAGCGCATAGTTGTGGTCCGGGTAGCGCTTAGCGTTATACTTGACGATTCCCGACAGATCCATGGGCCCTGGCACAAGCAGAGGGTAGTCACTCGGGATGCTGTCGCGCAGCGACCAGGCGTTCATCAGCCGATCCATGCCGCCTTGGTGGACGTATGGGGCTTTAAACGGAGTCCCAGAGTCAGCGATCAGACTCAGCGGAGTCTTGGGATACTCCCGGCGCACCTGATGTAAGTTAAATGCCGCTCCAATGCCTCCCGCGCTGCTCCCCATTAAGACGATGCTTTCGGGACTCGGGAAAATCCTTTTGACCGAGCCGAGCGCAATTCTTAGGTTGCGGTAGCCGAATTGGCGTAGGCCGTGACCTCTGCCACCAAAGCTTTGAAGTTTATGTCCCATAAACAAATCACCACTACAATAGGGGATTTCAACGATATTGTAATCGGCGCTAATCGGGTTGCCCGCAACATTCGGATCATGCCACCCCGAACGCACCTGATCGGCAAGGGGACGCGTCAAGGTCGCCGCGGTTCCACCAGCGCAGTTGCCGTCCCAGCCGCAGGCACAGGTCATGCTATCCCAGCACGCCCCGCCACCTTGCAAATACACATAGAGTTTACTTGCCCCAGTACGCACCGTGACGTTCATAAACATCTGCGTGCCATCGCCGCAGACCGCTCCCGGTAATTCCACGACGCACGTGTCACCTTCGGCGCATGCCTCAGCGAATAAGGCGGCGGCGGGGCCAGCAAAAGTTAGCAACGCAACGACGACCATGAACATGGGTTGACGACGCATGACTTGCTCCGATGATTGGGGATACTTAGGAGGATACCATGGGGTCAGTCACCACATGTAACACTCTGAATTTAAAGGACGACAGACTGTGCTTGGAGTCATGGATGGCCAGTCACCAGGCGTTTTGGCCCGGGGAGGACAGCAACGAGGAGCTCCACTCTTGGCGAGGTCTGTGTCTTGTTTCGCATGGCCGCTATAGCAAATGTCACTCGCTCCATTTGTGCTGTGCTAGGTGTAAACATGCTGCCATGAGGGTTTCTACTTCGTTACGAATCTTTGAATATCAGTAAGTTAGCGGAAGTGACTGACCCCTGGATTTGCTGGGCGGGTGGGGGTATTATTATAAGATCCCATCCAAGAGGTTTCTATGCATCAGCAACGCCACTTTGCGCTTTGCCTTGGCCTTTGTTTTGGCCTCGGCTCCCTGCTTGGATGCAAGGAAACGACACACGGTAGTGAGTACGACGATTCCATTCCGGCGGCGCGCAAGTCGGCGAAGGCGGAATTCTATGCGGATGGACCGGCGGAGATTCAGCAGACCAGCGACTTCTACTTTCAGGTGTGGAACCAAACCTTCACCCCGCACTTTGATGACCTACCCAAGACCGCTGTGCTGCCAAAAGAAAAGCAGGCGATGACCGGCAGCTACTATCCGCAGTCCGATCACGGCACCAATAAGGTCATGGTTGGTGGTCAGTCGGCTTTGCAAAAGTACGATAGCGCCTTCAATAACGGCACCAATAGGGCTAGTGCCTGGGAAGAAGCGAACCACACCTCCAACGTGTCCTGGGCTGGTCACTGCAACGGCGTTGCCGCGGCGAGTCAGCGCCATCCGCGTGAACCAAGGAAAAGCGTCGTTCGCGGCAATGTGACCTTTGCGCCGCAGGACATTAAGGCTTTGCTTGCAGAGGTCTATATGAATGCGGACTTCCAGTTCCTCGGCGGCTCACGCGGCTGCGTCACGCCGCAGTCGCAAATATTGCGCCCAGACCAACGCTCCGATCTAACGGTTATGGATAACTGCCAAGGGATGAATCCCGGAACACTGCATGCTGCCGTGGCCAATTGGATCGGTCGGATGCAGCATCCGATCATCATCGATGTTTACTCTGGCGACGAGGTCTGGAACCACCCGGTGATCAGCTACAATGTGCTGTCTAGCGACTACGTGACGGCGCAGCAGGCAGCCAAGGCCGTTGCTGGCAGAAGCGATTACGCCTTTAATCCGACCGCGGTTAAGTTTGTGAAGGTGCACACGGCGATTGTTAGCATTGACTCCTCAGGCTCCGAGGTCCTGGGCCAACAAATTCTCTACACCAGTGATTTGAATTACATCCTCGAACTAAACGGCAGCGGCGATATCATCGGTGGGGAGTGGACGGGCACCAGCATTAAGGACCATCCCAACTTTCTCTGGGTTGCGTTTGAGCCGCTTCCCGCCAACGGCAATTCGCAACTGGGTAACCCGAATTTGGACGTTGCTAAGGTTACTAGCCTGTGGGCGGACTCGGTGGATGATCCGAATAACCCGCCGCCCGATTTTTCCCGTCCGGTCGTCCCCAACAGCTGGGGGCAATTTGCTGGGTTTAGCGCCATCTTTGATGGCTTTAACACCGGTGCAGCGTTTGCCGGTAAGCCGCTGCAACTCCGCGTCACTCGGGGCGCAAATATGGCCGGCCCAGGCGTGGAGCTAACCCTCGCTCTCAACGGTTCGCCGCTGACGGTGGTGACCAGTACAGGCAATGAGAACTTCACGATACCCGTCACTGCTGGCACCGGTCTGAATCGTTTTGAGTTTACTTGGAAGAAAAATGGCGCGGTCGTTTACGACGAGTTTCTGCGCTTTCGCGTTAGTCGTTGAAAAGCACCGCCCCGTATCTTCCAGTGAGCTTAACCTAGCGCCGTCCGCTAGGTCCTAGCCGCAGCAGTTGGCCCAAGATAAAGCCCAGGCCGAGGCTAATCCCCACGGCTTTGAGGGGGTGATGCTTGATGGTGACCGAGGCCTTCCTGACGGCCCGGCGCGGCTCGATGTGCGTCACAAAGTCGACCACCGAGTCGATCCCGTCTTCGGCGCTATCGACTGCGCGGACCAGAGGTCTTGCTGCAACCTTGAGGCTCGACGAGACGCGGTCTGCGGCATCCCGCGCAGCGTGGCCCATCGCCTCGAACATATGGCCTTCGGCGTGACTGGCGGCGGGGGATTTTGGCGCACTGACGACGTCGTCTAAAAGTGGAGCTTTGCGTTTCATATCGTTGCACCTTTGCATGGCAAATGGGTGGAGGAAACACCAGATCTCTGCTGTTCCTCACTGCATTTGCTGTGCCAGGCTAGGACGCTCGTTGCGTCGTGGGTAACTAGCCGAAAGCGATCATCTTATATTTTAATGCAGCGCTGCTCAAAACTCTTAACTCATACAGGGTGGCGCAATCTTGCAACACTTTCGCAACACCCCGTGCGTCTCACCGTTGTGCCGCCTCGACCTGCGTCTTGACCCATCCGAGCAGTCCGGTCAACTCCTGATCGACCTCGGCGTCGGTGAGGGTGCGCTCTGGTGACTGGAAGGCAAAGCGGTAGGCCATGCTCTTTTGCCCCGGCGCCAACTGATCTCCGGCATAGACGTCAAAGAGACTGGCCGCAACGAGAAAATGTTTAGCTTTGCAGCTCTTCACCGCGGCTAAGAAGTCAGCGTGGGTTTTACTCGCCGCAACGACAAAGGCGACATCGCGCGTCACCTGGGGAAAGCGCTGCAGCACTGGAGTGGCACGCTGGCCCTTGCCCTTGGCGTCAAAGAGCACCTCCAAATCGAGCTCCAACACCACGGGACTGCCGCCCTCGCCCAGATCCAAGGCCGCAGCCGTGCGTGGATGGAGCTCGCCGACAAAGCCAGCGACCTTGCCGTTTAGCGTGATGGTCGCTGCAGCTCCGGGGTGCAAGAAGGGATAATCCGCGGCTTTGATCTCGGCCCATTGGGCGCCTGCAGCCAGGCCAAAATCGCGCAGGATAGCGACTACGGCGGCTTTGCCTTGATAAAAGCTGGTGGCAACCCGCGGGCCGGCCCAGCCTTTGTCCTGCCACGGCTGATCAAGGATGGCGGCAAGCCAGTGGCGCTCCACCGGCCGGTTGGCCTCGCCTCGGGCACGCCGGGCAAAGTGGCGCGAGCCGCGGGTTAACGCGCGCAGCAAGGCCGGTGGCTGGTTGGGGCCCTCGACTTTGGCCACCGGACTAAAGTAGCCGCGGCCGCATTCAAATAAGCGGGTGCCGTGCTCGCTGCGCCGGCGATTGGCGCTGACGGCGCGCAGCAGGCCAGGTAGCAGCGAGGTCTGCATGTGCCGGTGCGATTCGGCGAGGGGATTCGCCAGCGACAGCGAGGGGTAATAGGGATGGCCGGCCTCGATGCCCAGAGCCGCAAGATCGGTCATGGCGACAAAGGGAAAGGTGATGGTCTCGCGCAGTCCCAGCGTCGCCGCCGCGGTGCGCGCATGTTCTTGAAATTCGATAAATGGATCTTCCGGCGTCGTGCGAAGGTTCATCACCGGCAGATGATAGGGAATCTTATCAAATCCCATCAAGCGACCGACCTCTTCGATCAGGTCGACTTCGCGCTCGAGGTCGCCGCGAAAGAACGGGATTTCAAAGACGAGCCGGTCATCCGTGCTGTCTAGCAGCTCCAGCTCTAGTCGCTCCAAAGAGGCGATCACTTCGTCGCGTGGGAGCACGTTGACGCCCAGGACCGCCTTCGCTTGGCTGATGCGCAGCGCGATGACGCGCTTGGCGATGTCGCCTGGGTAGCTGTCGATGACCTCAGCGGCGACGCGGGGCAGCGGATTTAGGCCGGCCTCCTCGCTGCCGCGGACGATGAGGTCTGCGACGCGGCGGGCGACATTGACGAGGTAGTCGATATCGATGCCGCGCTCAAAGCGCTGCGACGCCTCGGTGCGCAAACCTAGGCGCTTGGCGGTGCGCCGGATGCGGCGCGGTGAGAAGGCGGCGACCTCGATGATCAGGGACGTCGTATCGGCCTTGATCTCGCTGTTCTCGCCGCCCATGATACCTGCCAGGCCGATCGGACCTTCGGCGTCGCAGATCAACAGATCGCCGGACTTGAGCGTGCGCTGTTGGCCGTCCAGAGTCGTCAAAGCTTCGCCTTCACGCGCATCGCGCACTTCGATGCGGCTGCCGCGGACGCTACGGGCATCATAGGCGTGAACCGGCTGACTGAATTCGAGCATGGTGTAGGTGGTGGCATCGACGAGCAGATTGATCGGCCGAACACCGGCGGCGCTCAGTCGCTTTTGCATCCAAGCCGGCGCCGGGATCGCCGCGACTTGGTCGACTTGCAGCGCGACAAAGCGTGGGCAACCGTCCTGGTCGGTGATTTGGACGGTGATGGCTGGTTTCAAGGTGCTGGTTTTGGCTAGACCAAGCGCTGGACGTTTAAGCGGGCGCTGCAACTTCGCCGCTAAATCTCGGGCCAGGCCAAAGACGCCGCTGCAATCGGCACGGTTTGGCGTCACGTTTAGGGTTAAGACCGTATCGCCGAGGCCCAGGGCCTGCGCCACATCGGTGCCGACCTTGAGTTTGGCGTCGAGTTCCATGATGCCCGCTGATTCACTGGATAGAGCCAGCTCCTGCTCGCTGCACAGCATGCCGCAGGAGGTCTCACCGCGGATCTTTGATTTCTTGATCTTAAAGTTACCGGGTAGCTCGGAGCCGACCATGGCGACGGCGACGGTCAAGCCGGCCCGCGCGTTAGGGGCACCGCAGACGATCGCCAAGGGTTCGGCGGCGCCAACATCGACAGTCGTCAATTGTAAGGTGTCGGCATTGGGGTGGCGCTGGGCCGTCACAATACGGCCGACGACGACCTCGCCGCTGTAGATTTTAGAGGTCTCAACCGCTTCGACCTCGAGGCCGATGGCGGTGAACGCGGTGGCGACGGCTTCGGTGCTGAGGCCGCTTAAATCGACGTAGTCATTCAACCAAGACAGGGAAACCTGCATGTGCCGTGTACCTTATACCTTAGGTAAAGATCGGGAAGTGACCGAGGAAGTCGTGACTCCCCTCAAACAGGGTCCGGAGGTCATCGAGCTTGTATTTCAGCATGGCCATTCGGTCGATACCAAAGCCAAAGGCAAAGCCGGTGTAGGCATCGCTATCGTAGTCGACAGCCTCAAAGACGTTGGGATGGATCATGCCGCAACCGCCCACTTCTAGCCATCCGGTTTGTTTACACAGGCGACATCCCTTGCCGCTGCAGTGAACGCATTGCAGATCAAGCTCAGCGCCCGGCTCGACGAAGGGAAAGAAGCTCGGGCGAAGGCGCGTCTTCATGCTGGATCCAAACACCGCTTTCATAAAGGCATCGATGGTGCCCTTCATGTGCGCAAAGGTGATGCCGCGATCGATGACAAAGGCCTCGACTTGATGAAACATCGGCGTGTGCGTCGGGTCGGAATCAACGCGAAACACCCGTCCTGGCGCCACGATGCGCAGCGGCGGCTTTTCATTGAGCAGGCAATGGATCTGAATATTAGACGTATGCGTGCGCAGCAGTAGATGCTCCTGCTCGCTGATATAGAAGGTGTCCTGCATATCGCGAGCCGGATGATCCGCCGGCATATTCAGTGAGCTGAAGTTATAAAAGTCATAGTCGATCTCTGGGCCGTCGTACACGGTGAAGCCCATGCGGCGAAATTCACCGAGGATCTCCCGACGAATCAAGGTCACCGGATGCAGCGAGCCCTGCGGCACCCACGGCTCGACCGGCAGATGGATGTCGAGCGGTGTTGCCGCTAATTTGGCCGCGACCAGCCACGCACCGGCCTCGCCCTTAAGGGCTTCGATCTCGCGCTCGATGCTTTGCTTTAAGACGTTGACGGCCTTGCCGGCGGCCGGCCGATCCTCTTTGCTGCAGGTGCGCAGGTCTTCGAGCAGGGCCGTGACCTGGCCCTTGCGGCCTAGGTAGCTGAGGCGCAGCGCTTCGACCCCTTCCGGGCTGCGCAGGGCGCGGGCTGCGGCGACGTCCTTGGTGAAGGCGACGCCAGCGGCGACGGCGCGCTCAGCGAGAGAGCCTGGTGCCTGACTGGACTGTTGTTTACCACTTTGATCCGAGTGCTGCATGCGTCGCTAACCGCCTTTTTATTTAGAGAGCGCTGAGTCCGGCCGCCAAGCGTTGCAAGCCACCGGTGATGGTCGCCTCGTCGCAGGCATAGCTCAGGCGCAGGAAGCCGGGCGCGCCAAAGGCATCGCCTGGAACCAGCGCGATGTGCTGCTCAAGCAAGAGCTTTTCGCTGAGCGCCATGGTGTCGATCTTGGTTTTAGCCTGCCGTAGTGCCGGCCGGACATCGATGAAGATATAGAAGGCGCCGTGCGGTTGCGCCACTTTGACGCCTGGCATTTGCTTCAGTAGGCCAAGGGCGAGGTCGCGACGCGTCTTCATGATGCCGACTTCGTGCTTGAGCAGCGCGTTACCCTGGCCGATGGCGTAGGTTGCCGCGTCTTCGATAAACGGGGGCAAGCAGGTCGACGAATGGCTTTGCAGGTCGCGCACCAGCTTCATCACCGCGGTCGGGCCGGCGCAGTAGCCGACGCGCCAGCCGGTCATGGCCGCACCTTTGGACAGGCCATTGACGAGGATAAAGCGCTCCGCCAGCTGTGGAAACAACTTCAGCAGCGACACATGCGGGTGATCAAACGCCATGTATTCGTAGATCTCGTCGGAGATGATCCACCAATTGGTCGTGCACAAGAAGGTGCCGAGCTCGTGCAGCAGCCGCTCGTCGTACATCGTGCCTGCCGGATTGCTCGGCGAATTGAGGACGATGGCCACCGTCTTGGCCGTAGCGGCCTGTTTCAGAGCGTTCACATCCAGCGGCTGAGCGGCGGGATCTTCTGGCATCGGCAGAAACACCGGGACGCCGCCGGCGGCGACGACCTGGTCGGGATAGCTGACCCAGTAGGGCGAGGGGATGATCACCTCGTCGCCGTCGTTGATGAGTGCTAGGCCGATATGGAAGAGAATTTCCTTGGCGCCAATGCCGGCGACAATTTGGCTCGGCGCAAAATCCAAGCCGTTTTCCCGCTTTAATTTGCTCGATATCGCCTGGAGGAACTCGGCGCCACCGCCGGCTGGACCGTATTTGGTGCGTCCCGCTTGCAGCGCGGCAATGGCTTTGTCGACGACGGCTTTAGGCGTCGGGAAGTCCGGCTCGCCGACGGCGAAGTTGTAGACCTTGACGCCCTCTTTGGCCAGGGCCTTGGCTTTGGCATTGAGTGCCACGGTAGGGGAGGACTTGACCCGCAGGATGCGGCGCGACAAAGGGGGTACAGCAGGCTTCAAAATGGCACTCCATTGGCGGCCAGATAGACGCAAAGGGTGGTTGCAACAGCGACGATAGCGTCGCCCATTAAGCCTGGAGGTATAAGGAGATGCAAGTGGAAAGAGGTGGCCGCGGTACTGACTGAGGCTAGGGGAACCCACCACAGATAGGTGGGTGCCATCGACTGCCGCATCAGGCTTCCCCCTACGCAAAAGCGGGGGGCTTGCACACAGCGAGAGGATCTGGCTCCCTAGTTGTAAGAATCGGTTCTCCAGCTTATCAACCGAGTACCGCTAGCCGCGGCTAGCATAACACAGGTGTACGAAAAGCGCGAAAACCAGTAGTAACTATTTTTTCACCGCCTGGGCCTTTGCTGCGCGGGACCTGGTGATTGAGGTTGAGATAAGGATGGTTATGCAGGAAACGACCGGTCCGGTGGTCTACGTGGTTGCCACACCCATCGGTAACTTAGAGGATATGACCCCGCGGGCGCGCCGTACCCTGGCTGGGGTCGATGTCGTGGCCGCCGAGGACACTCGCCAGGCGAGAAAGTTGCTGGGCTTCTTGGATATCCGCGGCAAGCGCCTGGTTAGCTACCAAGATCATGGTGAGACGGAGCGAGCGGCGAGCCTCGTGCGGCAGATCGTCGCCGAGGGCCTCAGTCTAGCGATCATTACCGATGCCGGGACGCCCTGCATTTCCGACCCAGGTTACCGCTTAGTCGCTGCGGCACATGCCGCTGGCATCAAGGTGCACCCGATCCCGGGAGCATCGGCGCCGACGACTCTGGTGAGTGCTTCGGGGCTGCCGAGCGACCGCGTGCTCTTTGTCGGCTTCTTGCCGACCCGTGCTGGCGCCTTGCAGCAGGAACTGGAGAGTTGGGCAGCAGCCCGGGCCAGTATCGTTTTCTTTGAATCGACCCGGCGCCTCGGTCGCACTCTGGCTGCCATTCGTGCCGTCTTCCCGGAGGCTCGCGTGGCGATCGGCCGGGAGTTGACCAAGCTTTATGAGGAGATCGTCTCGGTGGATATCGCCGAGGCGTCGGAGTGGCTGAGTAGTCATGCCACGTTAAAAGGCGAGGTTTCGGTGATGATCGCACCAGGTGCACCGGCAGGCGCCGCATCTGGTTTGGCCCCCGGTCAGATGTCTCGGGAGGCCTTGATTGAGCAGGCGAGACGGGGCTTTGCTCGTGGCGACAGCTTAAAGGACCTGCTGCTGCAATTTAAATCCAGCGGCTATAAACGTCCGGACCTTTATCAAATGCTCTTAATCGCCAAAGATAAGCTGTAAGTTCATTGTCTTCGCTTGGTTGACTTTTGTTGCCAAACATAATACTAGTTACGTGGCCGATTACATTATAATGCCTTTTTGGAGGAGTTCCTGTGAGCCTTTGGACCGGATTTAAGAATGCCACGGTGGCTGTGGCTTTGGTTTTAGCAGCCGCGCCAGCGTTCGCCCTTGATTTCGTCGCGGCTGACGACTTGTTCGCCAATCGCGAGAGCGGCCGTGCAGCCATCGCCCAGGCCCGTGATGCTTACTTACAGCTCCTCGCCCAGGCGACGACCCCAAGCGACAAAATCCGCGCCGTCGAGCAACTCGGCCGCTTGGCCTTCTACGAAGGCGAGCTTGTCGTGGCCCGCAACGACACCAGCGCCCGCCGGCAGATCTTCGGTGATTGCTGGTGCCGGGAGACCTCGATCTTTCAACGCGCCTGCGTCAAACCAGGTTTTATCGATGCCATCAGCCCGGCCAACCTGGGAACCAAAGTCCCGGCTTATTACTACTTCCGCGGCGTCTGCTCGGGCTACTGGGGCGAAGCGGCCAATCTCCTGGAGCGTGCCACCTTCTCCAGCGTGTTGCGCGACAATATCAACGACGGCTTGGCCCAGTCCAACGACGGCCTGAATTACGAAGGCGGCGGCATCCGTCGCGTCGTCGCCAACGTCTGGTCAAACCCCGAAGCTCGTGTCGTCGGCCTCTACGACGTGCACGGTGCGCTTGAGCAAGCCAATCTTGCCCTCGCCGCTCCCGCGGTTGGCGGTGCTGATGCCGGTGCCTTGTTCTATGATAACGCTCGCTCGAAAGTTGCCGTCTTGGAGCAGCTCGACCGAGACGAACCCACGGGCGGCTGGAAGGACCAAGCCATCTCATACGTCACGGATACCCTGGCGGAGATGCAGGACCGCGTCGATACGGCCCAACTACCTAACGGTCGAGTGCCGGAATTCAAGGTGTACTTCCAACGCCTGAAAGACGATTACAAATACCTGACGGGCAAAGACTGGCAAACGCCTTAATTGGCCTGTTACTCGAGCATCGACTGGCTTGTTCCTGAGCTTGGCCCTTTATGGCGAAGCGGAGCAAGCCGGTTCGGTGTTTACCTCGTCGCTATTTGACCGACCCCTGCTTTGGCCTTGCGTCTGACGCCTGGCTTAAGACCAAAGCAGGGCCAACATTTTGGTTTGGAGTTCACGGCATGTTTAGTCCTCGGCCCATCATTGCAAACTTGGTGCTCTGCGCCCTCGTCGGCAGCACCTCGGCCTTTGCCTTTGAAGACACCAAGGTCCTCCCGAAGGGGGTGCGCAACCTTAGCATTCGCACCGTTGACACCAGATTCAATCAGACGACGGATCCTAGCGGCGCTAGCGAACCGCTGGCTCACTTGCTTTATCAAGACCTGACCTTTGCCCAGGTGGTGCGCGATGACACCAAGCTCAAGGGGGCTCAGCTTAGGGGCTTCATGCTGCAAAACGGCATCCAGGATAAAGACTCGATTGGCAGCTTCAGTGCGGAAATCACCGGTCATCTGACGGTCATCGCACCGATCATGGCCTTTGGTATCACCTCCAAGTTGACGCTGGCTTTGGCGACGCCGATTTACCAAGCGCAGACCAAAACCAATGTCGGTTTTGTGCCGAACGAACGCGCGCAAAACCTCATGGCACTCCTAGCCAAGCCGGAGAACGCGCAGATCGCCAACGGCCGCGAGGCTGCGGGCAAGCTCAATGATGCGGTGAACCGCCTCAACAACAAGCTGGCCAACAACAACTTCCAGCGCCTCAATGCCTGGAACTCGTCTGGCCCCGGTGATGCGACCCTGGCCGCAAAGTACCAATATATCGACAACAGCGCCATGGGCCTAGCCAGCACCACCGGTGTGGTCATGCCTACCGGTCGCCGTAAAGATCCCGACGTCCTCAACGATATTCCCTTTGGCGAAGGCGTTTGGGCACCGTTTGCGCAGATCGCGGTCGACGAGAAGTTGCCACAGCAGTTCACCGTCAACCAATACGCCAAATACACGCTGCCGTTACCTGGCCAAAAGTCGGTTCGCACCATCACCTATGATGAGCTTGTCGAAGTCGGCTCGACCAACGCCCGTTTTAAAGAGGGCGACAAGATCGATGCTGGTACGTCGTTACGCTATGACCCGAGCTTTGGTTTGGTCAGCGGCATCGGCTATAGCTTCTTGCATAAATACGGCGATGTTTATCGCGGTGACGGTGTTTCGACTGACAGCAAGAAGGCGCTCCAGCGTTGGACCGATCAGACGGCACATAATGCCGAGTTTATGCTCGGCTATAGCACGGTCCCTCTGTATCAGCAGGGTCGTGTACCAGTACCGTTTTCGCTGCGCGCCTCTTATGTGAAGCAGCTGGCCGGCCGCAATATGCCGATCACCAATCTGGCCCAATTCGACTTTGACCTCTTCTTTTAATGGAGTCATCCATGCAGTCTAAGATCGCTCGTGCTTTGATGGTCTTGATGGTTTTCGTCGCCCCGATTGGGTGCGGTCGGGCTAAGGCGCCGCAGATACAGCCACGTGGCACGGTGGTGGCGCCTGCGTATCCGGTTGATGCGACGCAGGCCTTGCAGTTGGCTGAGGCGAAAACGACGATTGAGTTTAACAGCAACGTCTTGCTTTGGGACCAGCCGACGGGTCCTCAGGTGCAGGCGATCCTCGATTCTACGCGGCAAACACGGTTGCTCCGCGCTGATGCGCTGGACACCATCAACCGTGAGCTGATTCCGGCGAAGAAAAAGGTCGATGGGCTTCAAGCTGCCTTGCAGACTGCCAAGCAAAAAGTCGAGTCTGCTGGTACCGCGCGCGACCAAGTCGCCATCCGTGCCTACATCCATTCGGTTACGGATCAATATGTCGAGACCACGTTGAAAGATTTGGTGGCCGCCAATGCGATCAGTGCGGCCGATCAAACCCATGCGAATCTGTTGTGGGAAGGGTATTGCGAAGGGAAGCTTTGGGAGCTGGCGGTGAGTCCCTTGCTGTCGCGCCTCTACGCCACTCGGCCAACGCCCAATGGATTTTGCGACGCTTACTACACGCGCAAGGGATACTTTGCTGATGCTGAACTGTGCGGGCCGGCTGCCTCAGCGGACGGGAAGAACTACTTCTCGTGTATTTGGACCGCTGGTGTCCTCAAGTCACCGCTGATTCCCACAACAGGAATTGCGGCGAACTGCGCGAACGTGACGCCTCCTGGTGCTAAGCTTGTCACCCGGCCGCAGGCGATTGCCAGTTGGATTGCTCGTGATGGTTCTGGTCCACTGCAAAAGGCGTTGCGCGACGACACGGCACTGCCCAACCTGAAAACGAAAACCTTTGGCCAGTTGTTGGTCGAGACGATCCTGGGTGGTCAGCAGATTCCACTGCAGTTTAAAACGCAAAGCCCCGAGCTGTTTTCTTGCCGTAAGGCTTTCAACAATAACTTAGCATCGGTCCCGGCTGGACGTGACGTCGACGCCAGCGGCGTGCCGTACTGGCAGCAGGACAATCCCAATAACCTGCTGGATATCGTCGAAGCTGGTGAAGGGAGTGCTTTGCGCTACACACTGCTGCCGAAGACCGACCATACCGAGTTGGACCACGCCAATTTTGTGAAGCTTGGTGGCGTCATCGCGCCATTTTCTGTTCGCGATAAAACGGGTGGAATTAAACCGAGCTACAGCGATAGTCAACTAAACGAGGTCATCGGTCAGCCCGGCCTTGTCACGATTGCGGCAAATATCGATGTGGTCGAAATGGGGCCGCTGTTTCCCAAGCTGACGAGCTTTGAAACAAAGGCTTTGAGTGATCTCAAGGCGGCCCAGGCAAATGCCATGGCTGATTTGGCTAAGGCTCAGGACGAGTGGGACGCGAAAAAGGTCGCCTTCAACAAGGTCACCATGGAGGCCATCAAGGTCAACATCACCGATGCGGCAAAGGTCGGTGAGGTCGAAGGTGCCAGCGTCTTTCTCAACACCTACGTCATGAAAATCGAAAAGGATGGTGACCGACTGAAGGTTCGCTTGGCCTTTGAGCAGATGACCGATCAAGTCCAAGTCGGCTGTTTGAACATCGCCACCGGTTCGGCCTGCGACTTGACACCGGAAGAATTAGGTCCAAATGGCCACGTCGCCAGAATTACCTTCGACCGCTCGTCGAGCCTCATCACTCTGACCTTTGATCTCGGTGAGCACCCGGAAAACCTCGGATTTCCAGTGCACCCGCGCAACATTGAGGGTGGTGATATCCCGTTTAATGCGATTGCACCGGCGACCTTAGCCGGTAAGAGCTTTCAGGTTGAGGTCTACGGCAATCAGCTGCGCGACCTGCCGATTGTGACCGGTAACGCCTACGTACTGGACGGCGACGGCAAATCCAGACTGTACACGGGGTCGTTGACGGGCGATGCCTTTTATCAGATTAAGGCGCAGCTGTTTCAGGCGAATGGGCTTAGTAAGTAGGTGCGTGAAGATTCAGGGGGACCACTGCTGCCATAAACTTAAGCATGGTCCTCTTGTATCCTCCCTAAAGAAACTGGGTCCAAAAAGTTAGCTACTATGCAGCGCAAAGCCGCACCCGCAGATCCCGAAGGCCGATTCCCCAAATCCGATCCCGATCCCGATCCCTCTAGAATAATAGACACCTCTGTTTCGGGATGGGGATCCGCTGCGCTGGGATGGGGACTAAGGGATCGGGGACTAGGGCGCCGGGGTTGGGATGCTATCGCGCGGACACCAACAGGCAGTGCGGCCAATTGCGCGAACGCGACTCCTTCGGGAGCTAAGCTTGTCACCCGGCCGCAGGCGATTGCCAAGATAGTGGCCGATTTGACTGCTGATTTCACTCCAGCAGATCGATTTGATGCCATGGCCCTTCTTCAATACCTGGCCATCCGGGTCCTCCGCCGAACGGGCGTTGATCCGCGCGAGTTCAGTCGCTACGCGTGGCATGCCACCATTCACGTGAACCGCATGTCCCAAGAAGACCTAGAAAGGGAGATGCGCGCTCTTTCACTGACGACCAGTTTTGGTGTTGCTAAACATGGTAAGAGCCGAGCAGATCATCTCTTCATTGACTAGGGCACGGTTTGGATTGGCGGCAGTATCCAGCACTAGGTTCGGATTTCGATCGCCATTGGCCAGTAAGTACAAGTTCCGATCGGGTACATACTTGTTGGCGAGACGTTCCGGACCAACGAAGCTGGCTACGTGATATTCTGGGTGCTCACGGCAAAAATCCAGGAGCTTAGGTAGGTTCACGGGACGAAATCCGAGGAGAAAAATATCAAGATTAAAACCCAGCCATGCAAGCTCGCGGTCATCAGCTATGATCCCGACACGGTCGTAGAATTCGGTGATATCGATCATCAGTTCGACGCGGTCCTCATACCCTGAAGCGCCCATGATCCCATCTCCAAAAAGTGGTGCTTATGAGTTCCATCGGCGCATCGTTCCTGTGGGTTTACCCGACCTTGGCTGAGTCCCATGTGATTGACCGTTACCGCTTATCCTACTTCACGGTAAAAGTGGCGAATTCTGCCATGAGTTGCGGGAAGTAGAAAAGCTGTTGCAGCAACCCGAGGAGCTAACGTGTTTAAAGCGGTGACCTCGCAAGGTTGAAATCAAGTCGGAGGCCATGCCATTGGCTTTGGCGTAGCCTTTGCCCTAGCTTTGGCCCTTGGCGTGATCTTGATCTCCGACTTGATGGCTTAGCCATGGACGATCTGCCTAAACTTAAGGCGGTTGATCGTTTCAGAGGTATCTATGTTGTCGAAGCTCTGCATGAAACGATAAGTCTAACGGCCAAGGGCGAGGCGACGATCAAAATCACGCCAACGGCGATGACTAAGGGGATGGCGATGGCCATGGGATTAAGGCAATGCGAAATCGGCCTGCTCTCCAGCTAGACACCCAACCTGTCAAGTCCAATGAGATGCGATCCCCCCTGCTTTGGTACACACCTCTATTCAGAAAGGGCAAAGGTCGAGCTAAGCTTGGGGCAAAATGAAGGTTTTAAGCCGCCGCATCCCGCGACGCCCACGACCCCGCCTGTGCCGCCGCCACCGCCCGCGCATAAGCGGGGTGTACGTTGTGCCCCAGCAACGCCCCGGTCTCCAGATACGGAAAGATCTCACCCAGATGCTTGGTCTCATTGACCGCCTGCCTTACCATGACGTGCCACGGGCGGAGCTCGCTGGTGGTGGATAGCCCCATCGCCCCGATCAGCTCCGCAGCACTGGCCACTGTCTGGTGGTGGTAGTTATAAACACGTTTGGCTTTATCCGAGACGACGAGGCCGCGGATCAGTTGGGGGTCTTGCGTAGCGATGCCGGTGGGGCAGCCGTTGGTGTTGCAGCGCAGGGCTTGGATACAGCCGAGCGCCATCATCATGCCGCGTGCCGAATGGCACATGTCGGCGCCGAGCGCGCACTTTTCGACGATGTCAAAGCCCGAGACGATCTTGCCGGAGACGATCAGGCGGATGTGGCGACGCAGGTCAAAACCGACGAGGCAATTATGGACAAAGACCATTGCATCAACCAAGGGCGATCCCAGGTGGTTGGTGAATTCAAGTGGAGCTGCGCCGGTACCGCCTTCTCCACCATCGATGACGATGAAGTCAGGCATGATCTTGCTCTCCAGCATCGCTTTGCAGATGGCGATGAACTCGCGACGTTTGCCAAGGCAGAGCTTAAATCCAGTGGGTTTACCGCCCGACAGGGTGCGCAGCTTGTCGACAAAAGCCATCATCTCCAGCGGCGTTTGGAAGGCCGAGTGCGCTGGTGGCGAGATGACGTCCTTGCCCATCTCGACGCCGCGGATATCGGCGATCTCGCGGGTCACCTTGGCCGCGGGGAGGATGCCGCCGTGACCGGGCTTAGCGCCCTGGGAAAGCTTGATTTCAACCATTTTGACATGCGGATGGGTGGCTTTGTCGCGAAATTGCACCGGATCGAAATGACCGTCCTTGGTGCGGCAGCTGAAGTAGCCGGTGCCGATCTCCCAGATGATGTCGCCACCCGGCTCCAGGTGGTACGGTGAGAGCCCGCCTTCGCCGGTGTCTTGGGCGAAGTTGCCGAGCTTGGCGCCAGCGTTGAGCGCGCGCACCGCGCCGTGGCTAAGAGCTCCGTAGCTCATCGCCGAGATGTTAAAGATGCTGGCGCAATAGGGGTTGGCACACTGCGGCCCACCGATCGTCACACGCAGCTGCGTGGGATCGACATGAACTGGTGCGAGCGAGTGGTTGGCCCAGCGGTAGCCGTTGGCATAGACGTCTAGCTTGGTGCCGAAGGGGACGGTATCTCGCACGCGCTTAGCCCGCTGATAGACGAGGGAGCGAAGCACGCGAGAAAACGGCGCACCGTCGGTGTCAGACTCGACAAAATATTGATTGATCTCGGGACGAATCGCCTCAAACAGGTAGCGAAAGTGCCCGATCACCGGAAAGTTACGGCGGATCGCTTGTTTGGTCTGCAGCATGTCGACCACGCCCACGACGACCACCGGCAAGACCAAGACGAAGCCAAAACTCGCGTAGGGCCAGTTGACGGTGGCCAGCAGTAGAAGCAGGGTGACGGTTGCGGAGCACAAAACAAATAAATGCCGCATAGAGGGGCCTTCTCAATGAATGTGGACCTGGGATCAACACGGGCGAGGTCAGAGCGGTGGGTACCTTCCATCTTATCATTAAATAAATATCATGAAGTAGTCGGGGATTTTTCGGCATAGGCATGCTATGCAACCGCAAAAAGGTCGACATCAGTCCCAGCATTCGCTTGTTTAGGCGACGCTGCTACCCTTGCTTGGCATGGATGCGGCAGTAGCAGCCGCTTCAGCCGCCGCGGCATCTTTTGCCTCGAGGGTCACTTCCACCGGTGGGTCGCCGATCTCGCCGTCTAAGAAGAGCTTGTTTAAGGCGTTGAAGGCGGCAATGCCGTAAGCCTCGGCCAGGGTCGGGTAGTTGAAGATCATATTGACCAAGTCCTGCGCATGGCCGCCGCGCTGCATGTAGGCGAGGCCGATATGCACCAGGTTGCAGGCGTCGTGGCCGACGATGTGCACGCCGAGGATGCGGTGCGTTTTGCGGCAGACCAGGAGCTTGAGCAGGCCGTGCTCATCGCCGCGGATGTAGCCGCGGGCGACTTCGTGGTAATGCGCCCGGCCAACGACGAATTCGATGCCCAGCTGGGTCAACTCCTGCTCGGTCTTGCCCACGCTGGACAGTTCCGGGATGGTGTAGACGCCGATGGGGTAGAGGCGAGGGAACTCTTTGACCTTGGTGCCAAACATATGCAAGCTGGCGTGGCGGCCTTGGGCCGCAGAGGTTGCCGCCAGAGCTGGCGAGCCGATGTTGTCGCCGGAGGCGTAGATGTTTGGGGTGCTAGTTTGGAAACTCTTGTTGACGATGATCTCGCCTTTGTCGTTGGTCTTGATGGCAAGGCGACTTAGGCCGATCTTGTCGGTGTTCGGCGATCGTCCTGCTGCATAAAAGAGGACTTCAGCCTCGAGCGATTCATTATTTTCCAAAGTCATCACGACGCTGGCGCCGCGGATTTTGGCCGTGGCCAGCTTTGAGCCGAGGACGAACTTGACGCCGGCTTCCTCCATGGTTTTTTTCAAAGCAAGGCCAATCTCTTGGTCCGCATACTGCATGATCGTGCCGCGCCCATCGACGATGGTGGTCTCTGTGCCAAGTGCGGCGAAGATGCAGGCATACTCGCAGCCGATCACGCCGGCGCCGTAGATCATGACGCTTTTGGGGACGTTCTCAAGGCGGAGGACTTCATCAGCATCGACGATGCGCCAGCCATCAAATGGGATGTCGGCCGGCCGACGCGGGCGCGAGCCTGTTGCCAGGAGGATGAATCTTGCGTCAACGAGTTGGCTTTCACCGTTATGCTTGGCGACGCGGATGGTGTGCGCATCTTCGAGCATGCCGTAGCCTTCGATGATATCGATCTTGTAGCGTTCGCAGTAGCGGCGCACGATGCTTTCTTCGTATTGGGCAACCTTGAAAGCATGGCCCATCAGCTTGGCGGCTGGTAGGTCGCGGATGATGCGCTCGACCCACTTGCCGCCGGCGTGGAAGCGGATGTTCTGAATCGCGTCCATACTCTCGCGAAGCGACTTCGAGGGGATCGTGCCGGTGTGGATCCAGGTGCCGCCAAGGCGATTGGGAGTCGCTTCGATGATGGCCACCGACTTCTTCATCTTTGCCGCCTGAACCGCCGCACGGTAGCCGGCCGGGCCGCTGCCGATGACGACAAGATCGTAGGATGTGGCCTTCTCTGCCATAACGCGGCACTCCGTGAAAAAGGACTGGCTTTATTCGGTCTCGGCAGGGGACGCAGAAAACTTTATTCACTACGCGGGAGTCGTGCGCGGCGCAATAAATGTTTGAATATAAGCACTGCTCTGTTAGGCTAATTGCAAATAACATCGGAATTTTCGCATGATGTTCAAAGGCAGTAAAGGGCCCCCGGCGGTCGCTTCGAATCTTACGACATCGCTGCTAAAGGCCCGTATCGACGGCACTGCGACGCCCTTTTTGGAGCATCGCCACCGCGGCTGGGAGCTCGGCCTTCCGGCCTACATCGAGCGTTCTGCCGAATTGGCTAAGCCACCGATTATCATCGCCGTTGGCGGCGGCAAGGGCGGGGTCGGCAAGAGCCTGGTCAGCGCCAATCTGGCAGTGCGGATGGCCGGAAACGGGGTGCGGGTTCTAGCCATCGATCTCGATATCGGTGGTGCCAACCTACACACCTACTTTGGCATCAGCGCTCCAGCGCACAACCTCGCCGACGCCATCGTCTATGGTCGAAGGAGTGTGCCTGAGGTCATCATCCCGAGTGGCGTTCACGGCGTCAGCCTGATTGCTGGGGGCGGTGAAGAGGCCTGGGGTGGTTCAAACGGTATCCATGAGGGGACTCTGCGCAAGCTGTTTCAGGCGATTTTTTCGCTGAAGCAAATGGGCTTGGCCGACCTCGTCATCCTTGATCTTGGGGCTGGGACGCATCGCCACACCCTCGATTTCTTCGCCGCAGCCCATCTCGGGCTGATGACGGTGCTGCCGGAGCCGACGTCGATTGAGAACGCCTATTTGTTTTTCAAGACTTCGCTCTTTAGGCTGATTGAAAATGTCGGTGATAACCTCGGGTTACCTGATATTGCCGGCATAGCCCGCAGGCATCTTCTGAGTACCGATGGTGGCGGCCGGGGGCGCGGCGGTTACACCGATAGGCTGCGCTCTGTCGCGCAAGAGCATCCGGCCTTTATCCAACAAGTCGGTCTGGCCATGGCATCGCGTACCGTCGGCATTGCCATCAATCAAGTCCGTGGGCAAAAGGATATTGACGTTGGTAAATCGATGGAGTTGATAGGGGAGAGGTATTTCGGCTTTCAGACCCGCTACTGTGGCTATCTGAACTACGATGAGGCGGCCTGGAAGTCGCTGCGCAATCGGCGCTTGTTGGTCGTAGACTTTCCGCATTCGGTGCTATCAAAACGCTTCACCGAGCTGGCAAGGGTGATGCTGAGCAATCTGGGATATTAAGCGAGGGGCTAACCATGCAGCATGGCGATGAAGGACTGATCGGCAGCGAGTGGATTGGTGGGACGATGCAGCCAGATCCAAGTCAGGGAATCAATTACTACAGCATTCTGGATGTTGATCCGGGAGCGCCGCGCGTGGCGATTCGCGAGGCCTACTTGCGGCTCAAGAGTGCTTTCGGAGCGGGCAGTGCGGCGTTGTATTCGCTGATGTCCGAAGATGAGGCCGCTGACCAAGTGGCGCAGATCGAAGCGGCGTTCCGCGTGTTGGGTGACGATCTTGCCCGCCGCGCCTATGACTTGGAGCTGGGGATCGGCGCTTCTGCCCCGCTGCGTCAAGGCGCTGTGCTTGGCGATGGTCGCGGCTTTCCAGATGAGCCAACGCGGCCTTTGGCCGAGCTGGTGGGACCTAGCGCCGGGCAGGCGATCGACTCCGAGCGTCCGGATCACGACCGGCGTGCGGTTCGTTCCAACTTGCCCTTGATTAAACTACGGGCGACTTGCTCGGGTGACGGAGCGGTTCAGGCCAAGCTGCGCGAGATCATCAGCAACGGTGATCCGAGCGATGGCGATCTGCTGCGCCTGCTGCGTGAAGCCTGTGGCGTGAGTGAGGCGGAGATCTGCGACAGCACCAAGGTCAGTCGGGACTACCTGCAGGCGATCGAGACGGGTCGTTTTGAACGCTTGCCTCAGGCGGTCTTTGTCAAAGGCTTTCTGCGCAGCTTTTGTCGCTACCTGTGCGTGCCCGATCAGGAAGTGATTGTGACGGCATTTTCAGCGAGGCTGACGGATTGGCAGAGCAACCGCAAGGTCTAACACTATTTCCGGTCGATGCCGCATCGGTCGGGCAACGGCTGGACGTCTTTCTCGCGACTCAGGCTGAAGGCACCAGTCGATCGGCGCTGCAAAAGCTGATCGCTGCTGGTGCCGTGACCGTTAATGGTGTCACGGCGACGGCCAAACAAGCGACGGCTTTGGCTGACCAGGTGGTCGTGCGCTGGCAGCAGCCACCAGCCTCACCGCTGACTCCCGTGGCGATGCCTTTGCAGATCCTATTTGAGGACGACGACCTGATCGTCCTGGATAAGCCCGCGGGGATTTGCGTCCATCCTGGCGCTGGCGATACCGGTCCAACCTTGGTCCAAGGCTTGCTCTATCACTGCGGTCGCCTTGGCGCCGCGGTGGTCAGTGCCGGTCAAGTCCCGGTGTGGACGCGTCCCGGTATTGTGCATCGACTGGACAAGGATACGACCGGGGTCATGGTCTGCGCTAAAACTGACCGCGCACATGCCGCACTGTCCAAGCAGTTTCAAGACAAGACGACCTTGCTGCGCGAATACCTGGCGCTGCTCGATGGGGCGATGCCACAGGCCCAGCTCGCTCATACCAGCTATCTTTACCGCGACCCGAAGCGGCGTCTGCGCTTTGCCTCGATGTCAGAGCCTGACTTTGGCCGCCTCAAGGTCGGTCATGACGAGCTGCAGGCGGCTCAGGCGACGGGTTTGCTGGGCCGGCGCCGGACCTCCAGCCTGAGCGGTTATCGCCGGGCGCAGTCGCTGTTTACCCGTGAGGCTGTGTTCGGTCAGCGCCTGACCTTGGCCCGGGTGCGCCTGTACACTGGTCGCACCCATCAGATCCGCGTGCACGCCTGTGATGTGGGCTTGCCCATCATCGGCGACCAACTCTACCATCGGCGAGTACAGCTCCCCCTGACCTTCGCTCCGCAGGTGCGCGAGTTGGTTGCGCAGGCACCAAGGCAGATGCTGCACGCCCAGCGACTGGGTTTGGTCCATCCGGTCAGCGGCCAAAGTCTGGTATTTGAGGCACCATTGCCTAGCGACTTTGCAGCTACCTTGACATTATTATCGCCCTATCAGGCCAAATTATAGCTTTTGTCTAAATCATGCAGACTTGTGGAAACATGTTTTTTTAGGGAAAATAAAAGGTGGTCTGTCGGCCCCCCCAGGCAAGCATTGCAGGAGTTTACCGAGATATGAGTCTCACCCGCCGCACGGCGATCATAGCCCTACTTCGCATCGCGACCTGCGGCGGCTCGGCTATGGCGTCCACGCCGCAAGCACGCGCTGAGGAGCTCCCGCCGGCATCGGCGCTGCCTGGGCCAAGTCTTAAGGCCGTCAATCACACCGACATGATCATTCTGACGGTGGACAAGACGTCGCTGCAGGCTGAGCTAAAGACGTGGCCCGAAACCGAGACCCAGTCGGCCTTACTCAAGCGCTTTCGCATCGGTATTGGCAAGATCAAGGGTGATAAGGAGCACGAGGGCGACAACAAGACGCCTGAGGGGGTGTACTTCGCGCAGAGCCATATCGATGGCAACCGCCTACCGATCAAATACGGCAAACGCGCCATCCCGCTTGATTTTCCCAATCCCATCGACCGCTCGGAGGGTAAGACCGGGCACGGCATCTGGCTGCACGGCGTCGAGTACGACAAGCGCGTCGAGGAAGCAAATGTCACCGAGGGCTGCGTCGTCTTCTATAATGCCGACATTAGCAGTCTATCCAACTGGCTCAAGAGCTACCAGGGCGTCGTCGTGATCGCTAGCGACATCAACCAGGTCAATCGCGCCGCCGACCTTGCGGCGGTGAAGAAACGCACCCAAGACTGGATGCATTCATGGGCCGAACGTCGCCCGAAGGACTATCTCGGCTTTTATCGCGCCGATTTCAGTTTTGGCCGCCAAACCTTTCGCGCCTACGCCAAATACAAGGAACGCGTGTTTAAGAGCTACAAGGACATGGCGGTCACCTTTGATAACCTGCGCGTCGTCACCCATCCAAAGTATGCCGTGGCCTTCTTCAACCAAGACTTTCATGGCGACAAACGCTATACCTCGATTGGGCGCAAGGCGCTTTATTGGGAAAAGGACGGCGCCGGTGACTGGTCCATCAAGCGCGAGGTCTTCGAGAATCGCCGCTTTGAGTTTATGACTTTTACCGATGCTGAGTTGTCGCTGTTGTCCGATGCGAGCTCGGTCCATGGCACGGGCGTGGTCAAGAAATCTCCTAATCTATGAGGTCGGCGTGCGGATCGTTCATGCAGTGCGGGGTGGTTTGGTGGTGTTGGCCTTAGGCTTGGTGGCCGCGACGCCGGCGCCAGCGCCGCTGTTTTCCTTCGACGGCAAGACCTTCACAGTCCAAGACTTAAAGACCGCTGAGCAGCAGACCGCCTACGACCTCGCTGCCGAACAGTACGCTAAGCTGACGGCCTTGGCGCAAGTCGCCGTGCTTAACCAGTACTTTGATGCCGAAGCGAACAAGACCGGCAAGCCGCGAGCGACTCTTGAAGCCGCCGAACTGGGCGTGAGCGAGCCCACCGATAAACAGGTCTCCGAGTGGTTTGAGGCCAACAAGTCGCGGATTCCACCCGGTTACACCGTGGAAAAAATCTCAGGTGAGATCAAGGGAGTCTTGCGTGAGCAAAGCACTCGCGAAAAGCGTGAGGCCCTGCTGGCCAAACTCAAAAGCGGCAAGCGCTTTGTCCTGCTCCTGACTGAGCCTGAAGCGCCGCAGGTTGAGCTGCATGTGCAGGGCTTCCCGATTCTTGGCGACGCCGGCGCCAAGGTCACGGTGGTGGAATTCGCTGACTACCAGTGCCCGCATTGCAAGGCTGCCAGCCCGGCGCTTGAAGCCCTGGTGAAAAAACACAGCGGCAAGATCAAACTGGTCTTTGTTGACTATCCAATCAAAGGGGAGTTCTCCCAGCTCGCGGCTTACGGCGCCTACTGCGCTGGTCAGCAGGGTAAGTACTGGGAGTTCCATGATCTGGCGTATGACAAGCAGTCGACGCTCGGCAGCAAAGACGCGGCATTGACCTTGGCGAAGGAACTCAAACTGGACGATGGCAAATTTTCGCTTTGTCTACCGAGCGACGCGGCCAAGAAGCACGTCGAGCAGGGCAAGGCCGAGGGTGACCGGGTTGGTCTGACTGGAACGCCGCTGATCTTTATCAACGGCAAGCGCATCAAGAGTTATGATCAGGACGAGCTCGAGCGTCTGGTCAAGCCCTTGCTCTAGGATTTGGCCATGCCATCCACCGACACGCTGGCAAGCAGCCAACTCAAGCAACAGACCGCCTCGGCACATCGCGGGCTCGACACGCAGCCACTGCTGCGCGAGCTACTCTCGCCGCAGCTCACGCTGGCTAGATACGTCGAGGCGCTGACGGTTTTTTACGGCTTCTACAGCGACTATGAGAGCTTGACGCTGCGCCGCTGCGCCGGTCTAGGCCTCGATCTCCAGGTGCGCCGAAAGCTGCCCTTACTCGAGCGGGACTTCGCGGCCTTAGGTACCTCACTGCCCAGCCGCCAAAGCGTAGGCCTTGGCGTGGCGATCGCGGACCAGGACCAGGCCCTTGGGATGCTCTATGTCATGGAAGGATCGACCCTTGGCGGGCAGGTCATTGCCAGGTGCCTGAGCCAGAGTCTGGGGCTGACTGAGAGTTACGGGGCGGCCTATTTCCACAGCTATGGATCGGCCGTGGTGCCGCGGTGGCAGGAGACCCAAGCCGCACTCAACGCCTTTCAAGCGCATGGTGGCTCGGTGCAGCAGATGGTGGCCACCGCCATCTTGGCCTTTACCGATCTCGAGTCCCGCCTCAAGCACTAGCCGCAGGGTCCACCAGCTCTGCCAGATCGCCTCCTGGTGCCGCCAAGCGGGCGAGAGCTGGCTTTACTTGTCTTGGTCATTTGCCTATAGTCAGGCGCAATTGGGGGCTTCATTGTTGTCAGCCTGAAAGACCTATGAAATGAACCAAGAAAGCCAAACAGAGGCGAAGTCAGCGGTGTGGCGCGTCTTAATCGTCGAAGACAATCCGGCGGATGTCGAAAGTATCCAGGTGAACCTGGAAAAGACGCGCGACAAGGACGGTCCCGTATTCGACTTTGGCGTTGCCGGGTGTCTGGCTGAGGCCCTTGAGGTGTTGGCTCGCGAGCGCTTCGATCTCATCCTCCTGGACTTGAACTTGCCCGACACCGTCGGGGGGCTCGATGGCCTTCGGCTCATTCGTCAAAGCTGTGCCGATATCCCTGTGATTATCCTTACTTCTCTTGATCCAGGCTGGGAATTCATGGGTGAAGCCCTGGCCGGCGGTGCCGATGATTTTATCAACAAGGACGAGCTGATGCTGCGGCCCTTGGCGCGTATCGTCGGCTTTGCGCTAGATCGCTGGCATATCAACCTACTACGCCAGCAGAAGGAAGCCTTGGAGGCTAAGGAACTAGCGGCAAGGCAGGCTAAGGAAAAGGCTGAGGAGGAGTCGCGCCGCAAGACGGAGTTTCTGGCGTTGATGAGTCACGAGATCCGCACGCCGCTAAATGCCGTCTTGGGCTTTGCCGAGCTTTTGGCCAGGGATGAGGAGTCGGGACCTGACCGGCAGTTTGCCGTCGAGGCCTTTCGCCGCAACGGCGAGGCACTGACTCGGCTACTCAATGACATCTTGGATTTGGCAAAGGTGGAGGCTGGGCACCTGTTGGTTGAAAAGCTTATGGTGTCCACTGCCGACGTGGTTCGCAATATCAGCGACACGATGCTGCCTCTGGCGCTGAAAAAGGGCCTGAAATTCTCGATTTCGGCACGGACCTTGGTGCCTGAGCAGATGCTGACGGATCCAACGCGGTTGATGCAGATCTTGATCAATATCATCGGTAACGCCATTAAGTTTACCAGCGCGGGCTTTGTTCATGTCGAGTTGGAGTGTCCGCGTCGAGTCGGTGCTGACGCGACCTCGTACCTGTCTTTTCATGTCTCGGATTCTGGACCAGGGCTGACTCAAGCGCAGCAGCAGAAGTTGTTTACCATCTTCTCGCAGGCCGACTGTTCCACCACCCGGGAGTTCGGTGGCTCTGGTTTAGGCTTGGAACTGGCGAGGCGTCTGGCTAGGGCTCTGGGTGGTGATGTGATCATTGCTGAGAGTGTGCCCGGTGCGGGATCGACGTTCACGGCCCGGATTGCCGTTGGACTGCAAGCGCCGGAGCTAAATCTCGTCCCCTTGATGATCGGTAGCGCGGTCGAGGCCACTGCGACCGCCCCGGTTCAGTCGCCTAGGCCAGCGGCTTTGGTCGGAACCCGCATCCTGGTCGTCGACGACACAGCAGACAATCTGCGTCTGGTGCGCCGCATTTTGGAGCGAGCTGGCTCCAGTGTGAGCGTGGCCATGGACGGTTGTGAAGGCGTCGAAAAGGCGCTGCGTGATCGGCCCGATCTCGTGCTGATGGACATGCGGATGCCTGGAATGAACGGTCAGGAGGCAGCGGCGGAACTACGCCGCAGGGGCTCTCGTTGTCCGATCATCGCCTTGACCGCAAACGCCATGGCGGAGGAGCGCCGCCAGTGCCTAGCCGCGGGTTGTGATGACTTTCTTACCAAGCCCATCGATCATAGGTCGTTGGTGCAGCGCGTTGGTCAACTGATCGGGAATGCAAAATGCCCGTCCGCGGCGGTTGCTGAGCACACTGCCGCGGATATGCGGACTTGATATGAGCTCTGTTCCAGCATCTTCTGCGCGGGTTGACCTGACGAGTTGTGCGCTTGAACCCATTCATGTGCCTGGGGCGATTCAGCCGCATGGCTTGTTGTTTGTTCTCGAAGAGCCGGGATTGGCCGTTGCCCAGGTCAGCGAGAATATCGACGAGGTGCTCGGCCAGCCGGCCGCGTCTTGCTGCGGCAAACCCATCGCTGATCTGATTCTTCCAGGCGATTTGCCGCTGCTGCAGCAGGTGACTAGCGCTGATGATCCGCGCCTGCTTAGTCCGATACGGCTGCATATGCTGAAGAAGGGTGAAGCTAGGCCCTTTGACTGTATCGTGCATCGGCATGCTGGCGTTCTCATCGTCGAGTTAGAGCCGGCGTCGGAGATTGGGTTTTCGACTTTTGATTTTTACCATTCGGTGCGGCAGGCGGTGATGGCCTTTCCGACGCAGCGGACCATTGCCGGTGCCTGCCACTTTACGGCGCAGCAGGTGAAGGCGATCACCGGTTTTGACCGGGTGCTCATCTATCAGTTTGACGAGGATTGGAACGGCAGCGTCCTGGCCGAGGTGCGCGAGGAGGGGGTGGCGTCTTACCTTGGGATGCACTTTCCCGCCGCCGATATTCCGGCGCAAGCGAGAGATCTGTACGCCCGCAATTGGCTGCGGCTTATCGTCGATGCTAATTACGTTCCGGTTGCGCTGGTGCCGCCGAGGAATCCACGGACTGGAAGAGACCTCGATTTAAGCTATGCCACTTTGCGTAGTGTGTCGCCCATGCACATCGAGTACATGAAAAACATGAAGACGATGGCGTCCATGTCGATTTCCCTCATGAAAGGTGAGAAGCTTTGGGGCCTGATCTCCTGTCATCATCAAACATCGCGGTTCGTCTCGTATCAAACGCGTGCTGCCTGCGAGTTTCTCGGTCAGATCTTCTCGAATCACCTGACGGCCATCGAGTCTCGCAGTGACTTTGATCTGCGGCAGTCGCTGCGTGAGATGCACGTTAAGCTGACGGCCCGGTTCGCCCGCGAGGAGCTGATCACGGCCTTGAGCCAAGGCGCTCCGACGGTTTTGGACCTGATGCAGGCGGGCGGCGCCGCCTTTGTGCTCAGAGGTGAGTTGGTACTCGTCGGGCGGACTCCGACCCGCGCCGAGGTTTTGGACTTAGCGACGTGGCTGGCGTCTGACCACATTCCCGAACTTTTTTCCACCAATGCCCTGTCTTCGCTCTATGCTCCCGCAGTCACCTATAAAGGCGTAGCGTCCGGTCTGCTCTTCGTCCCGATATCCAAGTCTCGCGACAGCTATATCCTCTGGTTTCGTCCTGAGCTGCTCTATACCGTGCCGTGGGCCGGTCAGCCAGACCTTTGCGTGACTGCAGATGGCGATGCTTTGCATCCGCGCAGGTCCTTTGAACAATGGAAAGAAGTGGTCCGAGGCCGCGCCGTGGCCTGGCAATTGGCGGAGATCGACGCGGCCAAGGAGCTGCGTACGGCGATCATTGCCGAAGAGTTGTGGCGGGTGAACGATGACCTGGATGGCGCCAACCGCGAACTTAAACGGCTGAATACAAACCTGCAATCGAGCAATGCCGAACTGGATGCCTTTGCCTACATCGCCGCCCATGATTTAAAGGAGCCGGTGCGTTCCATCCAGACCTATGTTGATTTGGTGCTGGCAGCAGAAGGAGAACAAATAAGCGAACAGTCAAAATCCAGACTAGCCTCGGCCATTCGTCAAGGGGAACGCATGACCGGCCTACTGAATTCGCTGTTTCACTACTCGCGCGTCGGTCGGGTTGATCTCGCCATCGCGGACTTCGACCTAAATAAATGCGTCACCGACGTGCTCGGCCGATTGGCGCCGTTTCTCGAAATGCAAGCGGTGAAAGTCCGTCTGCCCCGACCCTTGCCACACGTCCGCTGCGATAAGGTCCGGGTCGGTGAAATCTTCTATAACCTCATCTTCAACGCGGCTAAATACAACGACGGTCCAGATAAATGGATTGAGCTTGGCTACCAGCAACACGGCGACGGCGATGGCGGCGAAGGGGACACCGTGTTCTATGTCAAAGACAATGGCATCGGTATTCCAGCTGCGCTGCAGCAGTCGGTCTTTACCATCTTTAAACGGCTGCATCCGCAAGATAAATACGGCGGTGGGAGCGGTACGGGCCTGACCATCGTCAAGAAAATCGTCGAGCGCCATGGCGGGCGCATTTGGCTAGAATCGGCCCCGGGTCAGGGTACGACCTTTTTCTTCACCCTAGCGCCCGCCGCTGGGGTCCCGGATGCGGGGACCCCAGGTCAGTCCGTTCCATAGTTCAGTTGCTGCCGACAGATTTCTGACACGGTTTGCTCATAAGAAGCCAATGATGCTATCCAAAAGACATGAAACCACAGGCCGGAGGCGACGTTGAGCCAAGACAAGCACCTAGGGTTTTTACGCCGGGCGATTGCATTATCGTCCAGGGCCGGACTGGAGTTTTGTACCGGAGGACCGTTCGGCGCCGTCATCACCAAAGACGAGCAGATCGTCTCTGAGGGAATGAACCGGGTCGTCGTTAGTCACGATCCCACGTGGCATGCCGAGATGGAGGCCATTCGCTCCGCCGCGGTGAAGCTGCAGACGTTCAAGCTTGACGCCTGCACGCTCTATACATCTGCCGAGCCTTGTCCGATGTGCCTTGCGGCGACCTACTGGGCTGGGATCAAGACCATTTATTATGCGGCCAGTGTGGACGATGCAGCTCTTTACGGCGGTTTTGACGACAGCTTCATTTACCGTCAGCTGCAATTAAGCAAAGACCAAAGGCAGGTGCGGTCTACGCAGCTATTGCAAGAAGAAGCGGCGCAGGTATGGCAGCTTTATCAAGCGAAGTCGGATAAAGTTCCATATTGAGGCGAGGTGTAGCTCGCCCCGCCCCGCCCCGTCCTTGGGTATTGCCGTGAAGGCGTCGATCGATGATCTATGGGCGTTTGATCAGCCAATTCACTAGGTCGATTTTGGTGACGATATGCAGTGGGCAACGCTTGCCATCGACAACGACGACCGATGGTGCATGCATCAAAATCTCCTGGAGTGCACTGATCGGTGTGGTGTCTTCAACCGTTGGGACAGCGCGGTCGAGGACATCGGCCAGCAGATCCGTGGTGGTGATGTCGCCAGAGGAAAGGTACTTCAACAGATCGTCTTCTTTAACCATGCCGATCAAACTGCCATTGTGGACAACCGGTATTTGTGAGATCCCGCGACCAGTCATCACTTCGACGGCTTGACTCACCGTGTCCGAGCTTTGCAGGGTGATGAGCTTTTGTTTGACTGTGAGTAGCTGACCGACGTTTCCTTGAATGGTGTTGACGCCGGTGAAACGGTTGTCGCGCATCCATTTATCGTCGACAAATTTGGTCATGTAGTTACGCACACCGTCTGGCAAAATAACGACGCAATTTTGGCCGCGCTGCAGCTTTTTCGCTTCCTTTAGCGCAGCGTAGAGTGCCGAGCCACTGGAGCCACCGCACAGCAGGCCCTCCTCGCTGATCAGACGGCGGGCCAATTGAAACGATTCGCGGTCGGCGGTTTTGACCCACACATCGACCAGGCTGCGATCGAGTACTTTGGGAATGAAATCGTAGCCAATACCCTCGACTTTATAGGAGCTGATCGGAGCTGGGCCGGCCAAGAGCGAGCCAATGGGATCGGCGCCGACGATCACGCACGCAGGCGCGTGCTGCTTGATTTTAAGGGCGACGCCGGTCAGTGTGCCGCCCGTGCCGGCACCCATGACCACCATATCAACCTTGCCGTCTAGATCATCCAAGATCTCTTGCCCGGTGCCCTCAAAGTGGGCGTCGGGATTGGCGGGATTGGAGTATTGGTCGAGGATATGTGCGTTTGGCAGCTCACGCTGCAGGCGCGCGGCAACACCGATATGGCTGTCGGGTGAATCAAACGACGCGTCGCTCGGGGTACGGATGATTTCGGCACCAAGGGCTTCGAGGACAACCTGCTTTTCTCGGCTCATCTTTTCGGGAAGGGTGATGATGACCCGGTAGCCCTTGACAGCTCCAGCCAAGGCGATGCCGATGCCGGTGTTACCGCTGGTCGGCTCGATCAAGGTGTCGCCAGGCTTAATCCGGCCGCTCTTCTCGGCTTCGATCACCATGCGGTAGCCGATGCGGTCTTTGACCGAGCCGCCGGGATTCAAAAATTCGCATTTAGCGTAGATATTGCACTCGAGGTTGGCGCCGATCCGGTTGAGTTTCACCAGCGGGGTGCGGCCGATCGTTTCGAGGATGGAGCTATAACGCATGGAGTTCCCTTACTTTCGGGGCGGTGGAGCGCAATCGGACTTGAGCCGGACGGCGGCCTCGTGCTAATGACCTTGGCGAAACCGTGGGGCTTAGGTCAGTGTTTAGCGCGTATTACGCGGCCCTGCCAAGTGATTTCAGGGATCTTTTGCCAAACCTCGTCTGCCACAGCTGCCGTCAAGTCTCTGATCTTACGCCACCAGTGCCGCGTTCGGCTAGTTGTCCGCGCTGTCTGAGGGACCTGCGTTGCTGCCTGAACTGTCGGTTTTTCGACGCTGATGCCCACCATGGTTGCCGCGAGGAACAGGCCAGCTGGGTCAAGGAAAAGGACCGCGGTAACTTCTGCAGCTATTTCTCGCCGGCTACGGCGCAGGTCGATCTGGCAGCGCCCACGGCGGCTGCCAAAGCTAGTCTGGACGCGCTTTTTTCCGGGCTGCCAGGGCCGCCGCCTGAAGCGTCGGCAACGGCCGGGTTGAGTGCTGATCTCGAACGATTTTTGCGGTCTAAACGCTGAGATGTCAAAGCCTTGACGCTCACTAAATCTTGACGCCGTCAATCGATAAGTGAAACAATCTTAGGTAGCACGTCCCGCCCTGCCCACTCCGGGCCATCGGTATCCTTGCCGCATCCTCACCCTGGAAGTTTCATGTTTAAGAGACCGCTCGTCGCCATCGACATCGGCTCCTCCGCGATCAAACTCGTGGTGCTGACCGGTGGTAAGCAGAGAACACTGCATGCCGCAGGCCTCGAAGTGTTGCCTGCGGGCGCCGTAGTGGACGGCTTGATCGTCGATGCGGTGGTCGTTGGCGAGGTACTGAGGACCTTGCTCAAACGCCTCAAGATTGGCACCAGAGGACGGCGTGCGGCTATTTCTCTCGGCGGTAGTTCGGTACTTATCAAAAAGGTCATGATCGCGGCTAAGGATAAAGAGTTAGCCGAGCAGGTATTCTATGAGGCCGAACAGCAATTTCAGGCCGATATGGCTGATATTTACTTTGATTTCTATGCGCTCCCCGAGGCGCCAGTCGCTGCGGATCCGACCAATGCTAAGGCGCCGGTGGATGATAAGGGCCAGCCGGTGCTGCTGGTCGGTGCTAAGCGCGAAATGGTCGAGGCGTATTTGGCCCTCGTTCGCTCCCTTGGCATGCGCACTGGCGTCGTGGAATGCGGTGCCTTCAGCGTCGCTAATATGTTTGAGTATAGCTACGGCAACGTCCAGGGCTTGACTGCGCTGGTCAACGTCGGTGCTGCACTGACTCAACTGTCGCTTGTCGCCAATGGCAACTACGTTTTCACTCGGGAGATCGCCATCGGTGGCGATGATTATTCGCGGCGCATCATGGAGCTACTTAGCGTCGATCGACCCAATGCTGAGACCCTGAAAGTCGCTATATCCCAAGGCGATGCTAACGTTCCACAGCAGCTCCACCAGGTCCTCGGCGAACTCAATGAACAGCTGGTTGCCGAGCTTCAGGTGTGTATCGACTATTTCTTTCAAAATGCT
This sequence comes from uncultured Pseudomonadota bacterium, assembly GCA_903928445.1. Taxonomy (GTDB): domain Bacteria; phylum Bdellovibrionota_B; class Oligoflexia; order Oligoflexales; family CAIYRB01; genus CAIYRB01. Next base: position 3,641 of record CAIYRB010000059.1, on the reverse strand, counting down.
GAGGCCACCGACCGAGCTGCTGGCTTAAACAGTATTTATTTAGTTGGTGGTGGTGCTCGAACTCTTGGCCTGGATGCAGCACTCGCCGCAACCCTGCAGATACCTGTACAAATCGTCAACCCATTCCAACGGTTGGAGATTAACCCGAAAAAGTTCAGTACCGATTACCTGATGATGCAAGGCCACCTCTACGGCGTCGCTGTCGGCTTGGGCCTACGCGCGCTAAACGACCAACGCTAGTCCTCGTTTCCCCCAGCGGACCGACACCCTCATGATTAAAATAAACTTATGCCCGCTCGACGAAATCGAAAGCCCGTATTGGTACGTGCCGGATGTCATCGCCGCCACTATTGTCGCCGTGGCGGTCTTCTTCGCGACTCAGTATTATCTTGGCAATATTCAAGATCAGATCGATGGATTGGTTGCGGAGGCGGCGAGCCTCGATGAGAATACCGCCAAGCTGACGCCAGATCTCGAGAAGTTTAAAAACCTCGGCAAGGATATCGCTGAGCTAAACGCTAAGCTCAGTGCTCTTAAGTCGATCACTGTGTCGAAGATATCCAAATACAAGCCGGTCATTATTCTCGAACATCTGCAGAATCTTAAACCTGAGGGTGTCTGGTTTGAAACGGTGCGGATCGGATTCAATGTCAATGCGGCAAAGGCAGTTACCGCAGGGGCGACAGGCTTGCCGCAGCCAGCTGAGTCGGCCCAGGCTCAGGAAGTCAACGAGGACGGCTTTGAGGTTAAGGGCCAGGCATTTGACCATATCCTCACGGCTGAGTTTATGACGGCGATTCGTTCAACCGAGAACCAAGAGATCGATTCCGGGGATCTGCGCACCCAGGTGTACTTCAATGAGTTAACACTGATCGATGCCAATATCAACAAGGCCGCGGCTGGTCGAGACTTTCCCGAAATGGCGAATTACCCCGCATTCAGTCTGCGTGGACATTTTAGCGAGCGTAGCATTCAGGCCCATCCAGTGACCCCAGAGCAACCGCCGGTGGGTGCGAGAGACAAGGGACTCACGCCGCAGACCGATGCTCCGGTGGCGCCTCCGGCGCCAGTGCCGGGGACAGCGGATGTTTCGCTGCGGCATGCTCCACTTCGTGGCGGGGATGCTCATTCGGACATGGAGCGCAGCCGGCGCTTTTAAGAGGGTAAGTATGGCAATTTCGCTCGATGAATTAAAGGAACGCTACAAACTACTTCCAGTTTGGGCCAGGTTATCCATTGCCGTTGTGATCGGCGTGCTACCAGGAATCTATCTCTATTTTGATGAGGGCGATGCGCTCGCGCAAAAGGTGGTGGAATCGCAAAACAACGTGCAGACAAGTCGCGACAAGTTTGAAGATGCCCGTAAGAAGAAGTCGACCCTGCCGCAGCTTGAAGAGCAAATGGCTTATACCGAAGATCAGTTGGCTAAAGCCAAGCTTAAGTTACCAGACCACATCATTATTGAGGATATCTTGGAGAAGACCGCGACGATTGCCAAACAGACTGGAGTGCAGCTTACGGCCTTCAATCCCGCGGCTGATATTCCCCATACGCTTCCGTACCAGTACATCGAAGCACCTATTAACACGGACGTCGTCGGTCATTTCAGTCAGATTGCGAGCTTTTTCGATCAGATGATTCACCTCGATGGGACCATTTTCATGCGGCGCATCGAGCTGACTAGACAAGATGGCGACGATAAGGCTCGAGCAGGTGGCGGTCCTGCTGGTGCTGGTGCTGATAAGAAGACGGCCTATGAGAAGGCACAAGATGCGCGGCAAAATCTCATGGTTCATGCGAAATTCGATATCGTCGTCTTCCGCTCCTTAAGCGAGCAGGAGCGTCTTTCAGGGATGCCCCAAACACCGACAAATGGTGGCAAACCACAGCATACTCCGCCGCCCCCCGCCGCCGACGGAGCTAATCCTGCTGGTGCTGGTGCTGGTGCTGGTGCTGAAGGTGCAGCCGCTGCTGCTCCTAGCTAGCGGCCACCAAAGGTGACTAGGCGGTGCTTAACTGTTTTAAGAGGTGTTAGCGTGCTGTGGTCTAGAATACATTTAAATCCGTTGCGAGTGACCGCGCGCGTGAGCGTGAGATGGTTGTTTTGCGCCGTTGCTGGGTTCGCCACGCAAAGCGTCATCGCCGAAGAGGACATTGTCAGCCCGGCTAGCGACCTTAAAAGTGTGCACAGAACGCCGGAGGGAAATGATGAGACCGGTGAATTTGCCGAGGAGCCCCTGGCCCCGCCGCCGCGTAAGAAAGCCGCCCACGGCGCTGGCAATCACGCCGCGTTAGCACCCGTCACCGGGCAGACACCGGCAGGAAAGCCGCAAAAGGGCAAGGCCATGGCGGCTAAGACCCTCAAAAGCCAGAAGATTGCAAAGGGAAGTGAAGGTGAAGGGGAGCGTGAAGGCACAAGTGACGGCGAAGCGGAGGCGAATCACGATAAGCCAGGAGGCATGGCCGCCAATGGCTCGCACATTGCTGCGGTAAGATCGGATGATTCCGATTCGTTGACCGAAAAAACAACGGCGCAGCAGGTCAGCGGCGGGATGCGTGTCGAGGATATCGTCGAGCCGCCGAGCGACTATCGGTATGCTGCGTTTGGCAAACACGATCCGTTTGTACCGCCGATGATTACGGAACGTGACGCGGTCGCCGCAGCTGCAATTGATTCGCTTGAGATTCCAATCATTAGTCCATTGCAACGCTTTACGCTTAAAGAACTGACTGTGATCGGTATTTGGCAGCTATCAAATGGGGAGCACAAGGCGATGCTTATGACGCCATCAACGGGTGGCGCAGGTCAGGGTATCATCGTCAAAATCGGCGATTCGATCGGCAATCGGGGTGGTAAAATCCAGGCTATCGGCGACGACTTCATGACGGTACGCGAGTTCCTCTTGGCTCAGGATGGCACCAGGCAGTTTGAAGATAAACTAATGTTTATGGGTAAACGGGTGCCCGATGAGCCCTCGGGCAAGATCCTCTTTACGCCTGGCTCCACCGACACCAAAGTCATCTTGGACAACGGTCAGGATGATGGAGACGGCGTCAAAGAGCCAGGTGCGAAGCCGGGCGCTGCTGGTAACCCTGGTGGCGCACCCCGTGCCGCCGCGGGTGCAGCGGCTCCAGGCGGGGGTATGGCGCTGCCTGGCGGTCCAGGGGCGGTGGTGGTGCCAGGAGATGATGCGCAACGCCAAGGTCCCGCAGTGGCGCCTGTTAATGCCAAGCTTAACGCCATGCGCGAGGATCATCCACCAACAGCGCCGGCCGAGGCTGCCGCGAAAGCGCAGCCTCAAGCTATAGCCCCTCCCCCGGCCGCCCCTGGCGGCGGCGGCGCTAATAATGGCCCGGCCGTTCCCCCCGCGTCGCCAAACAATGACCCAGCACCAATCAAGCGCAATGTTTATTAACCGGGAGGACTTTCTGTGACCAATGAACCTATCCATGGACGTCTGCGACTTCGCACGCTGCTCGCCTGTGGCCTCTATGCGTTCAGCTGGTCGGCGTGCAGCGGCGATCAAGAGGAAGGTCCCGAACTGGCGCAGTCCAATGACGCAAGCGACGGTGACGACGCGGAAGCCTCTAGCGCTAACCTAGGTGATGCCGGCAAAAATGGCGACTCTAGCGCGATGAAT
>CAIYRB010000058.1 GCA_903928445.1 uncultured Pseudomonadota bacterium | reverse complement strand
TTCGAGTTGCCTTTGCGTCATGGCCTTACTCATACCTTCCTGCAAAGCGCTCGTCAGCACATTCCGTAGCGCCATAGCCTTGCTTTTAACGACCGCTGGTAGGAGCAAATCAAAAGTTACAGCTTAGCAAAACTGTGCTAAATGAAGCAGCGTGCGCCAAATGCGCCAACTATTGAGCCGCAGCTTCCAAATAATAACCAGTAATTACAGGCTATTAAAGGAAACATTTGAGGTTTTGCTTTGGCACCATTGTTGCTCTGTAAGCAGGCACTGCGCATCGACGCTCCGCAACTAGGCCAGGGGTCCTTATGAACAAGCCAACAGACCATCGCGAGCAGGTGTTGGCAACCATGAGCACCTGGGTTGCCTCTATCGCAGACCATATCAACAACCCGATCGCTGGCATTTCGACGGCGGTGGCCATGCTCGAACGCGAGATGGCTGAGTACCGCGCCAGCGGCTCCTTTCACCAAGACTTGGTCGATGACTCGCTAAGCCGCATCCGCTACCGGCTGCATACGCTCGGCGACTATGTCGCTGAGCTCACGGAGGTGTCGCGGCCCGTGCAGATGATGCCGTTAAGCGTTCATGTTGCAGATGCCTTCAACCTGTCTGCGACGCTGCGGCGCGAAGGTGCTGGCATCAGCATCGAATGCCTGATTGCGACCAATGCCCAGGTCGTAACCGCCGATCCCACACGCCTCAAAGCCACCCTGAAAGCGCTGGTGCTCAATAGTCTAGAGGCCGCGGACGGAATTGGTAAACCAGCGCCGCGACTGCGCCTGACAGCACGAAGAGAGCCACTAGAGGTCCCTCCCGGAGTGATCCTTATGGTCGAAGACAATGGTCCGGGATTTAACGCCCAAGATCTCAGCCGCGTCACGGAGCCCTTCTTTACGACCAAGGAGGCCAGTAGTGGCCTTGGGCTAGCGACCGCCAAGCGCTTCACCGAGGCGCACGGCGGTCGGTTAAACCTTGGTACTTCGATTGATTTAGGGGGAGCGGCGGTCAGCCTCTTTCTGCCAGACCGTAAGAAGCGACCGGCGCACCACGCGAAAGTGAGTAGAGCATGACCAAACAAGCGCTTTCCAATCTGCTACTAAAGGGCATCAGGGTGTTGGTCGTCGATGACGAAGACCTCCTCGCCTGGGGTATCGACACCGAACTTAGCAGCCTAGGCGCCGAGATTCTGCGTGCTGGAAGCATCCGCGAGGCATTGGAGCGGCTACCGGCTTTCGCCCCAGATCTAGTCATTTCCGACCTTCGCCTACCCGACGGCAACGGTCTCGAGCTGATGAAAAAATGGCGCTTGGAGCGGCCAGAGATGCCAGTGATCTTAATCACGGCGCACGGTGCGATCGACAGCGCCATCACCGCTCTTCGCCTCGGTGCCTTTGACTATCTGCAAAAGCCCTTCGACATGAAGGACCTGATCGCTGCCGTCCACCGCGCCGCGGAGGCGGCCAAGCTGCGGCAAAAGATCACCAGCCTGGCCGGCCACGAGGCGCGTATTCCCGACGTGGAGATCATCGGCAACACACCGGCGATGCACGAGCTAGTGGAACAACTGCAAAGGCTCGCGCGCAGCAGGGCCAACACGGCGCTGATTCTTGGAGCTAGCGGCACTGGCAAGGAGCTGGCGGCGCGGGCGATACACCAATGGAGCGAACGCAGGAGCCTACCCTTTGTCGAGATCAATTGCGCTTCGATCCCGGAGACCCTGCTAGAGAGTGAACTGTTTGGCTATGAGAAAGGCGCCTTCACCGATGCTCGGGAGCGTAAACTCGGACTCTTTGAGGTGGCTAAAGGGGGCAGTATCCTGCTCGACGAGCTAGGTGAAATGCCCGCACCCATGCAGGCAAAGCTGCTGCGGGTGCTCGAATACCGCCGGTTTAAACGCCTCGGCGGGACCAAAGACCTGGAGTTTACCGGACGCATCATCGCCGCAACCAACCGCAATTTGCTGGCTGACGTCGAGGCCGGACGTTTTCGGGCCGACCTCTATTACCGCTTAAGTGCCTTGCCGGTGCAGTTGCCACTTTTGCGCGAACGCCTAGACGACCTGGGACTCCTGACGCAATTTTTTCTTCATCAGCTGAGCACCGAGCTGGGCATACAGACCCCGAGCCTATCGACTGCGGCCTTGGCCTGCCTACGCGCGCACTCGTGGCCAGGCAATGTACGCGAGCTCAAAAACGTCCTCCAACGCGCCTTGGTCTTTCATGAACCTAGGATCCTCGAGCCGCAGCATATTAAAATTGATGTTTTAGCAGCAGGTAAAAGGGCCGGTGCCACGCAGGAGACGACGGCGATGGTCGATCCGCTGGAGCCGAGGGCTGAGGTCCCAACCGCGGTGGTTGAGGCCGCCACCCCCTTTGATGTCCCTGTCCTAACCGCTCCATCTACTCCACTATCAACCTCGACCTTTGCAGCCGAAGTAGCGCCGCAGCCGGCCTTGCCAGGTGATTTTCATCTGCCAACGCATGGCATCAACTTGGATGACCTCGAAAAGAGCCTCTTGCTGCAGGCACTTGACCGCTCACGCAACAACCAAACCCGCGCCGCACAACTTCTCGGTATCACGCGCCATACCCTACGCTACCGGCTGGAAAAGCACGGCGTGGCTGAAGCGGGGCCGAACTAGCATCTGCATGAAGTCCCGGCGGCCCTAAGCGCATTCCAGCGCCTTTTGCAGGATCGCATGACCCTCTGCAGCTTGGCCGCTGCTCAGGTAGAGCTGACCAAGGGTCATCATCAGGGTATGATTTTCGCCGACTTGATCGATCACCCGCCGCAACACGGCGATGCCGACGGCCGGAGACGATAGCTTACCGCAAGCTTGGGCCAGTGCCACAATCGCCGATGGGATGTTAAAGCTGACGGCGCACTTCTCCAGCCAAAAAATCGCCTCCTCGTTTAGGCCGAGGCGGCGAAACACCAAGCCAATACCGAGCATGGTTTCACCGTCGCCGTCGTCTAGGGCCAGCGCCTTGCGAAAGTACATCAGGGACTCCTCATTGGCATGACCCTGCCAAGAGACATAGCCCATCCCGCGCAGGCACAAGACGTTGCGCTCATCGATGCGCAGACCCTCGGTGAAAGCGGCGAGAGCCCCTTCAATTTGACCAGAACCATAGAGAATATCACCCTTCAGTCGGTACAGCTCAGCTTTGACGCTCGGCAAGCGCAGATCAAGAAGCAGGGCTTCTTCGATACGCATCAGCGCATCAGCAGCCGCACCGCGCTGCATATCAGCTTCGACTGCCGCCAGGATTGCCGTAGGCGTCAGCACATGACCTTCTTTGGTCTTGGCGTAGCGCAGCACTTCTTCGACTTCGCTGGCGAACTTTGGTCCGACGATGGCATGGGAGTGGTGGGCATGAATGTGGCCGCTCAGCCGAATGCGCTGGGCTTCAACCGCGACGGGACTGAGCAAGAGCTGCTGCAATTGCGCCGCCAAACTCAAATGGCTATCATCAGCAAAGACTAGGCCCAGTCCTCCAGCGAACTCCGCCGCGACTGAACCCGCACCGACCATCGGCAAAATGCCGCAAGCCATACCCTCAAGCAGCCGCAGAGGGATCTCTTCATGGTGGTCGGTAGGCAATGGACGAGGCTGCATTTGCACATCGCAAGCAGAATACATATCGACCAAGAATGGCTCAGCATCTTGATGCATAAACATCACTTGTTTGCCAAGGCCGAGATCATAGGAGCGATATTTTAAATCCATGGTCAGCGGCCCAGTACCAGCGATCAAGAGGCGTAGGTGCGCCGCCTTGACCCCCATTTGCTTGCGGCATAAGGCCATAGCCTTGATCAGTTCTTCTGGCCTGTTGTGTGCGGCCAGCTCACCATAGAGCAAAACGACGACGTCGGACTCGGGGATCCCAATATATTCGCGGAATTTTTTTCGCCCAGCAGCACTTGGCTTAAACCGCGCCAGGTTAATGATGGGAGCGATGCGACCAATCGACTCGGATGGTACGTTATCAAGACGCAGGTTGCATTCAGCGGCGTGGGAGGTCGCCCAAAAGCGCTCTGACTTGTTGCAGATATCAAACTGGATCGCCCGGATATTGACAAACCTTTCATAAAAGTACGGCTGAAACTCATTGACTACCACGCTCATCGGGATGCCGTAGCGACGTGCAGCGCGGACCGCTTGGAAGGTCGCTAGTCGTGAGGTTTCAATGCCAATGATCAAGTCCACTTCGGCGAGTTCCTCTTCGAGTCCACGCATAAATCCCGGCATATCATGGATATTGTCAAAGACCCGAATCTTCAAACCAGTACCGTGTCGATCTAAAAGATGTTCACCCTGCAAGGCGTAGACACAGACATCAAAGGCATCCTTTAGAGGTTCAAATAGAGCTAAAAAACGCGGCTGCATCACATCACCTGCGACGATGCCGATTTTGGGTTTTCGCTCCATCTATGCCTCCTATGATAAGTCTGAAGGTAAGCGTTTAATGACTGAGACTTTTTGCTGGCTGACCGGAAATAACCTCGGACGGCTGACTGTTGATGATAAACCGCTGCCGCAGCGGCGTTTTCAGATCCGGACTCTGGACATACAATCCAAAGGCAAGCTCCGGACTTACCAGGCTCTTACCGGCTTTGATATCGAGGTAAACATGCTTGCTCTCGCCAACGCCTAAGCTGTCGATTGAGGCTGAATCATGCACCACTTGAACCTGACTTCCGGCCAGGTTAACCATTTTAATATCGACATCTGCTGCGTCGATATCGCCGTCATTAACCAGGTCGATCCGCACTCGGGCCTTTTCATTCCGCTCCAAGGAACCAGCAATATGCCCTCCAGACTCATCGACGAGTTCGGTATGGGCCGAGATCTTCGCGACCAATCGCTCGGTGACATTGAGATTGAAATCGCTGGCGGCCCCACGCACCGGCCAGGCATCGAGGGCTAATCCAACTCGCAAAGCTAAAGTCGTCGGATCAAAATAACTGGGCACTGTGATCTGCACCGTGCCAGACTGATGGGCCCCAGCTGGAATTTCGCCAAGCAGGACCTCCTTCGTATCAAACCCGCTCACCTCTGAGCGGATAAAAAGCGAGGCATGGGCCAGCGGCACTGACTCATGGTTGTCGATGGAGTAATTGAGCGCCACCGCTTCACCCGGAACGATCTCAAGCGGGTTTTTCTCGCTAAGCCGGATTTCAACCTGGGGAATGAGCGGATTTTGGTGCGTCTTCCAGTCAACGTGATGCTTTGCCTTGAGCCAAGTCACAGCCTCAGCATCAAGGGCACTAGCTGCACTGCTAAGGACTGGTCCGGCCAGTCCGAGCCAGTGTGAGGCGCGCTGCGTCCCTGCGGGCAGATGATCGCCGTATGCTGCATGCACCTTCTCGATGATTTTTACCGCAAAATCCATTTCCCGGTCCGGCCCAGGGGTATTGCTGCCAGAGCTGCTGGAGTCACTGTCGCGCAGGTAGTAAGACCGGCGCAGCGCCGCATGTTCATTGGCTGGGGTGCCCGCTTGGCCCGGCAGGTCGTTGACTAGATGGTTTTTCAGGAAGCGTTCGTTTTTGTAACGATAGCTACCAAACATGTGATCATTGTCATCGTTCTTGGCGATCGGCTGCAGCCAGACATCAGGGATAATACCGACATTTTGAATGGAGCGACCAGCAGGGGTGTAGTACCTGGCGATGGTGAGCTTCAAGGCTCGCTCACCCGGCAGCTCGAATACGGTTTGCACTGAGCCTTTGCCAAAACTTGGTTGACCGACCACGACCGCTCGCTGATGGTCTTGCAAGGCACCCGCGACGATCTCACTAGCTGACGCCGAATCACCATCGATGAGGACGACGATAGGATAACCCATCTCATCGAAGCCACTTCCGGCGTGCTCAACTTCCTCGCGTCGCCCCTTAGTCGTCACAATCACTCCGGAATCAAGGAATAGGTCCGCAACCTGGACGGCCTGATCGAGGAGTCCACCCGGATTGGAGCGGAGGTCCAAGACGAGGCCATTGAGAATGCCGCGGTGCTTTAGCTTGTATTTCTTAATGGCACTCAGAACTTCACGCGACGTCCGACTAGCGAAGCTTTCGATCGTTAAATGCAGGACCTTAAGACCAGCTTTATCAATCTCCTTGGCCGTCACCGAATCGACGTGGATGACCTCGCGCTTAAGCTTCATATCGATGGGAGCCAGGGCGCCATCGCGCAGCATGGTGAGAAGCACCTGCGACCCAGGCTCGCCACGCATGTACTCGACCAAATCGTCGAGTGAGAACCCATAGGTAAAAACGCCGCCAATGCCGAGGATATGATCAAAGCGGCGGATACCCGCGCGCTGCGCTGGGCTGTGTGGCAATGGCTTGATCACCGTTAGGAGGTTATCGCGAATGCCGACTAAAACGCCAAGTCCACCAAAAGATCCCTCGGTACCTTGGCGCAGCTCACGATAGGCATCCGGTGATAGCAGAGCACTGTGAGCATCAAGCTCCGCCAGCATGCCGTTTAGCAACATGATCGACCCGGTGGCATTTTTCTCGAAGGATTCACCGGTTGTTAAACTAAGGTGATGACGGTCGAGCAGCCTTGAGATCGCGGCAACGATCGCGACCACCTCCTGGTACGAGGGTTGTTCCTTTATGGTAAAGATCTGACGATCCTCCTCGTCCACTTGCACCCACACGGCACCAGAACTCGAGCCGGTATGAATCCGCTCGTGCGTGCTGATGGCTGCCAAGGCCGTGTCGAGAAGGCCCCGGTTATCGACCCGAGCTGGATCGACGTAATAGCTTTGGATGATAGAAAGGATGGAGTCACTGAGAAGAGCGCTGCTGAGCTGCGCCTCGGTATTTGGCGTAACCGACAGACTTGAATGCACACCTGGAGGCTTGGCTGTGAACTGCACCCGGCCAACCAAAGCAATGCGGTAGACCATGCCTACCATCAACGCTAGACCCAGTGCAGCGAAGGGAATGGTCAGCCACAAGCGACCTTTTGGTTTGCGTTGGGGGTGTTTTGGTTGTGAGGTGTCATGCTGCATAACTTGCCTATCGGCGGCCGAGGCAAGCCCATTAGCCACGCGGCAAAAAAGGCCTACCCAGGGCCCGATTTGGCAAGTTTGCAACTCTTTTTCGAATTTTTTTCTCTCCGATTATATTGATATTTTTTAATATATTTGTTTATATTCAAAATATTTTTTACTAAATCAAAAAATTTATTGTCCGAATGACTTGTCAAGCACGGCGGCCAGCTCTTACAGAGCACCGCATGGAACTTGGGAGCATTCATGTTCAAGCAAATCCTTCGCTCGCTGGTCATCCCTTTAGCCATCATTCTGGGCACTGCGATATCCCTTCCTGCTAGGGCAACTGCAACCAGTGACGGCGATCTAGAGGTAAGGGTGTGGACCTCAGACGAACAGGATTTGCCGAGTCTGGAGCAGCAAGTGACCCACCTGATGCAACAAGATGCGCATTCTGTAGTGGCGCACCAACTGCTGTCCCACCTCATGGTGCGGCAGTTTACCCACGACCCAAGCGACCTCTATGTGCTGAGGCAAGCCGCCGACCTCGCCCAACAAGCAGTCGATTTAGAGCCAGACAACCCACGCGGCTACAGCGCCCTCGCTGATATCCTAGACCTGATGGGCAATGCCGAGCGTGGTCTGACCCTACTTAAAGAGGCTGAGGCCAGAGGCATCAAGCCAAACTGGCGATTTGCCTTCACCAGGGCACGCCTCATGGCTGACAAGTCTCCAGGCGCCGCCATCATCAGCGAACTAAATAAGGCG
>CAIYRB010000057.1 GCA_903928445.1 uncultured Pseudomonadota bacterium | reverse complement strand
GAAACCCCAACTTGGTATTGAATCCCTTGGTCAACTCCAAGCGGGCGCTAGTCCACGAGGAAATGATCTGCTCGGCGCTTGCCATAATGAACGACATCGATACTGGTGACAAGTGACAGAGTACGCATTTCTAGGATTCGACTAGCTTTGTCTAAAGCCTGCGAATGAAGTAGCGCGTACCATTCAAATATTCAGATTCACTCATTACGCCAATCGACGCAAGCAACGGACCCGTTGAGCTACGTCTAAGCTGTCGGTGGCGGATGGGTTAGCGACATGGTCCGACCGCAGACGCCCCCATCCTCGTGGCGGAGGAAGTATCCTGATAGCCTTGAAACTGTTCACCGCCCCTTGACTCGTATCCCTTCAACCTCAGCAAACAGAGCCGGTGATTGACCCGACGGGCACTAGCTCCGTGTCCACCACCTGCAGCAGCAGTTTAGGCTGCACACCTGAGACGTTAGTCCAGCAATTGATAGCGAACCAAGTAGTGGCGAAACAGCGGGTCGGCGAGAAGGTAAGCCGGACTTTGCTCTTTGCCGAGAAAGTCTCGGTAGACGACCCCGTCATCGAGAAACTGTTTCAAAATACGATCAATGCCAGTTTTCGACACCTTGCCGACTGCAGCCACGAACTCGGCACCAAGCACCTTAACGGCCCGATGCTCCCGGGCCAACGCCCTCATGACCCGCCGTTGGCTCACGCTGTAGCCCGCAAAGCGATGGGCATAAATAGACAATGACTGGTCCAAATAGGACCGCAAATGCACGGCTAAGGAAGATTCCAAAACCTCAAAGTCACCCGGCTGGCTGGCAATAAAATCGGCAAACCGATTGATACTCTCGGGAATCCGATCAACGCTATCCTGCAAAGCGCGGGTCGCCTGAGCCGTCGTACTTTTACCCGCTCGTCTCCACCTTGCGGCAATATACTCGTGGTATTCATCGTAGGGGATGTAGCCAAACTCGACGCTAGTGCCCCAATGATAAAAGGGTGCGCGCGGCGTTTCAAAGAGCTTCTCAAGTAAATGCTGCGCCGAGCCAAGGACCACAATAGGCACCCCTCGGCCCAGAGCTTCCAGGCTAGTACGCAGCTTTGCCGCCGCCTGTGGGATCAGGCCGATCTCCTGAAACTCGTCGAGGACAATTAAGAACTCGAAGGACCCGGCTTGCTGCAGTGCGGCGATATTGGCCAGCACGGTTTGGAAATCGACGAGGCTGGCTCCTGCTTCGGTTTTAATACTGAATGAACCGAAGTCACTGGCATCGACGGGCGGAGTCCAGGTCGGCCTGACGCGACTGAGAACCTTTAGCCAATCGAGACCCTTCTCCCAGGTCTTGCGCTTCGTCGAGAGGGCCATATTAAAGGCTTTGGTAAACTCAAGGGATAGGTCAGCGAGGCTTTGTACCGCGAACAGATCAACAAAAAAAACGACCCGTCGCTCTGGCGCTTCCTGCTCCCACTGCCGTGCGACGATATTCTTTATGATGGAGGTTTTCCCAAAATTCCGTCGGCCATAGAGCCGCACGGCTCTGCCGGCCTTGACATGATCGACAAGGCGCTTTGCTTCTGCAGTGAAATTGCATATGTCGGGCGCCTCTAGGAGGCGGTCGTAGGTAAAAAATGAGGACATGCTGACCTCGCGACTCAAACCGGTTGAGAAAGAATTGGTCCACTATTTATGGTCCATAAATAGTGGACCGTCAAGGGGTCAGTCACTGGCGCTAACCCACTGATCCGTCATGACATCTGCGGGTACTGAGCTGGTTTCAGAGAACACTTCGTCGCCAAACCTGACGGCTGCTGACAGCCTGCAACGGGGCAGCAGGCGGTCAGGACGACTCATTAACATGCTTAGCAGCGGTTCTCTCGTCGGCCAGAGACCTGATCGATACGAGCCCAGGGCCATCAAGAGGCGGCCCAGAGGCTATAAGCTGTTGGTGCATTCGCGGGAAGTCGCCAAGACCATGCTGCACAAGAAGTCTAAGAAATGATGACCTTCTTAAGGAAGCGCCATTCGTGACTGACCCCGAAGCCCCTTTGCGTGCTCGGTGACCGGGCCATTCATAAAGAACGAGACACCATTAAGCCGCTCTGCTTTCCCAGCCCGTTTTTGTCGTCGCAAAATTCATGCGCGCAGTACTTTTCGGGCTCTTCTTAGTCACGTTCTGAAGCGTTTCGTAATCTGTGAATGGCTTCATTTTTGCTAGGACCAACATGCGCAAAAATTTCTCATTCGAAAGATTCATTTCGTGTTCCGGATCGTTTTCCCACCGTGATACTGTTTCGAGCTTGACCGATATCGTCTTGGCAAAATCAACCCCCGAGAAACCGAGATGCACTCGCAGGAAGCGTATCTCTTCAGGTTTGAGGCGCGATTTCTTTTCAGCAATGGCTTTAGCAATAACCTGATGCAAGACCTCGTTGTCCTGAATTTCTAGCTCGCTTTCGTCGCAAGCACGACACTTCCACATGACAACGCCGTCCAGGTAGACGTTGTTCAATCCACATTCCTTATAGTGATGCCTCGTGAGCGATTTTGTCATGACGTGAGCACAGTTTGCACATTTCATTTCATTCTCCAGGTCGTCACGCAACGTATCTTGTTTGGGGCGGCAAACGAAACAACCACTGTTATCTTCTTGGTCTGCACCCGATAACGCCATTGTTCCTTCTCAAACTCGGGCGGATCGGAGATGAGACCTGCGCGAAGCACATTTAGCAAGTCTCCAATGATCATTTTGTCGTTCGTCATTTCTTCCAAACAATGCTTGGTATAGCCAACCGCTCCCGGATGCTTGGTCAGGATCTCAGAAATCAGCTTTCTGGCCTGGCCTTTTTCGAGTCTTGACTCTATATCAATACTTGATTTCAAGTCAATCTCCG
>CAIYRB010000056.1 GCA_903928445.1 uncultured Pseudomonadota bacterium | reverse complement strand
TGCGCCGTGATTTTTAATTTTTGGGCCCCGCAATGAGTGCAATCCAAGATCGATCAGGATTTGCCGCATTTCCTTATACGTTAGCGCCAGGTGGCGGTGTCTGCGTTGCAAGTAGAGCCAGAAGTTGTCGAGGGTTTTGCGGTGGTGAGGCCCAGCTTCTCCCCAAATGGCAGCGATGCGGTCGTGGTCTTGGCTTATTAACTCACGCGTCGTGATAAGATTCTCTGCAGGAAACCTTTCTAAGGTGTCCGTGCTGATTCCCGTCAGGCGTGAGATGTCCTTCCAAGACATATCTTTTCCATGGATACCTGCTAGGAGAGTCTTATACCAAAGAGCATAGGAGTGGCGTTCGTCATTAATGGCGACTGCGCCAGACCTCTGACTTAGGACTGCAATCAGGTCTGCCGCGATATTAAGCAAGACGGTCTGGTCGCAGGACGGAGCGCTTTGTGGCGTATCTGAGAGCCGCTCCACAAGGGTTTTACGGTTCCGAGACTCCGACATCAAGGGGACACAGAGCTTTGCTGCCAATGTGCTGATATTCAGCGCATCCGCCTCTTTTTGGATCGATTGAGCGAGGGCTACAATTGAAACCTTGTCTATCGGGGACAGTCGAGCTAGCATACCTGCAGGCCTTTCTTGTTTTCTCTTTTTTTGTTGCGTTGTAACGACAAAATATCAGAGTTAAACTTTAAAGGCCGCCTTTTTTTTAAAGACGGTCATCCCTGACCGCTGAAAATATTCTCCTCAAGATTTTTTTAATTCCGACAGCAGCGTGGCCATGGTCTCAGCAATCAAACTTTGCTGGCGAGTGATCTCGCTGTTTTTCCCAAACCACGTGTTCGCCCCTGGAAAATAGCGATCTGCTGGCACTTGGCGGTCGCCAAGTCCTTGGTGCGGACGCGAAAAATTATAGTGCCCGACCCACTTCGCAAGCTCCTGCTTAAAGTGATCAACAGATGCAAAGTTGTTGACCATCAAGACTTCCTTCTCGACTTGCTGGTTGAGATTTTCGAGTTTACCGTTAACGTTTGGCGTCTGTGCAATCATTTGCTCGATGCCATAATCCTCAAGAAATCGAGTGAAACGTGAGCTCCCGCGCCAGGCAAAGAAGGCGCTGCCGCCATCACTCATAATACTCTCGGGTTTGCCGTGAATCCGGATGGCCTCCTCGACGGCGGTCATTACGACCTCCACCTTTTCACCATCAGCGATCGCGTGGCCAGCAATAAAACGCGAGTAATCGTCTTGAATAAACAATATGTAGCATTTGCACTTGTTGACGTATTGATGCTTGAAATCCATATGCCACAGATAGTTCTTGCGGGCTGCCTCGTAGAGTTGAGTGCCGTCTTTAACACGGGTGGTTTTGACAAACGGTGGTACCCAGCCCTGTTGCTCCATGATTTTGCGGATACTCGCGACACCCATCGACAGACCAAGATGCCGATGAATGTAATCTCTAATCTGCATCGGACCCATGCCCGGATGTTTTTTCATTAAATCGACCACGGGAATATAACGTAGTGGAGTTCTCGCTTTGCGCTCGAGCTCAGTATCTTGATGTCGTTTAAGTCGTGCAATCGTGTCGTAGGACACGCCAAATGTGTCGTGCACCGCCTTTGAGCCAAAGCGGTCGCAAAGGGCCATCATCAATCTCTTTTCCGATAGGGAATATTTCTTGTGTACTTTGCCTTTGTGTCGCTCCAGAAAAAGCGATAACTGCTTGGCCTCGGCATCGGCTTTGATGCCGTCAGAATCATCGCACGCCTCTGGTGTCGCGGGCGCAGGGGCGGGTGCGGCTTCGACTTGATGGGATACGATTTTCTTGTCCCAATTCTCACTAAGCCATCTTTTAAGAGAAGATCGTGGCACCTGCAAAGCTCTGGCCGCGGGAAGCGGTCCAGCCAGACGGGCCAGTCCACACGCATCCGGCCGCAATGAAGCGGCCAGAGAGCATCGCAGGCGACCCTTGACCCGACATGCGTCTAGCCGCTCGCGAAGGTCTTTTACAATCTGCGCCTGGGTCATCCACTTCTCGACTGATTCCCTGGGAAAGCCACTCGTATCAGCCAATTCATCGTAGCTAAGTCGAGGAAATGCCTCACTAAATGCATCGCGGACCTCGGGATGCAGATTTAGCCAATGCCCATCTGATCGCATGCCGATCATGCGCTTGCGCTTCGCTAAAAACAAATTCTTGGCCGCTCTCTTCTCTTCTGGGGAAATCATGGGATGCTCCTTTAAGGGCATCCGCTTACCAAATGGCCACCTTGGCTACCGGCTTAAATCTTGGATCAGGACACTTCTTTAATAATAGCTGGGCACGCCTCATTGGCGCCGTCTTTGTATTGAGCGACCGGGCAGGGAGCATCAGCTTTAGTGTTGAAGTCCTCCACACCGCAATGTTCATGTTGTCCTTCATGCTGATCAATTAATCTATTGGAAATTTCAAAGTCTACAAGAGG
>CAIYRB010000055.1 GCA_903928445.1 uncultured Pseudomonadota bacterium | reverse complement strand
CCATATCAGCCCCAGTCGTATTGAGCAGTGCATCAAGGCGATTGGCAAGAAAAGTGCGGCTGGTATCGACGGCCTAACAAGAGACCAAACACTAGAAAATCTAGACTGGCTCTTGCTACCTAAGATTTCGCAGATACATCGGAGCTCCTATGAAGCCAGCGCCGTACGCCGGACCTTCATACCGAAAGCTGATGGCAAACTGCGTCCTTTAGGAATTCCGCCGATTCTCGAAAGAGGCATCCAGGCGGCCACGTCTGAGGTGCTTTCATCGATATATGAGCAGGACTTTCTCAACTGCTCATATGGATACAGACCTGGGAGAGGTTGTCATAATGCACTAGCTGCAGTTGCCAACTTCACGTGGGCCGATGGACTGACCTTTGCTTATGAGGTTGATATTCGCGACTTCTTCGGGAGTTTAGACCACGGATGGTTACTCCGGTTTCTGGGGCACAGGATCAGCGATATGCGCGTCCTAAAACTAATTGAGGCATGGCTTAAAGCGGGAGTGATGGAGGATGGGCGGTACCTGCCGACCGAAGTGGGGAGTCCACAAGGCGGTAGCATATCGCCTCTGCTCGCAAACGTTTATCTCCACTACGTCCTAGATCTCTGGTTTTACCGAAAGGTAATCAAGCAGCTCAACGGACGGGCGGAGTTAGTACGCTTCTGTGACGACTTCGTCATCCTGTTCCAAAAGGAAGAGGACGTCGAGACGTTTGCCGCACTCCTAAAGGTCCGCCTCGAACAGTTCGGACTGCAAATTGCGGAAAATAAAACCCATAAAACAGATCTGAGGCGCCGACCAAATGGCGGTGCAGACGATCGTCGACGGATCAGCTTCCTAGGGTTTGAAATCTTTCTAGCCAGGACCATCAGTGGCCTAAGCTCTAAAGTGGTCTTCAAAACTCAAGGACAGCGGTTTAGTAAGGCGAAATTGAAGCTAAAGGAACAACTTCATACGATGATGCACTGGAAGGTTAAGGATCAAGCAAAGCGCCTGAACCAAATCTTGCGGGGTCAGTACAACTACTACGGGCTTCCCGGGAACAGTCGGCGTCTTCAAACGCTGCGCATGTTCGCTCTAAGGTACTGGCGGCTTTCTCTGAGCCGTCGAAGCCAACATGGCAAAGTAACTTGGGAAAAGTACAAGGTAATCCTTGAAGAGAACCCAATTGTTCAACCCAAACTTCATATCACCTACGCAACCATAACAAGATTCGTTCTGCTGTAAACCTTCAGTTTGCTGAGCCGTATGCGGGAAATCCGCACGTACGGTTCTCCGGGGGGCGCCCGCGGTGACGCGGCGCCTACCCCTCCAGCCCCCTTCGGGGCTGTTATCAAAGGGCCCGGACAGCCCGTCGAACGACAAAGCCGGCGGTTATAGCCCGGCGAAGCCGGTCATTTCCATGCGCATAAGCGGATAAGGGCCGTCCCGGCCTTAGCTTCCTAACATAGGTCTCGCAGCATCTGATCGAGCCTGCTCTGCACCGCTTCTTCAGCCGCCAAGGTTTGCCGCGATCAGCGCATCCTTACGGTAAAAATCGGCATTCAACCAAGCCACCAACTCGGCCTCGCTGTGCGGCATGCTGCTGATCTCAACCCGGCGCACATGCAATCGCACTCGCTGAATATCGCCGCGCAATGCCCCAGCCAATCCCAGGCACATATTTCTGCGGGACTAGGACAAAAGCCGCGGCCCTTACAGCTATATGGAACCACCTTTTCATAGTCGCCGCTCGGGCACAAAACCCTCAGAAAGCCGAGATGTCCATGGGACCTTGCCACGGTGTCCGTCCTTGAAGGACCGGCGCCTAAATCTTGGCATCGCCAAGACATCGACCTATCATTTTCTCGAATGTTTGGAGAGAGGGCGACTGCTGCAGAGGGTCGCTATGGCGGGCACTGGGCTACAATCGGTCAGAAAGCCTGAAAAAGTTTATCTCGACAACACCAACTTGCTGGCCGCGATCACCAATCCGCAGCGGGCCGAGCCGGCAATTGGTCGGCGCTTTCTCGTCCCACAGCAAATGGCGCAATCTGATTGTCCTAAACACGAAGGCGCGCAAGGGCTTCAACCCAGAGGTCCTCGATAAAGAAAAAGCAAAAAATCACAAGTGGGCTAAATTGCTCATGCGAATTTTTAAAATCGACGTCGGCACCTGCCCCAAGTGCGGCACCGATATGGAGATCCGTGCCGCCATACGAGACCCAGACAGCATCAGGCGCTACTTGCGCTGTATTGGCCTAGCGGAACATCCACCGCCTATCGCACCTGCTCGCTACGAACAGCGACAGCTCGACCTAAGCTTCGACGAGGTTCAGAGTTCACCACCCGATGATCAAGCTCACCTGCCCGACTACCACTAGTGTGGATATGGCCATGGGCAAGGTACGTCATCCAGACGGCCGCAAGACATAAACTGGTTAATAAACAGTGAAGAACAGCCCTACTCGAGCGAGGTCTGGGCGAGTGCGCACCTTGTCCCGGCAGTGGGAGAGCGCCTACCGCCGGTGGTGCGGCCGCAAAGCTCACGCCGCGGACGAGCCTTACGGTCATGTTAAAGGGCATCAGATGGTCCGCGGCATGAGCTTTGCTTTTGGCCTTGTCGTGGCACCGTAGCCCTGCGGATCCCGAAAGTTTGTTCAGCGCGGTATTGGTTGTGGGCGGCGCACAAGATCCTGCCGTTAGCGACGGACGTTTCGCCGCCCAGGGCGAACGGTTCTATGTGATCGAGTTGTAAGAAAGTAGAGTAGCCAAACAAACTCACTTTTCCCTTTAGGTTCGACCAGGTATGGGCACGGATCTAGCCTTCAAAATACCAGAGTACTTTCTGGACTTCATTTCAAGCCTGACTGACGATCAGGCTTGCGAGCTTGAGAAGAACCTGGAGCAAAGCGTCTTGAACAAGAAATCTCGGAAGGTTTCATAGTAAGTAGCATCTATCCGCGATTATCACATAGTTCAAAACATCATCAATGCGATCCTTTGTGGCGCTAAAAATAATATTCGTCTCGACACCATCCAATTTGAGTTCAATAGCGACAAGATTAGTCGCAACGGCCTGTGGCGCACCCAAGGCCGATCACGGCCATTTGACATCGGAACCCGCAGATAGCCCTGGCGTTGTCATTCTAAAGGGCAGCGAGGCGGATCAGTTTAGAGACGCGTTGATCACTGCAGGTGTGCCACGCCGACTCGGGGACATGAACGTGTCCTTTGTGGTCGCAACCAAATTGGAGTGCACAGTTAGCGCCGCTTCTGCGGGCAATCCCGTCTGCACCATCACGCAGTTCGATGGCAGCACCGTTTCTGCACTCACGAGCGAATCCAGCACGCTCCTCACCATATTGTCGGCGCACGGCGCAGAAAAGAGTAGTGCACATAGCGGCACTGTGAGCGCAACCGCCAACAGAACCCGTTGCGTCAATAATCTCTCGGGAGCCGGTGGATTCGGGCACTGTACGTTGGAGATCTAAATCGTTTAGCATGTCAGTGGCTGAGGCGCCCCAAGAGTGGTGGCCTCAGCAACGCCGAGCATCTGGCCAGCGCTAAGGATCAGGTAGGGGGCCTTGGCGCTCGCCCCAGGCGTCGGTTTGGAAAAGTTCTTTTACTTTAGCCGCAGCAGCGGCATTCCAAATTCTATGCGCTGTTTCGTACGAACATCCGAGAGCGCGGCTTGCTTGAAAGGGATTCTTCGCCAATCCTGCTAGTATGATAAAAAGCATGTCTGCTCGCCAGTTTGTACCAATCGCAGATCGAAGACGAAGCCAAGGGTTTTCCGTCAATACGTGTTCACGTAATCTAATCTTTTTGTTTACCGAGCGGTCTGTGACGTCATCGCCTAGCATGAGTGACGAAGTCGAAATGCCAAATTTATAAAAATGTGCGTCAGTCCCGTCTCGACCAAGAAGGAATACCTCGTCTTCGGACGCTGGCAGTTGCGTGGGCGACTCACCTAGTGTCCTTTTCGCCTCGGTTATGACAGCGTTCCAGCGCCGATCTCCTTGCTCGACTAGCCTATCCGCAAGAGCTGCTAGGGTCCGTGCCGGACGCATCTCGGCACTATCGTCTATCCACGCACCATTTCGCATCAGGCATACCACTCTTTCGACGTGAATAAGGTCGCCATACGTACTGAGCCAGGCGGCGATTAATCTCAAGGACTTCCGCTGATGGCTGACGTGTTCGAGGCTATATAGTAACGTCCGCTCCGGGTCGACGGGAACGCTTGTCGGCGGCGTAGCGTAGGCAATGCCAAGTTTGGACCAAAGGCGGGTCAGCTCATCGCGCGACAGCTGTGGTTTTGCGGGCTGAATGGTTGATTGCATAGGGTCCTCTACGGCGACCTAATGTTCATTCGCTTGAGAATTCTCTGCGCTGTTCGCTCGACGTGTTTTGGCCAGTCTGGGTGACCGTCAAAGGTTGCTACAAGCCGTGCTGCTGATTCGATCTCGATAGGTGTTGGTTGCAATGCAAGGATGTCGTCGAGGTCTTCTTGGCGATCAGCTTCGGCAAACACTTTGGATAAGATCAATTCTGGCCGACCGATCGCCTGCACGGTTAGCCGCTTGCCCCGAAAGACTTCGCTAAGTCGCTGGTGCCAATCTTTCGCGAAATGTATAGCCAGATCTTTTGGACCGTTGTTGATCCAATCCGGAGCGAGACCGTGCTTTGAACCAATAATCGCCGCAGCTTGCTTCATCGCAGCATCAAGGTCCGGCTCCAGAACATCAATATCAACGGTACTTGTAGACCGGATACCAAGTGAAATAAGTGCTGCCCCGCCACAGATAATGAGCCGCCAGGTGGTACCCATGTGCGAGGTCTCACCACCTAATTGTTGGTCGAGGTCGGCAAAGATTTGTTTGATATTAGTCTGTTCGATCATGGCACCCTATCGGTTTATCCAATATTGGATTATACAACATATCGGAATATACGGCGATAAACTTTAGCTTTCGTCCTGTTGTTTGGGTGACTCTGACAGGCAACAGACGTAGCTCCCCGCATTGGGCATCCCATGTCCATATAAGTCCCTGTAAATTAGAGCTAAAGTAGCTATTGTTGGTAGCTATTGTGCTATTGGGGCTATTGGGGTCAGTCACGAATGGCGCTTCCTTAAGAAGGTAATCATTTCTTAGACTTCTTGT
>CAIYRB010000054.1 GCA_903928445.1 uncultured Pseudomonadota bacterium | reverse complement strand
TGCCACGATTGCTTGCAGAACAAGCTTCAAAAGCTGCGCCCTCGCCACAGGTTTTGGTAGGAAGGCATCGGCGCCGGCCTCGATAGCGGTCTTATGGTCGGCAGCTACAATCCGGTTACTGTGGATACAGACAAGGCCAACGCACCCATTTGCTCGCATGTTGCGCACTAACGCGAAGCCATCAAGTGACTCGGGCCCCATATCGACGTCGCTGATTATCAGGTCAAAGACGCTGTTCTTTAGCGCTTGAAGTGCCACCCCTGAGCCCTCGGCCTGATGGAGGCTCATAGCCGCACGGAGTTCGGGTGTTCGCGAGAGGTAGGCCACGAGGCCATTGCGGTAAACCGCTTCGTCGTCCACCACCAGGATGCGCACGGGCTGTCCCATCTTTTCTTGAGCCTGAATGATCTCTTGCTCAAGAGTCAGCTCGCCTTTATCGACGCTTCCCTCGCCACCGACCGGCGCGGTGTCGAGCATCGCCGTGAGTGACTTGGTGATCTCTGAACTGTGCAGGGGTGGCATGCTGGCGGTGGTCGTGCGCATGCGTCCCTCCGCAACAGGCAGAGTAAAGAAGAACTCTACCTTCCCGTGTGGATGCTCGAGGGTCTTGCCAGACTCGCACCATATCCGGCCGCCGTGAGCTATCACAACTTTTTGGGCGATCGCCAAGCCGAGGCCGGTGCCGCCCTGCTTGCCACTGGTAAAGAAGGCATCGAAAAGTTTGGGCAGGCTCTCGGCAGGTATGACGGAGCCGGCATTGCCGAGACAAAACTCGATGAGCCCGTCCCTCTCCCTGGTCTTAAACCAAAGCACGCCCTTCTTGCCCATAGCCTGGACCGCATTCCCGACGATGTTGGAGAACACCCGCCCCACCTTCTGGACGTGGACGTTGGCCATGTGGGTATGACGGAGATCATAGCTAATGGCCATCTCAGCTTTGGGGTAGATCCTGAAGACCTCGCCTAGGGTCGCTTCTATGAGAGACTCAGGGCTGGCCGGCTCCTGGATCAACTGGGTGGAGGTTGAGCCTACCTCCATGACGTCTGCAATCAGTCCGTCGACGCTGCTCACGGCCTTATCGATCTCGGGTACTAAGCGGGAAAGTACAGACTTAACTGTAGCGGGATCCTTAGCGCTGCCTAACATCCCAAGGCCCATGCGAAGGATGGAGAATGGCTTGCGTACGTCGTGGGCGAGCATTTGAGTCATGCGGGCAACCGCGGCCTCTTGGACCAGTTTGCGATTTTCAATGACTTTATCGCTTAATAGTCGCAGGGGTAGGTAAGTTGTTTTTGATAGGTCATGGGGGAGCATCATCGGTGGTATCTAGCAACGCAGAAACCGAGCGTAGAGAGCTAAAAACAGGTAAAGCAGCTAGCGCACATGCGACTCCAGTCAAGATTACCAGAAGCACCCCAATGATTAGACATAAGCGCCTTACCTGATTCAAAGGCTCGCGAGTCGCACAGTGATCTATGAGCAACCGAATGATAAAAGGGTTCACGCCGTCTGGGAAAACGACTGATTTATCAACTTTGGTTAGGCATTTTTCGGCAATAGTAGCAGTCGCGTTCCACTTGGCATATACGTCCAAGCCACCTGGCCCGGAAACAATTTCAGTACCAACCACTGAAGCATTCTGGGCATTGGCCAGCGTCGATAGTCTTGAGAGATAAGTATTAGCAAGATCTCCTGAATTTAATCGAGCTAACTGAAGGGGCCCGCTCTCTATCGAGGTGAACAACGAAGCGCGCTCATTATGGCTGATCTGTTCAATAAGAGACGCTGAGAACCCATAAACAATTGCCCCGGCTACCCCGAAAAGAGCTGCTAGAGTTACTGCAAGCCTAATGGCCAGCGTCTTATTGGTGATTGGCTGCTGCAGCAAGGAATTCATCTAACTAGCCTTTGGTTGCCATGTAAACAGCTAAGCGTCTGTCTAAGGTTAAATGTGGGTTGGCGATCGCAAATGACTTTATGAAAGTAGAAGCAAGGCTATCGTAGATTTTACGCTCTTTTGGCTGAAGCGTCGCGTAAGGATACAAGCCCGTAAAGTGGTCCAGCGCATCGCTGGCTAGGGGGTTGACCTGGAGTTGATATTCCTCGACTTTTGAGCATTCTCCGCCGAAGAACTCCCTAAGCCCCTCGATAAGTGTGCCCTGATCATGGTAGATGCTAGGCTTGCCAGTCAATTGATCCGCAGACTCAAACTTCTTGAATAAGGCAATGGTATCGGTATACGCGAGCTCACCCGGAGTCTCGCTGATACGAGCAGGCACCACGAAATAAAGCCGTCCGCCCGGTTTTAGGACTCTCACAAGTTCAATGAATAGTTCATCGGATCTGTCAAGCAAGTGCAGCGTCATGTGCGAAACAATGGCGTCAAAGTAGTTATCTCGAAGTGGCATCTGATATGCGTCGGCACAGATTAGTGTGGCGTCGGTGCCTCGAATGGTGCTTCGACCTATAGAAATTTCATCAGGTGAGTTGTCAATGCCGACATATTCGACAGCGCTAAAGCGCTTGGCTAGGGGTTTGAATAATGTGCCAATACCGCAGCCAATATCTAAGATCCTTGGCTTGGTAACACTCTTGAGGCCTTCACAAGCAGCAACTAGCACTTCATAGGTATTCAGTGCTGGGCGCGAGGTTGATCGATTGGCAAAATACGCTTCGGTGGTACCAGCTGTATCTTTATGGAACTTGAGGATCAGGTCTTTGGTTGATATCCCGGAGCCTACCGGAAAGTCACTTGATGTTTGACCCG
>CAIYRB010000053.1 GCA_903928445.1 uncultured Pseudomonadota bacterium | reverse complement strand
TTGACGCTGCTATGAACCTCATCCATGGTCGCCACGGCTTTACCTGTGGTTGCCTGTTCGACATAGGTTGCTGGCGAAAAAGCGAGGTAACCGAAAATCATAGCGATGAGCACCAACGTCGCGAAGACGCCGGTCTCGACCGTACGGTATTTTTTTAGTTTTAAAGCTAGACCCATAGTGAGAGGTTGATCGGTATCTTACAGTGGAAATAAATGGGCAAAGCCTGCCCGGATCTTGATGGGCAAAAAGTGCAGCGTTGTACTTGCCGAGCTCGGCCAACACCTGAACTATCCGCTGGCTTTGATAGCGCCGCGCAGGGGTGACGAATTGGTGGTTGATGCGGCTCTTAATAAAGAGGTGCGATGCTGCTTTCAAAGAGTTCAGCGAGTTAGCGGAAGTGACTGACCCCGAGGTCGGCAGGATCTGCCGGCTGCGGCTAATCGGTTGAAGCGATATGATTAAGGGAACTTCTTAGTAAGTTCCACGGGGTCCTCAGCTCCCACATCGGCAACCGCGCATGGCTCGCACTGTTCGTTATTCCATTCGCATCAAACTGATCGCCGTGACCTCGGCCTTGGTGATGCTATCGCTCGGCCTGTATTTGGTGGTTGCGCTCAATTTATTTAACGATGACAAGACGCGTTATATCTTTGGCTCTAGTTTAGCGACCGCGGAGTCGTCGGGACAGCAGGTGCAGAGCTTTTTGAGCCGCATTTTGAAGGATTCGTTGGGGATCTATAACCTCGTCGCCGATCGTCGCCTTGGTTCGGATGAGGAAAGGTCGGCGCTGCCTGCGGCGGCCCTGGGCGTTAAAGATAAGGTGAGTCTGCCGCTTGCCGAGATCGATGCAGATATTGCTGCGAGTGCCTTGCTCGTAGCGAATAAAGGTGGTGAGAAGGCTCCGGCTAAACTGCGTCAGGCACTGGCCGCTTTGTATCTAAGCAAGGGACTTAAGGGTAGCGGTGACCGTGACGCCCTGCAGCGAGGCGTGGATCTGGCGACGACGCTAATGGAGGAAAACGACAGGGCAGATAAAAAGGCGCGAATCAAATTCAATGCCGACACGCAGTGGGACCTGATTCAAGCGTACCAGCGGCTCAGTCGTTACGAAGAGGCGCAGGAGGGTTTGCGCGCATTTACTCAGGAGTTTAAAAGTGATCGTCACATCAGCGAGGCGCGCTTTGCCTTGGCTGAGGTGTCCTACCTGATGCGCGACTTTAAGACTGCCCAGGCGGCCTACCAAAAGATTGTGGCGACGCAGCCGGAGTACGCTAGCTACGCCGCCTACAAGCAGGCGTGGTGTGAAATCGGGAGTGGTCGTTTGGTCGAGGCGGCGATTGCCTTTCGGCTACTCCTGAAGTCTGCAGCGCGCATTCCGGCGCCTTTGCTCGGCGCAATCCGTGACGACTTGGCTTGGGTGGAGCAGGATCTGAAGGCGCGGCAGCAACCGGCGACTGGTCCTGGAGACGTCACCACGGCGCTTGAAGGGCGGCAACTGCTTAGGACGCTGTTTTACAGCGATCCCGACATGGTCGAATTTTCCGTCTATCAAAAGCGCGGCAGCGGCTATGAGCGCCTGCTTCGCCTCACCAACCGCGAGCACCTACGTGCCGATGAGGTTGCGGACAACTACCTTAGCCGCGTCGATAGCGAAAGGCCGCTGAACTTTGCCACCGTCACGCCCAAGCATCCGGTGCTGCAGAACTCCTCAATCAAGGGGGGGCTGGCGCTGTTGACGTTGATCCGTGAGGACCCGTTGACCCATCGCTACTTGGTCGTGCGCTTCGAGCTAGCGCGCTTTCTCAGCAGCTTTCAGAAAAACCGCATCTACAATACCTACCTCATCGGTTCGCAAGGCGAGCTCTTTGCGCATCAGCAGCAAAGCAAACTGGCGGCCGCGGCAACGATGTTGGGTGAAGACTATATTCGCGACATCCTGCGCAGCAAGCAAAGCACTGGCGTGCGCGCCGTCACCAATCGTGCGGGCGACGGACTCTACGTGGCTTATACCGCAGTCGGCCTGTTTGATCTCTTGGTCCTGTCGGAGATTAAGACCAGCAAGGCCTTCGAAGCCGCCCGTGAGTTGACGGTCAAGTCGATCTACTTTGGCGTGTTTTTTATCGCTATCGCCATGATGATCGGCATGATCTTCGCGCGGACGTTGACCAACCCGATCGAAGCGCTGTTTCGTGGTACCGAGGTGATCGCCGGTGGCGATTTTAAATCCAAGGTCACCATCAAGGCCAATGATGAGATCGGCGTGCTCGCGGATTCGTTTAATTACATGGCCGGCCGCATCGTCGACTTGCTTGAGCAGGAAAAAGACAAAGTCCGCATGGAACAGGAGATGAAGGTCGCCAAGCTGGTGCAAGACTCCTTCTTTCCCCCAGTGCATCAGGTTCTTGCTGGCTTGGACATTGCGTCCTTCTATACCCCTGCCTCCGACTGCGGTGGCGACTGGTGGGGGATCGTGCCGCACGGCGACAAGGTCATGTTGCTGATCGGCGATGCCACCGGTCACGGGGTCCCGGCCGCATTGATCACGGCCACGGCGGCAAGCTGCACAACCACCGTCAAGGAGTTTGGCTTGACTCACCCGGAGTTGCTCGAATCGCCGGCTAGAGTATTGAATTTACTAAATAAAGCGGTGTTTGCTGCGGCGCAGGGCAAGATCTTGATGACCTTCTTTGTCTGTTTGATCGATGTCAAGAACCTGACTGTGACCTACAGCAATGCCTCGCATAATCCTCCCTATTTGTATCAATACAAAGACAAGGCGCCGGACAAAAAAGACCTCAAGCCACTGATGGAGGCCGTGGCCCTGCGGCTCGGGCAGCGCCAGGACACGGTTTATAGCGATGAAAGCGTGAAGATTTCGCCAAAAGACATGATTTTGTTTTTTACCGATGGCTTTGTCGAGTGCAAGAATCCGGCGCAGGAGGAGTACGGCGGACGCAAGTTCCTTAAGTCGATTCTCAAGTATGCTCAAGCCAGCGCCGAAGAGATCAGAGACGGGGTCGTTGGTCAAGCCACGGAGTTCTTTGCTACCGAACCTCTCGCCGATGACCTGACGCTCGTTGTTGCTAAGCTCTTAGGGTAGGTATGGCTCCACTAAACAAAATCACCATCGTGTCGCGAACCCCTGGGGTGCGTGAGGATATGGTTGCGTGTTTGGAAGAAGCTCAGGTGTCCGCAGTCGTGTACGAGGGAGAAGCGTTCGCGGCTTCGGCCGATATTGTGCTGATCGACCAGCGCGCCCTGCCTGCCACTCAAGTCGAGTCGCTACTGGCGCAACATGCCGCGCGCTGCATTCTACTAACCGATCACGATGATGGTGAAAACATCACCAAAGCCCTCGCACGCTTTCCCCTCAGTCATATCATCGGCGGCAACGGTCGCTCCTGGCTCAGGGAATTTGCCGTAACGGCACAGAAGATGGCGTCGCCAACGCTGTGGGGGCTTGCTGCTCATCTGAGCCCCGCTGCCGTGATTGAGTCGCGCACCGTCGGGTCGGCCGCTGCGATCAATGCGACGATCGATGAGCTCCTTGGCCATGTCGATCTGAAGGCGAGTTTTGGCGCTGCGGAGGATTTCCTGCGCCAGACCGCGAATGAACTGCTGACCAACGCGGTCTACAATGCACCGGTCGACCGAACGAGCCAACAGCCCAAGTACGAGCAAACCGACCGTAAGCAGAAGATTATTTTGCTGCCAAGCGAGACCGTGGAGATCGCCTTTGGCACCGATGAGGACAATATCGGGATCGCGGTGAGCGATCAGTTTGGCCGTCTGACCCGGGAGATGATCGTTCGGCATCTGCTGAAGTGCGTCACTAATACCAATTTTATCGAAGAAAAGCGCGGTGGAGCCGGGGCGGGTCTATACCTGGCTTTCTACACGGCCAACCAATTTGTCGTCAACGTCGAGGTCGGCAAGCGTACCGAGATTCTCTGTTTGCTCGAAAAGACCAAGCGCTACAGGCACTACCGCACCAGGGTCACCTCCTTTAACTACTTCACCCAGGCCAAGGGGGCAGCATGAGTAGCAAGTTTCACGTGACGGCAACCGAAAAGTCTGGCGAGGCACAGCTGGAGTTTGCCGGTGTCATCGATGAAGACGTCGATTTCACCCAGATCAAGTTGCCTGAGTGCAAGGTCTATACTTTTAATTTTGCCGGGGTCAAGGGCATCAATTCGTGTGGCATCCGCGAATGGGTGCACTTCTCGGAGTCGTTGCCGGCGGCGGCCAAGTTGGTCTATCAAAACTGTACGCAGATCATCATCGAACAGATCAACATGGTGGCCGGCTTCTTTCGCGCCGGTTCCGAGGTGCAGAATTTCTATGCGCCGTATTTTTGCGAGAGCTGTGACCGTGAACAAAAGGTGCTGATCACCGCCGCGGCTGTCCAGGGCTTGGCGGCACCGAGTGTGAACTGCCCTGAGTGTAAGGCCGAGATGGAATTTGACGCGATCGAAGAGCAGTACTTTAGGTTTCTTAAAGCCAATGCCTAAGCGAGGACCTTGAGCCATGAGTGCCGACCCCGTCAACCAAGTCATGCCCAGCGAAAGCTCAATGTTTTCGCCGTATGATCATTTGTTGACCCCGGTTTTGGTGGTCCAGGCCGATCTGACGGTGTGTTATTTCAACCAAACCAGTGCCACCTTCTTCCAGCTGCCGCCGCGTAAAATCCGTGGCAAGAGCATCGACGACGTGGTGCGTGTCGAAGGTCCCCTGGTGTCGGAGTACGCGCTGAGCTGTCTTAATACCGGCCAGTCCGTGGTGAGTCCTGAGGTTGCCGTCGCCGTAGGTGCGGACAAGAAGGAAGTGGTCCTCAACCTGTTTATAGCGCAGCCTGCCGCCGCTGCTGGCGCTGGCTACGTCGTCATCACCGTTCAGGATTTTAGTCTCGAACGGATCCTCCATGCCAAGCACCGTGTCCAGCTCGATGAACTAAAACGCAAGAACGCTGAAATCCTCCAGTACTCACATGGTCTTGAAATCCTCGTCGAGGAACGTACGGCGGAGCTACGTGAGGCGATGGACCAGTCGGAGCAGCTGATCTTAAACATCTTGCCCAAAAAGATCGCTGAGCGCCTCAAGGCCAACGAAGGGACGATCGCCGAACGTTTCGCCATGGTCTCCGTGCTGTTTCTCGATATCGTCTCGTTTACACCGATCTCGTCGACCATGGATCCGGTGCAGGTGGTGTCCTTTCTCAGCGAGATCTTTGATTCCTTCGACAACCTAGTGGACCGCTACAACGTCGAGAAGATCAAGACCATCGGTGACTGCTACCTTGCGGCGGCAGGGCTTCCCGTCCCTGACGAACGCCACGGCTTTAATATCTGCGACGTCGCCTTGGCGATGCAAAGCGAGATTGCTCGCATCAGCAGTTCCCTGGCCTTTCAACTCAAGGTACGCATCGGTATTCACAGCGGTCCGGTCGTCGCCGGAGTGATCGGTCAGCGCAAGTTTGCCTATGATCTATGGGGCGACACGGTGAATATCGCCAGTCGTATGGAGTCGCACGGTCAGCAAGACCGCATCCAGATCTCCGAATCCACCTACAGCCTGGTCAAAGACGAATTTGACTGCGAAGAGCGCGGCTTCGTCGACTTTAAGGGTAAGGGTCAGCTGCGGGCCTATTGGCTCAAGGGGCGCAAATAGGCCGGCACATCAGTAGCAGCGCAGCTCGCCCATGATCTTGACGATGCGCGAGCCGCCGGTTTTGTAGCAGCGGACCAAAGCCTTCTTGTAGTCAGTGGATTCCTGATCATTGATGGGGTCAGAGCCTTGATCGTTGCCGGGAACTCCGCCGCCGCCACCCTGACAGGATGCGCAGGCCAGCAGGGCGACGGAACACCAGATGGCACCGACGATGCGACGGGCGATTGAGCTCACGGGCGTCCTCGAATCTTGAGCGGGATGAAAGGTCATCGACTTTGACTTTAACTTTGACAGGATGGATTTTATCCTAGCATGCTACTTGGCAAAAAGTATAGCGCGCCGAGGAGTAGGGCAGCGGCCACGACGCCCGCGAGCACGTCATCCATCAGGGTGCCAAAGGCTCCTGGGGCGTCGCGATCTATGCGGCCAATGAGTCCTGGTTTAGTGATGTCCAGCAGGCGAAACAGGCAAAAAGCCGTAAGATACCACGGCCAGGCCAAGGGCAGAGCGCAGGCGGCGACGGCTTGGCCCGCCACCTCGTCGATGACGATGCGCTGGTCGTCGTGGATGCCAAGCACATGTTCGGTGCGGGCAATCGACCACCAGGCGACGGCGACGGTGATGCCAAGCAGCAGCAGCAGGGCGAGGGGATAAGCCCAGCTACCAAGCTGCGCGCCTGCCGCCGTGGCCAGCTGATGCTGGTACCAAGCGACCAACAGGCCTGGAATGGAACCGAAGGTCCCGGGCGCCTTCTTGATCCGACCGACGCCAAACACCATGGCGACTTCAATGGCGACTCTGTCTAGGTAGCTGATCTTGGATGTTGCCATGTCGCCGATCTGTGCCTCACGCGGTTAAAATACCTGGCGACCAGGGAATTCCTTCCAGAGATCTTCGATAAACAACCGGTCTTTTAGTTCCGTCCATGGAGGGATGTTTAGCGGACCGGTAACATTGCCGTTGCTCAGTCGTTTGTTCGCGGCGACTGCGTCGCGTCCGCCGGCCCAAATGAGCGCACCGTTGTTGGTATCGATCAACAGCACGACGATGCCGGCCGAGCGCTCGGCGACGTATAGCCCACTGTCATCATAGAGGTGGTCATAGGCATAGGTGATAAAAGGTAATAATACGGCGTCGGCGTTGTGGACGTCAGTGCTCAGGCGATTGAGCCACAGCAGCCACTCCGGCCTTTGAGCGATGCTGCTGTTATAGACAGCGGGCGCATTGACGGCGTCGCCACTATCGCTGGCGCGGTGGGACCAGATCTGGGGCAAGGTGCCGAGGAGTTCTTTATCGCCGGCTTGCTCCAGGCCCTCCACGACGAACCTAGGCGAGTAACCTTTCATGTATGGCTGACCCTGAAAGCCCGCCAGCAGATAGCCATCAGCCGCAGCACATAGCTCGCGCAGCTCGGCGGGCTTGGCATTGGTCAGCGGCAACTTGGCAAAGCGCGCACCGTCGGGCCAGACTTGGCAACCGACCAGGGCGATGCGGGCCGGGACGTAGCTGGCTTGGCCCTCTTGTACGCCCAGCTTTGCCGAGGGACCGCTGGTGATACAGGCCGACGTCGCGGCGAGCACCAAAGACAGGACTATGAGCCTAGCGCTTAGCATCGGAATCCTCCACCTCTTGGCCCGCGCGCAGCCGCTCCAGCATCTGCGGCCACGCCGCCAACTGCCGGCATATCCAAGTATTCAAAAGTTGGGTACGCGCCGCCTCGTCCAGCGGGTAGGTGGCGACGTCGGCTTGCCTGCGGGCTTTATCCGTCAAATACTGTAGGGTGATGGCGGCACCGACGGAGATGTTTAGACTCTCGACCATGCCGACCATTGGAATCGTGAAGGGTTGGTCGATATGCGGCAGCCACGCCTTGTCGATCCCGGCATGCTCGTTGCCGAAGACGACGGCGATCTTGTGCTGGATCGGTAGTTCAGCCAAAGTCAGCACGCCCGGTGCCGGCGGGACCCCGGCGTAGATTTGGTAGCCGGCTTGGCGTAGGCCTTGGACGCAGGCGGCGATGCTATGATGGCGTTTGATCGTCAGCCATGAGGCCACGCCTCTGGCGACCGTGGAGGCATGAAAGCGCTCCTTGAGCGTCACGACGTCGCAGTACTGGACGCCAAAGGCATCCGCCGAGCGCAGGCAGGCAGAGACATTGTGGGGATCATGGATATCCTGGACGACCAGGCGGATGCGATCTGTACGCGTGCTCGCCACCGCTGACATCTTAGCGCGTCTGGTTGGGGTCAGGAAGCTCTGTAGGAGCTGCCAGGCATCGTGCGGGTACTCCGGCTCGGGCTTGTCCCTGTCGCCAGACTCGGCCTCCGTCTTGTCTCTGCCCTCGCCCTGATCACCCTTATCGTCAAGACCATGATCCGCGCTCCTCTGATCGGGTCTGTGCTTAGCGCTCGACATCGTTTGCCTTAGCGAATTCCGCCTCATCATGGTCCGCCTCTGGATCCATGTGGAGGGCGAGCTCGCCACCTTCGCGGGGAGCCATAATCTCCTGATCGTCGATCAGCTGCGCGCCGATCAACTGCATGGCCTGGCCGACCAGCGGCCCGATTGCATGCGGTAGGTGCTGGACGCCCTTTTCTTCGAGGATCCAGCTTGCGAGGCGGCCCAAGGCCACCTCCCAGTTGCGGTTGCGCTCCTCGCTCATCTCGCGCAGGCCCTTCATGCTGCTGTAGAGGCGGTCGTATTGCGCGACTTTGCGCCTGAGCCGGCGCAATTCGGTGGGATCTCCACTCTTTGCCCTCTTCTCAGCGGCTTGATGCAGCGCCTCGGCGGCGGTCAAGCGGGCCTGCCAATCGCGCAGCGTCAGCGCTTGCTCCTGGGCCCAGGCTTGGCGATCGACGTTGGCGGCATGTCGCTCCTGAGTCAACAGGAGATGCAGCGCCTCGGCCTTCTCTTCGGCGGTCTTTTGCGCCGCCATGACGATGGCCTGTTGCTTCTGGAGGTTGCTTTTTTGCAGCTCGAGGCGGTCGATGATCAGCTTGCTTTCGAGCTCCTTTTGCTCCAGGCGGAGCAGCAAGTCGGCGCCTTTTTCGCGGCCCTCGGCGACGGCCTTGGTCAAACGCTGGGCGCTGTCGTTGCTCTGCCGGCTTTTTGCTTCATTCTGTCGCAGGGATTGCTCAAGCGCCGCTCCACGCTGGCGTAACTCTTCGTAGCGATTCGCGCTTTCGACCAATAAGGCATAGAGGCTGCTGCTGCGCCGCCATTGGTAAAGCGCCACGCCAGCGCCAGCGGCAGCGGCCATATAGCCGATGGCGGAGATCATTTGGATAGGCATCGGTGTCCCCCCCACGAGGCTCTCGGTCTGGGTTTGCTGTTCCATGATGAGGCAAAGATTCGGCGTAGTCCATAAAGAAAGCGCCGGTCACGTGTCTAGGCGTCAATCCGCGACGACGATGTCCCGCTGCACGCCGAGCTTCTTCATCAGCCGGTGTAGATACGCCCTTTCCAAGCATAGCAGGCGCGCCGTCTCGCTGACGTTGCCGGCGCCGCAGCGCAGCACGAACTTCAAATAGGCCTTACCGGCAGCTTCGTGGAATTCCTGCCAGCTCTTGACGGGGCAGCTAAAGGCAAAGATCGCGCCATCGCTGCTCGAAGCGTCGACAGCAGCATGGGCATCGACCGGTGCGGGCGGGCTGGGCGTATCCGCAGTCAGTGGCGGTTGCACCAGCTCGTCGAGGTTTTCGATCACCGCCTCTTCGCTGAGGATGGCGGCGCGCTCCACGGCGTTGCGTAGTTCGCGGATGTTGCCCGGCCAGGGGTAGCTTTCCATCTGCTGCAGGGCGCGCTCGGCAAAGGATTTGTGGCCCAAAGAATGATCGTGAACGGCTTCTTTGAGAAAGGTGGTGGCCAACTTGCGAATGTCCGAGGCCCGTTCGCGCAGGGGCGGGAGGGTCAAGGTCACGACATTGAGTCGGTAGTACAGATCTTCGCGAAATTCGCCGCTTTGCACCATCTCGCTGAGATCGCGGTTGGTGGCGCCAATCAAACGGACGTCGACGTTGATCACCTTGTCGCCGCCGACGCGTTGGATCTCGCCGTTTTGTAGGGCGCGCAGGAGTTTGGCTTGGACCTCGAGGCTGAGCTCGCCGATTTCGTCGAGAAACAAGGTGCCGGTGTGGGCCCGTTCAAACACGCCGAGGCGCATTTTGGCGGCGCCGGTGAAGGCGCCTTTTTCATGGCCAAATAGCTCGCTCTCGATCAGCGAATGCGGGATGGCGGCGCAGTTGACCTTGATGAGCGGTCGATCGGAGCGGTTTGACTGGCGGTGCAGGGCACGGGCCACCAGCTCTTTGCCGGTGCCACTTTCGCCGCAGATCAAGGCGCGGCCGTTGGTCGGGGCGACGCGCTGAATCAGCTTGAGGATCTCGTGAATGCGCGGATGCTCGCCCTGGATCTCGCGGCCTTGGGCCAGCTGTTCGAGCGCTTCCTTGGCGCTGGTCAGGCGATTAAAGTCCAAGCAGCGCGCGACGCTGACGAGGATGCGTTCGGCGCCAAACGGCTTTTCGATATAATCAAACGCACCTTTTTGCGTCGCCTTGAAGGCATCGCTGACGGTGCCTTCGCCAGAGATCATGATGACGCGGCTGGCAAGGCCCGCCTGCGCCAGGTTGTCTAGGAGCTCTAGGCCGCTGCCGTCGGGCATGCGGATATCCATCAGCACGCAATCGTAAGCAAAGGCTAGGTCACCGGTTTGCAAATGCCCGAAGTGCTGCCTAGCCTGGGCGCAGGTTTCGGCCTCGGTGACTTGGGCGCCTTCGCTTTCCAAGGTAAAGCGCAAGGTGACGCGGATATTGCGGTGATCATCGACGACGAGGATGCGGCGGCCACGGATGAGGTCGGTGCGGGGGGATTGGTCGTGCATGGTTCAGTCCGGTTGAGGCCTAGGTTGGTTCGTTTTTACGCCGCGGTAGCTGGATGGTAAAGATGGTTTCTCCCGGTTTGCTGATGACGCTCAGGCGTCCGCCGTGATCCAAAATGATCTTTTGGCAGACGGCGAGTCCAAGGCCCATGCCGGGATTGGGCCCGGTGTGCTTGGTTGTGAAGTATGCCTCGAAGATGCGCGCAGTGAGCTCAGGCGGAATGCCTGGGCCGTGGTCGCGGACTTTGATCAAGACGTTGCTATGCTGCTCCTCGACCAACACGGCGATATCCGTCGGCGCATCGGCGCAGGCCTCGGCGGCGTTTTTGATGAGGTTGATCAGGACCTGGCGAATCAGGTCTTCGTCGATCAGGCAATAGCACTGGGCAAGTGCACTCTCGAAGTGAAATTGATGCTGCTCGTAGACATTGCGCTGCAACTCAAGAACATGGCGGCACAGCGGGACGATATCGCGGACGTGAGGATCGGGCTCAGGCAGACGGGCAAACTCCGAGAAGTTATCGACCATCCGCCGCAGTCCAGCGACTTCCTCCGTAATGATCACCTGGGCCTCGTCGAGGATTTTCGCGAAGGCCGGGTCGTCGCCTTTATAGCGCCGCTTTAGCTGCGACACCATCATCTGGATCGGCGTCAGCGGGTTTTTGATCTCGTGCGCGAGCTTGCGGGCGATGATCTGCCACGAGGCGATCTTCTCTAAGTAGAGGCTGCGTTGGCGGTTGGCCTCGACCTCACCGGCCATAGCGTTGAACTGCACGGTGATCAGCCGAAGCTCGCCGCTATAGCGGTCGTGAAAGCGAAAGCTGGAATCGCGCTCGGACCAAACGATGAACCCCTCCGTCACCTCAAGAATACGGGTGCGAAAACGCCTCGCGTAGAGGATGAAGATGCTGAGAAGGAGCAAAAAACTGACGATGAGAATCGTCGTCGTCGCGCGGATCAAGGTCGGCCTGATCTCGCTGTCAAGCTTGACGCCGAGCAGCTGGTAGCGCTGGCGGATGGCGCCGACGGCTTGAAAGTTTTCGTAGACCGGACCTTTGGGAAACTCGAGCAGCATGTCGCCCAGACGCAGACGTTCCTTGTCGATCCAGGCCGGTCCATGCTTACCAGCAGGCTCAGGGCCGCTGGCCGGGACGATGCGTAGGTCCTTGATCTCACCCATAGTGGTCAGGTTTTGCTGACCTGCCCAGCGCAGCAGATCGGAGGCCGTCGGCGGTTGCTTGGGCGAGTGCTGCTGCCACTCGGCCAGATAGTCGCGCAGCCGTACCAGCAGCAGATCTTGCTCTAACGCATGCACGCGCTTGAGACTGTTCTGGTAGGCACCCAAGGTGTCTTCGATGCTCTGGTCGTGGGCCAGACGGGCGACCCCCTCGATGCTTTCGAAGGCAAAAAAGGCGCTGCTGGCATAGCCAAGAAACAGGATCATGGTGGCGATGATCGCGGCGCGGATGATCCATGATTCAAACCACCGCAGGCGTAGTTTGTCGCTTAGTCGAGGGCCGTTAGGCGCTGCCTTAAGCGGCAACGGGCCTGCCATGGCGGCAGGGACTGGATGATTCGCCTGGTCCGAAGGACCGTCACTAGGTGCATAGTTCACCGCGTCACCTCAACCTTGACCCGGAAGGTTTACCGGATTCGCAATCGTCCGGCCAAAGCGCAGCGGCGCGCCTTGCTGGGCGCCGCCGTCACGTGGCCGAGGCGGGACGCTGATCTTGAACTTGGACGATTGATTGACCGTCAGCTCTCCGAGCATGTGCGAGAACAGGCTCTGCATGACGCCGGACTGCTGCTGAATCAGCCACTCCTTGATCTTCGCGGCTTCATCCGTAGACATTTGTTTGACGACTAACAGCGCATACAAGGTGCCGCCGTCCTGGCTGAAGCGACCGAGCCACTGCGGGTCATTGATCTCCGCCTTGAGGCAGAGGTCGCCGTATTCGCTCAGACGCTTGACCAGCGCCGGGCGTGGCGCGTCGTCGAGATGGGCGATATCGTAGGTCTCTTCCCACGCGTCGAACTTGACGGAACAGCGCACCTTATAGACGATCCGTCCGCTGTCATCCTCGCCGTCCTTGGCCTCGCGAACCTCGAGCTGGCTGACCGTGGTGAAGCCACCATTGATGATGCTTTTTTGTTTAGGCGTCAGCGCGCCTTCAAGCGGCACGACCAGCAGTGGCTTGCCGGCTTTGAACTGCCATTGACCCAGCGCCACCAGCACCGGGTCACTCGCTTGGGCCGTGGCGGCCGCGCCACAGCCGAAGATGACGGCGCAGGTGAGGGCGAGTCGCCTGCCTACTGCCCCCTTGTAGCGGCCTAAGGTGATGTGGAGCTTCACCGGTCCCTCGCTTCTACGGCCGCTGCACCGAGGTTCTTTGGCGCGAGGCCGGTGGGTGAGTGGGTGAAGCGTACGGCTAATTCGGCGATGAAGCCGGAGCTGTGATAGCGCAGACCGATGATCGCCTCGGAGCCGACTAAGTGGGTGGCGCCGAAGCCGTCTTGGCCACCGCGCAGGCGCATAAACAAGGCCGCCTGATCCGCATCGGGAGTGGACCGACCCAAGGCCAGATCGGTGCGTGCTTCGAGCCGGTAGGAATAGCCCCTGCTGCCGACGGCCAGCGCGCGACCTTCAAGCGTCGTAAAAAGCACGCTCGCGAGGTCCCAAGTGTGGGCCAGATTGAATTCGAGCACGGAATGCACTGGGTCGGTGACGGAGGCCAGGATCGAGGCGCCAGCTAAGTCGCCAGCTCCGGGAAAGAACCCGTGTAGGCGCGTCTCCCGGTAAAAAGCCACCTTCGGTCCCGCCACCGAGTCGGGAAAGCCACGCACGGCATAGTCCGGACTGCGGTTGACGTACATCGCCGCGCCATATTGGATTTCGCCAAGTCCCGGCAGGGTATAGGACCAAAGGCCTTCACCACGGCCGCCAAACCCCAGCACATCGAGGTAGCGGTAGTATGGCGAGACCACCGCCAGTTGCGCGTCAAATTGTGAGTCTTCTTGGGTGAAGCGTGGCAAACCGTAGGCGATTTGCCCAGCCTTTAACGACCCGGTGCTGTCGAGGTCGAGCGTCATCGCGCCGCGGTGCAGGTCGGTGAATAAATTGCGTCCAACGAGGCTCAAGCGGTAGTCCATCGGCGCCGTATTCGGGTCTGAGGTGGGGACGCTGCTGTCGTCAAGGGTGACGGCCAGCTCGCCGCCCACCGCCCAGTCGCTGAGGACATTGTCGTCATCCTCGACCTCGACGATCAGCTTAGCCAGTCCCGGCTTGGTGCCTCGGCGCATCATCAAGATCGCTGATTTGAACAGGCCCAGGCCGAGCAGCCGAGTGCGGGTGTTCATCACTAGATTGTCGTCTAGCGATATCCCCCGTACCAGGCCCATTTCTTGCATCAGCTGCTCATTGGTCAGCCGGGTCGAGCCGCTGATCTCGATGCTTTCGAGTTTATAAGCCTGGACGCGGTGTGGCGTGCCCGCGAGCAGCATGGTCTTGGATGGCGGCATGCTGCTGGCCGCGCCCGGCCTAGGGGCCTCTTGGCCAGGGCTAAGGGATGCCCAGGCGAAGCTGCATAGTACCGCGTAAAAGGCCTGCCGTAGGCTCAAGGCTCGACTCCAAGGGACGGCTGAGACGCCGTGCATGCGCCGCTGGTCAACAGGTTCAGTATGTTCCGTAGATTCCGTAGATTCAGTAGGTGAAGTGTTTGATCTGCTCGCCGTTGACGCCGATCTCTGTCATGGCGCGAATGCCGATGTCCAAATGGAGATCGACATAGCGCTCGGTGACGGCCCGGTCACTGGTCTCGGTCTTTACCCCTTCGGGGGTCATTGGTCGATCCGAGACCAGTAGCAGCGCGCCACGCGGGATGTCGTTGGCGATACCGACGGTAAAAATCGTCGCCGTCTCCATATCGACGCCGATCACCCGCATCCGCTTGAGCTTGTCCTTGAACTCATCGTCGTGCTCCCACACCCGGCGATTGGTCGTGTAGATGACCCCGGTGCGGTATTCGATGTTCGCTTCGACGATCTTCTCGGAGACGAACTTATGTAGTTTGAACGATGGCATGGCCGGAACCTCGGCCGGCATGTAGTCGTTCGAGGTGCCCTCTCCGCGCACCGCGGCGATCGGCAGAATGAAGTGGCCAAGCTCAGCGGTGTGCTTGACCCCACCGCACTTGCCCAGGAACAGCACGCCCTTGGGCTTGACGGCCGACAGCAGATCCATGATGGTCGCCGCATTGGCCGAACCCATGCCGTAGTTGATGATCGACAACCCAGAGGGCTGGTGGGTCGACGTCTGCATGGCGCGGCCGAGGCCCAGGATCGGCGTACCAAAACGCAGGGCGAATTTATCGACGTAATTCGAAAAATTGGTGAGCAGGATATACTCGCCAAAATCCTCGATAGGCGTACCGGTGTAACGGGGCAGCCAACTTTTTACAATCTCGGCCTTGGTCTTCATCGCGTCGTCCTCGTATGATTGGTTATATTATGCGAAGTCGATCAAAATGGCGAACTCGAACCGGCACTCGAATCAGGAATAGGAACGGGACCACTATGACCGCAGCCGCCTCAACCGTGTCCGCATCTGCGTCATCGCCATCCTCACTAGCCTTGGCCCGTGAGGCTGGGCGACTGTCGCTGGCGTGGTGGCGCTTTGGCGTGTTTGGCCTGCCGCTGAGCTTAATCCGGCAATTGATCAGTGAGCCGTCCTTTGACCGTGTGCTGAGCGAGGAGCGTCTGTGCGACACCTTCGGCGATAACGCGCTGCGTCTGTTTAACGAACTCGGTCCGATCTATGGCAAGGCCGGGCAGATGATTCTCAGCCGTCTGTCACCACCCTTGCATGAGGTTGCCGATAGTCTGCGCTTGACCCGGCTGTACAAGGATTGGCCGCCGATGCCCTTTAGCGAGGTGGCCTTGATCCTCGATCGCGAGATTCCGCTTTGGCGTACGGAGCTGAAGGTGGATAGCCAGCCGCTCGGCGTTGCCTCGCTGGCGCAAGTGCACGGCGCGACCGACAGCGACGGGAGGCAATGGGTCATCAAGGTGGTCAAGCCGGCGGCCAAAAAACGCCTGATGGAATCCGTCGCGGCCATGGAGCAGGCTGCTGACCTGTTGACCCCCATGGCGGTCACCGCCGTATCCAGACGCCTCATCAAGGAGCTGCGCGAACTCACCCAAGGCTTTCGCCTCGAGATCTCGCTTGGTCGCGAGCGCGCCACCATCCTAAAGGTGCAGGAGAAGCTGCGCAGCAAAAGGCAAAAGCTGCTGGTCATTCCCGCCGTCAACGAGCGTTTTTGCTCTGAGGACGTGCTGACCGTGGAACGCTTCATCGGCACCTCACTCGCCGATATCGTCGCCGGTCGAGTCGAGGTGGGGGCGGCGATGCGGCAGAAGTTGGCCAAGACCATGCTGTCCGAACTTTTGGTCCAAGTCTTTGAGCTGGGCCTGTTTCACGCCGACCCCCACGCTGGCAACTTGATCCTGACCGAGACCGGCGAAGTCGGTTTGTTCGACTGGGGCCTGTCCGGCGAACTCCTCGACAGCGACCGCCGCTACATCGCCGCCATTTTAAAAGCGGTGATATCGCTTGATCTTGAGCGCCTGGTCGATGCATTAGTGGCGATGGGCGAAGAAAGCGGCCGGCGGGTCTCCCGCGAGGCCGTCCATAGCGAATTGAAGGCGGTGACGCAGATGATCAAAAAGGGCCGCGAAGACCCGAGCAAAAAGCCGTCGCTGCAGGCCTTGTTCGAAGCTTGTCTCAAGAGCGCCGAGCGGTTGAACATCCCCGTCCCGGATGGCCTCTTGATGATGGCCAAAAGCCTGGTGACGATCGAGGGCCTAGCGCGCGGCATCGATCCGAGCGTGTCCTTGTCGCGGGTGGCGACGCCGGTCTTGCTGCGCGCGGCGCGCCCAAGTCTGCGCGAACTGGTGGCGCTGGGTATGAAGTTGCCGGGGTTGGCGCGTCAGATGATGTCTACATGATGAGCCCTTCTTTGGTGTGGCAAAGCACTTATGGTTGGCGGACGAGCCTCCGCACAGGCGGTTTACTTGGTGGGCTACTGTGCCTGACCTTCGGCGTCTGTCCGTCGCATCTGGCCGCCGCGGCAGACCCGGCTGCAGCGCCGCGACCTGGCGTGACCATGGCGACCATTGGCGACAGCCTGTCGACGGGTGCCGTGACGCATCCGGCCTTGGCCTTCGATGGGCGCGTGCTGTGGGATATTTTTAACGGTAGCGTGACGGTCTCGGCGAAGGTTGCCGACCTCCCTAATGGTTTTAACAACGGCCTGGTCGATCCCCTACCAGCGCCGCAACGGCTGTGGCCGACCTCGCGCGAATTCTTCGGTGGACCCGACTGGATCTGGCGCAATGCGCTGCAGTCGATCTCGCGCAGTTATCTCGACACCGTCGAGTACTCATGGGGTTACCTATTGGCCCTCCGCCTCGGCGTGCCGCCGGCACAGTTGGCCATCGGTGGCGAGGACGGCGCTCGCGTCGAGCGGATGAGTCGCCACATCGACCGCGTTCTTGAGGCGAATGGCGGGGTGTTGCCGCCGCGCTTGGTGATCTTTTACACCGGCAACGATTTGTGCGGTGCGTCGATGGCGGAGGTCACGTCGGCTGAGGATTATGGCCAAGATGTCGAACGGGGTTTGCGCTACCTACTGCGCAATGCCAAAGCGGCGCCCGGTGGCAGCGATATTTATTTAGCTGCACATATGAACATCCTGCAGCTGCTGACGTCGGAATCGATCTTAGCCAAGAAGGTGCGCGCCTTTGGCGGCGAGTCTACCTGCCGCGACCTGCGTCAGCGCGGCTTTCGGCCCACCGCCGAACAAGCCGAGGCCTTGCGTACCAAGCCCGTCTCCGGGGACGCCGCCAACTCACCGGAGGCCTGGTACTTCTCGCTGGTGATGCCGCCAAGTCCAGCCGGCTTTTGTACGACCTTGTTCTCGCCGGGCGAGGGTAGGGCCCATGAGGAGGAGGTCCACGCCTTAGCCAATCGCATTCGGTCCTTTCGCGAGCAGCAAGTGCAGGCCCTGCAGCGGGTGACGACGGCCCAGACGGCGAAAGCCGGGGAGGTGGGTGCTCCGGCGCTGCGCCTACACTTTCTTGAAGAGACGGGTCGTGTGAAGTTTCTTGGCGAAGACATTGGCCAGGATTGTTTTCACCTGTCGATACTTGGCCAAGCTAAGGTGGCTGAGGCGATGCTAAGCGGCATCAACGGCGTCGAGGGCAAGCTAAAGGCAAACTAATTTTGATGTAAAAACAGCGGGTTTTCAGGTATGGATCCTCGACCGTTTATCAGCCACCGACTACTCCCCACGGGGCAATTGCAAACTATGGCCGCGACCCTGTTTGGTGGCGCGCCGCGGTGGTCCGGCACGCGCTATGAAAGGATCCCGTTACCTGACGGCGATCACCTGGTGCTTGGCATTGATTGGGCGCAAGGCGACGACGGCAGCAAACCATTGATCCTGCTTATGCACGGCTTGGGTGGGTCCGGCGAATCGAGTTATATCCGCCGGCAATGCTATCTCCTAAATAAACATGGATTTAGTGTGTTGCGCTTTAATCACCGCGGCTGCGGCCCGGCG
Source organism: uncultured Pseudomonadota bacterium (assembly GCA_903928445.1). Classification (GTDB taxonomy): domain Bacteria; phylum Bdellovibrionota_B; class Oligoflexia; order Oligoflexales; family CAIYRB01; genus CAIYRB01. Next base: position 38,282 of record CAIYRB010000053.1, on the reverse strand, counting down.
GCGCTGGATCAGGCGCGTCATATCTATCATTCCGGGCGCACCGCCGACTTGGCGGCGACCCTTGCTTATATCCAGCGCACCTGGCCTGGGCGGAGCTGTGCGGTCGTCGGCTACTCGCTGTCTGGGAACCTACTCCTTCGCTACCTAGGCATCACCGATGCCGCCTCGCACCCGCACCTGGTCCAAGCTCTGGCCGTCTGTCCGGCGGTCGATCTGGAGCGCAGCTCCCAGGCTTTGATGCGGCCGAGCAATTGGCATATCGATCGATTCTTCAGCTTTCATGTCACGCGTCAGGCGCTAGCACATGAGGCGCGCCGTGCACCCAAGGAACGCCGGCCACTGCGGCACGGCCTAAACTTACGCCAGTTTGATGAAGCCTACACGGCGCCGGTTGCTGGCTTTGCCAGCCGCGATGAATATTATGCGCTCAGCTCCGCCAAGGATGTGCTGGCGCACATCGAGCTACCGACGCTTATCCTCGCTGCGGCCGACGATCCTATCGTCCCGGTCGCGTCGTTTGCTGGCTTGCGCTTGTCGGCGCAGACGACCTTGCGCGTTGAGGACGGGGGCGGACATATGGGCTTTATAAGCCACGAGGTGACGGCCCTTGGCGACCGGCGCTGGCTCGACGCGCAAGTGGTGGCCTGGGCGAAGTCGTTATCGCCGTAGCGGCGGCGACCTTAGAACATGTCCGAAAATTCCGTGTCTCCCTACTTCCGCGCCTCCGTGGTCAAACCCAAACGCCCAATTTAACCACAGAGACGCGGAAGTAGGGAGACACGGAATTTTCGGACAGCCTCTTAGTCTGGCTCCCGGCCATCCTGGCGACCCTGGGCCTCAGCGTCCGCCTTGCTTTGCTTGGCCACCATCTCGGCGTGAAGCGATTCCAAGCGGACAAAATTGGTCAGCACTTGGACGCCGACAAAGTAGCCACCTTGTTCGACCGCCTCGCGGCACCAGCGCACCTCACCCTCGATGAGGAAGACAAAAGGCTTGGCGATGGTCGCTTTCACCGTATTGCCGCGTTGCAACGGCGTTGGCACCCAAAGGCGTAGGCCCTGGTCGGAAATATCCCAAACGGCAAACGGGCTCTGCGCTTTGCCATGCGCCTCGACCAAAATCCCCCGCACCTGAGCGTCGGGGACTTCGGATCGGGGGTCGATGCGTCGAAAGGGTAGGTCACTAGGCTGCATAGGAGCTCCTAGACAAGCATGGATAGAATATCGTCACTTTCGCGCAAAACTTTAACCCTGAGATGAATGATTCTAAAAATCAGGGGGTTGCCTGGGCCGAAAAGCCTGCTTGCCGGCCGTGGCACCAGGATTATTTGGCTCGAAAGTGAAAAAGGTGCTTCAAGGATCGCGGGACCTTTGATATAAACCCTGCTCTCTTCACCATGGTGATAGGGGCTTAGTATGACCTGGTAGGCGACGCCTGCCAGTGGTTTTGCCGGTGTGGTGGAATGGTAGACATAGCGGATTCAAAATCCGCCGCCTTCACGGGCATGCCGGTTCGAGTCCGGCCACCGGTACCATTCTTTAAGATGTCCTCTGCGCGGTCTGAGTCCGTTTGCTTCGGCCGGATATAGCGCCAGATGTCTCATGCGAGGGTCAGTGGTTTGAGTCCACCAAGGGCCGCTACCTTGACTCTGCAGTCGCCGCGGTGATGGCAAAGGTTCCTTGTTCGCGGTGCAAGGTGAATCGGTAGATGCCTCGCTGCGGATATTTGAGGATAAACCGGACGGGTCCGGCGGATTGATAGAGGTAGCGCGTGGCATCGGGCTGCGCCACGCCGGCATCGCGCAGGCCATAGTGGACGATGTAGTCCCAATGGTTTTGCTCGCTGGTCCCGAACATAAAGCAATCATCGCCGGCGCTCGTCATCCATGGTTCGGTCACCGCGATGAGCAGGGATAGGGTATCTGGGCCGCTGCCATTTGCATGCAGCTGAGACTTGGTGTCCTGGTTGAAGCTGGTGGCATTGCACATCAGGTAGACATAGGGTTCGTCGACGCTGACGGCTTGCGCGGACGAGGTCATGACCGGGAACAGCGCTAAAGCGGCGCCAAGGCTGGCCGCACGGAAGCATGGAAACATGGCGGTAAGGCCTTTCAACAAGTGGATCCGAATGGCTTTGAGCGAGGCTTTAAGTTAGCAGATGAATGCTGGTCGGGTAAATCCTAGATCATGGCGATTCGGCAGGCTAAATACCATAAAAGCACAGCCGATCAAAGCAAAAGCCCCATAAAACGACTTGGCATTGGCGGCAAAATGCGTTAGGTCGTGGCCCAGTCGCCAGCCACCGTCTCAGGCACCAGCCGCGGAGAAAGCCCATGCTCAAAGATTTTAGACAGTTCATGATGCGCGGAAATGTCATCGACCTTGCCGTCGGTGTGGTGATCGGTGCGGCTTTCGGCAAGATCGTGTCGTCTTTTGTCGCCGATGTTCTGATGCCGCCGATCGGGCTATTGCTCGGCAAGATCGACTTCTCGAACCTCTTTATCGACCTGTCGCGCCACGGCTATGCAACGCTTGCGGCCGCCAAAGCCGCGGCGGCGCCGACGCTAAACTACGGCGTGTTTTTCAATAACTGCTTGGACTTTCTGATCATCGCTTTTTCGGTCTTCTGGGTCGTGAAGCTGTCTAATATTCGGCTGAAGCGAGCGGCGGAAGAAGCCAGCGCCGAGCCAGCAGCGCCGGTGTCGACTCCGAGTGAAGCCCTGCTGGCGGAGATCCGCGACCTACTCAGGGCTCAGGCCGTGCCTGAGCTGCAACGCGGTAGGGCAGCCGAAATCCAGCCCGAAGGGCGGGGCCTGCCGTCCTAGTTTTTGGCTGACTTAGCCAACTTTTGACGGTGGTTACCTGGTTACCTGGTTTCTGCTTGAGCCAGGTGTTGCCAGTAGGCCACCATTGACGGGTCGGTGGCGGCTAGTGTGCCGCCAAGCAAGGTCGCACCGTCGCCGCCGATTTGATGTAGCGCGTACAAGAGACGCCGCTGCACAAACAGCGGTTTGCCGCGGCGCAGGTTGCGACTGTTGCCATAGGCCTCGGCTAAGATGCGCACCACTGCTGGATTGGCGCTGTGCTCGTACTTGCGGCCTAGCGCCGATGCAGCCTCGGCGCGTACCACTACGGCCTGGTCCAGTAGCGCTTCTTGCAGCACGCCAGTGCAAAAGATGGCTTCACTGCGGCCACAGACCCGGACCCAACCCAGCCGCCACCCCCACGACCAGTCGTGAAGGTGGCGGCCGCGTTTGGTTTGGTAGGTCCAAAGCTTGATAAGGTCAGCGTCGCTCGCCTGCATAAAGGTTTGCCAGTCGGGCGTGGAAGGTGCCTGTTTCATGGGGAATTCACCGTCGTCGGCGGGGCGTGCTGGGGCCCGTGCAGCGGCTGCAAACACGGCGGTCAAAGTGCAAAAAAGTGCCGTCGTCATGATTTTGCCAATTTGCATTCGCGCTCCTGTGGTGGATACAACCACCTAAATCGTAAAGGATTAAAAAATCTTTTGGCTGTTTGCCTAAAGCTCTTCGGTCGTTTTTCCGATTAAGAAGGTGGAGCCGTTATTTAGCTGGAAGCAAGGAGTTGCAGCATCATGAATGAACAAATCTGGTATGTCTATCAAGGCGGGCAGCAGCTGGGACCTTTCACGAGTCCCCAGGTCAAACAGATGTATGCCTCTAAAATGATCCCCCAAGATGCATACCTTTTCAAGGTTGGCTGGAAGGATTGGCGGCCGATCGAAGAGACCTTCGAGGAGTTGGGGATCGCCGGCGCCGAGGCTGGCGGCGGCGAGCCATCGATCCGGGTCATGGACCGACGTGCCGTAGCACCGCGAGCGACGATCGCAGGGCGGGTCATCGTCCACAACAATGGCCAGCTGGTCATTGGCAGTGGTGTCAATATCTCGGCCACCGGCATCTTTGTCGAGACAGCCGATCAGATCTTCACGGTCGGCGAGCGGCTTAAGGTGTCGGTTCGCGCTGAAGCCTTTTCCGGGCCGTTCAACGCCGTCGTGCAGGTGGTTCGCTATAGTGCCGACCCTAAGCAAGCCGTCGGCTATGGACTGCGCTTTGATGGTCTCGATGACAAGATTGCCAGTGAAATTCAAACGGCGGTCGATCGGCAAAATAATGCTCGTTCCGGGGTGCAGAAACTCGCTCGCTAAGCGACTCCTGTGTCACCAGTGCTGGTGCCTCTTTACATCGCGCCAATGCGGGGAGAATCATCCGTGGTAAATGCAAATGGATCGAAGAGCTGGAAGGGTGTCACCACCGCCGCCGAGGCATGCCACTTGATCGACTGTGGCATCTTGCTGCGGTGGAGAGATCTGCGCAATATGCGACGGGAGCTTAAAGAGGGCGACGAGGAGGTGATTATTCGCCACATGGCGCGGTCCCTAGTCGAGCGGAGCACGGTGCGGATCCAAGCCGAAATCATCGTCGAAAGCGCGTTGATCTGGCTGGCTCATGCTAGCTTGGAGAGCTTACTTAACGCCTTTCTCGAAGAGTTCTTTGGCCAGGCCCGCTGTGATGAGGCTTGCTGGCCTCTGGTTGAAATCGCCTTGACGAGCGAGCTCGCCGAGACCAGTCATGGTGAGAAGATCTTTGAAATGGCGGTGGCTTTGATTTGTGAACTCGGCTTGAGTTTGAAGGAGTACGCCGAGGCTTACCCTGGAGAATTCAACCGCGCCGACGAGCTACTCGAGTATATCGGGACCTACCTGCTTTCGGTCAGCAACGCCAACAGCATCTGCGTTCGCCTGAGCTTGCTGCACTACTTTGGTGTCTTTGAACACGGAGTGGTCCATAAGAAGTTCGTCAATCGAGTCATGAGCCGCTTTGGTCACACCGCGCTGGAACATCTTTTCACACTGCTGTTTCGCAAAAAGAGCGAAGGCATTGCCCTGCAGTTTTTACTTGGGAACCTGCCCTTTGTCATGGAAGCCGACCACTTAGCGCAGCGCATTCTCCACGAAACCTTTAAGACTCACATGTTAAAGCACCCCGAACGCTTTTGTCTGTTTATGCAGGCGATGACCAATGAATTAGCGGAGAAGGAAGATACCTCCTTTGATATCGCCCGAAAGACCTTAGTGCAGCACTTGGGCGCGATGCTCAAAATTGTTTCCACCGTCGGGCATCAGCAGCTGGCCAGAGAGCTCTTTGTCTGCTTTTTGAAGTTCGAACAGGAGCCTTTTTTTGCTGAGGCGCTGCAGTCGCTGAAGACCGATGCCGACATCCGCAGCCAGATCATGGATATCCTGACCAATTTGATGAACCCTGAGGCGGATAAACCAGGGCGCTTTCAGCTTGGCTCAGTGCAACCGTTTCGTGCGGCAAAACGTGGTCGCCGGCCGGCCTTTAGCCGGTCAACGACGACGGGAACCCTGCATCAGGTGACCTTTTTAGGTGGCGTCGACATCCAGCGCGCTTCCTGAGCTGCCTGGGACTAAGCCTGGCGTGGGTTCACGCCAGGCGCTGTTGATCTCGGCCACGACTAGGGTGACGTCATCGCCGAGCGGGACCGTGCCAAAGTGCTCAAACGCCTTGTCAAACACCGCCGACGCCATGTCTTGCACGTTGGCATGGAGCTGGGTCTTTAGCACCTTGGTAAGGCTTAACTTGCCCCACTGCTTTTGCTCGGCGGAGGTGCATTCGATCAAGCCATCCGTATAGAAGATGATTTTATCACCGGCGTGAAGTTGCATGGTCTTATCTTTATAGACAGAGACCGGCTCAAAGCCGAGGGGCGACCCCATGGCTTTGTTTAGCGAGGCTATTTTCTGCTCGGCCTGGGCTGCAGCCGTATTTGCCATATATAGCGGGAAATTGTGGCCGGCGTTGGCATAAGTCAGTTCACCTGCACTGGGATCAAAGCTCGCGGCAAAAAAGGTCATTCCGAGCTGGCCACCAAGGGCTTGGTTGAGGATGCGGTTTAGGTCATCTAATAGGCTCGATGGGGAGACCCTGATGCGGGTCGTTCCTTGTTGGTAGCGACGATTAAATTCGGCGACGAAGGTGGTGGTGGCATAGGCAATGGCCGTAACCAACGCGGCCGGAGCGCCATGTCCGGTGGCGTCGGCGATGCAGATCAGTTCGCGACCATCGTCGAGAGGAAAATGTCCCCACCAATCACCGCCGCATTCGCTGGCAGACCTGCTTTTCCAGGCCAGCTGTAGGGCCTGACTTGTCGCGGCGCCTTTGGGAAAGAAGGATTCCTGGACGATTTTAGCGGTGGCGATCTCTTGTTCGAGCCGGGCCTGAGCGACTTGTGATACCAGCAGGCTTTTGATTTTTTGTGCCATCTCGCCAATCGACCGGGCGAGTACTCCAACCTCGTCGCGACTGCTGGCCGACACCTTGGTATCGAAGTCGCCACCCGCGATCTGTTTGGTCACCGCGGTTAGGTCGCGGATATTGCGCGTCAAGCCAGAAGCCCCAATCACGCTGACCATAACGGCGACGAGCATAAACACCCAGGCCCAGACGACCGTGCGCTTGATCAGCGCTTGCGCCGCCTCCTCGACCGCTCGGGCATCGCGGCGGACCATCACCCACGCCTGGGAACTGCCCTGCACCTTGGCGAAGGCGCCAAGCCAGTTACCGCCCTTATCGTCACTAAACGTTGTAAAGCCGGAGCTAGCTTCCGACTGCCGGGCGAGCGGCAGCAGGTTGCTGATGGTCAGGGGGTCGCCGCCGAGCAGACTGGACCTTTCTGACGCGGACAGCACCTTGCCTTGGCCATCAATAAAGACGGTACTAATCAGCTTACTCGTTGGAAGGAGGCTGCTTAAGCGGTTTTGCCAAACCACGAGGGTCGCCCAAACCTCCTCACCTCCAGCGTAGGTGAAAGGCATGGCGAGTGCTAGCAGGGGGAGCTTGGTTACCGGAGTCAGGTTGCGCAGGATCATCGGCTTGACCTTGTCTTTGTCTTTCTCCTCCGACTTAGTCTTAGGCATAAGTGCCAGGGTCTTAGCGCGAAGGTCAACCGCCAGGGTCGCGGGATTCTGGCCGTCAAAGCGAGCGCTGCGCGTCTGTTTAGTGAAAGCATAATTCATAGATATTTGTTTAGTATTGTCGCGCTTGCTTAGGTGAATTGCGACAAGCTCGGGACTCGCCGCAAGAAATTGGGCGAGCTGCAGATTGCGTGCGGCATCGTTTAGCCCGCCTAGCTGATGCATCACCAGGCCCATCTGGAGGGCCCAGTTGTCGACTAGAGCTGCGGAGATCTGTGCTGCCTGACGCGCCTGGATAATCGTCTCATCCTCGCTAAAGCGTTCAAGATCCTTTTTGAAAAGTCGCGCACTTTGCCAAGAATTAACCGCCACGGTCACCAGGACCAAGCCAGCCGTAAGGAAAAAGAGTTTTGCCCCAAGTGAGGACACCAAACGCAAATTCTGCATGTTCAGTCCTGCGAAAGATTTGGTTTATTCGATATTACCAGAGTCAAAGTGAATGGTCATTTGGGGGCGACTCCAAAATTTAATTGATGCTCTAGAAGAAATAATTAAAGTCCGGCCCCGTTTGACCGATGCTGTCATCTGAACCTTTGAGATAAAGCCGAAAAGATCATGCAAGAAATAAAAAAGTCACATTTAACCGCTTTGTTTATAGCTGCTTGGCTGTTAGCTCTTGGCTCCAGCCTCTATTATCTACTGGGCCCTGAGGGCGGTAGTGACAACGATTCGGGACATTCGTCGATTGCCCGGGTTGAACGAAGTGAAGGCGAAGTCATCAGTCGGGCCGAGGACGCTATGATCTGGTCGAGCGCCGGCAAAGGCACGAAGCTAAAGCAAGCGACGCATTTAGCCACGGGCGATCGGTCGCAAGCTTTCGTGACCTTCCGTGATGGCCGCCGCTTGCACTTGGATGCGCACACGCAGATTATCATCAGCGAAGAGGTGACCAAAGGTGAATCCAGCCTCGTCGTGTCGCTCGTCAGTGGTTCCTTGTCGGCAATGGCGTCGGTGCAGCCGGCTGCGGGTGGAGCTCCTAGGCGGGGCAAATCCGCCGTCCGCATGCTGATTAAGTCCGGCGGCCAAACCCTGGCCATGAGCCATGTCGAGGATCATTTGAAAATAACGAATGCTGAAGGACGTGGCCCGGTCAGGGTGAGCGCCGCATCTAGTGGCATAAAGGTCGAGACAGCCAAGACCGCGTCCGATGCAAAGCATAAGGTTGATTTGCAGCCGCTGGCTGGATTGGTCCTTAATCGAGCGGCTGAAAGCACTGTTTTTGAGCCTGCTCCTGTGGCTGCGCAACTCGATACTCATCGAGGTGCCGAGACCTTAGGTAAGGGATCGTCTCCGTCTGAGGATACCGCTGTTGGGACGCCTGTTGCTCCAGTGGTCGCTGGAGAAGTGCCTGCTGCTCCAGTGGTCGCTGGAGAAGTGCCTGCTGCTCCAGTGGTCGCTGGAGAAGTGCCTGCTGCTCCAGTCGTCGCTGACAAAGCGCCTGCTGCTCCAGTCGTCGCTGACAAAGCGCCTGCTGCTCCAGTCGTCGCTGGCAAAGCGCCCGTTGCCGCGGCCAAAGCGCCCACTCCTACTATAGTCGCTGCGACGCGGCCTCCCGTGGCGCCAGCGGCAAAGCCGCTTACCGCTTCGGCCGTCGTCACTCCCCCGGCGCCGCCTCCAATGGTCAGCACCCAACCCAAAGAAGTCCGTAGGCCTCCTCCTCCTCCTCCGCCGCCGCCGCCGCCACCTCCATTGCGTACGAAGGGCTTGGAACCGGACATTGCTGGACTAAAGGCCAATCGCATCTATTGGACCGAGGCGAGTATGCGCGGCGGTGAGGGTGTGGCGTTTCCATTGGACGTGCTGCCGCCTAAGACTTTGCCCGAAGGCACAACGTGGCAGCCCTTTGTCAAGGCTGAGGTGATGGGCCAACCAGCTGTAACCGTACTTGGAACTCCAGGTGGTCGACAGACGCTGATGCTCAAGCTAAACAATATAGGCAACAAGAGTCCGGCTTACGTCACGGTGAAGTTAACCCTAGGGGCGCTCATCGTTCGGGAAAAGACCAAGCAAAAGGCGACGGTCAAAGCCGACGGGCCGGTACTTACCTTAGCCTCGCTCAGCGATGTCGCCACGGCCGGACCGATCGACGTTCACCTGGCTCCTGGTGCGGAGCAAGACACCGGCACCGGCTGGTGGAGCAAAGCCGCAGCTGACGCTACAGCACCGGTGACCCTGCATTTTGCCAAAGGCACCGACCTGACGCGGCTTTTACCGCTGTTGCAAGGCGCTAAAAGCTTGGGTGTGACGCCTGGCGGCACGGTGGCATCGCTTGGCTGGTCGTATGTTAGAGGCGATAAGATCGTCGCGACGGCGACGGGCGCGGCATTGCCTCGCGCTGCGGGTTCGACTTTGGTCAGAGTCATCGCTAACGGCTTGGCGGCGGCTTTGACCTTTCTTGGCCCCCCTGAAGCCTTCCTTGCAAGGCCCGATGGGGGTACTGGATTCTTGCGCCGCATCGCCGCAGTGGCTGCCTCGAAGCAGCAAGTCTATGTGTATGATCATCGGCCAGGCGATAAACACTATGCGATGAGGGCCTTAACCCTGACGGGAAGTTCCGACATCGCGACTTACGTGGCGCACGGTGCCGACGGGATTTTTTCGCAGCCGGTTGATGTTCTGCCCTTAGTGCCTTTAGGCACGCCGGCACACTAGTCGGCTATTGCCATGGCTCAAGCCGCAACTTGGTGCCAAACGGCAGCTTCTCGCCACTCTCTGACGAGACCATTCTAAAGCGCGACATGCTGCCGTGGCCAGCCACCTTGCGTGAGTCGATCAGACGCAGCAGCGCTGATCTGGGCAGTGTAGTCTCAGCACCGACCGTCGTGCTTGCCGCAGAGCCGCCGAGCGATACCGCATATAGTTCGGTGTTGTTGCTTAAATCTGGCGTTTGGGCGAGGACGACGTTGCCTTGCTGCGAGACGACGACGGCATCATAGCCCAAGATCGCCCGGACGGCGGCACCTGCCGGAAGTTCACCCTTGGCTGTGCCGAGTGATACGGTCGTACCTTGGACGTCGCGCATCAGTTCCCACGTCTCGCCGACTCGTCTTAAGACGCCGCCTGCATCTGCGGCGCGCTGCATCTGGCGCACTGGATCGGCGTGTTCGCCGTATTGTTTCGCGGCGGCGAGGCCGGCGTTTAATTTCACCGCAAACGCGGCATCGGTGGCATCCGCCAGATCGGTGTAGGTGAGGGTCGACCAATTCGTGGCATGCGTAGCCGGGACCTTGGGCATGACGATGCGACTGATAAAACTCGCTCTCCGCTTCGCTGCGGGTGGCGAAGCGCTCTGAGCCGCGTCCTGGGCCATGGCCGGTGCATTTAAGGTGAGGGTCGCGAGAACGGTGTGCCAAAAGGTTACCATGCTAAGCTTAGTCCTCCGCCAGCATAAGGCGAGCTGAATTCGAGTTCGAAGTTACCGGCATTCGTTGACTCCTGGGTAAAGGTCAGCGACTCATAATAAGCAAATGCCAGGTAACTCAGGTGCCATTTTTTGCCGAATAAGTTTACCGGTGGCCCTTTGAACATGCCGTCGATGCCGGTCCTTGAGCTAAGCACCTTGCGCCTGACGTCAGCGACTTTCAAAAACGGATTGGACAAGTCGCGCCCATACCAAAGGCGCATAAGATACTTTTGCCCTTCCCACACCGCTCCCGCTTCAAAGCCAAGGCTAAGAGCAAAATTCAGGTTGAAAGCGCGGTAGACGACGGGTTCCGCGTCGCTTGGGCCAAATTCGGCCAGGCGGCTGTTGACGTTCCAGGCGCCGATCTTTGGCGCAAGCTCAAGGCGGTCGACGAGGTAATCGACCTTCAGGCCGAAGTTGTATCCAGCGACGATGCGGTTGTAGCCGATCCACAAGGACTGTTCATTTTTTGATGATCCGTGCCGCGGCACGATGTCAAAATAGACTCTAAGCCCTGCGGCATAGCCGCTGCGAATTTCGGCCAGGACGCTGATGATAGTGGCCGGAGGGATGATTGCGGAGGCAGGGTCAATCAGCTCGCGACCCACCCGAACGCCGATATAGCCGGATTCCACCGTGTTCAAGATGAGAAAGCGTGCCGCCGAGGAGACACCGTCGCGGATGCTGGCGTAGCCGGGTGTGTTTTCATTGGTGAGCAGGTTCTTCTCGTGCACTGCGAGGAGTTTGGCACCAGGAATTTGCCGCGTTCCTGGTCCCTCGATGGATTGGGCAAAGATTGGTTTAGCGCCAGGCGATTCAACAAAGGTCAGATGCCAGCTTAACTTGGGCTTTTTGCCGATGATCGTGGCCGAGCCGATGATGTGCGGCATCCACAGGCGAGTGTTTGGATTGAACGACCAGGTAAACAAGGTCAGAGCTTTGGGGCGAAGCGAGCGCTGGCGTGGTGGCTTGCCGGTATCAAGCGGCACGTCTAGAGTCTTGGTTTGCGGGTCGCTGAGTGGTTCGAAGCGGCGTATCGCCGGCATGGCATCTAGGACCAGCGCAGCGACCAAGCTGGCATATTTGGGATCTCTGAGGAGATCTTGCGTCCATGGATTAGCGGTGCTCCCCACCTTCGCCACGCGCACCTTGCCGTCTTTGTGATCCGGTGCCTGGTAATAGACGGCGATTTGTAGCTCGTCACCTTCTTTGATGAGCCGTAGAGTCCACTGCGCCTCAACTTTGCTCGCCGTGCCGGCAAAGGGCTTGCTTGACCTGCCAGGTTGTTTTTCGAGGTAGCAACCAAAGTTGGAAAACAGGCCAAGACCCCACGAGCCGTGGCCCACGAGCATGGCCGAACCGAGGTTTTTACAGGCTTTGGCGACGATGTCACTTGGCGCCGTAGCCTCTTCCCTGGTGTCTTGCTCGGGGACGAGGAAGGCAGGCCATTCAATTCTTAGGTATGGCGTGTCGACTGGAGTATGCGGCAGCAACATCGCCGCGTCGTCCTCTGCGGAGTCGGTATCCACCGCCTGCGCCTGCGCCTGCGCCTCAGCCTCGATGTCCTGCGCTAGTAGCATCGAGTGTGGCGCTAGCAAAGCCCATAGGACGCTCAGGCTCCACGCTAGGCGCAGAACAAGGGGACGGCAGGCTGTCCATGGTGGTGCCATTCCGCTGAGTCCGACTGGCGCTGATATCAGGATGAATTGCTTGGCGAGAATGAATAGGGGTGGTTATATTCTATCAAATCATCGCATGGTCGGCCATAGCAGCTGCACGGCCCAGCCCCAGGATGTCTTAGGGAGACATCCTGGGGCTGGGCTCAAGCCATAACAGCAAGGAAGTTCGCTATGGTTGCGGGACGATACCTTCTGGAACTTCAGGTTCTGGTTCGTCCGGGATGTCGTTGGAGGTATCGACCCCAGGGCCGGGTTGGGCGGTGATCCGCGACTCGGCAGATACCGGAAAATCGATTGAGGTTTTGTTGCCCAGGACGTCGCGAATCACCCATTGGCCATTTTCTTTGATGACGGCGACGGTATTTTCGGTGGTCACGGTAGGCGCGTCAGCGACCGCTTTGCCCTCGACACCAAGATCGTTATAGGTGAGTTGGAAGGTCACCTCGGTCTCGCGCGGCGTGCGGTCTTTGCGCTCGACGACCGAATAGTTGATGATGTGGTACTTGCGGTTGACATAGGCCGTCCGGATCACCTCGGGCGGAGCGCTTTCAATCGCCGCCTTGAGTGCTCCCGTCGTGTAGTCCAGGAGATTGTCGCGTTCGGCCACGTCTTTCATATTGAGTGCAACATCGAGGTAGCGCTCGACGACCTGCTCGGGTTTCAGGCTGCTGCGCTTGCCGCCGCACATGCTGGTGCAACCGGTGACGGCGAGAGCGGCCCAGATCATATGCCATTGGAACCGACGCATGCTCGATCTCCCTAGTCTTGCTCGGTGTCATCCTGGAGCACCGGTGGTTGCTTGGGCTGCTGCTCGTACTTTAACACCTTCGGTAGCTTTGCTGGAACATCATCAGGTCTTGGAGGTGAACGACCGCCATAGGTGTAGGCACCGGAGCCGTCTTCCATATTATAGTGGGGGATCCATCTTGGCGTACGGGCGCCGCCACTACGCATGGTTGCGGTATTGGGGTTGACGTGGCCCACCATGGGGATGGGGGCGGCAATGGCCGGCACCTTTTTGTTGATGTCCTCGGCAAAGCTTTTGCTGAAAGCAGCGGTTGCTGCGGCATCGGCCCGGGTCAGGGTAAAATGTTTATAGTGGGTCATAAAGTCGAGTTCACCGTCGACCTCATAGAGTTGGCCGTCGCAGAGGATTTGGCTCGCCGGTCCGGCCCGGTGCTCAGGCCGCAGATAAACCGGAATATTTTGATTTTTGAGGTAGTTCAGTCGTGACATATAGGCGTTGGCTTTGCTTTTGCCCAGCAGGACAGCGACATCGACCTTGCGGTATTGGGCGATATACAGCGAGGAGACCAGTTCACCATCGGTCAAATAGCTGGTGGAGATCCACACCCGGCTGGTAGCGCCGCCGATGGCGTTGAGCAGATCCGCGCGCAGGTCGGCGAAGTTATCATAGGTCTTTGCTCCCCCTTGGCCAGGCGGGCTAACCCCTGCAGTGCTAGGCGCCCGCGGTGGTGCGCCAGCGCCCGAGGAACTGCTGGCCGTTCCTGCTTGGCTTTGCGCGAGGGAGACCGCTGCCCATGCAGACAGCAGAAGGCTGGCGAGGCCTGCGACCAAGGCTTTAGCTTCGATGAACCGCAAGAGCCTCCCTTCGCTTTACTTTGCCTTGAGGATGAAAGCGCCGAATCCGTCCATCTCGTCCTGGTTGCCGGCATAGACTAGCAGCAGGTTTTGCCGCGTGACATAACGCTTGTAGTAGTCCGGTAACCGAGGAACTGGGGATAATAGTTCGATTCTATCACTATAATTTTCTCGAATCCAGGCAACATGGGATTCTGTTTCCTCGGGCTCGAAGGAACACACCGAGTAGATCAGCTCGCCGCCTGGTTTGAGTAGGTTTAAAATGACATGCTCGATCAGTTTGCGCTGCAGCTCGGACATGGTGCGGATCAGCGCTTCGCGCTTTTGCCATTTGCCTTCAGGATGCCGACGCAGCACGCCTAGGCCGCTGCACGGCGCGTCGAGTAATACCTTGTCAAACTTTTGCTCGGGCTTGAAGTCGAGCAGGTCGCTTTCGACCCAGTGGATACCCTCGTGGCCGAGGCGCTGGATAGTGTCCTTGGCCTTTTGCATCTGTACCGGGTTTTTTTCGACAGCGGTTAGGGTGATCTTGCCCTCGCCCAGCTCATACACGTGGCCGAGTTTGCCGCCAGGCCCAGCGGCGCCTTCGAGGATCGACTGCCCGGCCCCAGGAGCAACCAGCAAGCCGATCAGCTGTGAGGCCTCGTCCTGAATGGTGTAGTAGCCCTGGGCAAACAGCGACTCGGCGTCCATGTTGGGTGCGGCTTTAAACTGCAGGGAACTGCGCAGCGGCCGGCGCTCGGTATGGCCACGCTCGTCTTTGAGTAGGCGGGCTTGAAGCTCATTGACCTGCGGTAGCGGCGTCTTCAACTGGTTGATCCGGACACTCCACGGCGGCGGCTGATTGTTTGCAGCCAGCATCTTCTCCATCCGTTCAAAGCTAAACAGCTGGAACCATCGCCGCACGATCCAATGCGGATGGGAGAACTGCAGCGCCAGGTAGTCGATCGGTTTAGCCTTCTTGTCCGGCTTGGTGAAGTACTCGGCGCGGCGAGCGATCTGGCGCAGGATGCCGTTGACGAAGGAGACGGCGTTGGCCTGCCCCTTCTTACGGATGTACTCGACGCTCTCATTGACGGCCGCCCGGTCGGGCACCTTGTCCATGTAGAAGATCTGATAGGTGCCGAGGACCAGACTGGCGCGAATTTCCGGCGTCGATGCAGCAAGGTCGCGCTTGGCGGTGTGCTGCAGGATCCACAGGATCTTGGCGTGCCAACGCAGGCTGCCAAACAGCAGCTCCTTGACGAAGTTGCGATCGACTCGTTTGAGCGGCTCGGGCAGCTGGCGGTACAGGGCTTCGGTGGCATCTTCTGGGGATTGCCCTTGGTCCATGACTCGGACATAGGCATCAAAAGCAATCTCGCGGGCGGACATCATCACTTGGGTCAAGGTAGAGGCTCCAATGGGTCGTACACATCCACGCGGCGCGAGGACTCGGCCGTCGTGGTTTCGTCGCCTAGGGGGCTGAGTTCGCGCAGGCGCTTTCTCAGGCGACGGATTTCAAGGCTTTTCTTTACGCTATCGACGGCATGGTGCAGGCTCATCAGCATCGCGCCTAAAACGAAGCAGGCGCCGAAGGCCATATAGGCTGGCACGGTAATGTGTTCGAGGAATGGTGGTAGCTGCAGGTGCACGCGGTCTTGATTATAGATTGCGAAATAGATGCTGATGCAGATGAAGGCGAACAGGAGCCAGAACCTGGCGACTCGGCCTAAAAACCGCATAGCCTACCTCCCCGGGGTGAAACAGGAGCCCGTACCTTGGGTGGCACGGGCTCCTGTAAGAATAACACTGATGTGCTGTTGTGTGGCGGCCTCCGGGTGAGGAAGCCGCCTTGACCCTCCGGTTTAGGTCTCTTCGCCTTGGCCAGGCTCTTTGCGGGCTGCGGCTTGGGCTTTTGCGAAGGCGTCAGCCAGGCCGGTCTTTGGTTCGGCAACGGTGCCGATGTAGTCGCGTAGGGCGTCGCCCTGCAGATTGCGCAGGAAGGCGCGGCGGCTTAGCGAGAACTTGCGCTCTTCGGCATCGCTCGCCAGGACGATGAAGTCCAGCTCGTCGCCTTCTTTGACGATATCAGCAGGCTTGGTCACTTGCTCGTCGGCCAGCTCGGAGACATGGATCATGCCTTCGACGCCAGGGACGATCTCGACAAAGGCGCCAAAGTCGGTGACCTTGGTGACCTTGCCAGTGCCTTTGGTGCCAGCGCGGAAGTCCTGCGCTGCCTTGACGAATGGATCCGAGGTGAGCTGCTTGATGCCCAAGGAGAACTTCTCGCCTTCGGTATCGATCTGCAGCACTTTCGCATCGACTTCGTCGCCCTTTTTGTAAAGGTCGCCGGGGTGACGGATGCGATCGGTCCAGCTGATGTCGGAGATATGGATCAGGCCATCGATGCCGTCTTCGATCCCGACAAAGATGCCGAAGTCGGTGATGTTGCGGATCTTACCGCGGATCTCATCGCCGACTTGGTATTTCTCTTTGACGATTTCCCAAGGATTTGGCTCGATCTGCTTCATGCCGAGGCTGATACGGCGGTTTTCGAGGTCCAGCGCCAACACCACGACTTCGACATCTTCGCCGACTTGGACGATCTTGGAAGGGTGACGGACGCGTTTGCTCCACGACATTTCGCTGACGTGGATCAGGCCTTCGATGCCGTTTTCGAGTTCGACGAAGGCGCCGTAATCGGTCAGGCTGACGACTTTGCCCTTGGTGCGCATGCCGACTGGGTACTTGTCGCCCGCTGCCAACCATGGGTCGGACTGCAGTTGCTTGAAGCCCAGCGAGACGCGTTGGCGTTGCTCGTCGTAGCTGAGGACTTTGACTTCCACTTCTTGGCCCACTTCGAACAGTTGGGAAGGGTGGTTGATGCGGCCCCAGGACATATCGGTGATGTGGAGCAGGCCGTCGATGCCGCCCAGGTCGATGAACGCACCGTAATCGGTGATGTTCTTGACGATCCCGCGCAGAACCGCTGCTTCTTGCAGGTTCTCCAGCGTCGTGGCGCGCAGCTTCTCGCGGTCGCGCTCGAGGAGGATCCTGCGGCTCAGCACGATGTTGCCGCGTTTTTTGTTGAATTTGATGATCTTGAACTGCAGCTTGTTGCCGATCAGTTTGTCGAGGTTGCGCACGGGGCGCAGGTCGACTTGCGAACCAGGCAAGAAGGCTTTGACGCCGATGTCGACGGATAGGCCGCCTTTGACTCGGGCCATGATCACGCCTTCGACGGTCTCATCTTTATCGTAGGCATCGGAGATGCGGTCCCAAGCGCGCAGCATTTCCGCGCGTTCGAAGCTAAGCACCAGCTCGCCATCGTTGTCTTCGAAGGTGTCGAGGTAGACTTCGACTTCGTCGCCTTCTTTCACGCGGACGCCATCTGGACCGAGGAACTCGACCAGCGGAATCTCGCCTTCAGACTTGTGACCGATGTCGACGATGACCAGGTCGTCGGTCAGGCGAACGACGCGGCCTTTGACGATCGTGCCTTCGCGGATGTTAGCGCCGCCAGGAGCACCGTCGAGCATGTCTGCAAAGTCTGTACTGCCTTCGCCGTCGAGGTCAAAGTCGCTGTCTTCATCTTCCCATTTAACTGTCCCGAGGCCGGCCATCTTGGTTTCTTGTAACTGCATGTTAGGGTGTTTCTCCTTGGACCGTTTGCCCCCCAGTGAGCAAAAGGCATACAAAATAGTGATTCAAGAGCAGAATTCGTTATCATGGGGGGGTGGCAAAGTCAATCTGGGTAGCGAAGATATGCGTCCAGATCTAGCTATGGCCTGCTATTTAGGGTACTTACTTAACCAAGCAGCATAACCATTGGATGAGAGGTGCACAGCATGGCATCAGGCGGTCCGGTCAAGGCCACTCTTGGCTCGAGCATGAAGCTTTGCCTGCGAGGTTGGCAGGTTCTTATCCTTATACTTATACTGGTATCGGTCGGGATCTGGACTGGAGCGGCGGTGGCTGACGAGGCGCCCGTGGATTGCCCGAAGGCGCCGCCTAAGGTGCCGCAGCTGAGTCGCGCCGATGTCTATCGCGACTCCCCCTTCAAGGCGGGGGAGACGGCCGTCTACGAGGTCACCTGGGCGGGTCTGAAGGCAGGCTATGCGACCTTGGAGACGCGCGCGCCACGCAAGCTGAACGGCGTGTGGCAGCGCGTCTTCCATATCGATGCGGCTACCGGCGACTGGTTTAACTCGATCTTCGTGGCCAAAGAGGCGATGGAGGCGGTGTCTAGGCCGTGGGACTTTGGCGTCTCGCAGTTTTACATGGAGCAAAACGAAGGCAAGATCTTTGGCCGGGCCTTTCGCCAAAAGAAATGGTTGGAGTTCGACCACCCTGGCTGCACGGTTCACGAACGCATTGATGTGCCCGATAAGCCAGAGGAAAAGGTCGACCACCCGTTGGCCTATGGGGCTAACGACGCCCTGGGAGTGGTCTACAATCTGCGTACCCGCAACTTTGTCCTGGGGCGTAAAGAAAAGGCTTTGGTTTACACCTCCGAGAAGAATTGGTTTCTCGAAGCCGAACCCGTCGCCTTCGAGGCGGTGACGGTTCCAGCCGGGACCTTTGACACCGTCAAATTAAAGCTACAAACCTTTATTGGAAAGGACCTGCAGCAAAAGGGCGACGTCTGGGTGTGGATCGCGACCAAATTGCCGCAGCATCCGATGGTGCAGGTGCAAGGTGAGATCAAGATCGGCAGCGTTTGGGTCAAGTTGAGCGAGTATAAGCCCGGAACATGATCGATGATCAGGTCCCGCTGCCATTGCCATTGGTCGAAGCTTTGCTCCTGGGGTTCAGCCGGCCGAGAGGAAACATTTGAATATTGACCTGGATGATTTGGTCGCTGTCCGACTGGGCTGCCGAGAGTGCCAGGAGGCGTTGCCTCAGTGACTGGATCTCGGCTTTGACTTGGTCGAAGACGCTGGCCGGGATGCCGATCGTGACCGCGCTGATGTCTCGTTCCGTCGGTCCTACGTCAGTCAGAGCATCGCGAGCTAAGCTGATCATTTGGTGGTGATAGCGTAAAACGGCGACGCCATAGACCTCGTTACCTGTGGTCAGGGTCGTCTGGGTCGGGATGAGACGGCCTTGCTTCTTGTCAAAAGCCACGTGGCGCAGCCGCTGCAACAGGCTGAGACTGGCCTTGACCTTCTGCGGTGGGACATTGGGCTGAAGGTGCTGGCCAAGCCACACCGGGTCGTCGCTGCAACCGGGTAAACTCAAAAGCTCGAGGATCGCGGCGTGGTACCACTGCTGATAAAACTCCAACTGCTCGCGATCGAGGTCGGTCGGGAGCGTGCGGGCTTTGAGTGCCATCAGGTCGTCTAGGGTTTCGTCGCGTTCACTGGCGGTGCCGCGGGCCTTGGTTTCGACCAATTTTAAGAAATACTGCCGACTGACCCCGCGCAGATCAAGGGCGGTGGCGATCTTTTGGCCGGCTTTTTTTGTCAACGGCCGTTGGCCATGGATGATGAGGTACAGGGCGTTGCAGTGTCCGAGTCCGAGGTCTTCGGTGAACTGGATGTAGGAGTATTTATCGGCAGCGGCTTTAACGGCTTGGTACAACGCTGCTAAGTATTCCGGGGCGCTGAGAAAGTGCGCCGGGTTAAGGCTTGCGGCGATGGTTTTTAAGTCGTTCTTGGTCACGTTGGTGCCCCTGTGGCGACCGGTGTTGGTCGACTCACAGAGGCTTATCGGTGACTTTCTGTGAAAACTTTAGTTCGATAAAACTTATGTCATATCGGAGTGTTGAATGAAGTTTCGGCAATGAATGGACGGTATTTTTGCAACGATGCGGCGTTGTTGCATTGTTCCGCGCCTGGTTATTAGTCGTTCGCAATGTGGTTCATATATTACATTCTTTTCAGAAGAAAAGTCAGCGCACGTCGCGGGTTGACGTATGCATTCTTCACTTGGTCGGGGTGTAGTAGCGGTACGGACCAACTATTCGAACCACCACCAGGCTTGTCGGCAGATTGCCAAAAAATTGAGGGTTTTTTAAAAAAGAACTTAATGGATCCAGGTTGATGTGGATCCATTAAGTTGCAAAAATGGGCGAATTTCTACTTTTGACGCATCGCTAGCTCAGAATGGCCAGGCGGTGACCGTCGTCGGTTGCTTGCCTTCGATGTAATCACTGAACCAGGTGCTAAACTTCACGCCGTTGGTTTCCAGCGTGTAGGTGTCTGGTAACACCAGTACTGCGTGCGCCTTGCCGCCGGCAATGAAGGAGTGGAAGTTCGGGACGTGGTCGACTAGGTCCTCGATCTTGAGGTACAAGCCAAGCGTCCAAAGACTGGCAAGGCGACCGGCGTTTTTGAAAAAATAGCTTTGGATGCCGTCGTGATTGTAGTTGAACTGCGAGAACTCAACGTCCGGGTAGTGGGCGGCTTCGAGTTTGTAGATGGCGTTTAATCCGAGGTGGGCGACGTCGTCCTTCGCCGGATCTAGACCGGGAACCCATGCCGGGTAGGAAGCGGTTGCATTCCACTGCGGAGGGAACGCACCGCGGTCGTCACCGACACCAGCGCCGCAGTCGGCAAATTGCCGCACGCTCGCCTTAGGAAACAACTCGCGTACCGCTGCGGTCCAGACGATCGATGCGTAGGCACCAGCACTGGAACCGACGACGACGACCTTGCTCGGTGCCTTGGCCAGACCTTGATAACGCGCCTTCAACCAAGCTAAGGCCGCACGGGTGTTTGGCGCACCGTTGTGTTTGATCTTAAAGGTTGAGCCATCGGCGCGTGTGTAGGTCTGTTCGATATCGCCAAGGTTTAAATCGCCGGTGCAGTTGGGAATGACAAAATGCGTCCAACCCTTGAGCGGATTGTTGGATTGATCGGCGCTGCTAAAGACGCCGCGGCCAAAGGTCTCCGACACCAAGATCCTGGTGATGCCAAGGTCTTTGAAAAAGGTTGGCGACTTGCTCGTGTCGCAGCTCTCGGCATCGGCACAGGCACCGCCACCGGTAAAGTTGATGATCAGTTTGTCCGGATCGCCGTCGAGGATGAAGTAGGCGTACGGTGCGCCCTCAGAGCAGATCGCGCCTGGGTCGTTGGACGCGATCTCCTGCCACCGACTGCCCGGTGGTAGGGACGGTAAACCAGGTGGCAATTTGGGAAAGTTGCCGTCATTCGGCTCGCCTGGCTGCGGCGCTGGTTTGGGTGGAATAGGGCTGTAAAAATCTAAGATGGGTGGCGTTGGAAAGGCCATCTGCTCCGTCGCCGCCAAACTCGAACCGGCCGTGCCGCAGCCCAGCGCTAGGAACAGCCACCTTCCGACCAGGGACACCTTGTGCTTCTGCATCATTAATTCTCCTTCGGTTCCTGTGGAATACGAACTTGTATATCGGATTGGGGGGTCTGTGTGTCGTAACGAGTTGGGGCGTGAAAGTCAACCTTCCAGCGGCCGTTTGCCGTGTCGAGGCCGTCATCAAGACCCGCTTGCGCACCGTATCAAAATTCACACCAAAATCCAGATTTCTAATCTACTAACTATCTGAAATTACAGCATTTAGTGTAAAATTATGGTTTTCATAAAAATGCCGATACGCGGATGTCTGAAGCAGAGCACAGCGGCTTCGTTGGACTCCCAAATAAACGCTCTCGGAGCTCATCATGAAAGCACCACAGACCATGCAAAAAGCGCCAGTCAACCGTGACATCAATCGGTGATCAGCGTCGGTGCAGCCTTGAGTTTAGGGCCCGAAAGCAACTGAGATAGGCTGTCACGGCGCATGGCTATTAAAGTGCCGTGACATTTCATTTTGAGGTAGATAGAGTCTGAACGATTAAACGTTATATGCTCGAAGTTCAGCTTGGTTTGGAGTGGCCTGATGCGCAAGGTCCAGATGTCCCTCGTGGGGCACATCGAACGAATGGTCTCTGCTTCGCCCTTTATAAGGTATCTGCTCCCATTCCCTGCGGTTTGGCTGATGTTTGTGGCCATGCGCGGTATTTACCTGGCGGTGGGCGAAAACCGTAGTCCATTTATTCTCGTCTATGCCACCGTGTTGCTCGTGACGCGGCTAGCCGGTCTCGGGCCCGGCCTCCTTGTCAGCGTCTTGGCGACAGCGGTCTGCGATTTCTATTTTATTGCGCCGGTCGGTCAGTTCTTTTTTCAAAGCTGGAATCTATCCGATGGACTTGAGTCCCTCTTGGTGCTGGTTGAATGCTTCCTTATCAGCGGACTTACGAGCAACCTGATGCAAAAGGCCGATCAGCTAAGCAGATCCGCCGCAGAGCTTATTCAGGCTAAGGCCGGTGCCGAGCGAGCCAAGGCGGAGGCGGATGCGGCCAGGGAGTTGGCCGCCGACGCCAGTCAGGCTAAGAGTCATTTTATCGCCAATATGAGTCACGAGATCCGTACCCCCTTGGGTGCGGTGATCGGCTTTGCCGATCTGTTGCAACATTCTGAGCCGTCCGCGGCTGATCGAACGTTCTATTTGGACGCCATCAAACGCAATGGTCACCTGCTGGCTAGCATCATCAATGATATTTTGGATCTGTCGAAGATTGAGGCAGGAAAGATCGAGATCGATCTACAACCGGTCTCAGTCAGTCAGGTCTTACAGGACGTCACCTGCTTTCTTAAGATCCAAGCCGAGGACAAGGGCGTCAAGCTGTCGATGCACTTGGACGAGTCGATTCCGGCGCTGATTGTTACGGATGCACTGAGGCTGCGGCAGATTTTGCTCAATATCGTCGGCAATGCCGTGAAGTTTACGTCGCGAGGCGAGGTCGATGTGCGGATTCATTCGGTCGTTTTGCCCGGACAAAGCAGCGCGCAACTGGCCTTTACCGTCACTGACACCGGTTGCGGTGTGTCTCCGCAGCAGTCAGAAAAGCTTTTTGCCGCGTTTACCCAGGCCGACGTGACGACGACGAGAAAATTTGGTGGCACAGGGCTAGGGCTTGCGCTATCGCGACGCATGGCACGACTGCTGGGAGGCGATGTGAAGCTAGTCGCCAGTCGGCCAGGTCATGGCAGCACTTTTGTCGTGTCCATCGCTCTGGTTGAGGCGCCGGCTGGTTCGGCGGAACTTAGCAAGGCGGAGGACCAGCGGCGGCTTCAAAATCCAGCCAAAAAGTCGCCGCTGCAGGGATGCCTGCCTGGGGTTAGGATCTTGGTGGTGGATGATTCCGCCGACAATCGCTTGCTGCTCAATCGCATCTTGCTCGGTGCGGGAGCTGCGGTAGACATGGCTGAGAATGGGCAAGAGGCCTTGAATAGAATCGGCGAATGCAGCTACGACATGGTGCTGATGGACCTGCAAATGCCGGTGATGGACGGCTATAAGGCCAATGAACGACTGCGCCAGCAGGGATATAAGACACCGGTGATCGCTCTGACTGCGCATGCGCTGAGAGAGGAGCGGCAGCTGTGTTTAGATAAGGGATTCACGGATCATATCGGCAAGCCGGTTGACCGGATCGCTTTGCTAAAGACGTTGACGCAGTATGCGCCGGCGGCGGTCGATCTGTATTAGCGTAGCGGTGGCCTTGGTGGCCATCTCTTTTCTAAGAAAGTCCAGTGCCGACATGTGCGGCAAGGCTCGGCTGGTCCGTGGTGTCCTGCCTTTGAAAAGTATACTGAGTGAATCAGAACCGATGCGGACAGGAGACGCACGTGAAGATTCCATCTCAGAGATTCGGTAAGACACGAAGCGGCAAGGATATCTCCACCTATTCCAGCGGAGATCCAGCGTTGGTAGCAAGTCTCGTCAATGACTTTAGTCCATCAGATTCGTTTGACGCCATGGCCTTGTTTCAGTACTTGCTTATACGGGCTCGGCGCAGGGCCGGTGAGGACAGCGATGACTTCCGTCGCATGGCACTTCACGAACAGTGCCATTCTCAACGCCTTACTCGCCGCGAGCTCGAATCAGAAATGCGTGTGCTGTCATTGGTCACTAGTATCGACATGGTTCAATATGGCAAGGGCCGAGCAGATTATTTCTTCATCGACTAGGGCGCGTTTTGGGTCAACAAATGCGTTTAGCACCAAATTGGGATTCTTGTCGCCTGTGGCCAGTTGGTATGAAAGGGCATTGGGAACATATTTGTTGACCAAGCGACCTGGAGCAGTGCCACTTACGAGATGGTAGGTAGGATCTTGTTCACAAAGATCAAGTAACTGCCCAACAAGGTGTGGAGGGAAGGACGTCAGACTTATACCTCGCTCAAGGCCGAGCCAGTCAAATTCTTGATAATCACAAATCAACCCGACGCGCTTGAAAAAATCGCTGATGTTAACGATGAGTTCGATGCGACTGCCGGACGCCGAGGCTCCCATAGGGTGACTCTTCAAAACAAAGGTTGTCATATGTTATCGGCTCGTTGGTGCTGCGATATGAGGCTACGGGTAGGGTTATTTCCTGGCGTGCTTCAATGAGGCTTATTGGGAGATTGCCAGATAAGCTAATTTTACCAGTGATTTAGGCCTCTGCGAATCCCTGTGTACCTCATGTCGTCGAGAGCCTATGCCACCTTAATGGTGACTCCGGTCGTGCCTAGAGTTGCCGGATACTGAGTCAGATTACCTCCAGTAGGGCCGCCCGTGGCGGTACCATCGGCACTGAACGTCGCCCCATGGCGCGGACAGCTCATGCTGCCGCCGGAGACGTCTCCAAGCGTGGCACCCTGATGCGTGCAAACGGCGACCACCGCAACGACGGAAGTATCGGACATTCTGGTGACGGATACCGGGTTGCCGTTGATGTTTAGTCGGTATGAGCCTCCAGTGGTTTGCAAATTGGGATAGGTTGCAAAGTCGAGTGTCGCCAGGCCGCTTGCGGTTGGAACCGTCGATCCGGGATTGCCATTTTTTTTGCTATCGCCACCGCAGGCAGATATCGCGGCAACAGCCGCAACGCCGAGGCCGAGCTGAGCGCCGGTGCTGAGGGCTTGGCGTCTAGATAAACAACCTTCACATGGCTTCTTGTGGTTCATGGGACACGTCTGCTTTGAGGTGAAAGAAGGCGTTGGGCTAGCGTAGCCAACGTCGATGACCTGCTACTTATCGGCATTTTTTTGAAAATCTTTAGTTTTATTAATACTAATAATCATCGGTGTTTGATTGCGAGCGTTCTATTGTATTGGAAGGAAAATAAAAACTATTTCGTCGGAGGTTCGTCTAGTCGCAGCGGTGTTCGGTCAGCCAGGCGGCTAATGCTGGCAGGCGCTCCGCGGCAAAGGCCCGCTGTGTCTGCGTCTGCAGCTCGATGCCTGCAGCCAGGGTCGCCGCATCCTCCGCAGAAAAATCGTCGGGGTGCATCAGCCTCTTTTCTACGAGCCGCGTCAGTCGTCGCTGCGGCGGCATACTGAGTTCACCGGCGATCTTTTGCTCGATGTGCGGCCAGCTCGTGACGATCGATAGGGCACCGCGGCGCTTGCCATCGTGGCAGTTAGTGCAGCCTTGCGCGCCGCCCAGCGCTGGTCCTAAAGTCTCTGGCGCGACCATACCCTCCCAATCAGGCAGACCATAAGAGGCCAGGATGGAGTTGAACTCATTTAAGCGTCGCCGAGCAAAGCCGTCTGGAGCAGGCGCTGCATCATCCATTGCAAAGTCACTCTCGCCAGACACTGGCTTTGCGCTGGTCTGTGGGGTGATGATATCGATCAGTGGACGCACCCCGCTGGGATGGCAGGCGAAGCATTTCCCTGAGAAGTCCTTGCTCAAACTGAGCTGGTAGCCTGCGCTACTCTGCGATACGTGGTAGTCGCGAAACCGGAGCGGGAATCGCGACAGTTTTTGGCCACTGCGGCTTTGCTTTTGCACGGCAAGAAAAGCGATGTCGGAATGTGTGTCGACTCGGTTGGGGTCGTGATCATAGTTGATAAGCAGCCAACGGTCGAATTGACTGGAGGAGTCGGGGATATAAATCATGGTGCGGGTGCCGCGAATCGCCGAGACGTGGGTGAGGTATTTCCAGCCTTGCTTTCTGGCTACATGCTCAACCTGACTGCGTTCAGGGAGGGCGGTGATGAGTTCGGGCGGAACGGTCATCATGCCTAGGGGTTTATCTGTCGCCTCTTGACTCTGGTGGTACTGGTCGTTGCTCAGGCTAAATCCGTAACTGTTTGCGGCGTGAAGCTGCAGCCAACTGGAGACAAAGCTGCGAAAATTCGCTGTGCAACTGGTAAGGATGGGGTCGGCGTGGAGCACGTCGGCGCATGCTGTGAACGTGCTCTGGATGCGCTGTTGTACGAATTGAACGTACTGGGTGTCGCAGTCTTGCTCGCAGGTTTTCCCCCAGCGGTCATCGTGGGCGTAGGCTTCAAGAAAATGCTGCCAATCCGTGTGGCTTTGCAGGCTGCAGGACTGTTGTTTGATATCAGCGGTGCCTTGGTCTTTTTGCGGTTGTTCGATTTGCTCGGGTCGCACGACCGTTCGCTTAAGCGGTAGCGAGCCCTTCGCGCAGCTGCTCATCAAAGCTAGACTAGCAAGTATTAGTCCACTGCTTTTCCTTGTGATCAGCCACACACGGATTGCTAATAGTTTGCCACTTAGACGCCCAACCTGTGACCTCAAGTGCCCCATTGTCGCCTCAAAGGTAGTTCAGTAGGTTTTGTGGTCTGCGTCAAAAGGACGCATCATAAAAACTACTTGGACTAATTTAGGCGATTTTTTTTCTGGGTGGAAGTGCGCCGTTTTGGCCTCGTCATGATCTACAGTCGAAAACCTTGTGTCAATCCATTACGGCACTCAATCCAAGAAGATGTGATCGGTCAGCTGCACAGCAAAGCGAACGAGATCGGGCGAGGTGTGGAGTCCTAAATCCAAATGTCACTTACCATGATGCCTTGGTCCATGAGCAGACCTAGTCTACAATCCTTGGATTAATCCACTGCGGCCTTTAATCCAAGAAGATGTGTTTGGTCAGCTGGGCTGCGAAGCGCAAGAAGTCGGGCGAGGTTGGAGGCGTAAGACCTAACAAGCTGTCAGCGATTCAGGGACTGAGTCCTGTCCCCCAAGCCGCAGCTCCTACAGATCCACTTCCTGCAACGCCGACACCGCCGTCTTCTGTGACGGCGTCAACTGCGTCGGCAGACTCAGCTCCACGACCACATACAGATCGCCGCGCGCCTCACGTCCCATGACGGGAAAGCCAAGACCCTTTAGCCGAACCTTCGTCCCAGGTTTCACGCCCGCCGGAATTTTAACCTTCTTGAAACCGTCCATGGTCTCGACCTCGCGCGAGACACCAAGCAAAGCCTCGGAGATCTTGAGCGGCACCGTCGTCAGGAGGTCGTCCCCGTCCCGAACAAAATACGGATGCGGCACGACCTCAAGGATAACGCTTAAATCCCCAGCTGGCCCACCATAAGGCGACGGCGCACCCATCCCACTGATGCGAAGTCGGCTACCGTCTTTAGCGCCTTTGGGAATGCGCACCTTGAGGTCGCGGCGCGTCCCGTCTTGGAGTTGAAAGCTGACCTGGCGTTCACCACCGCCAAAGGCTTCGGCAAAGCCAATCTGCAGCGGGTACTCGACGTCTTGGCCCTTGACCGCGCGGCGCTGGCCGGGACGTCCCGCCTGCGGTCCACCGGGACCCATGCCGCCACCGCCGAAGATGCGGCCGAAGATTCCCTCCATGCCGCTCATGTCGAACTCTTGAAACACCGAGCCAAAGTCGGTACTGCGGAAGATGTCTTCCTGCGAATACTGTTTGTGGAACTGCGAGTCGCCAAAGGCGTCGTATTGCTTTTTCTTGTCGTCGTCGCTCAAGACGGCATAGGCTTCGCTGATCTGCTTAAACTTCTCCTCGGCCGCCTTGTCGTCTTTGTTGCGGTCGGGGTGATACTGCAGCGCGAGTTTGCGATACGCCTTTTTGATTTCGTCAGCGCCGGCGCCTTTGCTCACACCTAGAGTTTTATAATAATCAGCCAAGGGGTCATCCTAATGGGCAGGTTGAGGACGCACGACTCACGCGGCCCTCGTCTCTGGGTCCGCTTGTCGCTATCAGGAATTAACCTAAGGCTTTGTCGCCCTCTGTCAACCGCTGCTTCAGCCAAGCCAGTTTGAGAAACTGCCGCTCCATGCTGCGTTCCTGGCTCGCCTGCCGCGCGGCCTCGACGGCAAACCACCGTAGGTCGCGCGACTCCTCGGAAATCACCAAAGGATCAAGGTGGTTGGCAACAATCAAAAAGCGTACGTCGTAGTGCACATGGGCCGGCTCGCCGGGCCGGGCTGGGATGGCGTGGGCATCAAAGTCAAAGGGCATCGGTAGCCCCAGCTTTATGCCCGGCCCGGACGTCTGAGGGCCCCATAGGACCCGCTCGTAGGGCAAAAAATACAGTGATTCAAGGCCCGACTCCTCGTTGGCCTCGCGCATGGCCACTTCGTGCATCTGCGGGCTGCCGTCGGCGTGGCCGCCGAGTTGGAGCCATTTGCCCAGCTTGCGGTGCAAGGTGAGGAGGACTTGGTTGAGGTCCGGGGTGATCACCAGAGCCGACCCGGTGAGGTGGCCCAGTGGCGAGTCGCGCTCGCAGCAGTCCGGGGTGGCCGCGATGAAGGAGCGAAAGCGGTCCAAAACAGGCGCTTCTTCGGCTTCAAAATAAGGTGCGCCGGCCGCCACGGCAAGCCGTTGCCATTCCCTCTGGTAGGAATCGATGATCTGGAGGATTGACCGACGATGCATCCCTAGCCCTTTTCGCGGCAACAGCGCTCTGGCTGCGCGATCACTTACCGACCGGTACGAATAGTCGATTTGGCCCGAGTCGTCTAGATCAGCTTGCGCGACTTAGTTCTCACGCCGGATCGGCCTCGAAATCAATTGGCGCAGGCGGCCTTTTTCGGACAGACTCTGGGGTCTTACAACCCCACGATGTCTGAGGCAGCCTTGGCAGGTAAGTTCAAAAACTGGCAGTCGCTCTCCGTCAAGGCGCCCAAGGACCTTGCGTCTTTGGCGGAAATCCTCATGGAGAACAGACGCTTTGAACAAGTCGCTGGACTGGTTTACGGTGATCATGGCCTGGCGCAAGTGGTCGATGCAGTGGCAGGGGCCATCCGCTTTGGCAAGCGTATCGGCCTGTATGCGGACTACGACGTCGATGGGACGATGAGCTGTGTCGCCTGGATTTGGTTTCTCGAGTCACTGGGCTATCGCAACTTCGTCCACTACATACCGTGCCGCTTCAAGGAGGGTTACGGGCTCAATCTTAAGGCCATTGAGCATCTGATCGACGACGAGAAGGCCGAGCTGATCATCACGATGGACACCGGCATCACCGCCAATGCCGAGGCCGCCTATTGCCGAGCCCGCGGCGTTGAGTTTATCTGCACCGATCATCACGTCATCCAGCCAGATAAGATGCCTGATTGCATCATCCTCAATCCGAAGATGCATCCAGATGCCATGTACAAAGAGTTGTGTGGGTGCGGCATCACCTTTGTGCTGCTGCGTAAACTCGGCGAGCGGCTGAACCCTCCGGCGGCGATCTGGACCGACCTGCTAGCTTTGACCGGAATGGCGACGATCTGCGATGTAGTGCCGCTTAACGGGGTCAATCATCGGCTCGCTAAGCTCGGTGTCGCGGCGCTAAGTAAGAGCCAGAGGCCGGTCCTCCGGCAATTGATGGCGGCCTGTCAAACCCTCAAGGGCGTCGACGAAAAAGATGTCGGGTTTCGCCTAGGGCCGCGGATCAACGCCGTTGGACGCCTCGAACATGCCGACCTGGTGATTCAGGCTTTTGTCGGTAACGACCCTGAGCCGCTGATCGCCCATATGGATAGCTGCAACGAAGAGCGTAAGCGCATTCAAAAAAACATCGTTGAGGCTGCGCGCCGCGAGGCCTGCAAGTATCCAGGCGCGACCGTGTTGTTTCTTGGCGGCGATTGGCATCCGGGAGTGGTCGGGATTGCCGCCAGCAAGATCGCCGAGGAATTTTGGTGTCCGGTCTGGCTGTTTCAACGCAAAGACGGCGTCTGTAAAGGCTCGGCGCGCTCGATCAAGGGGTTTGATGTCACGGCGGCAATGACCAGTGCGGCGTCTTTGTTTACCAAGTTTGGCGGGCACGCTGCCGCCGGTGGCTTCACTTTTCCTGCGGCCAATGAGGAGGCGTTGCGTGCGGCACTAAATGCCCATGCGGCCGACGTGCGCGCATCTACACCAGAGCTTTGGGATAGCTGCATCGCCTTTGACTGCGAGCTTGCCCCGGAGCTCGCGACCTTAGCATTGACCGAGCAGCTGGACGGACTAAAGCCCTTTGGTCACGGCTTTGAGGAGCCTAAGTTTCGCCTCGATGTCGAGGTCGCCTCAGCGCGGTTTTTTTATGACAAGGAGTCCGGCGAGCCAAGGCATACCTGCGTCATGATCCAGGCGGGACGTAAGGGGACACCGCCGCAGAAGGTGATGTTCTTCAACGAGGTGCATGCCGAGTTGACGACCGCCAAAACGGCCCAGTTGATCGTCTCGGTCTCGCGTAGCACTTACCGTGGCGAGACCTCGCTGATGCTGATGGGGCATGATTTTCGCCTCTAGCTACAGGCGGTAAGCCTGCGGCGACGAGGGTCGCGCCGAGGCGGCCTAAAGAATTTTCGCCAGGCACCGACACTCCTGTCATTGGAGGTGTACGTGTCCCTGCCTGTCGTCAAGCTTTTGACGCTTACGGTCGCCCTGTGTTCAGCGGGCGTGGCGGCGGCATTTACCGGCCAAGATGAGCAGACTCCAGGCTATATGGCCATGCAATATGCGCGTCGGAGTCACGTCTGGAACCGCTTGGACCTAGGCGGAGTCGACGCCCAGGTGAAGACCTCGCCGCCTGGTTCGGTGCGCTTTGATCGGCGGGCTGAAGGCTTTGCCGTCATCGGCTTTGACGCCGCCTTCGGCTCACGCTTTGGTCTTCGTCTAAACGTTAAAGGTTTATACTCAAGGCAGCGGCAGTCGCAAAAGGACCAGTCGCAATCGGTCACTGACCAAACGCCGCAGACCTATGCGCCATCGGCGGATCTTACCTTTCTGACCGATCAAGGCCTGGAAGTTTTTGCCGGTGCCGAGGAGCAAATCAGCAGCGCCTACAATCAGACGATCACTTCAGCCGTCGGAGTTTCAACAACCCATATACACAAAGCTGCGGTGCTCGCGCCTCACTTTGGCATCGTGCGCCGCGCCGGGGCCTGGAGTGGCGGGTTCTACTATGTGCTCGGTGGTCATGTGCAGCGGGATATCGACCAGAGTGCCTTTGATGGCAGTGGCATCACTAGTCAGGACATCGCCTTTGTGCCGCCGCGTTTAGGCGTGATGGGGCAATTTGCGGTGGGCAGGAGTTTGATCGATTTCGAGCTGGGCTTTGTCCAGGCGCACGGCCAAGGTTTGACCGATGACAAGGGGCGGACCATCTATAGCGATTATTTCCAAACCCGCTTCGGCACGCTGATCGACTTTGGCGGCGTGGGCTTCAAAACTAGTGTGTTCTATCAAACGCAGTCTTACGACAGCAGCGCCTACGTGACGGTCGATACCATGCCGGTTAGTGCACTCAAGCTGCTTCTCTTACTAGGAGCACCAACCGACCACGCCTTTTTTGGCGTCACGGCGGGATATGGCAAGGATGGGCAGAGTCAGCCAGAGTTTAATGCTAGCTACCGTTTGCTGGCGTTAGCGCCGACCATCGGATTCCTATTAACACCTTGATATCAGTTGGTTGAAGCGCATTCTCAAGTTTTTGGCGGGGGACCCGAAGGGATAGGAGGGAGGTCTAGAGATGGTTTCTTGTAGTAACAGACGGCTTGGGAGATCGTGGCTGCGTCAGTCGCTAAACAGCGCCTTTCTAGCTCTCCTCGCCCAGAGCTTGTCTGGCTGCTATATGTACAACTTCATGAAGCACAAACATCCGACCTCGAGCGTGGCGACGACCTTCAACGGCACGGTTGTGGGACAGTCCTTAGGCAATGCGGCCGGGGGGCCCAACGAAGCGGCCTTAGCCCAGGTTTATCTGGTCGGAACCACTCATGCACCGGCCGCGGTGCGTCCAGATCCGGATCTGTTTGTGCGGCGCTTGTTGCGCCAGTATCGGTCAGAGGGCAGCACCGTCGCCCATCAAATCGGCAAGGTCGATCAATTTCGGCTGCTGCTAGGCGGAGCGCCGCAGGACTTCGCGACCAATCCGCAAACCACCTATGATGCGACCTCGCTGCTTGCGGTTAGCAAGGTCGCTGACGAGGTTTGTCGCGCCTTGGTTGCGCCAAATGCCTCGGAGCACCCAGGTTGGTCGACGATTCTGCCCTATCCTGCTGATCAGGAGTTTAGCAACATCTCCTGGATGGCCCAGCGCTTTCTCGGCATTCCGTCGGCAAAGATCGATCCGGCGATCTATCCGCAGCTGCAGGCCATCATGGTAGCCGAAGAGCCGGTCGTGGCGACGAACTGGTGGGCTGCAAACAACCCCTTTGCCAAATACATTGTCGTCTGCTCGGCGCTCAATTTAAGCGCCAATAGCTTGTACCACTGAGGTCAACATGAACCAAAAACAGCACTATAGCCGCCTCTTTCGCCGCAGCAAGGTGCGTTCAATGCTGGCAATCACTGGCGTTGCTGCCATGGTTCTGACCACGAGTTCGGTGCAAGCAGCCGGGCCTGATTACGAGATGGCATTGAAGCGGGCTCAGTATCTGCTCAACGGGACCGTGCCGACTGACGATGAATATGCTGTGGTGGGCAGCGACAATGGCAGTTATAAAAGTGCGGTACGTGCTTTTCTTAACCATTCGAACTTTTATAGTGCGACTTTGCGCTACCACGAAATCCTGTTTGGTACCGGCTTGGGCGATGACTACCTGACCGAGCTCGTGCGCAGCGATATCGATAACAAGACCAATAAAGTGGCCAAGCTTAGTTGCAATCGCGCCGATAGCGGTGATCAACGCTACCGCTGCCAATGGTCGAGCCAGAACACGGGCAGCAAGACCGGGACTTGTCCTCAGGCTTGGGAGCAGGCGGTCACGGTGTTTTGGTACCCAGGCATGGTCGCCTGGGTTTGCCCGGAGGTGATGACAACCTGTGGCACTGACCTTAGTCAGTGCTTGATCGAATACAGCGATCCGGCCGCGGCAAAAAACGCTGAGCTCGGCACCACGGAGATCTTCGATACCCATGCTGCAGTGACTAACTCCCTGAGTAAACAGGCGGCTGGTCTTGCTACGGCGGTGGTGATGGCCAATTACCCGTATACTAAAATTCTTGAATCTGGCCTGACCGCGGTTGACGGTGCGATCGTCCACTTTATGCGCCAAGGTCAATATTTCGATATGACGAAGTTCAATGCTGCCCCGGGACTGGCGGATCTTGTTGGCAGCATTGCCCTGACCGATACCAATTTCCGCCTGGTCAACGTCGGTCACGACCCAACGCAGGCGGGTGCCCTCAGCACTTTTGGTTGGCTTCGCCGCTATGAAAAGAACCGTTCACGCGCCAACCAACTCTACCAGCGGCTACTATGTCGGCAATTCACCTCGGCGCTGCCGCGTGTGTTTCCCGCTGATCCAGGTAACCTCCGCACCACACCTGGCTGCATGGGTTGTCATTCGACCGTCGATCCACTGGCTGATTTCTTTAGTACCTGGGGCGAAGGTGGTGAGCTTTACACTGGGGCAAAGGGCAGCACGCCCAGCTCCTTTGATAACAAGTCCGGCGCCGGTCTTGCAGATCTTGCGGATATCATTCGTAACGACGATGCCTTTGCCACTTGCACCGTCGAGCATGCCTGGGGCTGGCTGATGGGGCGTGGCTTTTACCGCGACGAGGCCGATTTGCGCCGGGCGTTGACCAGCTATTTTGTCACCGTCAACTATAGCTTTAAGGAACTGGTGTATGCGATGGCGACGCATCCGGCCTTTATTGAAGGCAGTCGCTCGGATGCAACGGTCACCGATCCACTCGATGAGCCACCGCTTGGTCAGCCACCGGGTGGCAACACCAACTTGCCTTGTAGCAAGACCATTGATTTCACCGCCGATATCGCGCCAAAGCTCGGTCAATGCACCAACTGCCATTTTGCCGGCAACAAGATCGGCCGGCAGGATATCAGCTCGGCGGCACAGATGAAGATTTGGGGTTCGCAGTCCGTCAACATGATGGCCAGCGGCAATATGCCTCCAGGGCAGGCGGGGCCACCGCTGATTGGCCCGGTCTGGGACCTCAAAGAAGCAGTTCGCTGCTGGGTGGCACAAAATCCATGAAAAAATCAACCCCGACATGGTTAGTAAAAGCCCAGGCCGAAGCCGCAGCGCAAGCGGCGAAGACCAGCTGCGCCATCTGTCTACCACAGGAGACTGGCGATATCAGTCGCCGTCAGCTGCTGGCTAGCGGCGTCAGCATGACCGCTTACTTAAGCGTCGCCAAGCTACTTGCCGGCGCCGGTACGGCGCGCGCCGCAGACTCGACGAACTATCCGCCGCAGCGCAAATTGGTGTGGATCAACATGTCAGGAGGTTGGGACATCCTTGAGGTCACGGATCCCAAGCCGAATTCAACCGGTAAACTACAATTACTTTATGATTACGGCCAAAGCCACCCCGTCGCTGGGGCCACCGATGGCAGTCGCCTCGGACGCTGGCTGCCCAACCTTGCCGGCATCGGCGCCGATCTCTTGGTGGTGCGCGGGATCGCCATGGGCACTACCTCGCATCCTGCTGGCAGTGCCTACATGGATAAGGGCGTCCTTAGCAATACCGGGATCGTCAACTCCGCCTCCATCCCTGCGATCATCGCTTCAGAGAGCCAAGCCACCATTCCAATCGTCCAGCTCGCCGGCGGTTCGGATCCACAGACGGATCGCGGCATTCTCAAGCCGGTGTCGGTGGTGCGCGCGCAAAACCTCGACCTGTATCGGTCGATGTATCCGGCAGATGATGCGGCGATTCAACGGCGTATGGCTATTCTCGACTTGCTCAAAACTTCGGTGGCGAAGTCGCAAGGCGAAGTGGGCGCCAATAGTCGACTTAGCGATCTGAGTGCGGCGGAGGCGAAACTTCGCGTCCAGTTTGCAGGCAATGTCGGCGCCAAGATGGCCCTGACCGATGCCGACAAGGCGGCGTTCACCACCAACGCACCAAAGGGTATGAGTAGCGACAGTCAGAACGCTGTGGCCTTAGCGCTCAAACTACTCAATAACGACCTGGTCACCTGTATCAACCTCGGCTTTGGTGGCTTTGATACCCATCAAAATCAGAACACGCGGTTGGCACCGATCCTCGCCAGTGTCGACTTTCTGCTGGCGCAGTTTGTGGCTGGACTGAAAGCCTCGGGTCAGCTTGATAAGACGCTGATCATCCTCTACTCGGATTTTGGCCGCACTCCAGCGGTCAACGGTGCTAGTGGTCGCGACCATTGGCCGGTGGGTGGGGCCTTGGTCATGGGCGGCGGCATCGCTGGAGGTCGCACCGTTGGCGCGACCAGTGACGACACTCTCAGCGCGGCAGAATTGATTGACCCGACCACCGGACTAAAAAGCACCGATGGTGCGACGGGGGTTCAGCTTAACCCCACGCATATCGGTGGCCTCGCCCTAGCGCTCACCCTGGGACCTGCGTATGCCACCTACCGACCCTATCTTCCAGCCCTCGCGGCACTCACCCGTCTGAAGGGAAGCTGATGCGCTGCTGTCTGCATATCCTGCTCTGGTGGTTATCCATCCTGATCTTGGACGTCTTCGATGTGGCCTTGGCCGATATGGCTGAAGAGAGTATCCAGCTGCCCACGGACGGTAGTAGCAGTCGTCTCTTTCCGGTTAATCCGGCGTATCTTCGGCCCAAGGATATGCATGCAGGCATGCTTGGCGTCCGCAATCATCGCGCCACCACCCTCGACCACTCCTTGGTAGGGGGTACTAAGATTGTTGCAACGGCTACGGATGACTTTGTCGGTGCAGCACTAGGCCTGGACTTAGGCGCAGGTGCGGGGGCGGCCATCGAACATGTCGTTCAGTACCACCTGGTCGAATCGCTGATCGACAACCGCAACCCGGATAAACCGATTCGCGAAGTGAGCAGCCGGCAACAAACCAGCGCTAAGCTCGTCGTTGAACTCACCGCTGAGTTGCGAGCTGCGATCGTCATGCGGTATTTGCAACAGCGGTCCGTCATCCTCGGACAGCCCTTCTTGAACCAAAGCCGGACGACTCGCTACGCACCGCAGATGATTGGCTACGGTTGTGGGTTTACCTATGCGGTGAAGGATATGGGCATTGGCTACACCTATTTTCCGCCGCTGCGCGGCAAGGCCTTTGTCTCCGGCCAGGACCTGATCATCATCGAACCAGGCTTTATCGCTGTCGATGGCTTTCTGCAGCGCGGGGACTTTAGCTTCGGCATTCTTGGCAAGCATTGGCTGGTGGAAACCGATGACCTCGCCATCGGTAGTACGGCGAGCGACAATAAGACGCGCATCTCCTACTATGGTCTCGATCCAGACCAGTATATCATCCGCACGCAGCTACTCATGCTCGGCTTGGACTTCGCCTTAAACAAGGACCTCGCCTTGCGGCTAGGTGTCGGTCAGGAGCAAGGGCACTTTGATTTTCGCAACCTGCTGGTCTATGACGGTGCCGCGGTCAAGCAGCAGGGCCTGGACAAGATCTCCACAAACCGGGGGCGCGTGGCCTTGCATGGCGCTTTTAAGCCAGCCGAGCTTGATGTCGGCTATGGCGTGTTCAGCCGCTCTTTTAAGTTTACGGACGCCGAGGGTGGCGGTACCTATAAGACTATAGGTCAGGAGATGTCAGCGATCGTCGGAGTGCATTTTTAGCCTCTGATCCTCGCGGTGTGGCTTCCTGTAGCGGGCGGTGATTTTTATCTCTGAGAGCGAAGGTAGGCGACGACGTGACGACCTCTACGAATCCGGGTTCCAAGCTTCTGGACACATCCTCGCCTTTGCTGCGTTTGGTCTGCGCCTGGCCGCCGCCGCGTGAGCTAGCCGACTATGGCCCGTTTCGTGCCGTGAGCGATGCTGCCTACGGCATGGTTGAATTAAGCGGGTCTAGCCAAGATGGTTATCAAGCGGTGGCAAAGGCTTGCCAAGAGTCCTTCTTGCGCCGGCAAACCGTCGGGTTTTCGCAGTTGGAGCAGGTCACTGCAGTGTTCTTCGATATGGATGCGACGGTCATCCGCGAGGAGTCGATCGTGGTGCTGGCGAGGTACGCCGGGGTCGAGGCGCATGTCGCGGCTGTGACCGAGCGCGCTATGGCTGGAGAGCTGGACTTTCGCCAGGCTCTGACGGAGCGCGTCGCCTTGCTCAAAGGCCTGTCCACCGCGGTGTTGGCCCAGGCCGAGGCGGGCCTGACCTTGATGCCAGGAATCCTGGAGTTCGTTGCGTTCTGTCGCCGCTTGGGTGTGCCGACTTTTTTAGTTTCTGGCGGCTTTGTCCAGTTGGCGGCCGGTGTTGCCGCCAAGGTCGGGTTTTCCGGATACCATGCCTGCACCTTGGGCGTGCAGGACGACCAGCTGACCGGGACCGTGGTCGGCGAGGTGGTCGATGCCGAAGCCAAGCTGCGCTATGTGCAATCAACCTGTGCGCGTCTGCAGATCGACGTCAAGAGCGTAGCCTGTGTCGGCGACGGTGCCAATGACCTCCTGATGCTCGCTGCCGCTGGAGTGGCGGTGGGACATCAAGCGAAGGAGGTGCTGTATCCGGTGATCCAGGCACTGAATATTGTTGGAGATCACCGGTTTTTGGCCCCGCTGCTGTTTGGTCGGCCCTGCACCTAGGTCCGGTAACAACTTTTTGTATGCCTTTTAACTCCCTATAATATCAGCAAAAATTGCGCCGTTAAAGTTTGGCAGTGAAGACGCCGATACGTATCATGGCAGCAGGTAGGGGCATAGTCGCGCCTATGTTTAGGGAGGATCCCCCATTATCAATACAATCGCAGCCCGCAGACTCTTCGCAGTCGCTGTCACCATCGCCGCCTTCGGCGCCGCGTCGTGCCGGCGAGGGAACGAAGACGCCAGCAATTTGAGTTATCTGACCAATAACGATGAAAAATGCGCCACCTATAGTGACGAGCGAATGACTTACATCAAGGGCTTGCCTGCGGACTTTTTGACGGGCTTTTCAGGCGCCGAGATGGACACCGCCCGCAATCGGGTGGCCGGTATTTCCGATCGTGATTTGGATCATTTGCTTTACACATTCAAGCAAGGAAAGCTAAGCGGTATTCGTCCTGCGGCGCTGTTTTTTGGCGTCGCCGGCCTGACCTCCCTGACCTCCGGTCAAACGAGCACCGGCTTTCGTGGCATGGTGGCCACCTCGATCACGACTGGAGGTACGGCATCCGGCTTTGCCTTGCAGCATGAGATCGGCCACGCCACTGAGATTGTCGCGCAGGAGGCAGCGCAAAAAACCGAATTTTCCAATTTTGACACCGCACTGCAGCAGATGTACAGCGAGATTACCGGCAAGGGCTCGCTGATCAGAGACTATGCCAGATCCAGTCCATCCGAAGCCTGGGCGGAGGCCTACGCCAACTACCACTGTTCGCCGGCGACCCATGCCTTTATTCAGACGAATCTTCCGTTTACGTTTAAGTTCTTAAGCGCCGTGTTACCTCCTGCGCGCTTTTCAGTGCCGGCGGCGCCACCGTCAC
>CAIYRB010000052.1 GCA_903928445.1 uncultured Pseudomonadota bacterium | reverse complement strand
CTGTTGATGGACGAGCCCTTATTGCTTTAGTTTTTGCGCGTTGAGCGCATCGATTTGGGCGTTGAGCGCCGCGATCTTCGCCTGCAGATTGGCGATGATGGCATCATACTGATCGCGCTGGGATTGGACACTTCCGGCGACGACTTTGGTGCCTGCGGCTAAATGCTGATTGTAATCGTCGGCGCCAATGCCGCTGGTGATGCCGGTGCCGAGGGCGCTGAATGCAGAACCCAGACCAGTACCGAGTCCGCTGCCACCCGTGGTGGCGCCAGTGGCGACAGTGGTGGCAGTGGCGCCAGTGGCGGCAGTGACGGGAGCTGCTGCGCCGGTCAAACTATTGGCGGCCAGAGTGCCGAGAATTCCGACGGCGCCGCCGGCGATACCCGCGACAACGCTACCCTTGGCTTGGGAGGTGACGCCAGTCTCGTCAATTCCCGCCTGGGTTTGTACCAGTGTGGTACGGTAGCTTTGGTACTGCAGCATTTGAGTTTCATACGATGCGCGTTGGTCGGCGAGTTGCTTTAGCTGACGGGCACGCACGTCGTAGTCGCTCTCGGTTTGGCCGCTGCCGCCGAGTAAGCCGTTTAGCCCGCTGGGGTCTTTGGCGGCTGCGTCAGAGCTAGACGAAGCCGCGTAGGCGTCTTTGGACGCGCTTGACGCCGGCGCTGGTGGCGCCCCTGAGCCTTGGGAGCAGCTGATCTGGACCATCGCTAGGATCGCGACGGCGACGATCGATTGGCTTAGGCTGGCGTCCCTACGATTTAGTTTGTTGCTGCGGTGGAACTGCATCGGTCGCTCCTTTTTGTCTCTATTTTCGATGATGTCGTTGACTGTTACATTCCTATCGGTCGATTCATGGCAAAACTTTAGAAAATCTTTTGATCCCAAGCGAATCGTCGGCTTAGCCGTGCCGTTGTGGCAGCGGATCCCTACAATTTAACCGCATTGACGGAGTCGATCTGGGCGTCGAGAGCCGCGATCTTCGCTTGCAGATTAGCCAGCTGCTCTTTAACCAGGTCGCGCTGTGCCTGTAACTCGGCGGAAATCGTCGCGGTGGCGGCCTGCTGTTTGGCTTGCGCACTATCTGCGGCGGTCCCGTTACCAATCAAGGTCGCTGCCGTCGGAAGCGTCGCGAGCAAGGCCCCCGCCCAGTCTCCGGTGAGGGCGCCAACTATGGCCCCACCTCCGACTGCGACCGCAGAGCCGGCCGCTCCTGCTTTTAGGGAGGTTTTTTCGATGCTGCGTAAGGCGGTTTGCTGCACGTCGGTATCGGTGCTGAATAACTGATCGGCGAAGGACTGCAGCGTCACCAGCTGGTTAACGTATGAATCGCGCTGCGACTTCAGTGACCCAAGCTGGCGATTACGCACCTCAACGTTGCCATCGCCGGAGGCGGACAGCTGCGCCAGCGGACTGAGATTTTGCCCACCTCCAGAGGTGCCACTATCCTGTCCTTTGCTGGCAGCGTGTGGCACGGGTGGCGGTGGCGAGCTGGATTGATCACACGCTGAAGTGAGCATGGCGAGCACGGCAACTTGGGCGATCATCGTTGGGTGCAAGAAAGTCTTCATCACATTCCTCGATGGTTTAACAAGTCCAATGGGGTCGCTCGGGTCAAGACCTGCGGTGGCCTTTTTTAAGGGAGACTTAAAGTCGTATCGGCAGGCTGTTAAAAAAACTTTAGCAAGGCAAAAGAATGTCTGAATATCAGGGTGTTGTATCGCCAGAAAGGCGTTGTTGCACAAATCCGGCACAAATCCTGCCTTCCTGCCTTCCTGCCTTCCTGCCTTCCCGGCCTCCCAGTTTTTGGGCAGCGGTTTTATTGCGCGCAGCTGGGAGGCGGGCTCAACCTTGGCTATAGCGTTGCGCCGTGCGCACATAATGCACCGACGACGCATGCAGATGCGCGATCTCGGCATCCGTCAAGGACCTAACCGCCCGCGCCGGTGACCCAAGGATCATCGAGCGCGGCGGAAAGATCTTGCCGGCGGTGACCAAAGCGCCTGCACCCACTAAGCATTCGCGGCCGATCACCGCCTCGTCGAGGATGATGGCGCCCATGCCGATCAAGCAAAAGTCCTCGATGGTACAAGCATGGAGGACGACATTGTGGCCCACGGTGACGTCGTTGCCGATGATGCAGGGGGCACCGCCGCTGGTGACGTGAACCGTGCTGTTATCTTGGATGTTGGTACGCGTGCCGATTCTGATGTAATGAACATCGGCACGGACGACGGCGTTAAACCAGACACTGGAGGCCGGCCCAATCTCTAGGTCGCCGATCAGTTGTGCGCCGCTGGCCAATAGGACATCGTCAGCGATCACCGGGCTCTTGCCGGCAAAGGGCATGACCGTTACTTGGGGCATTCGCATCGTTAACACTCCTCACATCGTGGTGGCACCTGTGCAAGACCCGGCCGCAAGTCTGAATGGCGAGACGCTGCTCGCGTCCATCGCCTTGCCGCACGCCGCTTTGGTCCTCGATGAACTCTTCAACGTCCCACCGCCCCAGCTATTTCCCGAGGCCGTAGTGCCCGCCACGGTGGCGGACCTAGCGGCCGCAGCGGGACTTGATGTCGCGGCGGTCATTAGTCGCATAAAGGTCATTCTACGCATGAGTACGGGAATTGAGATCCAGCCGCAAGACCTGCTTCAGCTTTTGGCCGCATCCGAGCTGGCAGATCAGCCCATTTTGCTCGATGTCAGGGAGCCTTGGGAGTATGAGATCTGCCAGCTGGCTGGCAGTTTGCTGCTGAGCGATCAGGATTTTCCGACTTTATTGCCGAAGCTGCAGCAAGCGAAGCATGTCGTGGCGATCTGTCATCACGGGGTGCGCTCATACAGCGCGGCGATGTATCTGCGCCAGCATGGGGTGGCCGGCGCGACCAGTTTGGTCGGCGGTGTCGACCTCTGGGCGCGGACTGTGGCGCAGGGGATGGCTCGTTATTAGCTATGAGGGGATGTCCCGGCACTGCGGGGCAAAATCCTGTGCTGGCGCCATGATCGTCCATAGTACTTTGATTTTTATGGACTACTCCCCATCTTGGAGGTAGGGTCCGGAAACGGCGGGAATTTCCGGAGCGCAGTACGTGAACTTCGTAAGACTATGTAATCCTTTGCTATCAAATAGCTTTTTCGCTTTCGGCGCGCGCGGCGTCGGGAAAACCAGCCTTATCCGCAGCCTCCTAGGCGAGCAGCGGGTTTGGACCATCGATCTGCTGGATCAGGCCACGGAGGACCGGTATGCCCGTGACCCAGGCCAGCTCTACAACCAAATCGCGGCCCAACATGACCAGGTGGATTGGATTTTCATTGATGAAATCCAGAAAGTCCCAGCCCTTCTGAATGTCGTGCACCGGTCATTGGAATCGCCGGACTTTCGCTCGCCTAAATTTGCGCTGACCGGATCAAGCGCACGCAAACTCAAGCGGGGGTCGGCGAATCTTCTGGCCGGAAGGGCTTTCGTCTACCAAATGTTTCCGCTCACTCATCTTGAGCTTGGCGCACACTTCGACCTTGATGAGGCCTTGAATTGGGGGACCTTACCTAAGATCTTTCAGTACCGCACTGTCAACGAGAAGGCTGAATTTTTGCGGTCCTATGGCCTCACATACTTGAAGGAAGAGATTTGGAACGAGCACCTGATCGAAGACTTGGAGCCGTTTCGCTTATTTCTCGAAGTGGTGGCTCAGACCAACGGCACGATCGTCAATTACGCAAAATTAGCGCGCGATGTCGGCATCAGCGAAAAGACCGCCAAGCGATATTTCGAGCTATTGGACGAGACCCTCATCGGGTTTCATCTGAACCCCTATTTCCGATCTATCCGCAAGCGTCAGTCGAGAAGTCCGAAGTTTTACCTGTTTGACACCGGCGTGACCCGTGCTTTGGCTCGTCTTCTAGGTCAGCACCTGATCCCGAAAACGGCACCCTACGGAATTGCCTTTGAGCATTTTGTCATTGCCGAGTGCCTGCGTCTCAATGATTACCTGCGCCGCGACTATCGGTTTTCCTACTTTCGGACGAAAGACGGCGCCGAAATCGATCTCATCGTCGATCGCCCGGGAGCTTCGCTTGCTCTCATTGAAATCAAGTCCACGACCAGTCCCACGGTTGAGGACGTCGGCCATTTGATCAGACTCATGCCTGAATTTGGCGACTGCGAGGCTTATTGTTTTTCCAATGACAGAATCCCGCGGGTAGAAAACGGCGTGCGCTTCCTGTGGTGGCAGGATGGTTTGCGGCAAATCGGCTTGGGTGAGAGTAAGATTTGAGGAAAAACTCCAGGTCTTCGATGATACGACTGATGTCGAAATCCTGATCGAAAATCTTCTTGGCGCCTGGCGATTGCTCGAAGTTGATGAATGCCCTTGTGCCCGGGCATGCCTCGTCTAGCTCGTGTCTAGCGCTTTTCACGCCATAATCTAACTAGCTAATTTATCTATTTATTTTGACATCCCTAAAGTTCCTCCAGAAACTGCCGATGAAGTTTCCAA
Source organism: uncultured Pseudomonadota bacterium (assembly GCA_903928445.1). Taxonomy (GTDB): domain Bacteria; phylum Bdellovibrionota_B; class Oligoflexia; order Oligoflexales; family CAIYRB01; genus CAIYRB01. The sequence goes on along the minus strand of CAIYRB010000052.1, from coordinate 1,246 downwards.
TGCAAATACCGATGACTCATTGCGGGGCCATGGGTGAGGGTGCTGGGAGACCACGGGGAGGGAGGCCTGAAATGCGTATGGGTCCACGTGAAGATATATATAGCGTTAGGCGCTTAGCCGTCCTCTGCGGCAGCCTGGCGCTCGCCTGTCTGCTCGCTTCCTGCTCTATAGCCAAGAAACTCGGTGTGAGTGCAAACGCTCCGACGCAAAGCAGTCCAGCCTTCTCTGGTGTGGGCGGCTTGAATCTAAGCTCGGACGGTAAGTACGTTCTGGTCTGGGACCAAGTGGCTGGCGTCGCCGACCCAGCGACCGTCACGTACGAAGTTTACTCGCACACCTTGAGCTCGATGCCGACCGGCACCCAAGCTTCCAGCAGCTCTAAACCGGGTACTTCTGGCGCCGCGCTTCCAACCTTAATCGCGACGCTCGCTGACAGTGCCGCACCGGTCAGCTCAGGCGCCGTTTTGACCACGATCAAAGGCGAGTTGTCTTACACCTTGGCCGCGGCGCCCGACGCTGGCGCCATCACCGCATTCCAAGTGCGCGCCAAGTGGCCTGAGGACAGCGCCGGCGGGAGTAGTGGCGTCAGCAGCATTCCTGATACCAACAAAAAGGTCCTGATCTATAGTCCAGCGAATACGACCTTGTCGTTCAGCGGTGTCAGCGGCTTGACCACGACCGCGACCGGAAGCCTTCTGCTCAATTGGACCCCGCCTGTCCTGACCTCGGCACTGAATGCGAGTGAGAGTGGCAGTAAAATTCAGTACAGCATCTATATGACCTCCACCCAGCAGAGCCTCGCCGCGGTTCAAGCTGGCGTTGTGGCGCTCGGCTCAGGTTCGTCCTTGGCGCTCAGCTCAGGTTCGTCCTTGGCGCTCACCAATGCCTCGGGCACCTCAGGCGCGGGCAGCAGCTCAGCGGCGGGTACCTTGGTGCAAAACGTCTCCTCCAGCTATAGCAACCTGCCGGTGAATAACGGCACGCTGCTCGCAACGCAAACCGGCGGCAGCTCCTACCAGATCACGCAGACGCTGGACCCCAGTTTCGTCTATCTCTTTCAAGTCAGAGCTGTGGGCTCTGCTGGTCAAATTGACACCAACAATAACGTGATCATTTATCAAGCATCGCAGCCGACTTTTGCCGGCTGCACGGGGGCCAAGGCACTCAGCGCCAACTCGATCAGCGTCGCCTACGACTTTCCGTCGGCGGCCAGCTCGGTCACCATCTACCGCGGCGGGAGCAGCGT
>CAIYRB010000051.1 GCA_903928445.1 uncultured Pseudomonadota bacterium | reverse complement strand
CGATCAGGGGCGATGAACCGGTCGGGAATCTGAAGCGGATGATGGATTTTCTCCCATCTCCGGCTAATCTCTTACCGAAAGAGGAGGCCATGAAAATCACGCTGTCGATCGACGAAGAAACTGTAGACTTCTTTAAGAAAGTTGCGAAGAAAAACGGCACCAAGTACCAACGGATGATGCGCGAGGTCTTGAAGGGCTACGCCAAGAAGTATGCGTCCTGATTGTAGCCCAACCACGGGTGCCGGGCTCATCCAGTGGTGGGTAGACCTACTGAGTCACCCCGATGAACCCGGCATCCCAAATTGACTGCACCTACTCCAGCTCTCGCTCTGCCTTAGATTTTGGCGCTAATCTCCCCATTGCCGCCGTCATCTGCGTGAGCCGTTCTTCACCCCGCGCCACGCGCTCCATCTCTGCCGCAAGCCGCTGGCGCAACTCGCGCTCGCCAACCTGATACCCCGCCAACGCCTCTTTAAGCTCAGCCTCACCGCTGCGCAAGACGTCGATATGACCCCGAGCATCCAGGATCTCGCTGTTTAGACGATCTAGGTCGCCATCACGCGTCGCCAGCTTTTGCTCCAGTTCCTTCACCGTTGTACTTAGACTTGTCTCGTTCTGCCGCGCCTGCGTCAGCTCATGTCTTGCTCCAACCAAGCGCGCATCGAGCTCGCCGGCCCGTCGCTCAGCATGAAGCTGGGCATTCACGGCTTCGGTTGCAGCAGCCTCGGCGCGGGTGATCCGGTCGTTGGATAATTGTAGCTGCGACCTGACTTCGGTGAGCGTTGCCGAAAGTGCTTCGGCCCGTTCACTCGCCAGCCGGCTGCGGCGCTCGGCGTCCTCATCCACCGCGCGCAGTTCCTGAGCTAAGCTGAGAGCCGCCTTCAGCTCCGCCCTAATGATCAAATTTTCATCATGGACCCTTTGTCTTGCACTATCAGCTTCGTCCATGAGTTCCATATGAGTCGCCCGCTGCGTCTCCAGCTCACCTTCAAGCCGCGCCATCTCGTCGCTCGCCTCGCGCAGCTCCCGGTCGCGGCCGGCCATTTCATTGGACCACTTATCCTTCTCACTTGCTGCTTCTCGCGCCGCCCAGTCCCTTGCACGACTCCACACCTCCGCACCCGCCCGGGTCAATGCCTCGGTGACGCTGGCGGGTACCTTCGCTGGCTCCGCATTTTTCCCCGTAGCCTGGTTTTCCCGCCAAGCCTCCAGGTAGCGCTGAATCGTGGTGTAGCTACCTTTGCCTCCCAGCTTTTCTCGCACCGCCACGGTCGAGACGGGCCTTCCCTCGTGGCGAAGTCTTTCGGCGGCTGTGGCGACATCTTCGCTGGTGAGTCCTGGGCGCATGGTCATTCCCCCGGGGCGTTTTTCAGGCGGATCTATAAATTATGAATCTACGGAATTATGATCGAACCATCATATCCCACGTAACAGACCGAAATCCATGATTTTGATAGTAAGCTTACCTGATCAGGATTACAGTAGTCGCCGTAATCCTCCCTACTGGGCGACGACCCAAACCTCCTCAACATAAACGGGTTATGCGTGGAAATGATATTCCGATAAAAAGGATTATCGGAACGTCTCGGATGCAAGTGGCTAAAATGCCTAAGGAACGAGCAAAAAAGCGCGGCAAGAGCATGACTAGCAAGAATCTAGTGCCAATTTAGCGTAATAGACTTAAGTTTTATAGCGAAATGCCGATAGGACTCTAGCGTGATTCTAGCAAAATATGCTAGCATGACCGATGTAAAGGCTTTTGGCGGGCAGCGGCCCTCCGCGGAGAACAGCGATGCAGCAAGACGTCATGGCCCCGAGCAGCCCGATTTGGACGAAAGGGCAGCTCAACTTTAAAAAGATGAAGGAGCTGACCGGCGCCAACGACGACGAGCTGGCGCAGATCCTTAAGGTTAGCCCAGCGACCATCCGGGCCAAGACCGTTTCGGGAGCCACCACTACCAAGGCGGCCCAGATGATCCATATCCTTAACCTTCTCTGGGCCCTTTCCAATTACAACGAGGCTGAGGTCAGGCGCTGGCTGAGTGAGCCGCGTATCGAGTGGATGGGGCTGACACCGCGCAAGTGTCTTGTGATGGACCGGGCTCAGGCCGTGGTTGAAATACTCGAGAGGGCCTACTACGGCGAAATCTCCGCGACATGACCAAACGAAGGCCACCCCGACCGCTTGAGCAGCTGCTTGCTGAACTCTACGCCGACATCGCCAAGGCCGGACCCAGTCCCCTTGACGCTGCCGTGGTCACAACGGCTGCGGCCGATGCTGCCGCCACCATCAAGTCCTCTGCCGATCTCTTTCATCGCGGCCTTACTAATGCTAGAGACCTAGGTCGTCCCATCGACGCCGTCTATTTTCGGGCGGTTGCCGCTGTCTGGCAAAGGACTCCGCTCAGCATTGCCGGCTCTCGCCGCACTCACGGCCGCTACCACCGCCGTCCCGACCCCACCCTGTACTTATGCGAAAGGCCGGAAACCACGCTGGCCGAGGTGCGTATGTTTACGCTGCCGCGCATTACCACGACGTTTCCAGTCGTGGTAAAACTTCGGCGCGTCCTCGATCTTACTGACCCGAGAGTCGCCGCCGCGACGGGCCTGCAAGCCCCGGCTCTTCTTCTTCCCTGGGAGGCGCTGGACGACCTCTTTGCCATCGAGGCCTACTCGCAGCTCGTAGCCAAGATGGCCCGGCTCAGTCTATTTGAGGGCATACTCGTCGAGTCCGCCGCCGCCCGTGGGCAAAAAAACCTGATTGTCTTCACCGACAACTTACGCGAGGCGTCATCGTTGGCACTCGATCCCACCGACCCGACGGCTGATGCCCTTGGTATCGCCGAGGCCGACCGGTCGATCATCGGCCAGCTTGAAGATTCGTAGTCGCGCGTGTACGTCGTGGCTTTTTAAAAACGTCAAATGGCGTGGATTGCCTCAAGGCAGAGCATTTGCCCCGAATAGCTCGTTTTTGGCGGATCTCGCTGTGGAATGCAAGCGGCGCAAAGATGATCTTGATGTCAGCAGGGGTAAATTTTACATCCAATGGCGCCCAGCTACCCTTCCCTCCCAGCTTTACTCGCACCGCCACGGTCGAGACTTGTCGTCCTTCGTGACGAAGTCTTTCGGCGGCCTTGGCGACATCTTCGCTGCTTAATCCTGGACGCCTGGTCATTCTCCCGGGGCGTTTTTCAGGTGGAGCTGTAAATTATGAATCTACGGAATTATTATGTAACCATCTCACCATACCTAACAAACTGAAATCCATCCTTTTGATAGTCAGCCCACCTGGCCAAGATTACAGTAGTCGCCGTAATCCTCCCAAGCTCACGACGACCCAAACCACCCCCACATAAAACGGGTTATGATAGAATAAGGTCCCCACATAAAGCTCATTATGTGGGGAGATGCCGCCTCAAGAGACTGATATGTCTAGGAAGTGAGCAAAAAAGCGAAGCAGGCAGAGCGGTCGCAATAGTTTATGGTTCATAGATCATGAATTATAAATTGTGAATATTTCGTTCAAATGCTAGGCTTAAGTATGGGAATAAAACCACAAGACATCCTGATCCTGCTCAAAATCATCGCCATGCGTCAGCGGCCCTGGCGCCAGGTTGAGATAGCCGATGAGCTTGCGATCAGCCGTGCCGAGGTCTCAAATTCACTGGAGCGCTGCCTCCAGGTCGGTCTCATTGACGAGGATAAACGCACTCCGCATAAGGCGGCTCTGCTTGAGTTTATTCAGTATGGGCTAAAATACGTCTTTGCTGCCAAGCCCGGCCCCATGGTGCGCGGCATCCTTACTGCGCACGCGGCGCCGCCACTCTCCAGCCAAATCGTCTCTGATCAGACCGAGGCCTACGTGTGGCCCTGGCCCGAGGGCGAAGCGCGGGGTCAGGAAGTGGAGCCCCTCTACCCGACTGTGCCGAGGGCCATTAAAGGTGCACCCGAGCTTTACGAAATGCTGGCCCTTGTCGATGCTCTGCGCCTTGGCCGGGTACGCGAACAAAAAATCGCTCTTGAAGAACTCAAAATTCGAATGATGAGGAGCTAAAGGTGCAAACCGCCGCCCCGATTTTTATGGTCGAGACCGTGGCCAGGGGGCTTGCTCACCTGCGAACGCAGGTGGTGTTTATCGGTGGGGCCGCCATGTCGCTCTATATTGACGACCCAGGGAGTCCCAGCCCGCGACCCACCGAAGACGTCGACTGCGTCGTTGAGATTTCCACCGCGCGCGACTACTACAAACTGGAGGGAGAGTTGCGCGGTCTCGGCTTCGTCAACCAAGCCGCCAAAGGCAGCCCACTATGCCGCTGGACCTACCAGGGCGTCACCGTCGACGTTATGCCTACTGACCCTGCCATCCTTGGCTTCTCCAACGCCTGGTACAAAAGCGGCGTTGCTCACGCACGTCAGGCCACCCTCCCCTCTGGGACTACGATTTCGATCTTCCCGCTCGCCTATTTTTTGGCATCGAAGTTTGAGGCGTTCTTTAGCCGAGGGCAGGGTGATTTACGATTTAGCCACGATTTTGAGGACATTATATATGTCCTAGACGGCTGCCTCGACGCGGAAGCAAGCCTCCATTCCTCGCCTGAGCCAGTTAGGCAGTACCTGGCCAAAACCTATCGCACACTTGCCGCTGACGCTTTCTTCCTAGAAGCCATCACAGCGCACCTTGGTCGCGGTGCCCAAGGGGGCGTTAGAAGCGAGCGTCTAGTCAGCATTTTAGCTAAGCTATGACTGTTCTTTTGATTCAGTGTTTAGCAACGCAGGGAGTCTGACTTATGCGTGATCTGGCGATGATCCAAACACAGCCTCTGCTGCCGGTATTAATCGCAAACGCCGGCGAAAAAGCGCAAAAGCGCTTTTTGGAGTTTTTCCTGGTCAGCATCCGCAATAAAAATACCCGCGATGCCTACGGCTTTGCAGTGGGAGCCTTTTTGCGCTGGTGCGAGGAGCGCGGGCTAACCCTAGCTAGCATCGAACCCTTGATGGTGGCTGCCTATATTGAACGGCATTCCGGCAGCCCAGCCACGATCAATCAACACCTGGCGGCCATCCGTAAGCTATTCGATTACCTCGTCACCGGCCAGATCATGCCATTCAATCCCGCGTCCTCCGTCAAAGGCCCAAAAGAGCGGATAACGACCGGCAAAACACCCGTTTTGACCGGTCAAGAAGCGGCAATGCTTTTTGCCACCTGCGACGTGGCGACGCCCACTGGTCTGCGTGATCAAGCGCTCTTCCGCGTCATGCTCTACACCACGTCGCGCATCTCAGCACTCCTCAACGCAAAACGCGGTGACTACGTTAAACGCAGCGGACGCGCATTTCTCCGGCAGCACGAGAAAGGTGGCGTTTACCGTGAGGTGCCACTCCATCACCAGGCAGAGCAAGCGCTTGACCGTTACCTAGAGGTCGCAGCAATCAAAGACCCTAAGGCCTTTCTCTTTCAGCCAACAGCACAGGACCGCAAATCGCTGATGAATCGTAAGCTTTCGCGCTTTTCGGCTCTAGAGAGGGTCAAGATCGCTGCAGCTAAGGCCGGTCTGAATCCCGATGCCTGCAACCACACGTTTAAGGCAACAGGAATCACCCTCTACCGCAAGGCCGGCGGCAGTCTGGAGAATGCACGCAAGATGGCAGCCCACTCAAGTGCGGAGACGACAAGGCTTTATGACCGATCAGACCAAGAGCTGACGCAGGTAGAAGTTGAGCGAATTGTAGTTTAGAGGATGGCATTCAATGGGCGGCACGCTGTTCTGAAGTCCCAGGTGCGTTTAAATTACTATTTTATTACAATAGGTTATATAGAATTATTTAAGTTTTTTGCTAAGTGTGCCGATAGGCTTGTCTGGGTATACTGGATTTGGTATATTCCGCATGGGAGGAACTCATGACCACAGACAAGGACGTGGATTGGCGAGGCGACTCGAAGGAAATATTGAAGGAATGGCCTGAAGTAACGAAGGAGAACATCGGTGCCGATCTCCGCCGGCTCCAGCAAGGGAAAATGCCCAAGAATTGGAAGCCGTTCCCCGGATTGAAGAAAAATGCCTTTGAATTACGAGACAAGGACGGCAACAAGCTATACCGCGTCATTTATGTAACTTTGATCAAGGGTAAGATTGTGGTGCTCCATTCCTTCACTAAGACCAGCGAGAAAACCGAACAACCTGACGTAAACGCTGCCAACCAGCGTCTCAAAGAGTTGCTTGAAGAACAGACCGACCTTAAGCGTAAAGCCAAAAAGAAAGGACAGAAATGAGTAACAACGTTTTCAACGATATTTTTGGTGCTGATCACGCCCCCGAGGTTGAGCTCCGATATCAGCTTATCGAAAAAATTGGCGCCATTATTGAGGCCCATGGCTATTCGCAAATAGATCTCATCAAGATTCTGGGTCAGAAACAACCTCATGTTAGCGCCTTGATGAACGGAAAAATGGGGGAGTTTAGCTCTGACAGGCTGTACGGCTTTCTTAGCAAGCTTGGCGCTCATGTTCACATCGTCTGTGACATTCCGCAGAGGGTGTTGGTAGCCAATTAAAAATGGTCCAAAACGAGCTGCAGTGCCAATTAAAAGTGGTCCACTTTCGGACCTGATAAATCGGACGATTCTGACCCAGTGGAGCGGTCAGAATCGCCGAAGGCAAGCGGAGCGCGTCAGAGCAGCAATTCTAGCGGCTTCCATTGACCTGGATGGCAATGGTAAATGCGGCAGACATGATTCAGCGACAAAAAGTATGGCGGGTTAAATGTCTTCACTTCTCCTGGTTCATCAACAGCTATGACGCACCATTGGCTAGATCACGCCATATCACCATAACCAGATAGGTTTAAAGTAATTTAGTTTGCATTGGTTCCTGCCTTTTTCGATCCATCGAGGATCGCGCTTGCTTAATCGCCGCCTCCATCTGATCAAGCATCTCCTCAGCAGCCGAGTCCGACTGCCCTGAGCCAAATGACGGGTCCAAGTTTTGCAAAATTTGCGCGATCAGCTCGTTAGCCGGCTTTGCCGCGGGGTCGGCCGCGGCAGCAGCGCCAGCTCCTATCCTATTCCCATCCAAATCGTCAGCAGCCAAATGACTGACGGTGCATTTGAAATCATCAGAATTCAAAATCACCGTCGCACCCTTTCTAACTGGCACAGGTTTCGCGTGCTTGGGCGGCAACGCCGTGTTTTTTCGCTTATCACGCGTTGCTGCCGTTTTAGCGTCTTTGACCAATGATTTAACCTGACGGCCAATTTTGGACCAATGCCGGCGCAGGTAATTGGAAATATTTTCGACCATGACCCGCTCACCGAGTCGATCCCGGATTAGGTTTAGTTGCTCAAAGTCGACTTGGTTGAGTATTGCCGCTGAATGTAAGGTATTTGCAAACCGGGCTAAAGTAGGGCCATCCATCCCTTGTAAAAAAGTTTCGCAATCAAGATTGCGACGGCCACGTTTCGCAGGCATCTGCCTGGTGCTTTCTGCCGGGCTGCTTGACGAAATATCGACGGTGCCTCGGGAGCCGTCACATATATCTGATTTTAAAGACTCTACAGGCGCGCATTTGACTGCTATGGCAACCCCTGGAATTACCTCTCGGTAGGCCTCAACCGCTCCGTGCGTGACTAGTTCGTCTAAGCAAGAATGCAGCCATGAAACAAACCGCGATTTTCTTCCAAACCAGGCAAAAGCACTCATCAGAGTGTCGTAGCTTCGTTCAACGGCTGACCTATCACTAAACTTAAAGAAATACCGATAAACACCCTTGGCCTTGTCGCTTAGGTGACTCTGCAGGGTGTGCGTCAGGAATTTTCTAATGAATCTCTCTTCAACCGCCTGAACAACCTTTGCATTTAAAACCACCAGATGCCACTGATAGGCATTTGTCAGACGGTTTGGATTTGAGGTTTTTTCTGCATATTTACGATTATTAATCTTGCTGGCTTTAGCGGTGAAAAGACTCTGCTCGACAATCAAATTACCGCGCCAACTCCTGGGATCGTCGATTTGAGGTTCGTCGTAGGCAAAATTCTTTACCTTCCACCCGAGGTCCCAGGTGACTGTGCATTGCCAATAGCGCCAAATCATTTCGCGAACACGCTCATAGGTGCTGTTTGACTTGGGGTTTTTGCCGGCATTTTTGATGATATCGACAATCCGAAAATAAACTTTACCCTCCTTATTAAAACGAGCCGCAAACATCGCCAGGAGCGTAAAAAAAAGTTCGCCGTGCTCAGGAAGCGGAAACGGAACGAACTGTGGTCGTGTAAAAACATAAGTGCGCTCCACCCCTTTTTCGAGCCAGCTGTAGACTAGCTCGTCTTCGCCAGCAGCAAGGCGGTGCTCACGGTTAATAACGGGGCTCTGCACATAAAGCGGCACACTGAGGAGGTCGCCGACCAGGCTTGACTCTTCACTAAGATTAATTGGCCGAGGGACGCGGGAAATCGGGACGAGCTCAATATCGGCGTCATTTTGTTCCTCCAACACACCTACCTCGTTTTAAAATACCTATTCATCTAGATCGTTAGCACCACAGGATGCAATCAGCTCCCCGCTGAAGCCCATCTTAACACGACTGTGAAACAACACCAGCAATTGGACAACAGCTCCCCGGTGAAGCCATTAAACCGCTAAAGACCGCGCGCGGGGGCAAAAAGCTCCCTGGTGAAGACCACTTCAATGGTTTTTGCGCCGCCTTAATAGGTTAATAACAGCTGGTTCTCGGCGATTAGGAGTGCTTTTTACGAGCGAAAGACCCAGAGCCCTTGATGAAAAGGTATTTTGAGACCAAATATCTCCCCGGTGAAGCCACCAGCGCCTAAAAATGATGTGGAAAAAAAAGGCAGTTTCCTTGGGGATAAAAATAATAGACCTCCCCGGTGAAGCCATTTTAACCCAAAAAAGAGCTCCCGACTGAAGCCGAAAAGCTCCCGACTGAAGCCGAAAAGCTCCCGACTGAAGCCGAAAAGCTCCCGACTGAAGCCACTTTTGGGCCCTGTAGCCCTTGCAGCGCAAGGGCTACAATCGCCTGGAGTATGGAGTATGGAGTATGGAGGTTAATACATATAGCAGAAGGGGAGAGGGGGCCGGGGGTGTGGATAAGTTTCCTGCATTGACGAAATTGACCTCCCGACCGAAGCCACCAAGCCTAGAGCACCCTTAACTGACGCTCAATAACGGCCAAAATAAATGGTGACCGTGCCTTAGCTTTCACTGCCTTTGCCGCAGCATTGAGTTTCGCTAGCGTACTCATGTCCAGCCTTAACGACATCTGACGGCTCGCCTCGGCTCTGGTCTTTTGAGCAAAACTTGCGCGAAGCCTGTCGGCAGCAGAGGTGCCAAACTGAGCTCCCGCCAGGAGGTCACTATTGACTGGACCCAACATCGCAGAGTCGCCAAGAGCGATCTTAAGTATGGCGACAAGCAGCTGACCCACAGACCTTGCGCCCAAATCTTCGATTTTGGCTTCCAAGTCTTCATACAAACGAGCGGGGACACGCAAAGTCACCAATTTTCCGTACCGACTGTCGTTGGAATTTAAATCTCGGCGTCGTTGCTGCCGGTCAGAGGGTCCTTGACTAGGAACAGTATATCCCGTGTCAAAAGGGACAGCAGAGGTCTCGAAAGCAGGCTGGGTTTGACCTAGCTCCACCGGCTCCGGGGCCAACTTGGCCGATACCGGCGGGGCAGAGGTCGTCTCAGTGGACGCTGCCCCTGATTTTTTGACAAGCACCGCAGCCGTCACGGCTGGCGTAGGAGTTTGCGGCGTGGTCTTTTTTTTGGGACGTCCAAATCCGCTTTGTAGCCCAAGCGCGAGGTCAAGATCATCACTCATGCCCTTACCTCCCGTGTTCTAGTTTTAAGCGGGCGTTTGACCTTTAGGGGTGCCTTCAATTTACGACGAGCGGTCGAACTGACTTTTAGAGCAGCCCTTTTGGCCTGCTTTTCTACGGCAAGCTTCTCACCAGTCAAAATTTCGGCCAATGCTATGTAAGCAGCAGCGACGGGACTCTTAGGATGAGTCTCAATAACGGTCTTACCGGCCGCCGCCGCCTCCGTGACGTAAGAGCTATGGGGCACATGTATAGGCGCCAGCTTACCGGAAAAGGCTATACGCGCGTTGACCTCGACCTGCTTAGTACCCTTGGCCTTAGCTTTTTGATAAAGCGCAAACACCAGCCCCAGGAAATCTGGACACTCCTCTAGGACACGCGCCTTATGCAGCTTACCAACGGCCTCCACGACGGCCTTAGCGCCTTTGGTACTGTCGCTGCCAAGATCTAACGGTATCAAGAAGCCACCGTTACCAGCCGCAAGGACCAAACCCGCGGCGGTAAGAACATTTAGGGAGGGAGGATTGTCGATAAGTATGAAATCAAATTCGTCCGCAAGAGGGCTAACCTTGTCCTTGAGGGCAGACCATACATCGGGGCGGTCCGCAGGGCTGAGGTCTCTTTCCGCCGCTCCTAGACGAGCATCGCCGGCCAGCACACGGATCGTAGAGAAAGGAGCCCGAGCAGGGTAAAGACCATCGCCGGCATCCAGGGCCCCTTCCTCGTCAAGAAGCAGGTCATACAAGTGGGGACGATTTCTCTTGAAGCTGCCTAATAAACGATCAGTGGCATTAGCTTGCTTATCGAGATCAATGACCAGGACGCGCTTACCTCTACTCGCCAGTGCTGCCGCAATATTAAGCACGACGGTCGTCTTGCCTACCCCACCCTTGTGGTTGAGGACAGAAATCACGTAAGCACCCATGCCACCTCCAAAGCTAGCCAGTTTCTGGAAAAACAGAAAGACATAATGAAAGCCTACAAGCAAAGAAGATGACAAGCAAGAAAGAGAGAAAGACAACCACGAGAAAAGAAGATGACAAGCAAGAAAGAGAGACAGATTACAATTTTAAATCGAGAAATGAAGACAGACAGCACACTGAAAGCCTAACAGGCAGACAGCAAACCTGATT
>CAIYRB010000050.1 GCA_903928445.1 uncultured Pseudomonadota bacterium | reverse complement strand
TGTGAATGATCGCGGATATGGAGCCACGGCGTGATCGCCATAATGGAGCCACCTTCGGATCGGTCCAATCGAGCCACTGTGTGATCGCCATAATGGAGCCACCCCCGGATCGGCCTAATCGAGCCGGGTCGTGATCGCCGCTATGGAGCCACCCGCGGATCGCCTTTATCGAGCCACCCGAGCCCCCTCTTTTCAGATCCTCTAAACATCAAGACCCGTTACATTCCGGCGTCGCTTAAGACGTATAGGAGGGCGCGGTCGTGGCTAATCGGAGGTTTGAATTGTACGAATATCGCCAAGTTATCGTGCAGATGCGGCTTGGGCAAAGTGACCGGCAGATCGCCAAAAGTGGTTTGATGGGGCGAGCTAAGGCCGGGGTTTTGCGCGCGTTAGCGCTGGCCCAAGGCTGGCTCGATTTTGACCGCCCCCTGCCCAGCGACGAGGAAATCGTCTCCGTCTCTGGCACGGCCCCCTCGGTGCCGGCCGCCCACACCGTTTCCCTGGTTGGCCCCTTCGCCGACAAAGTAAGCGAGTGGTGGATGCAGGGCGTCCAGGCGACGACCATATTCCGGACGCTGCGTCGTGCTCATGGATTCACCGGGAGCTATTCTTCGGTCCGTCGCTTTGTGCAGGGGCTTAGCAGGACGCAGCCAAAGCTGACGACGATCCTAGACTTTGACGTCGCAGATGCGGTGCAAGTAGATTTTGGGCACGGCCCCAAGCTCGTTGACCCTCGGACCGGGGAGTTGGCGCAAACGTGGGTCTTCGTCATGACCCTCTGCTGGAGCCGACACCAGTATAGCGAGCTAGTCTTTGACCAAAAGGTGCCGACGTGGCTAGCCTGCCACCGCCGCGCCTTTGAGTTTTTTGGCGGCGTACCTCGCCGTGTCATCATCGACAATCTCAAGAGTGGAATTACTAGAGCTTGCGCTAAAGAGCCGGAGGCCCAGCGAAGCTACGCCGATTTCGCTGAAGGCTACGGATTTTTAATCGCTGCTTGCCCACCGCGAGACCCGCAGAAGAAGGGCCGCGTTGAGGCCGGAGTCAAATACGTGAAACGGGCTTTCCTGCCCCTCCGTGATTTCCGTGGCCTGGGTGATGCAAACCGTCAGCTTCGCGAGTGGGTCATGGGCGAGGCGGGCAATCGCATCCATGGCACGACCTTTCAAATGCCATTGAAGTTATTCGTCGAAACCGAAAGAGAAATGCTAAAGCCCCTGCCGTCAGTGCCGCCGGAGCTTGCATCGTGGACTAAGGGCAAACTTCATCCAAACTGCCACCTGGCTTTTGAAAAATGTAAGTACTCCGCGCCATTCAGGCTCGTCGGTCAGGAGTTATGGCTTAGGACTACTTCTCAGACCGTCCAGGTTTTCTATGATCACAAGCTGGTCGCTATCCATCCCTACCTGCCCCGACCTGGAATGCGCTCGACAGTCGACGACCACATGCCACCGGACGCACTCGCCTACAAAATGCAGGGTCCACAGTGGTGCATGCGCCAGGCCGACGTCATAGGGCCAAGCTGCCGCGCCATCATAGACCACCTGTTTTCCAGCCGTATCATGGATCACTTAAATGCCGCGCAAGGAGTCATCGGCCTCACCCGTCGCTACGGTAACCGCCGCGTCGAGTCCGCCTGTGCAAGAGCATTGAGCCACGGCACCCCCCGCTACAAGAGTGTGAAGCAGATTCTAGAGCGCGGTCTCGATACTGACGCTCCCCCATTTATGGCTGAGGAATCAGCCGCCCAATCAGACGTGTACTCCGGCAAAGGCAATTTTTGTCGGGATCATAGGGACCTATTAATTCATTGAGGAGATCAACGTGAACAATCCGATGCCCCAACTCGAACCCATGCTAAAGCAGCTCAGGCTTTCAGGCATTCTCGACTCGCTGGAGTCTCGCAATCGCCAAGCCATCGACGACAAGATGGCCTTCACCGAATTCTTGGCACTCCTGGTGCAAGATGAAGTCGCGCGTCGAGATCAAAAGCGATACGCCCAGCGCTACCGAAGAGCCAACTTTCGCGGCGAAAAGACGATTGAGAACTTTGACTTCTCCTTCAATCCCCACGTCAACCAGGGACTAATCAAAGACTTGGCGACCTGCGCCTACATCAAGGAGCCTGCAAATGTCTTGATCGCCGGTCCCTGTGGTACCGGCAAGAGCCATGTGGCTCAAGCCCTCGGGCACTGCGCGTTACGCAAAGGCTATGAAGTCCAGTTTATCACGCTAGCCCAGCTCGGAGCGCAGCTCCTCGCCGCCCGCGGAACGGGCTCCTATGATAAAAAACTCGCTCAGCTCATCAGTATCGACCTGCTGATTATCGACGACTTTGGGCTCAAGCCACTTGAGCCGCGCCACGCCGAAGACCTGCATGATCTAGTCAGCGAGCGGTACGAACAACGCGCGACTATCGTCACGAGTAACTTGGACTTTCCTGAATGGGGCGAGGCCTTCGGCAATAAACTCCTTGGATCGGCCACACTCGATCGGCTCCGGCACGGCGCGCATCGAGTCATTTTAGACGGTGAGAGCTTCCGCTCTCCCCGTCCGCTTCCTGACGGAGCAAAGGAGCGCTTGAAGCCGTCCTCAAAACAGCCTAAATAGTGTGCTTCCCGAGGCCCTGATTTGAGGGGGTCTCAAGTGGCCCCATTAGACCGATCAAGACTGGCTCCATTAGGGCGATCATCCACAGCCAGCGGCACGCGCTGCGCTCGGGGTGCACATACGCGCAGCGGCCGATCAGCCGCAGCGTCAGGCATCGGTGGCTCCCGACATGACTCAAATGGACGAACGGGGTGTCCGGGCCCCTTGGCAGCAGCCCCCGAGGGCCTGATTGCCCTACTATCCGATATGAGTCCGTTTGAGATGATGGGCCCTAAGTGCAGACACCACTTTGAACAGCGTGCTCGTTTAGAGGCCGCGATGAGCAAAATAGTGTCCCGCCCTACACTGAAAAACCTGGGGGCTACTTTAGGACGCCAAAATCCGTGTCTTTCAGTTCGATATCGACCTTGCCATCCTGGGGAATGGTATAGTGGCGAAACTTTTTGAGAACATTTACAGGTCCGTCGCAAATACGAGCGCCGGCATTGTCCATAAAGAATTCATTAGTACCGTTGATACAAAGACTGACATCCCCCGTGGTCTCCAGTTTTGAACCATCTGTTGCCTGGTAATAGGAGTAAAAGTAGACGCTATCGCCAATGGCTGCATCGTCCCAGGAAAGACCCAGACACTCGCCATCCTTGATCTGGTACCACCCGGCTGTCGTAGGACCGGTGTAATTGCGAGATTGATAGCCCTTCACTGACCAAATTGGCACTTTCAATTTATTACATACTCGCAATAGAGCGGGCTTCTTAATGAAGTCAGCCTCTGTCAGTGCAATGTTGACCTTACCGTCCGCTGGAAGGAGATAATGCCGAAATTTCTTGAAAACATTGCCCTCTTCATCACAGCCGCGGGAAGCCGCGTTGTCATAAGTGAAGGCTTTACTGCCCTGCACACAAAGCAGGGTATCGCCTGAAAGCTCATTTTTGAGATTATCGACGCCAGTGTATTCTGCAAACAAGTAGGCATTGCTGCCAATGGATGAATCTCCCCAATAGAGATTGGTACACTGCGCGGACTTTAGTTCAAACCATCCTCTGATCACCGGTTCCGCAATATTGCTCACTTGAAATCCCCGGGCCAACCATACGGGTAGATTAAGTTTGTTGCAAACCTGGACTAGAGACGGCTTTTTTACGAAGGCAGCTTCGGTCAGATTCACCCTGACCTTGCCGTCAGTCGGAATAGAAAAACGGCGAAATTTCCCTTGGACATTTCCAGGTTTGTCGCAAGTGCGAGATCCCGCATTTTCAAAGGCGAAGGCATTATTACCGTCGATACAAAGCTTGGTATCCCCAGTAAACTCATTAAGAATACCGTCTGCGGCGTCGTAGCGTGCATATAAGTAAATGACATCGCCGACTGCTAGGCCCTCAAATTGAGGTTCTAAACACGTCCCGGCTTTGATCTCATACCACCCTTCGGTCTTGGCTTCGGCGGCATTAAGTGGTTGTCGTCCTTTCGCCAACCACACGGACATATTCATCTTATTACACACATTTACTGCTGGTTTTATCTCCGCCATAACATCGGTAGCCAAAATGGCGCCCAAAATAAAAGTAAAAAAAATCTTCCTAATCATCTTAACCTCCTTCGCGCTTGGTTGATCACGTGGGCAAAAGAAACCCTGGACATGCATGTCTCCAGCCGCACTCCAAAAAGGTGCTAATGATCCATCGTAAACTCCTTGACCGCTGCAAATGCTGGTGAGTAGCCGTTCCGCACAACGACATTGACGTTTGTGCTCAATTCAAGGATAAGCAGGCTCTGGCCATGCACATTTCGCGCCAGAAGTGCGATATTAAAAAAGTTTGGCCCATGGATCGCAAGACCGCCGGAAGAGTGTTCGCCGTGTAGTTCGGTCATTAGGATCCGTCAAAAAATAAAGTGCCTTTCTGGCCGGCTTGTAGTACTTTCGATAGGGTCAACTTAAGTAGCCGCCCCTTCAAGCTTGGCCACCGTGGCCATAATGCTCCATCTTTCCT
>CAIYRB010000049.1 GCA_903928445.1 uncultured Pseudomonadota bacterium | reverse complement strand
GGAACCGTGATATTAATGAACCGATCGAGAAACTCGTACATCCTGTCACCGCGCAAAGTAACCGCAGCCCCAATGGGCATGCCCTCACGCAGCTTGAACGTCGCGATGCTCTTCTTAGCCTTGGTCGTAATCGGCTTTTGACCAGTAATCGCAGTCAGGTCGTTGATAGCGCCTTCAAGCGTCTTGATATTCTGCGTCGCATCGCCTTGACCGATGTTGACCACGATCTTTTTAAGCGCCGGAATACGCATCGGGTTAGTCAGACCCAGCTCGGACTTAAGAGCAGCAACCTGCCCCTTGTAATGCTTCTTTAATGTCGGCTCGTTTTTCACCGTTATCCCCATCTTCCCAAACAGTATGACACTACTGCCTTTTAACTAGAGAACTTCCGGCGCCAACGAGGCAATCCGGCCGTAACCTTTAACGCGAACCTCGCGGGCGACTGGTCCGAAAATCCTCGTCCCCACAGGCTCATTTTCCTTGCCTTTGATCAGCACGCAGGCATTCTCGTCGAAGCGAATGGTCGAACCATCTTCGCGCTGAATTTCCTTTTTGGTCCTGACAACCACAGCTTTGTGGACAGTGCCCTTCTTAACCTTGCTGTTAGGCAGGGCCTCTTTGATCGAGACGACGATAATATCGCCAACGGAAGCATAGCGGCGTTTACTGCCACCGATAACCTTGAAGCACTTGACGCGCTTTGCGCCAGAGTTATCTGCACTTTGTAGGACTGTTTCCATCTGAATCATGGTCGTCTCTTCCCTTAACCTTTAGGCAACCTGGGGTTGCTTATACTTCGCCTTTGCGCACGACCGACAGGAGCGTGAACTTCTTCCGAGCGCTCAAGGGCCGGGTCTGCGTGATTAACACGATGTCGCCGGCTCGGCACTCATTCTTTTCATCATGGAACATCAGCTTAGAGCGTTGCCGGATATACTTGCCGTAACGAGGGTGCTTGACGAGATGCTCGACTGTACCCACGCGGGACTTATTCATTTTGTCGCTTGTGACGACAACACGAACCGGCCGACTCTTCTTCTCTTTGTGGTCTTTCTCGCTCACGTAAGCCTACCTATTACTTCTTGGTTGCCGTTTTGGTCTTTGCAGCCGGCTTAGCCTTCGCTACCGCCACTTTTTTCGCCGCTGGTGCCGTTGCCACTTTTGCCTTTGCTTGCAAAGGTGCCTTCCCTAGGAGGCCCTTGACAGTCAGTAGACGCGCCAACGACCTACGCAACCCGCGGATTTTACCCGTATGTTGGTTTAAGGGCGTGTAGATGTCCATTCTGATATTCACGAGCTCACGGCGGATATCCTTTTCGGTCTCCCGCAGTTTTGCCGCGTCATAACCTTTTAGTTCGTCTGCCGTCAATTTAAACAGTTCCATAGCGCCAGTTCCTAGTTATTCATTCTCGCAAAGGCTCAAGCCCAAGGGTCGAGGCCACGGATAATCAACTTCGTCTTCAGAGGCAGCTTGGAGGCGGCCAGGGCCAAAGCCTGAGTCGCCGTCTCTTTATCGACGCCCTTCATCTCATACATGATGCGACCAGCACGGACCCTGGCCTCATAACGGTCTACACTTCCTTTACCACCACCCATCCGCACTTCCGCCGGCTTCTTGGAGACGGGAAAGTGTGGGAACACCTTAATCCAAATCTGCCCACCGCGTTTGATATGGCGGGTCATGGCGATTCGAGCTGCTTCGATTTGGCGCGCTGTAATACGGCCATTTTCAGTAGACATAATTCCGAAATCACCGAATTTCAAGTCAGCGCCCTTTTGTGCGTGACCCTTGATCCGGCCCTTTTGGGACTTACGGTGTTTCATTTTCTTTGGCGAGAGCATCTGCCTATCTCCTTGATCCTTAGATCACATTAAACCGTATCGAAGATCTCGCCGCGGAATACCCACACCTTGACACCGATAAGGCCGTACGCCGTCATCGCTTCAGCAGTGGAATAATCGATATCGGCGCGAAGGGTATGCAGTGGCACACGCCCTTCCATATAGCGTTCGGTTCGTGACATTTCAGCGCCACCAAGCCGGCCAGAGCACTGTATCTTAATGCCCTTCGCTCCAGCTTTTGTCGCCGAGCTAAGAACCTTCTTCATGGCCCGACGAAAGGACACGCGACGCTCAAGCTGCTGGCGAATGCTGTCGGCCAATAGGCGAGCTTCAAGATCAGGCTTTTTAATCTCAAAGACGTTAAGAACCGGCTCACCAGACGTGATTTTGCAGATTTTTGTCAACTCTGCCTTAAGACTCTCCGCTCCAGCACCCTTTTTACCGATAATGATACCGGGACGGCTGGAGTGGATATTGATCGTCAGGTTCTTTGCTGCCCGCTCGATCTCGACCTTTGAGATCCCGGCAGAATCGAACTTCTTATTGATAAACTTGCGGATGCGCACGTCTTCCATAAGGTTCTGCGGATAATCGCGCTTGGATGCAAACCAGCGCGAAGACCAAGTACGAGTTGTTCCCAGGCGGAAACCAATTGGATTTACTTTCTGTCCCACAGACTCACCCTTCCCTTATCTGAGATCAAATCTCTTTCAATTTGATGGTGACGTGCGACGATCGCTTAAGGATGCCTGTGGCCCGTCCCTGCGCACGTGGTAGCCATCTTTTCAGCGTGGTGCCGCCATCGACGAAACCCTCCGAGACGATCAAACGATCGACGTCGACTGTCGCCTTGTTCGTCGCATTGGCGATCGCAGACTGGATCATCTTGTAGACGATCGGAGCAGCGCGCTTGTTGGTCAACTTGAGCAGATCAAGAGCGTACTGAACCCGCTTGCCTTTGACCAATTCAACGACCAGACGCACTTTACGCGGTGCGATTCTGATATTTCGTAACACTACCCGAGAAGCCTCTGCCATGGCTATAGTCCCTCTCTGCCTTAAACTTATGCTGCGCCGCCACCGGCGGGCTTCTTGACCTTACGGTCTCCGGAGTGACCCATGAAGGTGCGTGTTGGCGAGAACTCGCCTAACTTGTGCCCTACCATGTTTTCAGTCACGTATACGGGGACGAATTTCTTGCCATTGTGGACCGCAAAGGTCAAGCCGACAAAGTCGGGGATAATGGTCGACCGACGTGACCACGTCTTGATCGGCTTCTTATCTTGCTTCGACTGCTCTGCCTTTTTCAGCAGATACTGGTCGAGAAAAGGACCTTTTTTAATTGAACGAGCCAAGGAAACCTCCCATAAATCCGCTATCTTCAGCCGCCAGATTTCTTATTACGACGACGAACGATGTCTTTGTCGGTGCGCTTGTTCTTGCGCGTTTTGTAGCCCTTTGTTGGGACAGCCCAAGGTGAGACTGGGTGGCGACCACCTGATGTCTTACCTTCACCACCACCATGAGGGTGATCAACCGGGTTCATGGCAACGCCACGAATGGTTGGTCGGATACCCATATGACGAGCGCGACCTGCTTTTCCAATACTGACATTGCTATGGTCGGCGTTGCTTACCGAGCCTACCGTAGCCATACAGGTCTCTTGGACTCGGCGCATTTCACCACTTGGCATTTTAATCTGCGCCCAACCATCGGTCCGCCCGACAAGCTGGCAGCTGGTCCCAGCGGAGCGCACTAGCTGGCCCCCGCGCCCTGGCTTCATCTCGATATTGTGAATGTCGGTTCCAAAAGGGATCGACTTTAGTGGCATCGCGTTACCAACTTTGACGTCAGCCTTGGTCGAGGCGATAACCTCCATGCCCTTTTTGAGCTTATCTGGCGCAAGGATGTAGCGACGTTCGCCATCTTTGTAAAGAACCCTGGCGATAAAAGCGGTTCTGTTTGGATCATACTCGAGGGTTTCAACGATACCGACGACGTCCAGCTTGTTGCGCTTCCAATCGATGATGCGGTATTTCTGCCGCTGCTGGCCGCCTTGGTGGCGGGTGGTGATCCTGCCGTGATTGTTGCGACCTGCATGGTTCTGGTTCGTCGCAAGCAAGGACGCAAGTGGCTCAACTTTATCGAGCTCACCGTAGTCGACCACAGACATGCCGCGGCGGCCCGCTGAGGTTGGTTTATATATTTTAATTGCCATTTGGTTGTCCCTTATAAATCTGCGTCGCGGTCAGTGCCTTAGAGCGCGTCAAACAGGCCGATTTTTGCGCCATCGACCAAGGTGACAATCGCCTTCTTGGTGTTGGATAGATGACCAACTTGATTGCCGCGGCGCTTGATCTTGCCGCGGGTGACCAGGGTTTGGACCGCCGAGACCTTCACGTCAAAGAGAGTCTCAATTGCCTTGCGGACGTCGCTCTTCGTAGCCTTTAGGTCGACTTTGAAGGAGTACTTATTAGCGCTCTCGCGGGCTCGGTTGCTCTTTTCAGAAAGGAGCGGCTTCACCAATACGTTATACGGATTCACGCTTATTCTCCTCGAACCGTTGTTGCAACGTTGTCAACGCGGTTTCACTGATGATCAAATTCTCATACCGAAGTACGGATTCGGCATTCAATTCGGAGGGCAGGACCGCAGTCGCACCATGAATGTTGCGAGCTGACTTGTAAAGGACATCGTCCTTACGCTCATCCGTTAACAGTGCCTTTTTAGTTTTTAGGCTACTGAGAACCTTAAGTACATGTTTCGTGCTGTACTTGGCGATGGCAAAATCATCGACGACAAAGAGTTTGCCGTGGCGCGCCTTGTCGGATAGGGCGATCTTCAGCGCTAATTGACGGGTTTTCTTCGGGGTGTATTGACGGTAGTCACGTGGCTGAGGCCCGTGCGATTCGCCGCCACCAGGCATGTGCGGGTTACGCGTGGAGCCTTGGCGAGCACCACCGGATCCCTTTTGTTTGAATGGCTTCTTACCGCCGCCAGAAACCATAGCTTTGGTTTTTGTGGCGTGGGTACCTTGGCGGCGGTTCGCCTGATAGGCCTTCACGACCATATGCAGTACGGGACCATTCATTTCGACGCCGTATATGTCATCGGGCACTTGAATCTTGCGAATCGCTTTGCCGTCAATGTTAAAAACCTGCAGTTCCATATCAATCCGTCTCCCGTATTACTTCTTAGGCGCAGCGGCTGGTTGTTTCAGAGCTTTAGCTTTGATCGACGGCTTCAGTATGAGGAAGCCATCGCGGTGACCGGGGACAGAGCCACGGACCGCCACCACGTTGTTTGCCTGGTCCACGTCCAAGACTTGGAGATTCTGAACCGTGGTCTGGGTGTTACCCTCTTGACCGGGCTGGTGCTTACCTTTAAACACGCGACCTGGCGTTGTGCGCATTCCCAAGGAGCCAGGCTGGCGTCCAGCCCGAGCACCGTGGGAGCGACGCCCTACGGCCGCTCCCCAACGCACATGAGCTCCCATAAAGCCGAGGCCTTTGGTGATACCTGTGACGTCAACAGAAGTAACACCCTCGAAAAATTTACCAAACTCAAGCGGAGCACCCAGCGCCAGGTCGGCTGGCACGGCATCTAGGCGAAACTCTTTGAATCGGCTGTAATTTTCTTGAATATTCACCTTGCGAAGGCGACCTAGATCGGGCTTGTTCAGGTGCTTCTCTTTTTTAGCGAAATAGCCAACCTGAAAACCGACGTAGCCATCGCGCTCTTCGGACAGAATCTTGGTAACCTTCTGCGTCTCAACCTGCAGCAAGGTGACGGCGGTCATTTGACCTTCGCCGTCCACCATTCTGGTCATTCCGATCTTTTTGGCAATGAGTCCAGCTGTAGTCATTCCTGCAACCTGTCACTTCGTTCGAGCAAGGCGCCTCCGTAAAGGGACAGCCTGCTCCTGGGGTTAATGCACGCGCTCTAATAAGATGAAATTAGTAGAGCTTGATCTCGACGTCGACACCCGAGGCCAGGTCGAGCTTCATTAAAGCATCGATGGTCTGTTGCTTCGGCTCGAGGATATCGATGACCCGTTTGTGCGTACGTACTTCAAACTGCTCGCGCGACTTCTTGTCGACGTGCGGGCTGCGCAGCACTGTGTAGCGGTTGATGCCGGTGGGCAACGGGATCGGTCCTGCGACTCGGGCTCCAGTACGCTTGGCACGCTCGACGATATCGGCTGCCGATTGATCGAGGAGGCGGTAGTCATAGCCGCGCAAGCGGATGCGAATCTTCTGGCTTTCCATAGTTTCCATATTCCCAGTTAGTTACCGGAAAGGTACTCTATAAACAGATGCTCTAGATTTGACTGATTGCGCTAGCTGGAATGCAGAATGACTGGTTTTTGGGGAACCAGAGGTTCGGCATAGGCTTGCGTTTGCAGGCTTACCTGAGGGATGTGTAAGTAAAACAACCAGACTGGACTGTCAATGCTTATCCAAAAGAAAAGATACTCTGTTTCAAAGTGGTGGCTTAGCGCTCCAGTTTTCCTGGCGTTAGGCTGCATGACGGGTGGTCCAGACAGTACAGATCGCATCCCCACGCATGGAGCTGTCGCAGCGAGGGACGTCGAGGCCGAGCATCGCTTCGGTTTAATTGGGCGCGAGCCAGCCTATTTGGTGCAAGCGCCAGAATCTGTTGCAGATGGGGAATGGCCCCTAATCGCTGAAGTTAGCCTTTGGAAAGACGGCGCGAACCTCACCCAAGCCTATGTTTATGATGGGGAAGTGACTGGAGAGTCGGTCTATACGGTGGTGGCTGAGCACCTCGCCCTAAGGCGGCTGCGAGCGCCACACAGGCTGCCGGAGGACGGTATCCCCGGATTCACCGCGGAGCTGCATCGAGGCTACGAAAGGGGGACGGGAGACAGCTTTATGAGTGGCGTAACATTCAAGGTGCGACGGGTGATCAGGCCGGTCGGCCTCGGGCCTCTCAATGCAGTCTGTCCTTGGACGGTTTTCGGTAACTCACAGGAAATGTTTGCTATGGAAAGTCAGCCTCTGCCTGGATCAGAGGCCCAGGTCGTGAAACTGCGGATTCGCACGAGAACCCTGAATCAAGCTCAAGCCGAGCAGATTAAAGGCGGGGTTTGCGCCAGGCTGAATGGTTTGGATGGCAACCCACTTAAACCACACATGACGTACGACTTTATGAGCGATCTGTTCGGCAAACCGACCTTCCTAACAATCGAGGTCTTAGAGCGCCTGCCGTTTAGATTGCCCAAAAGCCGCTCTTAGGGGGTTGGCAGTACCTCGACTTTGGTTTTCTGGAGTTGTTCCGAAATCCAGCGACGAGTCTGTTCCATGAGCTCGCTGGTGCGCAGCTCCATTTCTAGCTGCTTCTTTTTGGCAATAAAGTCATCGCTGGTTGCCAACTTCTTTTCCTGCAAAAGGAAAATATGATAGCCCAAGGATGTCTTGATCGGCTGAGTAAATTGGCCGACCTCAAGACCCTCCACCGCCGCGCGAATATTGGCAGCAAGGTCGCGAGCCTTGACCGGAGCCATTAAACCTCCGGACTCACGAGCTCCTGGTTCATCAGAGTAGATCTTAACTGATTCAACAAAAGGTGTGCCATCGGTCACCTTCTGATGCACCTCCTGCGCTAGCTTTCGCTTTGCATCAAGCACTTCGGGAGCGGCATTGTTAGGCACCCCGATCAAAATTTGGCGGAGCACCAACTCAAGTAAGTCGGTCGATGTTCCCACTTTCTTCATGTAGTAGGTTTCAACGTCTTTATCGGTAATCTTAACCAACGGGGCGATCACTCGGCCTTGGAACTTACGCAAGATCATTTGATCCTTAAAGTCCTTCTTATAGTCCGCAAAACTCATTCCGGATTGGGTTAAATGCTCCAATAGACCGGCACGATCTAGGTTGCGGCTCTCAAGCCAGCTCTTCATATCAGCCTCAACTTCGTCGTCGCGCACGTCGATCTCGAGGTCCTTGGCCTTACCGAGCACTAGCTCAAAATTGATC
>CAIYRB010000048.1 GCA_903928445.1 uncultured Pseudomonadota bacterium | reverse complement strand
TGTCAAACGGCCGCCGTCAATCTGCTTAAGTCCAGCCTTGCGAGCCATCGCCTCGATTTGCGCCATCGTATCTGCCTGAACATAAATCTCGGCCGAGCCAAGCGTCGTTAACGTCGGCGCTAGCACTTCGGCCGCAGCGGCACCGGTGGCTGCCCATGCTAAATCCTGTTGATCCCACTCCCCGCCTATTTCTCTGATTCCGGTCAATAAGTCACGCCATGCGCCACCGACCACAAGAGAGGGCCGACGGACAGCCGTATCTTGGCTTACTGCCGTGGCGTAGGCTTCGAGCAGTTGATCCCCGTCTTTGACACGTCGAGCTGAGTAGCGACCGCGTCCCGCCGACGACACGAGCAGACCTGCATCGCTTAGCAGCCGCAACGCTTTGGTCGCTGCACCGACCGAAATCCCGGTGGCCGCCGCGATGGCCTCGACGGTCGCGGCCGTATCGCACAGCAACGCTTCAGCAACCGTCTGCACAGTTGCAGACCAGCGGTTGCTCGGCGGCCGCCGCCGCTCCACATGCCCGGTCCTCGATAGGATAATGGTGCCGAAGGCACACTCAGCTCCGCCGCTCTCGTCGACCCAGCCAATCCCCGCTCGACTGAGCAGTGCACGGGCGCCCGGTGACAGGCTAGGTGCCAATACCAGGTCCGGGGGTGACTTTTCCGTCCGCAGAGCGTCCCGAACCTGACCAGGCCAGCCCGTAGCCACCCACCTGGCCCGCAGCAGCCGGCCGCCCAGCCTCAACACGGCTAGTGTGCCTTCGCGCCGTTCGAAGTCCACGGGGGTACCCTTGGGCAAAATCGCGCCGAGAGTTTCCATGATCCTCATGGATTCATGATCGATTTTCTCTTTGGGCGACATAATACCTCACGGTTAATGATACTTCACTCATTTGGTGAAGTATATTCTTTTCGTGAGGATTACTGATCGACGCCCCTAGAAGTTGAAAAATCCAATAGACTTGAAATTCCTTTCAACTCATGATATTTTTTCAAGTATGAAATCGTTAAAAACCGCACTATCGCGCCAACTATCTGATATTATGTCTGAACTTTTCCCGTTGAGGCCCGTCAACTGGCGAGCAGGTTCAGCCGCCTCCCCCGACCTGTTCCTCCGCGCTGAAACTGGGGCCTATCTCGTCGCCGTAACAAAGTCGGCCGCCTCAAGTATGGTCGTCCGCGACGCGATCCTGCGCGTGAAGAATCATGCTAGCGCAGTCGTAACGACGCTCGGCGACGTTACGGTTGTGCCGGTGATAGGGGTGCCATCCATGGGAGAGACCGGACAGCGTCTCTGCGAAGAGGCCGGCGTCGGATGGATCGACCTGGCCGGCAACGCCAACATCCGGGGACCGGGCATCGTCATCTCAATCTCAGGCCGAAAGCCGACCAAGCGAACCCCAGCCACTGGCGACAACCCGTTCGCACAGAAGAGCAGCCGCGTCATCAAACGGCTGCTGTCAGAGCCGCAACGCTGGATCAGCCAGCACGAACTTGCGAAGGAATCCCGCCTCGACGAAGGCTACGTTAGCAAGATCGTCCGACGCCTTGAACATGATCGTCAACTCCAGCGTGACCCAGCCCGCCGCCTGCGCCCAAGATCGCCGGATGCGCTTATCGATGAGTGGCGCGACCACTATGATTTTGGCAAACACCATCGCATTGCCGGGCACGTTCCGGCGAGGTCCGGCCCAGAGCTGATCGAGATGGTTGGCGAGGGTCTGCGTCGCAGTAGTGTAGCCCATGCGTTTACTGGACTCGCTGGTGCCTGGCTTCTCACTAAGTTCGCAAATTTTCGCTTGGGCACAGTCCTTGTCGAGGCGCTCCCGAGCGCGGATGTGCTCCAGTCGATTGGCTTTCGCGCTGACCCTCGCGGCGCGAACCTTTGGATGGTTGCTCCCACCGACAGCGATCCCATCGTATCCGCTCAGACGGTTGACGGGTTCTCATGTGCCGACCCCATCCAGGTCTATCTAGACCTTAAGGGACATTCAGAACGGGCGCAGGAAGCGGCCGCCGAAGTAAGACGTAGGCTTATGGAGTGGCACGACAATGATTAAACCGACCAAGCCTCAAACTCGGTTTGAGTACCACCCGCAGTCCGTGGAGCTGATGACGCGGGCCGCTCTTCACGTCAGAACAGTTCTCGGGGACCTCTACAGGGATGTCGTAATCGTCGGCGGCCTAGTCCCGAGCCTCCTTATTCCGAATCCTACAGACGAAACAATGGCCCACCCGGGGACCATGGATCTTGATCTCGGCCTGTCGCTCGGGTTGCTTGAAGAAGAGCGCTACGCGGAGGTTGCCGAGCGTCTTCGACGCGCCGGCTTTGCGCCCGCAAAAAACAAGGATGGTCGCGAAATACGCCAGACGTGGGAATTCGACGCCGGAAATGGGCGTGTCCTTGTCGACTTCTTGATTGGCCCTGCCTCGGCGAGCAGCATTCCAGGCAAACTCCAAAGTCTTGAGGATGATTTTGCTGCGTTCATCGCCGAGGGTGTACCGCACGGTCTCGCCAAAAATCCTGTTCAAGGGCGGCACCTCGCTTTCCAAGGTATTTGGACTGATCGAGCGCTTTTCAGAAGACATCGACCTCATCCTTGATTGGCGTGAGATCACCGACCAAAATCCCCAGATTCAACACTCGCGAACCAAGCAGGACCAGCTCAACAAGCACCTCCAGGCTGCGGCACACGAGTATATTCGCGATCAGCTGCTCCCGCTGTGCCGTAGGCTACTTGCACCCGTCGTCCAACTACGACCTCGCCCGCCTCGCCGCCTCACCCGTGAAAGAGCGCGCGTTCGGGAATCTCGACTTGCTTAAATCCGTCGTCGCATCAAAAGATCGCTTCTATCCTCGCGGCTGGGCTCGATACGACCTCGCCACGCCTCCGACGCTGCGCCTCATGCCGCCAGCTCACATTCGAAAGGCACTCGAACGCGACTACGGGGAGATGGCGATCATGATTTACGGGGAGAGACCCGCCTTCAATGAGCTGATGGACCAAATTCGCGCATTGGAATCGGCGATCAACACGATCCCGCCTTCCTAACCGGCGACCGCACTGGGCGGCTATCATGTTCATTTAACCGCTATGCACACAGGTGGCGCCCCCGTCTGACGCTCACCACCGACAGCCGTCTCAGCATATGTCCCGCTCATTCTTTTTGGCGTGATTAGATGGTTGGTGCTGCCAGTCCCGGCCTCAAGGCCAGAACTGGCATGCACTTCAACTCGACCCGCGACACTAAAGCTACGCTATTTGCTCAGACTCCACGCTAGAGTACTGGCATGGCGAAGGATCAGAGCTTAGGCCTTGTTATTCGCGGTAAGCAGTGGCGCAACCACGTGGTCGCTGACGCTGGTCCTAGAGTCCCAATGCGCGGGTCCCGAGGTCCCAATCTTTGTTGCCTGCCTGGTAGCAAGCATGGAGGTACATCTCTTCCCCCCGTGAGCTGCGCTTTGGTTGCTTCGCCCCCAATCCCCCTCGGTGGGCGCGTTGCGCCGAACCGCAAACCACCGGACGCCGCTGCAGTCCGCGACCGACATCGAGCCATCGGTGCTACGGACGCTGGACATGCCTATACTTCGGGTTCAAAACGCCGATGGTTGCCTGGAACCAGGACCACAACGAGCACCTGGTATTTCTACGTTTCAGCCTCGATATCGTAGCGCGTCCGAACATCGTATTGTGCGATGGCAACGCCAGGTCAAACGGCACGAGGTTTTTTGTCTTCAAGACGCTCGAAGATCTCGCCCAGCTCGATCCCAGCGCCATCAACACGGTGAAGTACGCCCATGACGCGGAATTAAAACGGCGCAAGCAGGCGGAAATTCTCGTACCCGACTTTTTACCTCTCACCGAAGCGCTGGATATTATGGTGTTTTCCGAGAGCACCAGAACGCAAGTATTGGCAATAATTAGACGATTTGGTATAGCCAAGACGGTATATGTCAGACCGGGCCTGTACTTCACCACC
This sequence comes from uncultured Pseudomonadota bacterium, assembly GCA_903928445.1. Classification (GTDB taxonomy): domain Bacteria; phylum Bdellovibrionota_B; class Oligoflexia; order Oligoflexales; family CAIYRB01; genus CAIYRB01. The sequence goes on along the minus strand of CAIYRB010000048.1, from coordinate 1,165 downwards.
CAAGGACCAACGAGCGGAACCTGATGATCACCTTCCTCACTGGTAAGCTGTTTAGCTCTCACGCCCAGGTGATAACGAACACCGTCAATTGCGTTGGCGTGATGGGTAAGGGCGTCGCTCTGGAGTTCAAGAAACGCCACCCCGCTCTCTTTGCCGACTATCAGGCTCGATGCGCCAAGGGTGCCGTCCGGGTGGGCCAGCCGTATCTGTGGGAGGATGACCGCACCCAGGTGCTGAACTTCCCCACCAAGGACCATTGGCGCAATCCCTCGCGCCTCGAATGGATCGACTCCGGGCTGCGCTATCTCGCGGATCACTATGGAACCCTTGGCATCCATAGCCTGGCCATGCCGCCCCTTGGCTGCGGCAATGGGGGCCTTAGCTGGGCCGATGTGAAGCCCCTGCTCATCAAGCACCTGGGAGAGATCCCTGACCTGGAAGTCTATGTGTACGAGCCCGCGGCAGCGGCGCATGAAGCCGGTGAGCCTGACAGCTTCGAAACGCCAGGAGCCGCGGCAAGCGGCGATGCCCGCTCGGCCACACCCGCGGCACCGGCTTAAAGCACCCGATAAGCTTGCTTTCGACGCTTGGTTCATAAAGCCCTCGCTGCAGTTCCGGCGTATTCCTGCTGAAATATTGCCGAAGTTAGCCACGCGCGCCTACACGATCGGAACACCCGGCGGCCAGGGTCTTGGCCTGTACCACGCCAAAAACTCTGTCGAATCATGGGGTGGCAGCCTTGCGATAGCCTCGACCCTAGGAATGGGTACAACCGTGACCGTGAAACTGCCAATTTTTTCACCTCGACCACCTGGCTCGCCGTAATTTTAGACTTTTGTATTTATAGTTTTGAATTTTTGACCCATTAACCCCCCTCCTAAACATTAAATTATTACTAATTGTTACATATAGTTGACATCAACCTTTAAAAAAGCGCTAAAGCAAATACGAATTTTAGCCGAGCTACGGAGCACTGAGATTGTGAACCCCACTTTTTCGGAGCAGGTCCAACGTGTCTATGTCAGTCCACACCACTGCATCAAGGGCGCCGAGTAGCCCCCTCCAGGCTCGGGCCTGGGCTGTAGTGTCGTGCACTGCCTTCTTGTCGCTCACCCAACTTTCTTGCCAAAAGCAACACATCAAGGTCAAAGGCCACGACCTGGCC
>CAIYRB010000047.1 GCA_903928445.1 uncultured Pseudomonadota bacterium | reverse complement strand
GCTAAAGCCAAGGCCAATGCGGACGCTCAAACGTCAGCAGTGCATTGACGCTAGCGCAATTGGGAGTGGGCTGCCACAGGACCAGGCGTGAAAGCTACACTTCAGGCGCGCAAAGGCAATGGGGGTAAAGGCCGCTGGGTCCGCATCGACGACTTCGGGCGGCATACTGAGCACCCACATAATGTAGAGCTGAAGGTCGACCTTCGCAGCAATGGCCGTTTGCAGGATCGTGCGGATGATGTCCAAACAGAAGCGACCATTGAGGGTCTGACGAAACAACGCATTATTTTCAATCAGGCGTTCCAGGCGCAGCATGCGCTCCGAGAAATTATTCGAAATATCCAGGCGATGGTCCTTCTGGTAGTAGGTAAGGCGCTCATAATGCCTGATGATATAGCGCGCTGCGACGCCGAGGTCGGATGCGGCAGACCACTTCCTGGCAATGATGCCTGCGTATTGTTTGATGCGCTCCCAAATCTCTCGCTCGTCATTGGTTCGAACGGCCTCTGTATTTTCGCTATTGCGGCCCGTGACATCGAGGGCCCCCTCGAAGATGGCAAGTCCTTTAAACTCGTGCAGGATCCATTGGCAAAGCTCAGGATCCTGATCCTCGAAAATAGCGAAGGGACGCCTGGCGTGATAGGCGCAGCCGACTTGGACAATATGCAGCTTGTCACGGAGCACAGGGTCGGAAATAAGGTTTACCGTGGCAAGGTCGGATTGGATCACTATGTTGCGAAGATCGGCTGGCCGTTGGTGGAGAATGACCGACAGAATATTGCCGAAACCGCCCAAGTGGGAGCGAAAGAAGACGATCTGACTCTTTGGGTCGTGGATGTCGCTACGCCCGCTGATCACCGAGGTGTTAAAACCGACCTTTGCACCGCTACCGTCCTTCCGATCGCATTCAAAGCCAAGTGCAGCAGCGAGCTTAACGCCGATCTCGGGGGCTTTGCCGCTTTTTCGAAGCTTTTCAATCGTATCGGTCGCCTTATCTTTGGTGGCATATTTGGCCCACGGAGCTGCCGATTCGGGATCCACCGCCCGCAGTTTGATGGCTTTAGTCAGCTCGATAACGCGACTGCTGGTGTCGTCGCCCATCAGTACCTCACTGCGGGCAAGGTCCTTAGCCAATTGCAGGTAGATTGCACTACACCGCGAGGCCACATACTGAAAGTGACGGCTAATTTCGGAAGACTTAAAAGTCTTTACTGGAGACGAGGCAAGGGCTGCAAAGCGGTTGAGTGGGAGCGCGTATTGAGCCACCAGCACCACCATGCTTGCCAAAAACTCCCAGGTTACCTTTGATTTTGGCGGTCCGATGTCTTCGGTGCTAGCGGACACCAGCGTGGGGCCTGCAGGAGTAGTGATCGCAAGCTTTTCGACCTCTATATTTATCTTGGTCACATTAAATGAGAAGTTGATGCGCTCTCGATCCTCGAAAAATTGCTGGGTGACCACAGAATTTCTCGGCAAGGAATCGCGATCGACGCGGCTGATCATGTCCTCGGTTTGGACCGTCACGGCCGATCCTGTCATCAATGACTCTGCGCTACGCGCACAGTCAAGGTCGCATCGATTACCAAGAACCAGACGCCCTTCGGAAGCTGCTTGTTCAGCAGCTAGCTCAGCTTCGTCAGTCTCGGTCCATGGCTCGTCTTTATCATTATTCAAAGTCAGGATTCTACCCTCTAGTTTTTTGATCTTTTTAGCATGCTCTCTGGCCAATTTGCGATACCAATTTGCTAACCGATTGGACCTAGCAAGATCATCTAGTAATGCCGCTAGCGGCTGTTTCTTCTTCTTGGGTTTCTGTGCGGGTAATCCGGATTTAGGATCACCGCTTGGGCGACGGCGCTCCGAGCTTGGTATGATGCCCAAGGCTCGGCGCAGCTGCGTGAGTAGCCCGCGATTGCTGACTTCAGTTGAGCCCAAACGGTCGGCCACCATCAGGCTCAAATTTAACGCGTCGGCTACGAAGTCTGGAATCTGCTCGCGGCTCGACTTGAGCCACGTTTTAACCTCCGCGCGAGCTACGTCGGAGAGCTCCGGAAAAGGCTCAATTTTGCCTTTGCGCGCCATCCCACTCTTTGACCAAAAAAGTGAACATTATTTTGATTACAAATATTTAACTTTGATCGATTCATCATGCAACTACTTCCTCCAATTTTTTACATGTTTATGGACTGTAAAGCTGGCGCCTTCGAGCAGCATAGCCACCTCGGCGGCACTGATCGCTTGGGTAGTAGGCTGGCCCTGAAATACCCAGGAGAGAGCAAGCCGACCACCATCAAAGCGACGAGCGACGATAAACAACCCGCGACCGTCGCCCGAAAGCGCCCTGAGCTGAGTGCGATCCCACTTTACAAAGACCACACAGTCGCCACTGTACGGGTCAAAGCCAAGCCTGTAGCACTCACCGAGCAGGCCATTCCATTGCCGGCGAAAATCGATACGATGTTGGACTATGATCAGCCTG
>CAIYRB010000046.1 GCA_903928445.1 uncultured Pseudomonadota bacterium | reverse complement strand
GACCATCACGACTTATGGTCTACTCAGCAGGTTTAACTGGATTTCCGGTATCGAATGGGATCTCGCTGTGCTCGACGAGGCGCAGGCCATCAAGAACCCAGGCGCCAAGCAGACCGCCGCCGCCAAAGGACTAAGCGCTGGCCACCGGATCGCTCTCACCGGTACGCCGATTGAAAATCGCTTATCTGACCTGTGGTCGCTCTTTGATTTCGTCTGCCCAGGACTTCTTGGTAGCACCAAGGTCTTTACCCAATTCGTAAAGGAGCAGGACAACCCGTACCCGGCGCTGCGCGCTTTGGTCCGCCCGTATATCCTCCGGCGCCTAAAAACCGACCGCAGCATCATTGCCGACCTGCCCGAGAAGACCGAAATGCGCGCCTTTTGCCCACTCACTAAAGTACAAGCAAGTCTCTACGAAAAGGCCGTCATTGAGCTGACCAAGAAGATCGCAGTCGTCGACGGGATCCAGCGCCGTGGCGTGATCCTGTCATTTCTGATGCGATTTAAGCAAATTTGCAACCACCCATCGCACTGGCTTGGCGACGGCATGTTCGACCCAGAGGCGAGCGGCAAGTTTAGGCGACTAGGCGAGATCTGCGAGGAGATCGCCTTGCGCCAAGAAAAGGTGCTCATTTTTACGCAGTTTCGCGAGATGACCGCTCCACTGTCAGCGCACTTGGCGAGTATTTTTGGCCGGGATGGTTTGATCCTACACGGCGACACACCGATTAAAAAAAGAAAATCTCTCGTCGACTCATTCCAGTCCGATGATGGTCCACCATTTTTTGTCTTGTCACTCAAAGCCGGCGGCACTGGCCTCAATTTAACGGCGGCCTCACATGTCGTCCACTTTGACCGTTGGTGGAATCCGGCCGTCGAAAATCAGGCAACAGATCGAGCGTTTAGGATTGGCCAAAAGCGTAACGTGTTGGTACATAAATTCATCTGTCGCGGCACCATCGAGGAGAAGGTCGATGCGATGATCGAGGGAAAGAAGGCGATGGCGACAGAGCTTCTCGAGGGAGGCGGCGAGGCCGTGCTTACGGAGCTAAGCAACGAGGCCCTCATCAAGTTGGTGTCCCTCGACATCAACAGTGCCGTCGAGGCGACTTAAGACAAGTGGGAGGTGCGGATTGGCCCGGAGCAAAAGTAAGCGTAGGGATCAGGGATTTGGTGGCTGGGCGCCTTACGTGTCGGTTGCCGAGCGTCGGCACGAGGCCAGCAAAAAAATCGCCGCCATGACCAAGAAGGGCAAGAAGGTCACCCCCGTTGTCATCGTTGGTCGTACCATTGCGACCAGCTTTTGGGGTAAGGCCTGGTGCGACAACCTTGAGTCCTATATGGACTACGAGAATCGCTTGCCCCGTGGCCGCACCTACGTTCGCAATGGCTCGGTCGTCGATCTCAACATTGCTCCCGGCAAAATTAAGGCACTGGTCAGCGGCTCTTCGCTATATACCGTCGAGATCGAGATCAAACCTGTGGATAAGGCCCGCTGGCAAGACGTGATCAAACATTGCGCCGGGCAGATCGACTCACTGGTAGAACTTCTCCAAGGCAAGCTCTCCAGAGCCGTGATGGAGACTGTCACCTCGCCGGACAAGGGTTTATTCCCCGCCCCTAAGCAGATCTCGCTGAAGTGTTCCTGTCCCGACTGGGCCACCATGTGCAAGCACGTCGCCGCGACTCTATACGGTGTTGGTAGTCGTCTTGATAGCGAGCCCGAGCTGCTGTTTGTCCTGCGTCAAGTCGACCACTTGGAGTTGATCGCTAAGGCATCCACGCCCGCGGCCATCGACAAGACGAAGACTGCGAAAGGAAAAATGCTGGCGACCACGGATCTTGGGTCGATGTTCGGCATTGAAATCGATGCAGGCGAGCCCATGCCAGCGCTAAGCAAGCGAGTGTCCGGGCGGGCGGCGGTGAAAAGGCCTGGGAATGCGCCCGCCGCAAAGGTTAAGAAAAAGGTGGTGAAAGCCAAGCCGGTGGTAAAGCGTGGCAAGACCAAGGTGCGCAAGACCAAGGTGAAGTGAACACCGACTAGAGAAGAAACATGCGAATTGCTTTGGCGCAATCGTAATCCACATAGGCCGCTTTCAGCGCCTGCTCAAGATAACCGAACAAATTGGACCACTCTTCCATATAGACCTTACCGGTGCCGATGAACGTTTGGCACGTAATCTTAGCCGCCAAAGGGGAGTAGTTGTCACCAAACTTGATAGTCTCGGTTGCTTCTTGAAACAAATACGACGGATACGGTCTGACGGCCAGCTCAACCAGGTCATTGTATGATCGGCAGGCCTTTACCGCGTCCGTCATTACACTAATTTCAGGATCAAGAGGCCGCACTGAGGTGCCATTCCCGCGAAAGAAATTGACCCACTGCCGTTCAAGGAATTCCGCAACCCGATTTATATCGGAAAAAAGCTCTGGTTTTATGTGCCAATTGATCTCGTCACCAGCCACAGTCTCGTTAAACAATGACATGTTAAATCTTCGACCCATCTCCTCGCGCAACTTGACCTCGGAGCACAGATAATTGCTCGATTTCGGTAGATGGATACTCTTGATAAAGCCGATATACAGATATTGTCCCATGGCTTCGCTCCTCATGAGTCGGTTAGACGATTGCTGTCGCCGTTGAACGCAGGTTCGGCACGAGAGACCATAAGTGGCAGTTTAGCAGCTGTAAAGAGCAAGATATTGCGGAAGATACTGAAAGCCAAAACCTGCTTGCTTCTGCAGTGAAATTGCATATATCAGGCGCCTCCAGGAGGCGGCCTTGGATAAGAAATGCGGCCATGGTGGCCTGGCAACACAAAGCAGTTTAGAAGGAATTGGTCCATAAATAGCGGTCCATAAATAGTAGACCAGCCTCGCAGACCCCGCAGAGTTAACGCAAATGGCCCTCAGCCTCGAGATATCCCGAATGGCTAGGCTGGCTGACTATGACAACTCCTGCGTCCCGAAGCTCTGCCAGAATACGACTCGCGGGCTCGCGACTCACACCGATCAGTTTGACGACCTCTTTGACCGTCGTGATACCAAGCTGCGTCGCCGTTACAATATCAGCCCGATACTGCGCGCCATATATCAAGCGATTGCGGTACTGCTTGTGCAGCTTTGCGATCTGAGCGCGGCTAAGGGTATATTTGGCAGCCGTCTGGATCGTACCCTTGCCAACAGAAAAGTTAACTGCGCCGGCCCACTCCTCAAGTGACACGCTCTCTCTGCTGTCTCCAATCGCCACCATATGTTCGGGCTTGAATTTTTTCAAAATGCCCCACTTATGAAACTTCTGGTTTACCGCAAAGGCTCCAAGCAGTGCTGCATAGGAGACATCCGATCCATTCGCTGCATTTTTCGACAGGACCTTGGCTAATTTTTCTAGAATCACCTGATTGCCGTTTTCGATAATCCACGAGCAGAGGACCTTCAATGTCCGTCCTCTATCCCGCGAAAAGGGCAGCGTTTCAACTGCTTCGGCCAGGGTTTCTTCGATGTCTACGCTCACGAGTTGCACATCTGCAAACTGACAGCCTATGGAGGCTAACTTGTCGAATATGTTTATACTCCGTGTCATAACAATCCCATCTTCAATCGCTCGACCACAGCCACAACGTGTTTCGGCCAGTCGGGATTGCCGTCCAAATAAACAATCCAATCTCTTGCGGCGTCAATTTCCCTTGCGCTCGGCTTCATCGCCAATAGGTCGTCCGAATCGTCAGCGTTGCGATCACATGCGGCATAAAGCTTGGAAATAATGAGATCCTGCCTTCCGAGGGTCCATAGAGTTAGACAATGGCCATCGTATACTTTCTGGATTCTCACATCCCAACCAGCGGGCAGATCATTCTTAAGCGAGTGAGGAGCATCGTTCAGCCAGTTGTTCGCAAGGCCATGAATGCGAGCGAACTCATTTGCGTGGCGCAGAATAATTGGCGGGATGGGACTGGTGAGAAGGTCCACGTCCCTGGTTGTCCTAGTGACCATGCCGAGAAGCGCCAAGGCGGCGCCACCAACTACGATTGCTTCAAATTGAAGCGACTGCACAGCGAGATAGTCGTCGAATTTTATTATAATATCAGTTGGTTGGAATCTAAGCATCGCCGACTCACAAGGAAGGTCCTGTTGTATGATACAGCACTATTGTTGGTTGATACAACTAATAAGATTGGTGATACAACGACCTGGCACCGGTCACCACGACCGCCGGGAAGTTTCGTGCAACATCCAATATTTGTTGCTCTATCTGGCGTTTAATGTAGGGCATGGGTTGGTCTCAAAGGAATGCAGAAGCGGTATCGAAAGATAGTATACAACGGCATCAAAAAATCGTCATTATACTGATATAATTGCCTTTTTCCTGCATCAGGGGCCATCTACAGGCTAGTTCGCGGCGCGTTTTATTTTTTATCGTTCTGCAATCCCTTCGCCTGCACCACCTTACAGCATGGCGCCCAGCATCGGGTGGCACTGGAGCGCGCTGGAATCGACCACGCACCTTGGCACCTTTGGATTAAAGCGCCGCCATGTCCGCCCCCGCCCGCCTCATGTCGCAGGACTCTGGCCTAGATTTTAGCTACATTTACCCTGTTCCTCTCGCTCCAGAGATGGACGAGAGGAACGGCCTCTGAGTAGGAATGCGAGGCATGACACTGACGACTGAGCAACTGGATAGAGCCGACAAACAGAATTTGGCGGACTTCTACAACGAGGACGAGGTTGATTTGTTCGCCTCGTACAAGCGTCATCTGTCTCTCTCCGTAAAGATCGCCACGGCCGAGTTCTATCAAGAAGCCTGGCTGGAACTTCTGATTGCTGTGGAATGTTTAGTTAAAGACGTCTACTGCGCCGTGCGATTCGCCACCTGGCGCAACAAACTCCCATCGAAACTGGAACACAAAGAGTTCTACGACCGCTTCCACTTCGCGGAGGCGAGTATTGTCAAATCATTCGGACATGACCTCAGGTATTTAGCTAAGCATCTAGCCTCTGTAGTCAGCGACTTTGGATCCGACAGCGACTTCAGGAAGTTTATCGAAGCACTACCTGCTGATGGCAGCTGGGTCCACCGCCGCTACCGGAATCCGCAACCCGGCGACCGTCAACACAAGAACACCTACGAGCTTCTGCAAAGGCGCCTCGGGACCGTCCTCGTTGGCAAACTCAGGAGATGGAAATGAGTACCATGAGCGATATGATCAAAAGGACTCTTGAGACTTATATCAAAGGCGCTGAAGCAAAAGTCTACGAGACTGGGGACGATCTGCTGATCGAAGTGATCTCTCGCTCCTTCGATGATGCAAGGCACGTTGACAATCAGGACCTCGTTCTAGCAGTGCTAACTACGCACGCCAATCTCGGCCAGAGATTCTTCATTCAGCTGCTAACCTACAGCGACAAGGCTTCGTCGTTTAACTCTTTGGCACGCCTTTGCACCATCCCCTCCAGATGGAATGGTCGCGTCCACACATCGACCCTGGCTGCCACAGATGCTTATGTCTACCTGGCTGAGATCGACGCGGCCCGGTTGAAATACGGCTGGAAAAACCACGAAGCGGGCGAACTACTATGCTGCAATGCGATCCAGGCAGATGATGACACCCTTGCCTCCTTCAAAATCCGGGAAGGCGCTAGCTATCGCGAACTAGAAATCGACGGACAGCATCACCGGATTCGCAGTGACTTAAACAAGCTGCCCGACGGCATCTGGGCAATCACAGTCACGATCGGCAGCGGCTTTGGCGACGGCTACGCCATGGGCTGACTTGCTTGCCGATTGGCGGCATTTTACGAGCCATGTTGGTGTTTTGTATGCGCATGTCCGAGCTCGCCCTCGCCATGTCGCGGGACTCCGGTATTGCTGACTCTGTAAACAGTAGTTGCTACTGGAACCGGATGCCGCCATGCCTGGAACTTCGGCCGCATGTATTATTTGATATCTAAAATGTACATAAATGTCACTTTAGGTTAAAGTTTTCAACCTGGGTGTCCGATAAGGAATGGGGTCTCGTGTGTTTGAAGACTTCGACCTACGCATCAGCGAAGCGGTCCTTCAGAAGATCAATGACAGGGGAATCAGTAGATTAGACGTGGAAGTCGCCGTGTACACCAGTGATGCCCCCGTAGAGACCGACGACCCTAAACATGTGCCACCGGAGACCTGGCTGCTCATAGGGCGAACTCTTGATGGTGAAAGGATCATTGAGGTTTACGTCACGCCGTACTGGCAACTCAAGGTTCTCAAAGTGAAAACCTCGTTTTTATTGGAGTATTAGGATTTTGGTGCCGCGACTCAGTACCACGCGACCAGCGAGCCATGATTGAGTCTCTAAAATCAGCGATTTAAGCACAGGATGGATCTTTATGAAAAAGCGCATGACTAAGGACGAGGAGCGAGAGTCCTTAAATGCGAGCCCTGAGGAGGACATCGCGGACATGGAGCGCACAGAATCCATGCGTCGATCGGTTGATCCCGGCCGGTGGAAGCCGATCACGGACCCTGAAAAGCTTGAGTTCATCGACCAGGTAAAAAAATCCATCGGCAAAAAGATGGGGCGACCGCCGCGCCAAGTCCAAGTAAAGCCGATCCATATGAAATGGCCCGTCCCTCTTCTTGAGCTTGTCCAGAAATACGCTGAGCTGGATGGCCTCGACTATCAAAGTTTCATCAGGACCACGGTCGCCAAAGAGCTTCAACGCAGAGAAAAGCAAGGGTGACGGAGCTCGGCTCTTGTACCAAAGTAATGCGCATGTTATTTTAGTACAGTCTTTTCTAACACTCGCGTTGGTTTGGTTATTGAACAGGTATCTGTCTGATTTAATTAAGAAAGACCTTGATAGCAAAATCGTCCTGCTAGCCGGTCCGCGTCAGGTTGGCAAGACGTGGCTATCCAAGTCGATCTATCCTCCCCCTCGGTCGGTGTACTTAAACTTCGACCGATCCACGGACCGGACCGTCATTAAGAATGAGGCTTGGGACCGCTCCGCCGACCTCGTCATTCTCGACGAGATTCATAAAATGCGCGGATGGAAGGCGTGGATCAAAGGCATCTATGACACCGAGGGCGTTCGGCCGCGGTTGTTGCTGACGGGGTCGGCTCGCCTAGACATGACGCGACGCGGCGACAAAGAAAGTCTAGCTGGGAGGCATCATTTGCTGCGTCTCCACCCTCTGAGTGTGAAAGAGCTTACGGCTGGCATGTCGGCGGAAGAGTCCCTGGCCCGATTGCTCAAACGGGGCGGATTTCCCGAGCCCTTTTTTGCTCGAGACGACGTGGATGCAGACCGATGGCGATTATCGCACGTCGACAGTATGCTGCGCGAAGACCTGCGAGAAGTCTCGGTGATCCAAGACGTCAAGAGCGTCGAATACCTCGTCGACCGTTTGGCGGCTCAGGTCGGCAGTCCCGTATCGTATCAATCGCTTGCCGAGGATGTCGGAGTATCGGCGCCGACCATCAAACGTTGGATTCAAACGCTCGAAGCCATCTATGTCATTTTTATCGTCTATCCCTGGACCAGAAAAGTTAAAGGCTCAATCCTCAAGCAGCCCAAGATCTACTTTTTCGACACGGCGAGAATTCCCGAGGGCCAAGTGGCTGCTCGTTTTGAGAACCTGGTGGCCTGCAGTCTGCTTAAGCATCAGCAGTTTCGACAAGACAGCCTCGGAATTAAGGGCGCCCTGCACTACCTCCGAGACAAACGCGGAGCCGAGGTGGACTTTCTCGTCGTCGAGCGCTCCAGCGCTAGATGGATGGTCGAATGTAAACTCTCGCCGGACGGACACCCAAATTTCGCGGCCTTTGCCGCCGTGAATCCCACCGAGCGACCTGTGCTCTTGGTGCAAAAACCAATACGAAACCTGTCTTACGAGACATGGGACCTAAAAAATGCGGCACCGTGGCTGGCCGGTCTGGACGCGTAGACCGATGGATCCGGCCGCCGCGCAATGGCACTGCGACCGACATAGGATGACGCGGCTCATCGCTGTCATAGGGCAAAGGCCTTTTCCGATTGGACGAAGGTCTTTAGGTCCATGACGTCAATACCATCCTTGGAATAAGGACGCTCCAATTCCAGCACAAGCTGCACGGCACGTCGCGGTTTGATCCTCTCGGCGTAGTAGCGCAGTCCGGGCGATATCGTTGCATCGCTAACCTTTGCCTCGATACAAAGATCAGGCTTTTTGTCGATGATCGTCAAAAAATCGCACTCCCGTCCGTCCTTATCGCGCAAGAAATGCAGGTTGCAGCGCCGTCCAGCATAGTCTTCTAGCCAGTGCAGGCGCTTCAGCAGAGTCGTTGCCACGAGGTTTTCAAAACGCGCACCGCGGTCGCCGGTGACATCCGCGTTGTCGTAAAAGAAAACCTTTGGTGGCTTGGTCAAGCTGCGCGTCAGGCCCTTAGCCGCATACGGATAGATCGCAAAGCAGACATACAGCTTTTCCAAAGCTTCGATCCAACGCGAGACGGTTTTGGGACTCACCTCGAGGTCTTTGGCGATATTTGCTGGTGCGAGGGTGGAATGGACGCGTTCGCGCAGGATATCGCAGAGGACTTGCAACGAGCTGATGTCACGGATCATCTCCAAACCCCGCAGGTCATCCGTCAATACACGCTCAAAACGGTCCCGCCGCCAGCGATCGGCGTCGCGCTGATCCATAGTCAGGAATGGCTCGGGAAACCCGCCCACTGTGAGCAGTCGGTTGACGACGTCGTTGAAGCTCATCGAGGCCGGATACTCATCGATCGAGAATGGATGGAGTCGCCAGTAGTGGTAACGCCCAAGCAAAGAATCGCCACCCTTGCGGTAGATGTCGAGCCGAGCCGAGCCTGTGACGAGAATCTGATGGTTCGCCTTTTCGACGTCGTAGATGCCTTTAATCCAAGTCTTCCATTTTGGCATTTTATGCAGCTCATCGAAGACCAACAGGCCGTCCGCCTGGCTCCACTTTTGCTCACGGATGACTTTGCGATGCATGATGTTGTCATAGTTGAGATATAGCGAAGCCTTGTGTGCTTCCATCAGCCGCAGAGCCAAGGAGGTCTTGCCGACTTGTCTAGGCCCGCCGATGAAGACCATTTTTTTAGTGAGGTCGGCCGCTATTTGCGATTCTAGATATCTATCTGAAATCATGTAGATATATCCGAATAAAGGCGAAATGGCTGTTCACACCAATTTGGTCGCGACCAAATTGGATGATATGTCAATTTGGTCGTATTGGCTACCAGGGCGATGATCTCACTCGTCGGCCAAAAAACTCCCGAAAGCATCGCCACCATGTCCGACCTCGACCACATCATGTCGCGGGACTCGAGCATGACTGACCGTTTAAACAGTGGTTGCTATGAGGGCCGCTCGATGCCCCCCTTTACAAACCACGGCGTCGGGAGCCCATGCATCAAATCGTAAACAAACAAGCCAACGCCAGAATAGATAGAAATACCTTTAACATCATACGGATACAATCGTGAAAAGGTGCCTAAAGTTTCGAATGGAAACAACCGAAACTTATTGATAGGGTCCAAGGAGATCGATTTGGCAGCGCTGGACCTCACCCTTACAGAAGCTCGAGTGCTTTACGCGCAAATTCGCAATACCTGCAGCATTGAGGTGAAACCACACGCGTACAAAGATCACCCGGGACGTATGTTCGACGCTGCAGAGATCGTCGACATCATCAGAAATACGCTATCACTGCATAGGAATACATCCAAAACAGCGATCCCAAAATCATTCCTGGTGATAGCAAAAGATGACAGACGGAGGCCTTGCGAATTCAGTGTTTTGTTTATGAAGGATAAATCATCTGGCCATTATATCGTCGTTTGCCATGCGTTCCGAGAGGTTTAGACGATGGAAATATTCCTAACTTTTTTAGCAAAAAACTATGAAATGGAAACCAAGCTCGGCACTGGCGGGACAAATGATGTCCAAGTCCGGGCTCTAGTTGCCAACGTCTGTCGCGATAACTTTGATCAGAAAAAGCATGAGCATTTACTCACGAGTGCGTCGATCGAAAAATTGATGAGAGCTGCTGCCGAGTCCTTCGTCAAGCTTAACTACGTTGCTATAGCAAAAGGCGAGAAGGTGCTCACGGCCGACGAGGTGAGCGGGGCTCGTCTCCTACTAGGATTGAACGCGACAAACTTGGCCGCATCCATTGGTTTAAGTAAGGGTACGATTAGCAAGATATTGCGCGGCACAATGACTTTAAAACGCCCAGAATCGATCTTGTTGATGGAGAGGATGATCCAAGAAATTACTAATCCAGGTTCTTGGAATAAAGCAGCCCATAAGCCTAGGATCCGGCATCGTCGCAAAGCCGACGTACTCCGCCACCCAGCGGCCTAACTACATCCTGGATGCCTTGCGCCCGTTCATCGAGGTAACCGAGCGATTCATAAATGTCGGCGCCGACACACACGCCCAGGCAGGCCTCAGGCTTTGCCAAACATTTCTGCAAGGAGCTCTTGCCACGGCCAGACCTCCACCTGCTGCAAAAAGCGACGTCGGCCAAAAAAAACCCCCGAAAATAGTGCCACCATGTCCGACCTCGACCACATCATGTCGCGGGACTCGCGCATGACTGACCCTGTAAACATTGGTCTCCGTCGCCGCACGATCACGGCTCCTTGACGCCAACGTCACGCATTTTGGGAGAGTTTGGCTTTGCTTATAGTACTACTCAATGATACTATTTACGGTGAGTAGGCTGGAAAAGCTCAAAAGCAAGCTGTTAGCCGGTAGTCGACTAACCTGCCAGGAGGTTCGCACGTTGCTGACTAGCATTGGATTTCAAATGACTCGTCAGCGCGGCAGTCACGAGCAGTGGGTCAAAAATGGTCGGACATTCACCCTCGCCGCTCACAGTAAGGACGCCCCTCACTACATCCTGGATGCCTTGCGCCCGTTAATCGAGAAGCGACATGAAGAAACGTAAAGCCAAGACCAACCGTCGATCCACCGAAGCCCTAGAATACCAGGTCAACATCGCCTTTGATCCGCGAGATAAAATCTACGTGGCGCGTGTGCCGGAGTTGGATCAGTGTCACACCCACGGCGGGACACCGGAGGAGGCCTTGGCGAATGCCAAGGAAGCGATCGAGTTATGGCTGGAGACCGCTCAGGACCAAGGCATCGCCATCCCTGAACCAGTTAGTCGCCGCCAATTCTCGGGGAAATTTGTGCTGCGCACTTCGTCGAATCTCCATGCGACCTTAGCTCAAGAGGCCGCTCAACACGGGAAGAGTCTCAACGAAATGGCTGTCGAGTTGATCCAACGGGGACTCAAGGCGGGATAAATCGCCAGCCAGCAACCCGTCGATCCGCCCGCAAGACAGCGGTAAAATTTCGGTGCATTCTGCCCGCGATGCTTTGGAGCTGCCGTTATTCTGGCAACCTATTGCGAATGGTCGAGAGCAAGTTAGCGCCGGTGACTGACCCCGAATTCCGGATAGCGAGGTATTATTGCGACAAAGTCCCGCCCGGAATCCGCACTCCAGCGACAGGATCGAAGCACAGGCTAACGCCTGCTTCAGTAAGCGCGCTTAAGCGCCTTCTTTTTGCCGTCTGTGTATTTCCTTAGCGACCGTCGTTCGAATGAAGCTTTGATAATCCAGGCCGTCCTCTTCAGCGTACTTTTCGACGAGGCAAATAAGCGGCTCCGGCCACTTCATATGAATCGGCCTAACGGGCACCCGTCGCGCTGGTCGCCCAACGCGCTTTTTACTTAGAGTCTCTTTTACCTTCGCAATAAACTCTAGATCGCCTTCGTCAGTGATCGGCTTCCACTTGCTCGGGTCGACAGATCGGCGCATTGCTTCAATTCGCTCTATCTCAGCCTTTTCGGCTTCTGGCCCTTGGTTGAGATATGCCAGTTCCTGGTCTTTCGTCATGCGTTTTTTCATCAGCCCCCCAACATTAATACTGTAACTTCAGTCTGTTATCTCCACTATTCACGCCGCGTACCGCCTCGTCGCCTTCGACTTCCTACGGTTCTTCAAATATAAACAAGGACTTAACAGCTAACACCTTGGCTTCGTGCAATGGAGTGACGTAAACCTCGACGGTCGTTCCATTCAGCGACTCGCCGATAAACAGCCAAGTTTCCGGGGGTGTATGATCTGGATGGCCCTGCACCGCAGGGTCGTCACTGGTGTAAATGGCCAGCTCCACGTCTAACCTGCTGAACCCCCTATCTGAAATCTTCTTCAGTACCCACTGGGAAATTTCTATCGTGTAGTTGTCAAACACGAACACTCCCTGCTTATCGGCAATACTGGTTAATATCTTGAGTCAAAACCACCGAAATATCAATATTGGATATCTTTTATCAATTTATTCCGCTGTCTGCGGGAGGCGTTGACAAGGCCGAGGGCAAGGCCAAAGGTAAAGCCGAAACAACGCCTGACTATGACATTGCGAGAAAGACCCTGCTTTTGCGTGCTCTGTGACCGAGCAATTCATAAATATCGGCGCCGACACACCCGCCCAGGCAAGCCTCAGGCTTTGCCAAACATTTCTGCAAGGAGCTCTTGCCACGGCCAGACCTCCACTTGCTGCAAAAAGCGACGAGATTGCCCCAGGTAAGCGACGACCGGGCGGCATTTTTTACCGTAGAACGTTTCAAAGCACTTCAGCCCAGTCAGGTCATCGACGCCAACATTGGTCGAGGCTTTCGCCTCGATGGCCCAGACCTGATCTCTCATCTCGACGATGAAATCGACTTCTGCACCGGCACCTGTACGGTAGCTCGAAATTCTGATCGGGGTGTCGTAGGACCAGGCGGTGTTTTGGATTTGGTTGAAGAGGAGGTTCTCAAAGTGTAGCCCGATGCGGTCTGGTGATACTGTGAAGGACTCGAGCAGCCCACCCAGCACGCCCGTATCGAAGAAAAAGTACCCGGCCCAAGACGCTCCTCAAGCTCACCAGGATTACGGCTAAAGCGTACAAACGTTGGGTCGTGCATAAGATTGAAGGTCAGGTCTGGTTTTAACGACTCCATGAGGGTCGATTTGCCGGCCTGACGCGGCCCAAGCAAGAGGCATGACTTCTTCGATTTCTCAAGTATTCGCAATATGTTACGGTTGTACACGGCGGCTCCAAAACATCGCGGGCATAATGCATGGCAATTTTACCGCGATCTTGCATGCGGATCGACTGGTTCCTTGCAGAAGATCAACAAGGTAACCAAGCGGCATCTCCGCAGGAGACGACACGGTCGGCGCGGCCGCGCGGTAGTCAGCGTCTGCTCACGCGGTGAACAGCCACTGGGCGTCAACCTTGGAATCTGGGGATAAGTGGGAAATGTGTGTTGCCACTACAACCTATATTGCAGACGAATGAAAAGGTTTTAGGCTTTGCACCAAGTCTGCGCCTTCAGCTATGCGACGATCGAACCGATAACGTAGCCATAGGGGGGGGCTATGAGCGCGACAGCACGCGAAGATCGCATCGAACTTATCGTAGACATCAACATTTTTTTTAATCGCGTGGGCATTGTCGGCCATTATGAGGAGCTGGAATGGTTAGGCTTCAAAGTGGAGTGTTTCGCCGGTTCTTTCCGGTCGGAGCGCGTGCCTGAACTGCAGCGATTCTGTCAAGAAAACCCCGAGTACCACATTGTTAGCTATACTGGTGACGGCCGCTACGAGAATAAATACGTGCCAGGGCAGGTATTGTACAGGTTGGCAAACGGCGATCGAAACCCGATCTTGGTGCTTAACCATCTCGTAGATCCCAAACAGGCGTTAGTTGCGGAAGAAATCGTCTGCGCGGCACTTGCCGTGCTTCACGATGTCAAGACTAGTGATGATCGATAATCCGTCCTTCAGCACTGTCATCGCTGTCCCGCTAATGCGCCCATAGTGCAGATCCGACCAGCTCTGGAACCGTTGCAACTCATCAGCAAGCGGGGACTTGCGTCTAATCTCGCGGCGCAACAAATGCTGGAACAGAGCGAATGCGTCGAAATGGTCCTCCATATTGAAGTCCTTGACTAGATCCGCGCGCTCCGAACGATCGTCGGTGAGGTAAGTGCAGATCGGCTTGCCGCTGCGGCACTCGCCGAATCGCTGAGGTGGTATTTTCAATGGATCCTCCAAAAATCAAAATCACTTGGCGCCTGAGCTTATTAGTCGGGATAACGGCCTGCAAATGACCTGCGGTTGCTTATGGAAGGAGTCTGTGGTTGACCGCCACTCCGCGTCGGCTACACGCTGTAAGCCGCAAACGTCTACCGGACTATGAGAGGCAGTTTGCCATACCAATTGTAGGGCCGGGTATATGCGCTGGTGTAGCAGGTACTTCGCTAACCGTGGTTCGGCTGCAGTGGCCCAATAGCGGCAAGGGGCCCCTTACCGGATCAGCCGCTCTTAACTGTCTTAAATCTTAGATAGAATCACGTAGGTATGTCGACCGTGGGACGATCATAGCTTCCGGATAACAATGACCTTTGCGGCTCTAATGAAGAAGAATTTCAGCAGCGGCTGGTGGCCTTCCTTCACCCAGCGGTCCTGCATTGCTTTCAGATGTCCGACGACCCGACCGATACCAGCTGAAGGCAATGGCGCTTCGGGAGGATCCTATGAGTGCGACCGGGCGGGAAGATCACATCGAGTTGATTGTTGATATGGACGATTTCTGCCGCCGTGTGGGCTTGGTCAGCTCTTATCGTGAGCTGGAGTGGCTTGGCTTCGAGACGGAAGGCTTCGGAGGCACCTTCCGGGCTAGGCGCTTGCCGGCACTGTTTGCGTTCTGCGCCGACAATCCTGATTATCACATCATGACATACACAGATCAGGGGCGGGTCGCTAACAAGTACGTACCGGATAAGAACATCTACTTCTTAGCCAAAGGCGACAAAAATCCCTGCCTCGTGCTCAATCATCTGATCGATCCCGCACGGGCCTTAGTCACGGAAAAAATGATCTGCTCGGCCCTTGCCGTGGTTGACGATGTGAATACTGGTGACAAGTGACAGCGCCTTCATCTGAGCCGCCCTATCTGCATCGGTAAGGCGATTTTCGTGAAATACTGACCAAAGTGTGAACTGTTTGTTCTCTCCGGATACACCTGTCCGACGCACCTCGCGCATCATCAAATACTGAAATAGCGCATAGGCATCAAAGTCATCTTCGCTGCTGAAATCCGTGAATGACTCAGCGACCATCGTCGGGTCGTCAGTAAGATCAGAACCCGCAGCAAACAGCCGATTAATTGAGGGGAAAGTGGACTTCCACGATGGCGGAAAACGATGCCTATCTCGAAACCTGCCTAAAGCCGCTTTGGTCAGCGACCGGGACAACCTTTCGACATTGCATGGTAAAATCCAACTCTTTGATGACGGGGAGCAGAGGGTCTATATGCGACCGTAGCTGATGTTTCTCAATGACAATATTGG
>CAIYRB010000045.1 GCA_903928445.1 uncultured Pseudomonadota bacterium | reverse complement strand
TTGGCGGCAGGTCCGGGCCATGGACAAGGCGAAAGGCTAGCACAATCGATTTGCGCAGATCAGCATGCTGGTCGGCCGTGCCGGGCGCCGGCTTATGTGCGAGTTTGGCAATAAGCTGCGGATCGTCAAAGAGCAAGCCGCTGTCACCGCCAGGTTGAAACGCCGCGGCAAATCCGGCGTTAACCCATTGCAGCCCGGCAAGGCGCTGGAGCAGTGGCAGGATATCACTGGTAAACGAGGTTGTCTGCGGCGGCGGCAAGGTGCCAGCCGCAACCTGCGTCTCATAAAGCAAATCATGCAGGGTTCGCCACCCGATGATATCTGGCGCGTAGTTCGGTGGGTTGACGATCACCCACGCGGACTCAACGGGGATCTCGCGACCGTCAACGGTTAGCTTAGCGGACACTGGCCCGTCCGATGTGTCGTCATACCAGCCGTCGGCGTTATTGAACGTGTCAGAGTCGCCAATATTAAGGATTGGCCTGCCAGTTGGCGAAGCGGAAACGCCGCGTCCACCAAGGACGAGCAAACGACCGGCCTGGTCCGTGCGCAACTCCCCTAGGTAGACCCTAGTCCCCATGAACGCGCCGCTGTCGAATTGATAGGCGGCACCATGTCGATTCCGCCCCGAAATCGTTCGAACACCCGGATCGATGACCAGTGCCTGGCGATCCTTACCTTTTACACCTGAATTGCGTCTAGGCAGTGCGAACGCCGCAGCTTCCGGTATATCGAGCGCGGTTGAAAATCGGTAGCCTGCGGCCTTTTTGTTGACTAAATGCACGCTCCATTCGATGTCGACGACTGCGGCCGAATCATCCGGAGTCAATTCGGCGACGACCTGATCATCGGCGTCAAGGCCGTATATCCGAAAACGCGCGGCTTGCCTCTTCAAAGCGCCACTGCCGTCGCGGAGCGTCGCGGCGGTGGTTTGAACGGGAGTCGTGACTTCGGGTCCAATAAAAAAGCCGTCACCCGCGACGCTATTACCCAAGCGCACGACGCCGATAGCGGGATGAATCCTTGCTTTCACGATGGTGCCGCCAGCGCCTGCTTCGCCAAGGACGCTGGACGCCATAGCCAATGTCCCGCAACCGACCATCGCGGTTCCGGCCGCAGCCCCGGCGAATTCGACAAAACTTCGCCGCGAAATCGCCTCGACACGTGGGTTTGCCTGCTTCTTAGCCTTAGCCTTGGCTTTTCGGGGTTTTGTCATGTGGTCCGCCGCATGAAAAGATGAGGTCGGATGGTATCCAGGCCGTAGAATGATATTGCCCTAGAGTTGGGAACAAGGTGATCTTAATTTCAAGATTCAATTTGGCAAGGCTCTGAGCCAACACCGTTAGCCGCGCTCATCCGCGGCCTATTTCACATGCACCGTCAACGGCTGATCAACCGCACCGGTCATGACGATCTGCGCCGACCCCGATGCCTTTGGCGTCGTGCTCGTCGCATCTACCTGCAACACCGTCACCGTGTAGGTATCGACGGACACTCCAGGCGATGTAACCGAGTTGACCGTTTGGGCCTGAAAGACCAGGGTCTGTTTGAACGGATTAGTTGGGGCAAAGACGACCTCAAGATGCGTCGTAGCAGCAGGATCCGCAGCGGCGGGCAACTCTGGGATGGACAGCTTCACCGTGCGCAGCGCCGTGCTTGGTTCGGCGGCAGCGGCCTTGATGCCGGTGCTCGCAAACAACACATCGAGGCGATTGATCGCATCATCGTCTTTGCTTTGCTTGGTCAATGCCGTGGTGGCATCGCCTAGCTGGGCCGGCCGGTGACCATCAGCCAGGCCGTCATGAGCCGCGTCTTCTTTGCCGAACAATAAGTTACCCGCGGTCACTTGGTAGACGTTAAAATCGCTTGGCGATTTAAACAAGCCAATGGCCAAAGGCGTCGTCGTGATACACGTTTTACTGGTCAAGTCCTTTGGCAATCCCGCCGCCCAATCACTAAAGCCACAGACCTTGGCCGCGTTGAGCGCCTTTAAGGCCGTCGGGTCGCTAAAGGAAGCGGCCAGGCCGGTCACGCTGAAGTCGATTTTGCGCGAGGTCGTGCCAGTCACAAGGTCACCAGTTTTATACGACGCCACGATGAAAAAACGCTCCTTGAGCGTTGCGCATGACTGGTCCGAAAATGAATCGATAACCGTGATGACATGCGCTTTGGTGAAGATCTTGGCCTGCTGCGCCGATCCCGCGTCGAGCTTACTGCACGACGCCGTACGCCAATTCCCCTTAAGCTCGTTGTAGCGCAGATCTGCAGCGCCCTCCAGTGCACTAGTGCCATCTTCTTGCACCACTGCAGCGGTCACTGGCGCTGTCTCAGGTGCTTTGGTTTTGCCGCAGTGCGTCGTCAGGGCTACCGCGACCAAAGTCCCATAAGATTTGCGAGTAAACAGGCGCATCGAATCTCCTTTACCACGTCTATCAAACTGATCGGAACAATTGCAGGTTTACTTGAATCCGCTCCGCTCCGGCCTGGCCGCAGCCCGTGCCATCAGTTAAATACTCTCTAAAATAAGATACTTAGACACAAGCCTGGCAATCAAAGCAGGAAATCCTGCCAGCTTCGAGGCAAAGTGATTTAACATGACCAAGACGCGAAACGCACACGGCCATTCAATTCATGCCCCGGAGACGCCATGCCTAATCCCGCGCCGAGTCTCACCCTGTATCACTACTGGCGCTCGTCTTGTTCTTGGCGCGTGCGCTGGGCTCTGGCCATCAAGGGCGTGGACTACCAAAGTGTTCCGGTCAATATCCTCAGCGGCGAGCATCGGCAGCCTGAGTATATCGCCAAAAACCCGTCGGGATTTCTCCCGGCCTTGGCGATTGATGGCCGCTGTTACGGCGAATCCCTGGCGCTCATCGACTGGTTGGAGGAGACTTATCCAAATCCCCCCCTTTATCCCGCGCAGCCCGAAGCTCGGCTGCGCGTCAGGCAGCTAGCGCTCACCATCGCCACGGGCACGCAGCCACTGCAAAACCCCTCGCTGCTGCAACACTTTGTCGCGGCTGAGGGCGAGCGTCAGGGGCATATGCAGCATTTTATTCGGCGCGGCCTCAGCATCTACGAGACGCTGCTGGGCCAGGGACGTCCAGGCCTCTATAGCGAAGGCGACCAGGTCACGGTGGCCGATCTCTGTTTGATTCCTCAGGTCTACAATGCGCTGCGCTTCGCGGTCAGCCTCGAAGCAACACCGCTGCTGCAGGCTATTTATCAGCGCTGTCGTCTACTACCGGCGTGCCAGCAGGCGGCCCCCGAAGAGCACCAACCGAAGACTCCGTAGGTAACTCCGCCGAAGACTCTGCGGCAGACTCCATCATCGGCTGCGCTGGGGTTTGCACCGAGGATGGTTTAGGCACGGCCTGCGAGCGTCCATTGAGCAGCGCTAGCAGCGGCGACGTCACGGTCTCAAGATGCTGCAGCGGGTCTTTGGTATTGCCATACCAGCGCTTGTAGTAAAAGTAGTTGCGCAGTACCAGCTTGACGTAGGCGCGCGTCTCTTTATAGGGAATGCGCTCGATGAAGGCCAAAGGGTCCTTGGTTGGCAGCGTCGTCATCCAGCGTTGGGCCGCAGCGGGGCTGGCGTTATAGGCCGACAACACATATACCGGGCTGAGATACTTCTCGAGTAAAGAACGCACGTGATGCACGCCGATTTTAAGGTTGGTCTCGGCGAGGAGTAGCCCCAAAGGATTGCCAAGGTGTTGGTAGGTCACACGCCGTTCCGCCTCCGGCATGTAGGCCGACTCGATGCGCTTCATTTCCAAGCGGGCCGTCTGTGGCATGAGTTGCATCAGACCCATGGCGCCAACCGGCGAGCGCGCCACGGGATTAAACACGCTTTCCTGACGGATGATCGCCAGAACCAAATCGGGATCGATCTTCGCCTTCAAGGCTAAAGCTCGCACCTCGACGCCAAAGCGCTGGGGAAAGAGGATGCGTTCAAAGCCTACAGGTAGGGAATTACGAAAGGAGCGCGGAATCGAATCATAGGCCTTAACGGCGTCCAGCCAGCGGCCCGATGCATGCATGACCAGCGCTTTGACCAAAATCTTCTCAGGTTTACCATCGGCGACGTCCAGCTCTTCTAGCTCGCAGATGGCCGAGTTCTTCATACCAAGCCGCATCAGAGCCTCGATGCGCAGGATCTTCTGCTGATCTGGCAGCGAGAATGCTGCACGCAGCGTCTGCATGCGAAAACCAGGCGACCTTGCTGGTTGCAGGGCCAAAGACCGGCCCTGGGTCTTCTCCAACAGGTAGTGGCCCAAGGCACCGTAGTAGGTCGAATAGTACTCGCTGGCCAGCCGCCGCCACAGCTCGGTCGCCTCGGCCACGCGATGTTGCTCAAGGTAGGCGCGCCCAGTCCAAAACAGGGCAAAGGACAGCGCGCCAACCGAGCGATCATCAAGCCGCAGCATGGTCTGTGCCTGAATCATCGCCTCAAGCTGGGTGCTGATAGCCACCCATTCACCTTTGCCGGCGCGAAGCAAGACAGCGGCCATCATCGCTTCCTCGGCGTTCTCCTGCTCCGGAAAGCGCGACATATAGTCCTGATAAAGGTTCGCCGCATGCTCGACGTCGCCTTCGTTCTCGGCGATGCGCGCCAGAGCATAGAGGGCGCGCGCCTCATACTTGCGGATTTTCCCTTCGGTTCTGGCGATCACCTCTTTGAAAGTAGCGGTCGCCTCGTCAAACGAATTGTGCGACCAATCGATAAAACCTAGACGAAGCAACGATTCGGCCCACCCGTCGATGCCGTAGGTCCGGTCCATCTGCTTGGTGATTAAGCGCCAAAAAGCGGCACGCTGCTGCCGGTCCTGAGCCCGGTAACAGCCCTCAATGGCCTTGCCCGTATTGACCGCATCGTTTAGCGAGGTCAGGCCTTTGATCGTCCGCAGCGTGCTGAGCATGAGATCTTTGGCCATACCGCAGGATTTATGCGCCGCCAGCAACCTGGCCTTGGCAAAGCTCGCTTCCGGTTGGTGTGCCTCACCGGTCTTTCCGGTCTTTTCTGCCAAATTATGGAGCCAGGGTACGGCGCGAATAACCTCGGGATAGGGCTGAGTCGAGGCCAGGATCTGGTCAGCCACGGCGATCTGCCGCGACTCCGGCAGGAGCCCAGCAAAGCGCCGCAGGGCGCTGCGCTTAAAAGACTTAGAACGGTATACGTCGAGCCGCGCCAGCAGCTCG